>DASYIX010000078.1:0-58695 GCA_035997125.1 Gemmatimonadales bacterium
CGCCCCCCTCTGCTTCCACTGCCCTGTTTGCCTGCCTACCCCTCTACGGCCGACCTCGAGAGCTCCGAGCGGAGGCGGCGTAACGCCTGGCTCCGGATCTGGGAGACCCGCGATTCGCTGACGTGCAGGACTTCACCCACCTGGCGGAGGTTCAATTCTTCATAGTAGTACAGCGCGAGCACGCGCCGCTGCTGCTCGGGCAGACCTCCGATCAGCTTGCGCAGGTGGGCGACATGCTCGGACTCCACCAACCGTTGCGTCGGCAGCGTCACCGACGGATCGGCATGATTCTCGGCATCGCGGGAGAACCGGCGGCCCGGCGCGGGATGGGGTGTTTCTGTTTCAGTATAGGTCCCCACGGCATCTCTCCACTTCCAGAACGTGGCAAGGTCGATTCCGAGGCGGTCAGCCAGCTCCGTTGGGTTCGGCGCGCGCCCCAGATGACCTTCCAGCGTGGCGGCAACGGCGTCGATCCTTCTCCGCTTGATGCGCACCGAGCGCGGCGTCGAGTCACGGCTCCGCAGATCATCCAGAATCGCTCCCCGGATCCGAAGCACCGCGTAGGTGCTGAATGCCAGTCCGCGAGACAGGTCGAAACTGTCCAACGCCTTCATTAGCCCCAATGCGCCGGCGCTCACCAGCTCGCCAAGCTCAACCGAAGGAATCCGGCGGGACACTTCCCGGGCGACGTGATGAACCAGACCAAGGTGACGCACCAGCAGCTGGGACCGCGCCTCCGGGTCGCCGGCGGTGCGATAGCGAGCCCAGAGTGCGTCGGTGCGGGGCTCGGTCTCCGCGATCGGGACCGCAGTCACACGGCCCCCCAGGTAATGGGAGAAAGAAGCATCGGAAGTCCAGGTTCGGCGTGTGGTCGGGGGCGGACGCTACGGGAAACCCGGCAAGTCTCTGGGTGGCCGCAGGCGCCTTCACCTTCGGCGGGAGAGGAAGGCAACGGCTGTACCATCGCTGCTGATCAATGCACTGGGGGAGATGCAGATCTCTGCACCTCCCGTCTAAGCCACACTATTCCAGAGACTTAGCGGAGTCTCTCAAGCCACCGGTTAGGGCAGGCCGGGTGGGGTTCGGGGCGACGAGGCCAACCGCGTGATGCGGTTGGGGAGGTGAAACGGCGAGGGTGACGGCAAGATGCAGGGCCCTAGAGTGAGCGCTCCTTGCTTCGCTCATCATCGACGAAGACGAGCGCGCTGCCCCGCTCCACCACGGCGGCGAGGGCCCGGTGGACGTCGGGGGAGAGGACGCTCCCGACCAGCTCGTGCATGCGCTCGACCGCGAGCTCGGGCATCAGCTGCTCCCGGTAGGGGCGGGCGGTCGCGAGGGCGTCGTAGATCTCCGCAGCCCCAATCAACCGGGCGCCCCAGGGAATTGCTTCACCGGACAGCTGATCCGGATAGCCCTTCCCGTCCCACCGCTCGTGGTGGCCACGCACGAAGGAGCTGACGCCGGCTAAATGCGGGATGGGCGCCAGGATCTGCGACCCTACGATAGTGTGCCGCTTGATCGTCTCGAATTCGGCAGGGGTGAGCGCTCCTTGCTTCGACAGGAGTCCCTCGGAGACGGAAATCATGCCTATGTCATGTAGCAGTCCGGCCTGGCGCACCCGCTCGATCTCTTCGTCGGTTCGCCCGGCTTCCATCGCCAGGGACGCCGCCAGCTGCGCCACCCGCAGCGAGTGTCCGGAAAACCAGGAGTCGCGGGCTTCAATCACCGCCACCAAAGCCTCCAGCGTCGCCACCGAGAGACCCTTGAGCTTGGCCCGCTCGCGGGCGAGCTCGGCTCCGAGATTGATGACCTCTTCTTTGAGCACCCCCGCCATCCCGCGCTCGCGGGTCAGCTCCTCGCGACGCCGCAGGGACCGCTGCAGTGACGCTTCCATCTGGGTCAGGTCGGGTGGCTTCGGCAAGTAGTCCATGGCGCCGTACTGGAGGTACTGCACCGCGTCGCTCACCTCGGGCTTGGCGCTCAGCACCACTATGGCCAGGTTCGGATCTCGGGCGAGAGAGCGGGAGAGCAGCTCGCCGTTTCTGGTGCCGAACAAACTCGCGTCGGCGAGCATGCAGGAGATCTTCTGCCGTACCAGAATCCCCAGGGCCTCGTCCCCAGATACGGCCGTGAGCACCTCGTAGCCCCGGTGTGTCAGATGGGCTTCCACGGCTTGGCGCACCGCGGGGTCATCGTCCACCACCAGAATTCTATCGGGCACTCGAACCCTCGGCATGAGTCTCCTTGCGTGAGCCTGCAGTCGGGAGAGCGCCGGGGTGTCCGGCGTATGATCGGGGACTCGGAGAAACTCGAGAGAAGCATCGGATAGTGCGGGATTTTCTTGAGTTGCGCCGGCTTTGCAGGGAGCCGGGGAGCCTCCGAGAGTCAAGGACTGGCAACGGTCGAGAGGGCCGGTTACTATGAATTCCGGTCTCGCTTCAGAATCGGCTCCTGAAAACCGAAAACTCACCTGGTGATCATCATCCCGGACGGGTTGCCGCCGAGCAGTACGCCGGCGTCGCGCGCCCGAGTCTTGGAGAGGTTGAGCGTGCCGAATCCCAATCCACGTCCCCCCAGTGCCCCAGTCGAGCCCAGCCGGGTGCAACTGATCCTGCAGCGGCTCCGTAGTGATTTCTACGGGGTGCCGCCGGCCTCGGAGCGGATCGCCGCCTCGGTTCTGGCGGAGTTGACCGAAGTGAAGAAAGGCCCGTCCGCTCTTCCCCAGTGACAACGGTGGTTCATGAAGCGGCAGCTCATTTCCAGCGGAACCCGGTGGGAGCCTGTCGTCGGCTATTCCCGCGCGGTTCGAGCCGGAAAGTCGGTTCACGTCTCCGGAACCACCGCAACCGGACCTGACGGCTGCATCGTAGGCGAGGGTGATGCCTACGCCCAGGCGGTCCAGGCCCTCCAAAACATCGACCACGCCCTCCAGGCAGCTGGCGCGTCCCTCCAGGATGTAATCCGCACTCGGATGTACGTGACCAACATCGACGATTGGGCCGAAGTGGGCCGCGCGCACGGGGAGTTCTTCGGCGAGATACGCCCGGCGACCACGATGGTCGAGGTCAGCCGCCTCATCGACCCGAAGATGCTGGTCGAGATCGAGGCCGAGGCATTGATGCCATGAGCGGCGTGCAGCGGTTTACCCAAGTGGATGCGTTTGCCGACCGTCCCTTTGCCGGCAACCCCGCTGCCGTGTGTCTGCTGGCCTCACCGGCCAGCGCCGAGTGGATGCAACAGGTGGCTCGGGAGATGAACCTGGCGGAGACGGCCTTTCTGGTCCGCCGGGGGGACGGCTTCGATCTACGCTGGTTCACGCCGACGATCGAGGTAGACCTCTGCGGTCACGCAACCCTAGCCAGCGCCCACGTCCTGTGGGAGGAAGGCCATCTAAAGCCGGTAGAGACTGCCCGGTTCCATACCTGCAGTGGCGTTCTCACCGCGTCTCGCCGGGGCAACCTCATCTGGCTCGACTTTCCGGCGACCCCCCCGGAGCCGGCTTCGCCACCGGTCGAGCTGCAGCGGGGGCTGGGAGAGCGCGCCGCTATCAAGTATGTGGGCCGCACACCGTTCGATTACCTGGTAGAGCTCGCATCCGAGCCCGAAGTACGATCGTTGGCGCCGGACATGGGCGCACTGGCCCGACTGGGAACCCGCGGGGTGATCGTCACCGCACGCTCGGACAATGGGGCGCACGATTTCGTGTCCCGATTCTTTGCCCCAGGTTCCGGGATAAACGAAGACCCGGTCACCGGCTCCGCGCACTGCGGCCTCGGCCCGTTCTGGGCGAGCCGGCTCGGCAAGCAAGAGCTGGTGGGTTATCAAGCGTCGGCGCGAGGAGGGACGGTGCGGGTGCGTCTCGAGGGTGGCCGAGCCCACCTCGGCGGGCACGCCATCACCATGCTCCGGGGAGAGCTGCTGCACTGACCGACACCAGTATGGATTCGGTGGAAGCCTTTGGCGTGCTCGATCTGCGGGTCGGGAGAGTGACTCGAGCCGCGCCCAACGAGCGCGCCCGGAAGCCATCGTACAAGCTGTGGATCGACTTCGGCCCGTTAGGAGAGAAGACCTCGAGCGCCCAGCTCAAGGCGCACTATCGAGCGGAAGAGCTGGTGGGACGCCTGGTGATTGCGGCAGTCAATCTCGGAACCCGGAACATCGCCGGATTCTCCTCGGAAGTGCTGGTGCTCGGCGTGCCGAGCGAGGAGGGCGAGGTTGTTCTGCTAGGAGTCGATCGCGAGGTGCCGGTTGGAGGGAAAGTGTACTGAGCTCTTCTCACTCACTCCCCCGCCGGCCGCACCACCAGTCCCGTCACCGCGCCATCCTTGGCCAGGCTCCATTCGATCAACATCCGGTGGCGCGACTTGTCGAATGAGGCGCTCCGACTGTACACCCGGTAGGGATCGGCTTGCTTCACCTGCTCGTCCACCTTGCCTTGTTCCGACCCCAGGTGCCGCAGTGCTCGGGAGGCGAAGCTGGAGAGATCCGCCACGCTGCCGAACGTCTGCCTCATCTCCGGGGAGAATCGGTCCCACAGCTTGTCGTACTGGCTGTCATAGAGCCAGGCCGTGTAGGTTCGCCCTTCTTGAATCAGCTGCTGGTCGGGCGGGTCTCCCCGCGGAGCGCAGGCGACCGCAGCCAGCGTCAGCGCCAGAACCCATCTTGGTGCATCCATCACGTGTCCTCGGTATTGTTCGCGCCGGACTACACCAACGGAGACGTCATGCGGGTCTATATCTCGATCGATATGGAAGGGGTCGCCGGGGTCGTGCACGAAGATCAGACCGACCCGATCGAGCCTCGCCATGCGGGAGAGTATAACAGGTTCCGCCGCCTGATGACCAATGAGGCCAACGCCGCCATCGCCGGCGCGCTCGAAGCGGGCGCCACCGGTGTCGTGGTGAATGACAGCCACTGGCTGATGCGAAATCTGCTGGCCGAAGAGCTCAATCCGGTGGCCGAGCTGTTGAGCGGTGGTCCGAAGCGTCTCTCGATGGTCGAAGGCATCGACGGTGGCTTCGAGGCGGCGATGTTCGTTGGCTATCATGCCCGCGCGGGGACTCGCGACGGCACGATCGACCACACCTACACCAGCCGTGTGTACGAAGCCAGAATCAACGGCCAACCGGTGGGCGAGTTGGCCCTCAATGCGGCGATGGCGGGCGTACATAGTGTCCCGGTGGCGATGGTGAGCGGAGACCAGGCGCTTGCGGCGGAAGCCAAGGCCTTGCTAGGCAATGCGGTGGAGACCGTCGTGGTGAAGGAAGCGGTGGGACGGTTCGCAGCGAGGAGTCTGGCTCCATCGGTGGCGTGCCAGCGCATCCGGGCCGGCGTGGCGGCCGCACTCAAGCGGAAGCACGCACCGTTCACCTTCAAGGCGCCCATCCGATTGGAGGTGGATTTCGTGGTGAGTCAGATGGCGGACATGGCGGAATTGGTGCCGGGGAGCGAACGCTCCGGCGGACGGTCGGTCGGTTATACTGGGGACGACTACCGGGAGGTGTTCCGCGCCTGGCGGGCCATGTACAACCTGGCTGGCGCGGAGTAGACGAACCTACATGACCGAAGCCACGATCCAGCACGTTTCAGACACTTTATCGTACCTCCCAGCGGCGCGCGGCTTGATCAGTTCGCCGGCTACGGGTTGCTCGAGCCGGCCCGCGGCCAGGTGTCTTCTTCTGGAGGTGCGCATGGCGCACATCGATGACTGCGTGCCGGGCCGCCAGGCCCGGATCCGGCAGACCGGCGTGGGCCGGGTGGCCGGGAAAACAGGAATCATTGTCGAGGTCTCCCGAATTCGCCGGCCGCCGACCGGACCATTGAAGGATCGGGTGACGGTGGACATCCCGGCGCACGGTGAGGTGATCGTCACACCGAGTGACGTCGAGGTCCTGCCCTGAGAATCTGGATCGACGCGGACGCTGCCCCGAGAGACGTCAAGGAGCTGGTATTTCGCTCAGCCAAGCGGCTGAACATCGAGACCGTCCTGGTTGCGAACCAGCGACTCCAAACACCCCCCGGCAATCCGCTCGTGAGCGCGATATGGGTTGATGGCGGAGCTGACGTGGCAGACCAGTACATCGCATCCCATGCCCTGGCCGGTGACTTGGTAGTGACGCAGGACGTGCCTCTGGCGGCCCGGTTGGTACCGCTTCAGGTGGCGGTGCTGGATCCCCGCGGCCAGGAACACACTGCTGAGACCGTGGGCGAACGGCTCTCGGTGCGCGACTTCATGGAGCAGGCCCGAATGGCCGGAGTCATCACGGGCGGTCCCCCAGCTTACGATGCCCGGGCAAAGCGGGCGTTTGCGGCTGCGCTGGACCGGGTACTCTCGCGCCTGGTTCGCAAGCGGTGACGGGGGAACTGATTCCATGAAGGCATCCGTGTTTATTGCCACCAGCGTGGACGGGTTCATCGCTCGACCCAACGACGATCTCGATTGGCTGCCGCCGGGCGGTGGCGAAGAGCACGGTTACGAGGCGTTCATGGCCACGGTCGATGCGTTGGTCATAGGCCGCAGGAGCTTCGAGAAGGTGCTGACCTTCGACCAGTGGCCTTATGGCGAGAAGCCGGTTTTCGTCCTCAGCACCCGGGCGCTCGCCCCAGCGCCCGCCGGGGCGGTCGCGGAGCGCATGTCGGGGACCCCAGCTGAAATCGTGTCGCAGCTAGCCGCTCGGGGCGTGCAGCACGTCTACGTGGACGGGGGGATCACCATCCAGCGATTTCTTCAGGCCGGACTAATCCAGCGTCTCGTCATCACCCACATTCCGGTGCTGCTCGGGGCCGGGATCCCGCTCTTTGGTCCGCTCCAGCGAGACATCATTCTTCACCACGTTGGGACCAGGCAGTACCCGAGC
The DNA here is from genome assembly GCA_035997125.1 of Gemmatimonadales bacterium. GTDB lineage: Bacteria > Gemmatimonadota > Gemmatimonadetes > Gemmatimonadales > GWC2-71-9 > CAVVWJ01. Next base: position 6,858 of record DASYIX010000078.1, read on the forward strand.
GGCATGGTTCAGAGTGAGTACCTGGTTGTCGCCTGACATGCGCCCCCTGACGATCCTGCTGCTTCTGGCGGCGGCACGGGCCGCATCGGCCCAGAGTGTCGTGGGCACCAGTCCCCGGCTCGACCCCACCCGCTTCGCGGCGGAGGTCCGGGCCTTCGAGACCGCCGACCGCGCAAAGCCGCCACCACAGGGCGGGATCGTCTTCGTGGGCAGCTCGTCGATCAAGAACTGGACCGGGGTGGCGGCCGATTTCCCCGGGCTGCCGGTACTGAACCGCGGCTTTGGCGGATCCACCATGGCCGACGTGGTGTATTACGAGGATCGGATCGTGCTCCATTACCATCCTCGTCTCGTTGTGCTTTACGCCGGGGACAACGACCTGGTGGAAGGCCGCACACCCGAGCAGGTGCTGGCTGACTACCAGGCGTTCGTCGCGCGGCTGCGGTCCGGGTCGCCTACGGCGCGCCTCGTGTTCGTCTCCATTAAGCCGAGCCCATCGCGCCGGGCCTACCTGGATCGCGCACGCGAGACCAACCGGCGAATCCGGGCGGAAATCACGCGGGACAGCCTGCAGACCTACATCGACGTCTTCACCCCTATGCTGGGGGCCAGCGGCCAGCCGAGGCCGGAGCTGTTCGTGACGGATAGCCTGCACATGACGCGGGCGGGCTACCTGCTCTGGCGCAGGCTCCTCGCGCCGGTGGTGCATTGATGGACCTCGGCTTTCGACTACCGGAGGAGTGCCGTGAGCGGCCGTATCGTCCAGCTTAGCCTCAAGCCTAGAGAGGGGCGAGCTCGGGGACTTCCCAAGCGACCGGTACCTGCCCTCACGATCAACACCGAGGGTGTGCAAGGTGATTTCAACCGGTGGCGGACTGAAAAAGCGGCTGGCGATCCTGACCAAGCCGTCCTACTAATGAGGGAAGAGACCCTTGCCGACCTGCGGGCCGAGGGCTGGCCGGTGCGGTCCGGCGACCTGGGTGAGAACATGACCGTGGCTGATCTCCCGGCGGACGCTCTCCGACCGGGCGTGCAGGTGCGCCTGGGACAGGTCGTGTTGGAGGTGACCAAGCCCTGCGATCCGTGCACGGTCCTCTACTCGCTCCCTTACGTTGGTGTGGACCGCGGAGCTGCGTTCCTTCGAGCACTCAAGGGCCGCCGTGGCTGGTTTGCCCGGGTAGTACGGGGTGGGACGGTCAGCATCGACCTGCCGGTTCTGGTGGCAGACCCCACGTCGAATAGGCAAGGCAACGAGCGGCACGAAGCGAGATGATACGCCAACTCGCACTCCCAGATCTCGAGGACTACCTCCGACTCCGGCGTGAAGCAGTGGCGCAGGAACCGCTCGTCTTTGGCTCCTCTCCAGCGGATGATCGCGCGCAGTCCGCGAGCGTTCTTAGTAAGGTCTTGGCGAGCCCGGACGAGGCGATTTTCGGCGCCTTTGCACCGGATCTGGTCGGAGCAGCCGGCATCTATCGCGAATCCGGCGAGAAGAGCCGCCATAAGGTCAACATCTGGGGCGTGTACGTCTCTCCGGCCTACCGGGGCCGAGGGCTCGGCCGAGCTCTGGTGGAAGCCGCGCTACGTTTTGCTCGCTCCCTCGAGGGGGCTCGCCAAGTTCAGGTCTGTGTGACCGAGCACGCGAAGGAGGCACGGGCACTGTATCAGCGGCTGGGGTTCTTGACCTGGGGGATTGAACCGGACGCTCTCCGCGTCGGCGATATGAGCATCGCAGAGCACCACATGATCCTTGTCCTCACGCAAAGATGAGTCTTTTGGATTGGCTCTATACCCTGGCCCACCCCTTCGTCTGGCACCCCGGTCGTGCCCTGATTGTAGGTCTTGCCCTGGGACTCCTGGCCTTCGGTTTTCGGGACCGAGGCGGCCGCCGCCTTTTCCTGGCGGCTGCTGCCTGGGGAGTGTTCGCGCTGTTGGAATTCATCGCCTGGCGAGAACGGGCGGATATTCGGGTGGATCTTCTGGTAACTTGGCCCGCCCTGTGCCTCGTTACCGGTGCGTGCGTTGTAGCTTGGATGTACCGACTGGTGAAGCAGAGCGAGACGTAGAGGGGAGATGCCTAGGAGGCGACGGGAGCCTCGACCTGCTTGCGTTCACGAGCTCCGAGCTCCTCCCATATGTCACGGGACGGACGATGGATCGGATCAGCACCGATGGTGCCTACCAGGGAGCTTCGGTACTGGGGGGCGCTGACCCGCTCGAGCTCGCCGCGGGCATGCTCCAGCCGCTTCGCGATCCCCAGGCGTTCCGCCTCATCCTGGTGTCCCGCCCGGGCCAGGAACTCGCTCAAGCTCCGCAGGTTGCGCTCCCAGAGCGCCACATCCCGCTGCTGCTTGATCGCCAGCCGCTCGCGGTACCAGTCACTCGCCAGCAGAGCTTCCCGGGTAAAGCGTGCGCGGATCTCCGGGTGGTGCGCGTCTTTCCCCTCGTACTCGCCATGGGCCATGATGTGCAGCAGCGCCTGGAGCGGAGGGCACAGATCCTCGATGGTGCCATCCGCGAAATAGGACTCCGCCACTGATTGCTGCGCCTCGACGATGTTGTTGACTCCGTCGGCGAAGACCGCCGGATCCTGAATCTCGGGCCTCAGGATCTCGTCGGTGAACACCGCGGTCGGCGTGTCGAACACTCGCCCGAAGAAGGTGTGCACGAACTTCGCGGTGATGCGGTAACCCAGCCGGCTGGCGAGCACCTTTTTCCCGGCGAACTCGTAGTCCTCCAGCTTTTCGAGATGCCCCGCCTCAATCAGTCGCTTCGGGTCGCGCTCGTGAGGGAATAGTCGGCACCAGATCTCGGGAATCAGGAGACTCACGTCGTGGTCCACCCGGCAGCGGGGGCCGATGAAGCCGGCGGCCGAGCTGAAGCCCGCGTAGCCGGTGAGCAGCATGGAGACCAGCGCGTTATTGAGATCCGCGGCTGCCGGGAGGGCGTTGAACGGCCCCTTGGTGAGGGCGCCCTCCGACCCCGCGCCCGTGGTGCTCGGCGACGTCCCGGTCAGCGAGCACACGTAATCCATGAACAGCTCGGGCAGCTCCTGATAGTGGATGGGACCGTACACGCAGAGGGGACGAATGCCGTCCTCGGGCCGGTTGTTCCGCCGACCCGAGAGCACGCTGATCACCGGGAACAGCACCGGCGCGTGGAGCGGCAGCCGGCGATTGAGTCTGGCGCCCATCTCCGCGACGTACCGGTCGCGGGGCCGCGCAATGTCCGGCCGGACCTGCAGATAACGCGGGTTCTTGCTGGCCTTGCCCCCGATGAGCCGGGGCTGGGCCGAGCAGATCGAGTAACCGGTGTCGGTGCGGGCCGCATTCTTAGCCACGTGCTCGCGCATCGGCAGAGTGAAGGCGTCGTGCCCCGCTACATCCTCGAAGATCTCCTGCGCGTCATCCCGGGTGAGCGGCTGGAAGTTCGAGCAGAAGAGCCCGGACCCCGCCATGTCCTCCTCGGTCTGTCGGTCGAGGCCCGGATGAATTGCGTCGTCAGGCCGCTGGAAGAGCCTGAACTCGCAGTTCTGCGCCAGCTTGAGGCTGGGATGGCCGTCATACTCGCCGGGCAGGCCGACCAGCCGCCGGGCCAGGACGACCACCGAGGCGGTGATGTCGTCTTCCATCTGGACTTTGTCCGCCGCCACGAAGTCCTGGCGCAGCTTGTAGGTCCGCCAGGCGCCGTTTTCCTCCCGCCCGATCCGGAGATAGCTGGCCACCAGGCGGCGCCCTTCATACTTGAGCTCATGTCCCGGCGCGCCGTTGATGATGTCGACGCCGAAGTGGCTGCGCCAATCGTCGCCCCACTCCGGCCGATAAAAGCGTTTGACCACAAACACCAGCGCCCGGACGTGATTGGGAATGCTCTCCAGCCAGGCGTTGTACTCCGGGGTGAACTCGGCGGGGTTGGGGGTGAGCAGCTTGATCACCGAGCCAAGCGACCGGTCGGGGGACAGGATGGGCCGGGAGGATCCCCGCCCGTCACCGGCCCGAAACTCGGGCAGACGGGCGTCGTCATAGCCCCGGTCGAAAATCGCCTGGACGAGCGCCATGTCCTCTGCGAAGCTTCGCACGTAGAACGACCCCGGCAGCACCGCGTCCACCAGGCTCTTGCTGATCTCCGACTTTCCACCGCCCGAGACGGTGCACGGCTTGTGGCAGAAGGCCCCCTCCGGGACGGTCCCGATCAGCCGCCAGCTCGGCGCCGACGGGTGCCGGGCCATGCGGATCTTATAACCGCTCGGGTGGATATAGATCCGGCCGGGCAGAAGCTTGAGGTGTTGCTCCTGCCCCCGGCTCACCCAGCGGATGTCCTGCCGATGCACGTCGATCTCCATGTCCTCCGGCATGTAGTGGATCTCGGGATAGATCGCGTCCGTTGCATAGCCCGACGGGTGGTACGTCGCCCGCTCCCCTACCAGCGCGAGCACCTCGGCGAACCGGTGGTTAGCGCTCACGATCCGCACGAGATCCGGGACGAATCGGTCGCCCAGGTTGAAGGTGGCGAAGGCCAGCGTTCCGCCCGCGTGTTCCTCCTCCGCCAGCCCGAACAGGTTCGCGCTATAGCCGATCTGGGTCTTGACCTCCTTCTTGCAATAGCCGAAGTAGTTGTCCGCCAGGATCGTCACCATTACGCCCTCGACGCCGCGCGAAGTGATCTTGAAGGGCCGGCCGTCGTTATACAGCTCGGCCTCGTCCGACCAGCACATGCCGGCGGCCTGCTCGGCCTCGGTGGCCCGGCTCAGGTGCGGCAGGCCGAGGTCTTTCTTGCGCAGGCGGGTGAGGTGCGGCGCGAGGATGATGCAGCCGCTGTGGCCGGTCCAGTGATCGACGTCGAGCGCCGCATCGTTGGCCGGCAAGTAGGGGTCGCCGGCATTCCCGAAGATGCTCTCCAGGAAATCCAGATTGGAAACCAGACCGCCGGGCACGAAGAACCGCACCTCCATGCGCTTTTCCGGCAGCACTTTGGGGACGGCCGGACAGACCAGCGGGCGCAACAGCAGCGATACCATGGTCTCCACCGGGGCCGGCCAGTTCGCGGTGAACGGCAGGCGCATGAGCGCCGCCGGTGGTCGGAGGGCTTCCTGGAGTAGCCGGAGGTACGCCGTTAGCGGCACGCGCAGCTTGTCGGCAGGAATCGGGAGACCGCCCTCGGCCACGTGAAACACGCCCTGGGTGGTGCGGCGATCCTTGACGGGGTTGTGCAGCACGCCGTTGTCGAGTCGATAGCTGGAGACCAGCTCGTTATGCCAGGCGTCCCCGTCGATCGGCAGAGACAGCTCACGGGCGAGCCCATAGTGATCGAGAATGAGCGTCTCTCCGGGGAGCCGCACCGGCTCGGAGAACGCCGCGGCCCGCAGGAGGCCGTCGATGTAGTGCTGGATCCGGCGGTCGGCAGGGCACAGATGCTCGGAGAGCAGGCGGGTCTGCTCCCGGTAGCGGGCAAAGAGATCGCCGGCCAGGTGGTGTACATCCTCGTCGCCGGTGCCGGCCGGCACCGGCACGCCCATGGCCGCCAGCTTGAGCAGGATGGACCGAAGGGCCACCCGCCGCTCCGGCAGCCATACCGCCCCGTCGGGCCTGAGTCCTACCGCACGTTCGAGGTCCATGCACCAACGTCTCACCCGGCCACCTATCCGTCAACTCTAGGTTCGCTCCGGCTACCCCGCAGTTGCAGGCGCACGCCCGGGAGCCATATTGAATGGTGGTCGTTCGGCGGAGCAATCCGTTGAGGAGGTTCCGGTGCGTCAGTTGCTCGCGGTTCTTTCAGTCGTCCTATTGGCAAGCTGCAACGACACTCTGGTTCCCACTACCAAGGACCCGCTGGGTACATGGGCGGCGAACTTCGACGTGGTCGGATCCAGCCTGATTTTTACTCTGGACCAGGCCTACGGAAACATCTCCGGGGCCGGATCCTATGCTATCGAGGCGGGCCGAGCCGGCACCCTTAGGGTAAGAGGCAGTTACTCTGCCCCAGCTATTACCATCGATCTGTTTTATGACTTCGGTGAAATCGCCGCCTACCGCGGCACATTTGCAGACGCCCATCACCTGAGTGGGATCCTGACCAACACTCAGGGTCACGAAAGCCCACTGACGTTTACTCGCCGCTGATCCCGAGGGGTTGAAAAGTCACTGGTGAGCGTGCGCCTGGTTGCCCTGGCCTGGAGTGGTGGCAAAGACAGCAGTCTCGCGTTGGCGGCATTGCGTGCCGATCCGACGGTGGAAGTCGTTGCCCTGGTCACCACGATCACGCGCGACTACGACCGGATCAGCATGCATGGCATTCGCCGCGCCGTGCTCGAGGCCCAGGTCGCCGCCCTGGGACTTCCTTTGGTCGAGGCGGTGATTCCCGCCGCGGCGAGCAACCCGATCTATGAGGAAGCATTGGCGACCGCTCTGGGTGTCCTGCGCCAACAGCACCCGGATGTGCGGCATCTCGCCTTCGGCGATCTCTTTCTGGAAGAGGTCCGAGCCTACCGTGAGCGGCTCCTGCCCCCGCTCGGCTGGACACCGATGTTCCCGCTGTGGGGACGGAACACAGCGGCGCTGGCGCGCGACTTTGTGGAGGCGGGCTATCGCGCGGTCTTGACCTGCGTGGACACCACGCAACTCGCCGCCAGGTTTGCGGGGCGGGAGTTCGATGCGGTGCTCCTGAGCGAGCTGCCAGCGACGGTGGACCCCTGCGGCGAGCGGGGCGAGTTTCACACCTGCGTGTATGCCGGCCCCATCTTTCGGCAGTCGATCGCGATACACGTGGGGGATCGGGTGCGCCGGGACGAACGCTTCGAGTACTGCGATCTCGCGCTGGCAGACGCAGAAGCCTCGGCCTGCACGATCAGGTGAAGAGGAAACCCATGCGGAGATCGACGCTGTTGCTCGCTGCCGGACTGTGGGTCGGTTGTGATAGCATGGGGCCGTCCAATATCGATCTCGGTCTCCGGGTGGAAGCCAGCGTAACCCCGCGGGTGATTAGCCTCCGCGACAGCAGCGCCGTCCTCCACATTCGGGTGAGCGTCTCGAACTCATCAGCCCACGATGTGATCGTCGTAACCGGCGGCCCACCCTACCGCATCACCGGCGACCCCACGGAGAGCCAGGGACTGTCACAGTCATTACGGATCGCAAGTTCGACCGAGCCTCTGAACGGTGGTCCGTCCGTCGATTGGTGGGGGAGCCCGGTAGATACTATCCGCACACGACACCGGTTCGTTGCCGACCAAGCGGTCACGCTGAAGGACTGGCGTGCGGGAGGTTGGACCGTGCAGCCCGGGGAGTACCAGGTCCGCGGATACTACAATGGACGGGAAGGGGCAGCCGCGCCGTTTACGGTTGTCCCTTAGGAGAGCGATGGTGAACGTTGACAGCATGCGGCTCGCTGAGCGGGTGCGGACTGCTCTGGTGCAGAGCGCGCTGGACGCCTACGAAGACGCTTCTGTGAGGGGACTCTGTTGCGAGGGTGCCTGGGAAGCGGCCGTATCGGCGATGCGCCACCACGATCTGAATCTGGTGCTCACTGAACCAATCACGGAGCCCGGCGATTGACGGGGCTCCTCTCGCATCCCTCCCTCGTCTTTATTGCGATCGTCGTCGTCTCCATCGGCTGGCGGATCATCCGCAGGCTCTGGGCGCCGCAGCGGGGGCATCTGCGCGGCCAGGATCTCGCAGTGCTGCTGCGGGCGGCCGCGTTGGAGAAGCGAGACCCGGCCGCCGCGGAGGCCATGGTCCGGGCGCAATTCGAGCCCCGACTACAGGAGGAAGAGGCTGCTCGTGCCGTGCTCTGGACCAAGGTCGATATCGATCGTGAGGCGGCGCTGGAGTTGCGTCGACGGGTGCTGAACGATCTGCGGGTACATGAGACTCAGTCTACGCAGCTCAGCCGGCAGGCGCCCCAAAACGCCGGGGAGCTGGTGAAGGCCCAAGCCGCGCTGGCAAAGGCACGGACAGAGCTGGAGCGGCTGGAGACGATTCTCGCGCGTCCTCGAGGAGACTGATGCGGCTGCTGCTGGTGCATGGCATGGGACGCACCCCGTTGTCATTGAGTGGCCTCGCGCGCTTCCTGCGGCAGCGGGGGTACCGCCCGGAGCGGCTGGGATACCTCGCCGCCATCGAGGGCTTCGACCGTATTCGCACCCGGGTTCGTCGCCGGCTCGAGACGCTCGCCGGGACCGGCGAGCCCTACGCAGTGATCGGGCATTCGCTCGGCGGGCTCGCGCTCCGGGCTGCCATGAGCGGGTTGGAGCCGGCACCGGCCCACTTCATCATGCTGGCCACGCCCAACCAGTCTCCCCGTCTGGCCCGCCGCCTCCATCGGCTGTGGCCGTACCGATTGGTCTGCGGCGAGAGTGGCCAGCTGCTGGCCCGGCAGGAGTTCTTCTCCCAGCTGCCGGTGCTGCGGGTGCCCTATACCATCATTGCCGGTAGCGCAGGGCCCTGTGGTCCGCGAAGCCCCTTCGGCTACGACGCCAACGACTGGCTCGTGGCGGTCGAAGAGACCAAGATCACGCCGGCCGATCGGCCGATGATTGTGGCGGTGGGACACACATTCATGATGAATGACCGGCAGGTGCACGCGGCCATCGGTCGGGCATTAGAGCAGGCCGCGGCCTGACGATGCCTCGACACCTGTGCCGCGGGGTTGCCTTGCTCTCGCTCGGCGTGACAATGGGTTGTTTCAGAGCACCCGAACGGGTCACGGTGCCCCCTGCCCCCGCCTCGTTCCAGCGGCGGCAGCAGCTCGAGGTGTGGCAAGGCCGCGACGCCAGGACCTTGCATGGGGTGCGCATCGCGGGCGATTCCCTGACCGGCGTTCCCGCCTGGAAGCCGCCAGACTGCGATTCTTGCCGAGTGACAATTCCGATGAGCCGTATCGATTCCATTCGTACGGTGCACAACGAACGAGCCGGGATGCTCGCCGCATCGGTGCCATTCGTCGCGCTCGGGGCACTGACGGTCATCTTCGCCATGTCAGCAGGAAGCGACTGAGAGACCGGTCCTGAGTGATCGAGTCGCACGAGCCCGTCGTTTCATTCCGGCCCCTCACCCCAGCGGATCTCTCGCTCCTGCACCAGTGGCTCAACCGGCCGCACGTGGCCCAGTGGTGGGACGATCGGACCTCATTGGTCGAGATCGAGCAGGATTTCCAACCACTGCTGGACAACCGGTCAACTACTCGGCCTTATATCGTTCTCGGCGACGGGGTGCCGATCGGGTACATTCAGTCGTACGTCGCGATGGGGTCGGGCGAGGGTTGGTGGGAGGACGAAGAGGACCCGGGCGTCCGGGGAATCGATCAGTTTCTGGCCCATGCCGTGCAGCTCGGCCAGGGGCTCGGCACCAGGATGGTCCGGGCCTTCGTGCAGCAGCTATTTGCCGATCCCAGCGTCACCCGCATCCAGACCGATCCCTCGCCTGAGAACCGCCGCGCCATCCGGTGTTATGAGAAGGCCGGCTTCCGCGCTGTGCGCGAGATCGACACCCCTGACGGGAGGGCGTTGCTCATGGTCAGCGATCGCCCCTAGCCGCCGCCCGGACAAAGAGCGCGATGGGAATTCCGATCAGGAGGGCAGGCACCCCAATGCTGAGCGTGACCACAGCGGATCCTTCGACCCGGATCCCGCCGCCGAGAGCGGGACAACGACATAGTTCATGACCGCACAGAGCAGCAGGCCATACCCGGCGCCGCAGAAGATGGGCCGCTGCCAGAGTAGCGGCCAGCCGCGGGCAACCAGGTAGTACGCGGCTGACATCGACAGCGCGATCAGATAGTGCAGCGCTAGCCCAAGCGCCGCGGTTCCTGGGGGCTGTTTCGAGGGATGAACTGGGACTATGCCAGAGGGCTGCGGAATGTAGGTTTATGAACCCATTCCCATATCCTCGAGGTCTTCTTGGCCACGAACCTTTTCGGGCTCGCCGTCGGAATAGCGATCGGCTTTCTTCTGGCTTGGGTCTATTTCCTGATCTGGAAATTCAAGTACAGCGCGAGTATCCGGCAGGACGCGGTGCAGAGAAGTCAGGCGGTTACGGCCGGCAAGGTGCATGAGCAGCTGATCCCGTACCTGCCGGCGTTCCCGTTCAATCCGAAGGATGTGCGCTTCCTCGGCAGCCCGGTCGATCTCGTGGTCTTCGATGGGCTGGCAGAGGGTCGGCTCCGGCGCGTCATATTCCTGGAGGTCAAAACCGGGGGCGCCGGCTTGAGCAACCGGGAACGCTGCGTCCGCGATGTCATCCAGGCCAGGGAAGTCGAGTGGGCCGAGCTTCGGGTCACTCGGCCATTCGCCAGCGGTGCCGCCTGAGCGGCAGCGGGTTCGGGTGGCTAGCTTGAGGTACCTGGCGAAGTCTCTGGTCGGCATGCCGCCACCGGAAATCGGCTTCGCGGCCTTTCCTGGGAGCGTCCTCCTTGCCTAAGCGCAACTATGGATTCGAGAAGCGGCAGAAAGAATTGACCCGACAGCGTAAGCAGGAAGAGAAGCGCCAGCGCAAGCTCGACCGCACCGACGCGCCGCCGGCTGACGACACGAAGCTCGACGATCAGAACTCGCCGGGCACATTACTCGACGAGTGACTGGGAGGAAATCGTGACCAGTGCACAGCCAGTTGCCGCAGTACGGGGTAAGACGATTCGCTTGACCTGGACCGAAGGCCCGACCAAGGGCTCCACGCACGAGCACGTGTTCCACCAGGACGGCACCGTCGAATGGCATGATTCCCAGGCCGCCCCGAAGGCCGGTGCTCCCAAGGAACGCCCCAAGTACGGCGCAAACAAGGTGGCGGATGACATCTACGTGGTGTCTTATCTGGCGCCGTCCGGCTACACCCTCACTGTGGTGCTCAACTTTCGCGATCACAAGGTGGTCGGGTTCGCTTCGGGCGCTAAGGAGTGGTACCCGGTCCAGGGCACGTTCGAGGTCGTCAAGTAGGGGCCGGTATGGAGACGGTCTACGGCATTGCTCCGGCCGGGGTGCGGCCCTTCTACATCCTCGGTCCGGTAATCGTGCTGCTCGCCGGGGTCCTCGTGCTGCTCGCGGTGGCCGGGTACGCCAGTCGGCACGCGCGGTTTGTGGTCACCGAAACCGGCCTGGACTTACGGGGAGATATTTACGGGAAGCAAGTTCCCTGGAGCGCGCTTCGGGTATCGGAGGCTCGGCTGGTAGACCTGACTCGGGATAGCGGGTTACGCCCCCGCTCCAGGCGGCTGGGCACCGGGCTGCCGGGTTATGCGGCCGGTTGGTTCCGGCTCAACAATGGTGAGCGCGCCCTGGTGTATTTGACCCGCACGAGGCCGGTGCTGTATGTGCCCACCAGCCTCGGTTATTCCTTACTACTGAGCCCGCAGGATCCCGAGAGTCTGCTGGCCACGTTACGGCGCAAGACCATCCAACCATAAGGACAAGGGAAAGGCTGGACTCAGAATGTGTCGCAACATCAAGCGGCTCCGGGCGCCGGGGCACACACCGACCGACCAGGAGCTGCACGACGCGGCGCTGCAGTTCGTTCGCAAGATCAGCGGGTTTAGCGCCCCGTCGCGAGCCAACCAGGACGCGTTCGACACCGCCGTGCGAGAGGTGGCCGGCGCGGGCCGGCGACTGTTCGAATCCCTGCGCATCGGGGCCCGGGCCAGCGCAGCTGTCTAGCTCATGGTGCCGAGAAGCTTGGACCGGTTCAGCACCGCTCGTCTCCTGGCTGAACGCCTCACCGCGTCGCACCTCCCCGATCTCCGGCAGATGGATCAGAACGAGCTGTTCATGACCCACCTCGGGGGAGCGCGGGACGAGGCAGGAACGCGGGCGTATTTCGACATGAATGTGGCGCACTGGGAGGAGCACGGCTTCGGGCTGTGGATGCTTCGGGATCGGCAAGGTGGCGGGATGATCGGTCGTGCGGTACTCCGGCACCTGGATGCGGATGGAACCGATGAGGTCGAGATTGGTTACGGATTTCTTCCCGAGTTCTGGGGCCGGGGCTTGGCAACTGAGGTAGCCCGGGAGTGCGTTAGAATAGGCCTGGAGCGGGTGAAGTTGAGCTCCGTCGTGGCCATTACTCTCCCGGGACACATTGTCTCGCAGAGAGTCCTGGAAAAAGCCGGCCTTACGTATGAGCGAGAAATCAGTCTCCGCGGCATTGCCTGCCTGCTGTTTCGAGTCGGAAGGGACGGTTCGTCCAGCTAGTTGCCAGTCGGCCCCCCACCGGAGGTCCGCATGAGACCAAGACACCTGTACCTGGGTCTTTGCGTCGCTGGCACCTTCCTGCCGTATTCCCAATTCATTCCCTTTCTTCGCGAACATGGCTTGGATCTTCACCTGTTCTTAGCCCAGCTCTTCGCCAACCGAGTCAGCGCATTCTTCGGTCTGGACGTCATCGTCTCGTCCCTGGTCCTCTGGGTATTGGTGTACGTCGACGGCCGGCGCTACGCGGTCAGGCACCTCTGGGCTCCCATCTTAGGCAACCTCGCCGTCGGGGTGAGCCTCGGTTTGCCCTTGTTCCTCTACCTGCGTGAGCGGCGGCTCGAGCGCTCAGCGTCGTGAACCATCCGGCATCCGCGTGGACGGGACTGATGGCCGATCACGCCTCCGCGGTCAGCGAGTTGGTAGGGGCGGCCCGGCGCTTCTCGGACGGGGCCTGGACCCGGGCGCTCGCCCCCGGGAAGTGGAGCCCGGCGGAAGTCACCAGTCATGTCATCGAAGCATACGAGGTGCTCCGTCGCGAGTTGAGTGGCGGCCCCGGCATGCAGCTACGCGGCTCTCGCCTGCAGCGCTGGGTACTGCGTCGCACAATGCTGCCAGCAATCCTGCGAGGCCGGCCCTTCCCCACCGGGGCTCGGGCACCAAGAGAGACCCGCCCGCGCGAGTTGCATGCGGATCCGACAGCTGCACTCGCGGCGCTGGAGGTCACGGCTGACGCGTTCACTCGAGAGCTGATGGCACGGTCGGCCGACCGGCGGCTCCGGCTCAGCCATGCGTACTTCGGGCCGATGTCGGCGCGGCAGAGCCTGCAGCTGGCAGCAGTGCATACCCGTCACCATGCCCGCCAGCTCGAAGGCGCGGCCCGGTGAGGGAGCTGGATGAGGTGTTCCGCGCTTTGAGCAGGTCGGCTTTCCGTCGGAAGTTCCACCTTCGCGCTCAGGAGCAGGCCTACCTGCAGGATCGGGGACTCGACACGGTCTTGGACCACGCCCGACGATTTGTGGCCGAGCGGCTGGCGCCGGCGGCTCCCCGGAAGGATGGCAAGCAGACCCCGTATCGAGGTCATCCGGTGTTCGTGGCGCAGCACGCCACCGCCTGCTGTTGCAGGGGATGCCTGGAGAAGTTTCATGCAATCCGCCGCGGCCGCACTCTCACACCGGAGCAACAGGATCACGTGATCGCAGCCTTGGAGCGCTGGCTCCGCGCCGAGGAAACCCAGGATACGTCCCAAGGAGGCTGACAGATGGTCGGGTCGAAAGGGACACCTCAGCGTCACCCGTGGCGCATCGCCCATCGTATGCTGCGCAGTGGGCTGGCGCTCGTTCCGGTGGTGGGAGGAACCTTGCTGCTGGGCATGCTGATCTATCACAACGTCGAGCACCTGGGCTGGTCCAGCTCATATCTCAACGCAGCCATGCTCCTCGGTGGTATGGGTCCGGTTGATCCCTTGAAGACCGAGGCGGGAAAGTGGCTGGCTGGAAGCTATGCGCTATTGGCTGGCCTGCTGGTTCTGGTTGTCGCCGGGGTGATGCTGGCACCGATGGTCCATCACGTCTTGCAACACTACGGCTTTGACGAGGACAATTCCAAGCCGCGGAAGTGAGTCAGCTCGTGAGCCGGTTTGCTCTCCTGCTGTTTGGCCTTCTTGGTAGTGGCGCTTGCTTCTGCTTCCTTCGGTCATACCAGCATCTCCGCCCAGGGGCCGACGCCGTTCGGCGCCGGTTGGTTTTGCGCGGGCCCCTCAGCCGGCAGGACCTGTTTACGCAGGAGGGCTGGGCCTGGCGGCTCCGCGGATGGATCTTTGCTGGACTAGCTCTAGTAGTGTTGCTCGTTTGGGGTCTGCTGCTCGGGGATCGCACCCGAGCGGCGCCACGATCCCACGAGCGAGCCCGGGCAATCACCGGAATCGGCACTCCACTCCTGGACGGGCCACCACCGGTCCCTGGGCATTGACCAGCTCGCCAGCGACGTCTGGCCCGGAGCAGGCCACGATGAACTGGGCCGGGATCCGAGACGCTACCACCGGCAGCCCGCACCCGCGCCCGGAAGCTGCCGTTGCGGGGCGACAGGTTGTTTCCGTCCACCGAAATTGTCGAACGGGAATTCCGCTGGGCCTCACGCGGACCCGGAGAGTTGCCGCCAGGCTGGTGACATTCGCCGTAGCCGGCGTGGCCTGGTCGGCCGGGACCGGGCAGAACGCCGAGGGACTCGATCAACCCATCCCGAAGGGGTATATCTATTTCGCCATGGCGTTCTCAGTAGGACTGGAGCTCTTGAACCTGCTGGTGCGCCGGGCCCAGACCAGAGCGGTGCAGCTGCGCCGTCCGTTCGCCGAAGACTCGGGCGGGTAAGGAGGAGCATGGCGGGAAGCAAGGCGGAGCCGCAGCGAAGCATAACCCTCCGGTTCCTAGCGGAGCCGGGGGACGTCAACTTCGGCGGCAAGGTGCACGGCGGCGCTGTAATGAAATGGATCGACCAGGTCGGCTACACCTGTGCCGCCGGTTGGGCCGCAACCTACTGTGTGACGGTCTACGTCGGCGGAGTCCACTTCTTGGGACCCATTCACGTGGGGGAGATTGTGGAGCTCAGGGCGCTGGTCATCCGGACCGGGCGGACCAGCCTGGACATCGCCGTGGATGTGTACGCCGGCGACCCCAAGAATCCGGAGCGCCGCCGTACCGGTCACTGCGTGATCGTCTTCGTGGCGCTCGGCGCCGACGGGCGCCCGGCGCCGGTCCCTGCTTGGCAGCCCCGGAGCGACATGGATCGCGCGCTGGAGACCTATGCCCGGCGAGTGGCGGAGCTGCGGAAGCAGATGGATAACGAGATGGAGCGGCATCTCGGCACGCTGGCGGCCATCGACCAGAAACCTTCGGGGTAAGCTATGGATCCCCTCGTCAAACCCAAACCGGTTGCCCGAACCTGGGGAGATATCCGACGGGACTGGCCGCTACTCACCGCTTACCAGCGATTTGAGACCGGCGTGGGCCTGATACTCACCTTGGTCATCGCAGCCGTCGTGCTGGTTGCGCTTTACCGGCTGGTGGTCGGTGTGTTCGATACCCTTGTGCTTCAGGCCCTCAACCCGCTCGACCACGGCGTCTTTCAGAAGGTCTTCGGTGACATACTGACGGTTCTCATTGCGCTGGAATTCAATCACACACTGCAGGTGGTGCTCGCTCGCGAGCGTGGCGCGATCCAAATAAAGGTGGTGATCCTGATTGCGCTGCTCGCCCTGGTCAGAAAGCTCATCGTGGTGGACTTTTATGCGGTCAGTCCCGCTTTTCTCGCGGCCCTCTCGGCTCTGCTCCTTTCCCTCGGTGTGACCTACTGGCTGATGCGGGAGCGGGATGATCGCCTTCGCCCTCCGCCGCCAAACCGTCCGCCCTCAGGCACTGCTTTGTGATCGCTGCCCGGAACCAACCATCGACATCCGACTCGCCGGGTGTCGCGGTCTTCCCGCCGGCGCTGTTCGCCGGGACCCTTGGCCTTGGGTTGATCCTGCATTGGGTCCGCCCCGTCCCGCTGCTCCCTTCCCCAGTTGCCCGGGTCGCCGGACTTGTCATCCTTGTCCTCAGCGGCTGGCTGGTTCGCTCTGCCGAGGCTGCGATGAAGCGTGCCGGCACCAACGTGCGTCCGGATCAGCCCACACTGGTCTTGGTCACCGATGGGCCGTTTCGCTGGACTCGAAACCCGATGTACCTGGCCACAACAGGACTGTATCTCGCGGTCACCTTATTAGTGAACGCGCTCTGGCCCGCTGTCCTGGCGCTGCCCATGCTGGTCTTTCTCGAGTGGGGAGTGGTGCGGCGGGAGGAACGTTACCTGTCCGCCAAGTTTGGTAATCCCTATCGCGACTACCTGGCGCGAGTGCGCCGCTGGGTGTGAATCTCAGGCCGCACGAAGGGTGAAGATGGGTAGCTCCGCCGGACAGCGAAATCGGGCGGGGATACCAGTGGTACCCACGCCGCGCGACACGTAGAGCGGCGCGAAGGTATCGCGGTACCACCCTTCGAGAAACCGGCCCGCGCCCTCGGGCTTGACCGGCGGCAGGAATGGGATGCGAATCTGCCCGCCATGAGTGTGACCTGAGAGCAGGACGATCGGCCGGGCCGAGACTCCTACCGGTGGCGCGCTGGCGAATGCCGGCTCATGCACGAGCCAGATCTCGGTCGTGCCCGCCCCAATGCCCGTCCGCGCCCTCGCCAGGTCGGGACTTCCCATCAGAATGTCGTCCAGGCCGACCAGCGCCAGCCGCGCCCCGCCCAGGTCCAGCGTGATCGACCGGTTGACCAGCAGCTCGACTCCCACCCGGCGGTAGACGTGTTCCGCCACGTTTCCCACCACCCCCGCCCGGTATTCCCAATTGCCCAGCACCGCGGCCGTGGCCAGCCTGCCGCGCGCGGCGGCCGCGAAGTCGGCCACCTGGGTCAGCGCATGCCCTGACTCGGTCATGTCTCCATTCAGGATCACGATATCGGGCCGCTCGCGGTGGAGGTGCTCCAGTGCCGCCCGCGCAGCCAACTGGTTGCCGGGCAGGTGCACATCGGTCACCTGCGCCAGCCGGACGCCGTCCAAACCCAGCGGCAGTCGGGGGACAAGCACGTCGTGGCGACTCAACAGCACGTGGTGGGCCTCGAAGCCAAATGCGTCGGCGCCGATGGCGGCTCCGGCGGCGCCAACCCCGGCCAGGAATTGCCTGCGGGTGATTTTCATGGGGAGGAAGGTAGCGCGGTCAGCCGGCGATGGAGGTCACATTAAACAGTGGCGTGCTCCATCTCCAGCTCCGCTTCTAGGCTTTCCCGGTCACGATAGATCGTCGCAATCGCGAGGGGTCGGCCTTCCCGGAGGAATCGCACGGCGCAGTCTTTTCCTTCGATGCTTCCATCGACCCGGATGGAATCCCAGCGCTCCGCATGCCCCACATAGTTGATAGGGACGTCGTAATGCTGGCTCCAGAAGAAGGGAACCGCATCGAAGGGCTCACCTTGTCCGAGGATGCTTCTGGCCGCGGCCTGCCCCTGCCGCTGCGCGACGACCCAGTGTTCCACCCGGATCCGCTCGCCGGTATGGGGATCGGGCCAGCGGGCGATGTCGCCGGCGGCAAAGACTCCGGGAGCGCTCGTCTGAAGATGCTCGTCGACCAGCACGCCCCGGTCGATGGTCAGACCCGCGCGCTCCGCCAACTCGAGGTTCGGTCGGACGCCGATACCCGCCACCACGAAACCCGCCGCCAGCCGCTGCCCACCCTCCAATGTGACTACCCCGTTGGCGATCTCCTTTACCGTTTGGCGTAAATGGAAGATGACGCCATGCTCTTCATGAAGCCGGCGGATGAAATCACCCAGCTCGGGACCCATGACGCGCTCGAGCGGCCGGGGGTCGGGAGCCACCACGTGCACCTCCAGTGTCCGCGCCCGAAGGGAAGCGGCCACCTCGAGGCCGATGAAGCTCGCGCCGATGATCACGACCCTTCTCGTGCCTGCCGCGGCGGCTACGATAGCTTTACTGTCGGCAAAACTGCGAAGGTAATAGACCGGCGGATTTCCGCGTTCCATCTCTGCTGACAGCCTCACCGGCGTTGCCCCGGTGGCCAGGAGCAACGCGCCGAATTCGCGGGTGCTCCCATCGTCGAGACGAATTCGGCGCGCTCTTGGCTCCAGGGCCAGCACCCGGCGGTTGCGGACGATCTCAATGCCCCGCTCCTGGTAGAACTCGGGGGGATGCAAAGGAATCCAGTCATCCAAGGCGGTTCCTGCGAGGTAATCCTTCGAGAGATTGGGACGATCGTAGGGGGCATCGGGATCGGGGTCGTACAAGGTCAACCGTCCGTCGTACCCGTCCCGGCGCAGCGTCTCGGCCGCGCACTCGCCCGCTGCGCCGGCGCCGACGATGACGACCGATGGCGGACTCGATCGGGTACGGCTCCCGGGGCGTTTGGCCTCCGCCTTCAGCGCCTTCCCAGTGACATAGACCTTCCCTGCCCTCTGTTCAACCTGCCAGCAGGCGACGTCGTTGAGCCCCGGCGGGCGAAGCGACTGCCCGGTGCGAAGGCTGAAGCAGGCATGGTGCCAGGGACATCGCACCGTGTCGCCCACCATCAATCCCTCGGGGAGAGGACCGCTGTAATGGCTGCAGACGGCCCCCATCGCGAACCATTCGTCTTCCCGGCGTGCGAGGAGAACCGGCTTCCCTCGAGCGTGGCCCGCCAGCATCCCCCCGTCCGGGACCTGGTCCACTGGAATGCCCGCTTCGAGATCGGGGCCCGCGAGCGCGGCGTCTTCTTCGCTCATGACAGCTCCTTGTGTGCCCTGGCTGGAACTTTTCTGCCCTGTAATGGTCACGGAACCAGCGCCGAGTCAAGGAGTCATAAGATGGCATGCAGCCGACGCGGTCCCGAGGGCCGAACCGTTCCTGCCGGGGCGAGGACCTGAAGGTCGAGCCGCAGTGCCTCACCGACAGACCAGGCTTGGAACGGGCAGCCTCTAGGCGTGTGCGGCGCATCCGCATCGGTGATCTCGGATATGTGGCCCACGCCGGCCCGGGGCAGATGGGCCAGCAAGGGGGCAAAGAATCGTTCCCGTGCTTCGGCTCGAGCACGGTCATCGCCACCGTGGACCCTGACCCAGGCCTCGATGAACGGGCCCAGCAACCACGGCCAGACGGTGCCCTGATGGTAGCTGCCATCTCGCGACCGCACCCCTCCTTCGTAGCGAGGCACGTACCGATCGTCATCCGGCGGAAGAGTCCTCAGCCCGAGCGGAGTCCAGAGCCTGGCTTCAACCACGCTCACCACCGAGCCCGCGCGCTCGCTGTCCAGCACCGCGTACGGCAGCCCCCCGATCGCCAGAATCTGGTTGGGCCGGAGCGTGTGATCTGCCGTGCCCCGCTGGTGGTCCACATCCACCACGTCGAAGAGGCATCCCGCCGACGCATTCCAGAACCGCTCGTTGAACGAGCGGAGTCCTCGCTGAAGCACCTCGGGGTGATCCAGGCCGAACTCCTCGGCGATTTGAAGCACATTCAGCCAGAGCGCCTGGATCTCCACCGGCTTGCCGACGCGCGGAGTAACTACCCAGTCGCCCGCCTTGGCATCCATCCAGGTCAGCTGCACTCCCGGCTCGCCCGCGGCCAGAAGCCCGTCGTCATCAAGATGGATTCCAAACCGGGTGCCTCGGCGGTAGCCCGAGACGATCCCTTCCACCGCTCCCGCGAACGCCTTCGAGTCGGCAGGAGGAATCTTGCCTCCGCCGGCTTCAACCGCGCGCAAGTAATCGTGCACCGCGATGACGTACCAGAGAGACGCATCTACCGAGTTGAACTCAGCGGCACCCCCCTGGTCGACAAAGCGATTCGGCAGCATGCCCTCGGAAACCAGCCCGGCCCACTGCAGCAGGATCGACCGGGCCTCGGGAAGACGGCCGGTGGCGAGGCACAGCCCCCGCAAGGCGATGAACGTGTCCCGGCCCCAGTCGGTAAACCAGGGATACCCCGCGACGATCGTTTTCCCTACGCCCCGTCGCACCAGGTATGCGTCACCGGCTCGCTCCAGCTCACTGCCCAGCCGGCTCCGCCGAGCCCACTCGGCCCGGCTCAATCGCGCGAGGGTGCTCGTCGCGGAACCGCTCGGGAGCGAGCCAGTCACACTCAGAATCAACACGGCCTCGCCTTTGCCAAGGTCCCAGCTGAAGATGCCAGGTGACGCCAGATCCTCTTCGAAGTCCAAACCGCGCGCTCGCTCCTCGGAGTAGAAGAACGCTCGGTACCACTCCGGCTCCTGGCGATACTCACCGTTCGATGCCGCGGTGACACCGGGGACCCCGCTGTAGGGCGTCCAGCTCACCTGCTCTTTCCACACCCGGGACTCGAAACGGAACGCGGGGTTGGCGTGATGCAGACCGTGAATGTCGCGGCCCGAGAGGAAGGGACGGACCGAGAGGGTGCGGGGAGCCGAGGCTCCCAGCTGCCGCCAACGGATGGCAACGACCGGCAGCCCCCGAGGCACGAAAATCTCCTGCTCGATCCGTGCGCCATCTTTCAGCCGATAGACCCAGCTGGGCCACGGATCAGTTCCGAACGACTCGATCTCGGTGGCGTCCGCCGGGGCTACGACACCGGGGGCATAGCGTTGACGGCTGAGAAACTCCCGCTCACCCCTCGCTGCTGGCTGCTCCTGGTTTTCTACCCAGGCATCGAAGCCATTCACCAACACCAAGCGTCCAGTCGGGGGCGTGGTGGCGGTCAGCAGCAGTGCGTGATACCCCCGGGTCCGGAGGCCACTGCTGGTACCGGAGGCGAACCCTCCTAGTCCGTCGGGCTCGAGCCACTCGGTGGCGTCGTCGATTGTGAGGACGGGTTTCATTTTTGTGGCTCAAGATCGGGCGGGCGCGGTCGAGCCGTTGCTAGCTCGGGTTCACAGTGAACGTGCGCTGCGGTTGCGGCTGTGTCAAATCATCCCACCGCCTTGTCAGTCAGCCCCCCAAACCGCCGCTCTCGGCTCGCGAAGTCCCGCACGGCGGCGCGGAGGTCCTCGGCTCCGAAATCGGGCCACATGATCGGCAGGAAGCAGAGCTCGGCGTAGGCCGCCTCCCAGAGCAGGAAGTCGCTCAAGCGACGCTCGCCGCCGGTGCGAATCAGGAGGTCAAGCTCGGGGACGGGAGTACCGTGGTCTACGATTGCCACGAGGCGCCCAAACGAATCGCGCGAGATGGCGTTGGGGCGAAGGCACTGGGCGGCCCGGAGGATGGCATCGCGGCCGGAATAATCGATGGCGATCCGGAGCAGCAGCCTCCCTCCTCCGGCGGTGGCAACCTCGGCAGCCTCCACCGCGCGGAGCAGTGCGGGACCGAGCCGGTCACGCCGGCCGATGATCTCCAGGCGAACGCCGTTGGCCACGCAGCGAGCCGCCTCGCCGCGCAGATACTCCCGGAACAACCGCATGAGCCAGGCTATCTCTACCGCGGGGCGCCGCCAGTTATCGGAGGAAAAGGCGAACAGTGTGAGGATGCCAACGCCCGCATCGGGAGCCGCTTCCACCACTCGCCGCACCGCGCTGGCACCCTCGCGGTGTCCCGCGCCGCGGGAGAGACCCTGCCGAGTGGCCCAGCGACCGTTGCCATCCATGATGATCCCGACATGGAGGCCACCGGGTCTGGCGGGCGAAGGTCTTTGCGACATAAAGTTGGTCCTCAAAAAAAAGCCGCGCCTCAGCGGTCCCTGGTGCTGTGAATCAACGCTTCCATGTGGTCCAGGTAGCGCTCCAGCGCGCGCCGGCCTAGCGGGCTCAAGCGATATTCGGTCCGCGGAACCCGGCCCTCGAATGACTTGGTACACACGATGTAATTCGCTTCTTCCAGCTTGCGGGCATGGACGCTGAGGTTGCCATCGGTGGTCTCGAGCAGCCGCTTGAGCTCATTGAAGCTGAGACTGTGGTTGACGGCCAGTGAGCTCACGATGGCGAGCCGCATCCGTTCGTGGATCAGGCGGTCGAGCTCCAGCGGACCATGTCGCACCCCATCACCACGGATGCCGTGGAGCCGCTGAGACGCCTTGCCCCCCGCGGAGCCCGACGAGGCCAGGTTGGACTTAGCCACCATACCTCCTCGCGATGATCAGGCCGAAGATGATGTGGAGGCCGCCGAAGCCGGCGGCCAGGAGCCAGTCGCCCCACGACGTCGGAGCGAGGAGGGCGACAGCGCCCAGCACCATGAAGCAAAAGCCCATGATCGGCACGACCCGCACCGAGAAGGCCCCGCCGGTGACCACTCCGGTGCCATAGAGCAGAAGCCAGGTGCCGGGGAGCGCGCTATGGAGGCCGGCCCTGACCAGCGCCAGGGTGAGAAGTACCCCGACCGCCAGCGGCGGAACGTAGCTCAGGACGAAGCGGCGCCCGGAATAGGAGAACACCGTAGTCCCGGCTCTCCGCGCCTTCATGACCATAGCCCATCCGCCGATGGCAAAGGCCAAGATGGAGGCCGAGAGCCAGATGGCGAGCCACTCGGTTTCCCTGGGCCGGTGATACGCCAGCGCGGTGGCGGCCAGAGCGGTGATCCCCATGGCCACCCCACCCCATCCGGGGACGGCCGTGAAGGCCGTGGCCCGTTCCATGGTCGAGCGGATGAAGGACAGGTTGTCCATCGCCCGGGCGTGGAGCGCCGGGGTGCCGGGCTGCTCCGAGGGCGTGGGGCGAAGGATGGTCATGCATCTAGTGTAGCAGCGAGCCGCCGTTTCATCAAGTGCTTTGTACTACAAAGCCAATCCCGATCACCGGGGGGGCGCCCCGCCCTTGAGCTCGGAGGTGCACTGGGGGCAGCGGACCGCCCCGACGGGAATCGGCATCCGGCAGTAGGGGCAGTCCTTGGTGGATGGCGCCGCGGCAGCCTCCCGCGGCTTCAGCCGGTTGGCAGCCTTCACAACGAGAAACACGGCAAAGGCGACGATAACAAAAGTCACCACGTTGTTGACGAACTGGCCGTAGTTCACGGTGACCGCGCCGGCCGCGTGGGCATCGGCCAGGGTCGGATAAGGGGGCGGCGCCTTGGGTCCGGCCTTGAGCAGGACAAACAGGTTGGCGAAGTCCACGTTGCCGAGCGCGAGTCCGATGGGGGGCATAATCACGTCGTCTACCAGGGACTTTACCACCGTGCCAAACGCCGCGCCGATGATGATGCCGACGGCGAGGTCGAGCACGTTGCCGCGCATGACGAAGGCCTTGAACTCCTTGAGCATGGAGGTTCCTGGAATGAGGGTAGGACAGGATATAGCGGAGATGGAGAAATTGCGGAAGAGCCGGAACCGGTCATGCCGACCATCAACTGACTACGCGAAGAAATCGTTATGCCAATTCCACCGGCTGACCCGCCGCCCGCCACTCGGCGAACCCGCCGGGAAACTGCTGCACGTCGCTGATGCCGCGGGCGCGGAGAATGCTCGCGGCCATCGCGGCCCGGGCGCCGGTCTGGCAATGCACGATGACGGGGCGATCCCGAGGGATCTCATCCAGCCGTTGGTCCAGCTCACCGACCGGAATATTTCGTGCGCCCGGGATGTGACCGGCCTCCCACTCGCCTGCCCCGCGCACATCCAGCACTGTCTGGTCCCCGGCGTGCGCGCGCAGTCGTCCGGCCAGGTCGGCCATGGTGATCTCCGGGATGGTCTGGAGCTGACCCCGCAGCCCGCGCCAGGCGTCCACCACTTCGCTGCCGAAGTAACCGGCCAGTCGGTCGAGTCCGATTCCCGCCAAGTCGCGCGCCAGCTCGTCCGCCAGGCCGGCTCGGTTTTCATCCACGATGAGGTAGAAATCCTGATCGTAGGGCAGTAATGATCCAGCCCAGGTGGTGAAGGTCCGCTTGGCCGGAATGTTGATCGTTCCGGGTATGGCACCGTTGGCAAAATCCCTTGCTGGACGGGTGTCCACGACGGTACCACCTTGATTCAGGACCGAGGTCAGTGCGGCGACCGGCAAGGAGGGAGGCCGCTGCAAACCGCCCGGCAGCGTGGGGCCTGATTGATTGACTCGTTTCATCCGGGCGAAGTAGCGCGGAGGATCGGGCTGACCGGCGAGCACGGCGCGCACGAACGCGTCTTCATCTTCTATGGCAAAGGCCCAATTGAAACGGGTTTCATAGCCGAGCGTCGAGTGGGGCACCGCGCTCAGCGACTTTCCACAGGCAGAGCCGGCGCCGTGCCCGGGCCAGATCTGGAGAAAGTCCGGCAGCGCCCGGAACCTCTGCAACGACTGAAAGAGACGCCGCGCCTCGACCTCCATGGTTCCTTTGGCCTGCACCGCCCGCTCCAGCAGATCGGGCCGCCCTACATCGCCGACGAACAAGAAATCACCGGTGAAGACACCCATCGGCTCGGACGCCGTCTCGGTGTCGGTTACAAGAAAGGCAAGGTGCTCGGGGGTATGCCCGGGCACGTGGAGCGCCCGCAGCTCGACCGCTCCGACCCGGAAGCTGGAGTCTCCCTGTATAAGCGTAGCGCGGGCAGCGGCGGCATACTGATAGCTCCAATCGGGACCCCCCGCAGCGGAGAGGTAGAGCCGTGCGCCGGTCCGGTGAGCCAGTTCCCGAGCACCGGAGACGAAATCCGCGTGGATATGGGTCTCGGTCACGTGGGCAATCCGCAGCCCCTCCTCTTGGGCCGCCTCGAGGTAGCGATCGATGTCCCGGTTGGGATCGACCACCAGCGCCTCCCTGCTGCCGTGACAGCCGACGAGGTAGCTGGTTTGAGCAAGCTTGGGGTCGTGGAATCGCTTCAGGAGCATGGGATTTTCCGCATGAACGAAATCAACCCTCCTTCCCGGCGCGATTCGCGATGCGCCGGACAAACTTGAGCCCCGACCACACCTCGTCCACGGCACAGACCTTCACATCGACCAGACCTTGGGCCAGACCGATCGCGCGGATGACATTTTCATCGAGATCCGTGTCCACGCCTGAGGCCTGTTTGGGCCAGGAAATCCAGAGGGTCCCATCATCGGGCAGCGCCTGGGCCAGCCGGGGGAAATCGGCGGCGAGCTCGTTCCGGTGGCGGGCGAAGCGGTGGATGAACCCCGACGAATCGGGCAGCCGGGAATGGAGGGATGCTCCGCTCGGGAGAGTTCCCAGCAGAGCCGCGTAGGTCGGAGGGGCCTGGAGTGCGACCACCCTGGTTCCGGCCTTGATGCCGAGCTTGTCGGCAAGTGATCGCTTGGAGTAACCGGCCATCACTCCATGATCTACCGGCGCCAAACCGGATGCAAGCATGGATCTGCTTCCTTATATATGTGGATGTGCGATTCGGAAACGACCCGGCGTCCCCATCACGACCCGTCGCAGTTCTGACTCACCGATGACACATCCTCGCGTAGTCGCTACAACTCCGGGCGCCAGAAAAACCACTGGCCTGCTCATCCTGGCGCTGCTCGCCGGTTGTGGGCATACCGAACCCTTTACCACTCCGCCCACGGGGAGTGACCAGCCTTTCGATGCCACTCCCCCCGTGCGGCTCACGTTCAACCGGGCCGCGGACCGGCGAGCCGCGTGGCTTCCGGACGGGTCCGCGATTCTCTACTCGACTCAGCCGGTAGGCCGAGCGGATCACGACGTTTGTCTAGCGGTGCTTCCTCCGGCCGGGGGGAGGCAGCGTGCCCTCTTTTGTGACCTCTTCTCCAACGTGGGCGACCTCACCGATGCGATCGAATCAGCGGCTCCGGCATCCGATGGCCGGCTCGCTTTCACTGCGGCCACCGGATCGGTAGGCGCCCCGACGCCCAACCAGCAAGCGCTGGCAGTCGGCTCGGTGCAGGATCCGGCCACTCGCCGGTCCTTGCTTTCAATTCCCTACACCATCCCCGGCGGCCGGCTGCACGGAGGGATCTCCCAGCTCCGATGGCTGGGGCCGAACCGGCTGCTGTATCTCGGCGAGGCAGTGGTCGCTCAGCGGCCCTGTACGACGTGTGAGATGGACACCCTTCGCACCGGCCAGGACGCGGTATGGCTCCCGGCGGACGGGTCCGCAGCTCTGCCCCAGACGATTCCGGGAACCGACTACGCCTCCGGCATCTCACCCGGCAGCAATGAGGACGAGGTCTACTATACGCTCGGCGGAGACAGCCGAGTCTTCCGGCAGACGCTCTCGAGCGACGCTGCATTTGTGGTTCACGACTTCGGGCCCGCGGGCGTTGCGCGAGACGTCCACGTAGTGGGAAGCCGGTTGGTAGCAGTTGTAGGCGGCCGAGTTGCTTTCGCAGTCGATCCTTCGATCGGTCCGACCCAATGGGACAGCGGCGGAACCCTGCATGTGGTGAACCTTCAGGACGGCAGCGACATCAGTCTCGACGGTCCAGGACTATTTCGCCGGCCCCAGCTTTCCCCGTCCGGCGACGCCATCGTGGCGGAAGTTTATCCCCTCATCATCAACCCGGTCACCAATGACACGACTGTGAGCCGTAGCGGAGACCTGTACTTGTTTGGCCGGCCGTGAGCCAGACCGGTCGCAAGGCCGCCGGTCTCGCCGTGTTGCTGGTGGGCGTCGTGTCCCCCGCCGCGCTACACGGCCAAGCCGAGGGTGCCGTGGCCGGGCGGGTGCACGACGCGCGAACCGGTGCCGGTCTGCACCAGGCTCAAATTCTGGTGGACGACCGGACCCGGAGCGTCGCGGATACGGGCGGAGTGTACCGGGTGCGCGGAGTCCGGAGCGGCTGGCACCGGGTAGCCGCCCGGATGATCGGCTATCGGAGCGTGGTCCGAGACAGCGTCCTGGTGCGCGCCGGCGCCACGGTCACACTGGATTTCTCACTGGAAACCAACCCGCTCGAGCTTTCGCCCCTGGTGGTGACGGCTCCGTTGGATCCGGTGTTGGACCCGATGGCGACGGCCACCGAGCAAAAGATCAGCGCCAAGGATCTTCGCGAGCTGCCGGTCAGCTCACTGGAGGAAGCCGTCGCGCTGTCGGCTGGAAGCGTGGGGGGAAGTTATCGCGGCGGCCGCCTGGGTGAGGAATCCTTCATCCTCGACGGTCTGGGGGTGAAGAATCAGCTCGACGCCTCTCACGGCGGCCTGGGCCTTCAAATTCCTCCCGATGTGCTGAGCGAGGCCTCGCTGGTCACTAACGCCTTCTCGGCCCGTTACGGCCAGGCATTGTCGGGGTTGATCAACGTCGTCACCAAGGAACCCGGCGACAAGTGGGAAGGCCGGCTCGGCTATGAGACCGATCGCCCACTGGGCGGAAGCGCAGATCTCGGTCTCGATCGCTTCGTCGTTCAGGCCGACGGGCCGTTGGCCGGCCGGATTGGAGTCGTGGCCGGCCTCGATGTGACCGGCCGCCTCGACGCCGATCCGGTGAACGCCCCCGCGCCGACCGACCCGCGCGACCCTCGCTCGGCGGTTCCGGGCCTCCTTCCCCACAACAGTGGTGAGCGGTGGAGCGGGCTGGGCAAGATCACGCTCCCGTTGACCGATCGGATCACCTTCAGATTCCTGGGCCTCCATTCTGAGGATCAGCGGCTGCTGTACGATCACGCGTACAAATACAATCTGGATCTGGCTCCAGCCCAGCGTCTCGCGGGCACTCTCTTCAGTGGTCACGCCCAATACGCCAGCGGACCTAGCACGCAGAAGCCGCTCATCGTGGATCTCAGGGTCGGCCGTTTCATTCGGGAGTTCCTCCGGGGCACGCTGGACGGAGAGCCGGAATACCGATTCGGAGCGCTGACTGGACAGCAATTCCACTTCGTCGGAGAGGACTCTGCCCGGGCCCAGGCCCAGTCATCCGACCCGATTCCAGGGTTCCAGGCGCCGCTCCCCAGCAGCACCTCTCCGTGGGGGGTGCCTGCCTTCTTCCTGGGAGCTGGCTCGCGCGGGGACCTGGGCTGGAGCCGGTTTGGAGAAACCCGAGGACAGCTCGACGGCACCTACGGAGCGGGGGAGCAGGTCGATCTCTATTTCGGCGGCGAGCTGGTGCGCCAGCAGGTTCGCTCCTTTCAGCGGGTGCTTGGCTATCTGCCGGTCGGAACCGGCGACAGCGTACCACCGGCCGCGGTCTCGACCTTCTCACCATACAGCGCGGCGGGATATCTGGAGGCCCAGGTTCGCATCACCGACCTGGCTTTCACCTTAGGCCTTCGGTACGACCAGTTCAACGCCGGGAGCGCTCTGGCGGCGGAGTCACGCGGCTCGCAGAGCAAGTTGAGTCCCCGTTTTGCGGTTTCCACGGTGCTGAAGGGCGCCACCTTCGTGGCGAGTTATGGTCTTTTTGTCCAGGCGCCGGATTATCAGTTCCTGGTGGACGCCGCTTTCGACGATTCCACCCGCACCGGCCGCTTTCGCCGAGGCAACCCCAACATCGGCTTCGAGGACGCGAGACAATACGAGTTCAGCCTCCGGGTACGCCCCACTCCGATCACCTCGCTCCGGGTCGGTGTCTACGTAAAGCGGCTGGATGGTCTGGTTGCCTCAGTGCCTCTCGGAGTGGATCCGGATTCGACCATCTTCGGCAACGCCGATGCCGGCAGTGTAAAGGGTCTCGAGCTGGTATTCGAGCGCGAATTGCGGGGAGGATTTGCCGCTCGTGCCGCCTACACCCTGCAAAGCGCCACCGCCACTGCCACCGATGCCTTTCTGCTCAACCGGGTGATCTCCATCGACCCGATCACCGGCGACACCAGCCGTCCTGCGCGAGCCGAGTTTCCGCTCGACTTCGACCGCCGCCATACCTTGACCGTCATCCTTCGGAGCCGACTGTCGGAAACGACCGGGCCTCGGGTCTTCGGCGTCCGGGCGCTGGGTGGGCTCGAGGCTGCTGCGATCGGCAAACTCGGCTCGGGGCTGCCGTATTCGCGGAGCGACGCTACGGGCGACTCCCTGGTGGGACTGCCCAACGGCTCCCGGCTGCCCGCGACCTATACCCTGGATCTGTTGGTGCGCCGTCCCTTGAGCCTGGGTGGCGTGCGGGGTGGGTTGTATCTGGATGTGCGCAATCTGCTGAATCGAAGGAACGTGGTGGCGGTGCGGCGGGAAACCGGGCAGCCGGCGCCGAGTGACGCCGAGGTGACGGCAATGGCGGAGGCGGCATACCAGGCGCACCCGGAGGAGATTCCTTATGAATCGCCCAAGTACCGGGCCTTTGCCGATGCCGATGGCAATGGGTACATCGAAGGACGGGGCGAGCTGTTCCCGCTTTATCTCTCCGCGGCGCGGGACTTTACTCAGCCGCTTTTTGCGTACGGCGCCCCGCGCCTGATTCGGCTCGGGGTGGAGCTTCTATTCTGAGCCAGATCTTCCTTCAGCAGCGCCTGGTTGATGGCCATTCCGGCCTCGGCGCCTTCCGCCGCCGCGACGATGACGAACTGGGCATCCTTGGAGCTGTCGCCCGCAACGTATAGACCCGGCACATTGGTGGCCTCGCAGAACCCGGTGTCCACCGCCCCCTTGCTGTTGAAGCGGCATCCCAGTTTTGCCGCGAGATCGCTGCGTTGGTGGTGGCCCGAACACACGAAGAGAGCGCGCCGGTTGAGGGGTGGCCCTTCGTCGAACGCGATCCTTTCCAGCTTGCCTTCCCTGCCCTCGAGCTGGACAATCTGCTCCTCGCGGATTTCGATGCCGGCCCGGTTCAACTCCTGCAGAGCGTGTTCTGGAAGATCGCCGGCGCCGCCGGTGCAGAGCACCACATCCCGGCTCCAGACCGTAAGAGCCAGCGCCAGACCGGGACCTTCCTCTCCCCGGCCATAGACCGCCAGCGGCTGGTCGCGCCACTCCCAGGCATCACAATAAGGGCAGTGATGCACGCTGGTGCCGTATAGCTGTTCGAGGCCTGGGATCTCGGGGAGTTCGTCTACGACTCCGGTAGCCAGCAGCAGCTTGCGGGACTGGTGCCGGCTGCCGTCGGCACACACCACCGTAAAGCCGGATGGGGTACGCTCGGCGTCCACCACTTCGGCGCGGCGGAACTCCACGGTGAGATACCGGCGGACCTCCTCCTGCGCCAGCCGGAGGAATTCAAGGGGACGAATGCCGTCGCGGGTCAGATAATTGTGCAGGCCGGCCGCCGCTGCATTGCGCGGCTCGCCGACGTCGCATACGAGGACGGTGCGACGGCACCGCCCCAGCATCATTGCCCCGCTCAGCCCAGCCGGTCCGCCGCCTACGACTATGCAGTCGTAGGACATCTACACCCGGCCGGCCGGCTGCTTCGAGTTGCCCCTGACCTCCGACGCTTCCATGACCTGCTTGAAACGCCGCAGATCGTCCTCGATCTGTTTCGATGGCTCGTCACCCAGCAGCTTGGCCACGGCGGCTCCGAGCTTACCCGCGGGCGGCTCGTAGCTCAGCACCACCAGCACCTCGGTACTGATGCCGTTTCCCAGAGGCGTGAAATGGACCGACCCTGCGTTGTTCACGTCGGCACCAGGTAAGGAGCGCCAGGCGATCAATTCGTCGTCGATCTCGTTGTGGATGACGGCATCCCACTCCACCTTGGTGCCCACCGGTGCCTTGGCCACCCAGTGTGACCGGTTCTCGTCTAGCACCGTCACGGATTCCAGATGATCCATGAAGCGAGGCAGGTTCTCGAAATTGCGCCAGAAGCGGTAGACCTCCTCCGCGGGCCGGTCCACGGTGACGCTCTTCTCTACCTTGATGCCCTCGCCCCGGCGGACGCTCCCGACCCGGCTGACCCGGCCTCGTCGAGCCGAATTCCGGCCGATGGCCCGGTTTACCGGACACCGTCCCGTCACTGCGCGGGAGATCAGGTTGGCCGCCAGGGGGAAGAGCAGCGGACGCAGCCGCTTGCGGCGAAGCGCGACGGCGGCAACCGCGGCCGCGGCCAGTCCCGAGACCAGGCGCTCAGTCTTGCCCACGTTGATCGCGTTGTCCTCCAACTCCTGTCTCCGAAGGTTCTCCCAGCTCTCGGCTGAGTCGATTCCGTTATAGGTCGACGCCATGAATTGGATCCTTTTAAGTCTGATTGTATTTGTGCGCGGCTCGATCGCCGAGGCGAGTGAGCCAGGATGGTGAGAGCCATGATTGACTCTCGGCTCCAGTCCGACGGCCGCGAGGGAGCTTGCCGGCATCGGGAAGCAACCGGTCAACCGCACCCAAGACCTTCGCGGTAAGTCCAGGCGCCAGGGCGCTTGCCACGGCGGCCACCCGGGTGCTGAGGGGGAACAGCACCTCCGCATCGCCTCGGCGGCAGGCAGCCAGGATACGGCGCGCGGCATTCTCAGCGCTGATCGACAGCCCGGGCAGCGCGTCACTGATGCTGAACCAGGCGTATTCCGACTGGTGCTGCCCCCGGAAGATTGCGTTACGAGGGCTGCCGGTTCGCATGAGGCCGGGGCAGACGGTGACAACCTTGATGCCGTCGGCGGCAACCTCGGCCCGGAGTCCCTGAGAAAACCCCACGGCGGCGAACTTGCTGGCGCTGTAGGGCACAAGGTGGGGAATGCCCAGCTTGCCGCCGATAGAGGTGATGTTCACGATCCGCCCGGCCCCGCGCTGCCGCATTGCTGGAAGGACCGCGAGGGTGGGATAGAGCATGCCCCAGAAATTGGTGGCCATGGCCTCTTCGTAGTCGGCCACCGACATCGTCTCGGCAGGACCAACTTCAATGACGCCCGCATTGTTGATCAGAACATCCACCGGCCCCAGGCGTTGTTGCACTCCCTGGATCAACCGGCCTACCGCGTCCCGGTCGGTGACGTCACACGAAATGGCCACGACGTCTGCACCGATACGCTCCAGCGAAGCGCGCGCCCGCTCCAGCGATTCCGGATCCCGCCCGCAAATAACAATGCGCGCACCTTCCCGGCTTAACTCGCGCGCAAGCGCGAGGCCCAGTCCTCGGGATCCGCCGGTGATCAGAACGATCTTGCCGCGAAGGATGTAGCTCTGGGAGCGCAGCCTCCCGGCTGCCCACACGGCGCCAAGGCCGGCAGCCAGCAGTAACCGCCTTCTGTCGGATGCTCGTCGGAGCACTTATACCCGTTCCTCGACGCGCTTCCGTCGAGAGGTCCACTCCGTGACGGCGCGCTCGCGGCGCTCCTCCTCGCTCATGGCCGCGAACTTACGGCTGATATTCTTGGTCATCACTCCCCGCTCCTCGTAGTTGCCTCGAGCAGGGCCTTCATCCGCCCGAGGTCCTCGTTCAGTTTGCCCCGCGGGTCGGAGCCAAGCAGCTCGGCCACCGCCTGTCCTGCCCCACCCACAGGCGGGTGATAACAGAACCGCAGGTCTACCCTGGTGCCGGTTCCGCTGGAGACGAAACGGATGATCCCCGCGTTCTCCAGCATCGAGCCGGGCTCGCTCCGCCAGGCGATCACCTCATTGGGCGTCTGCTGGGTCACGGTAGCGTTCCACTCGATCGGCACGCCGCCGGGGCCGCTGACGCTCCAGTGCGATCGGCCCTCGCCCAAGTCTTCTACCTCCCGCACATGGGACATGAAGAGCGGGAAATTCTCGTAATTACTCCAGAACTCGTAGACCTGTTCCACGGGCGCGCCGATGTGCAGCGTCTTCTGGATGTCCACCGCCCGACGGCGGTCGAGTGAGGGGAGACCCGATCCGGTAAACGCGTCCCGCCCGGTGGCGCCGAACAGCACGCCGGCCCCGAGTGTCCGCAGCAGGGCCCCAAGGGTTCCGCGGCGGGTCAGACCATAGACGGCCAGAGCTCCACCGAAGACCCGCAGCGCCGTAGTCGCGACCGGATCAGCGAAGGAGCGCAGGCCGGAAAGGTTGAGCGTAGCGGCCCCTAGGCCCTGGATGTCGCCGATTCGTGCCCCGTACCGGAGCAGGCCCGTGCCGGGTGATTCATTGGCGGCCGATTGGAGAGCACGGCGCGCCTCTTCCAACAGGGGGCTCAGCCTCGTGGCCAGGCGTTCGCGGCGGAACCTTCCGAGATCAGGGTCCAACAAGTACGCCAGCCCGGCCCCAAGGGTGAGACCGCCGATGAAAGTTTTCGTACGAGCCATAGGTCCTCCGAGGCGCGGGATCAGTCGCGTGAGCAGGTCGAAATCTGGCGCCTCTCTATGCGTTGACAAAGTGCGGATCTTCCGCAAGGGTTCTGTGATGAGACTCACACGTTCTGTGAGGCACCGGACCCCGAAATGATTGTTTCAAAGGGCCAAATTGGCCCCGTCGTGACCGCCGGAGTCAAGGCGACGGCTCTTCCTGAAAGTCATCGAGTTTCACTCGAGCTTGCCGGAGCAGTGGGACTGCTCTCGGGAGAGGGAGGATTGTCTTAGAGCACGACCACCACTCAGCCGGACCCGGAGTCCATTTCGCTAACGCAAGAGCGCTTCAAATGCAGCCTCAGTACTCGATTGTCACCTTCTCGCACCTCCGCTGGAACTTTGTTTATCAGCGCCCTCAGCATCTACTCTCCCGACTCGCGGCCAGGCGGCCGGTTTTCTTTGTCGAGGAGCCGGAGCTCGACCGTGACGGTCCGCCCCGCTGGGAGCGCAGCACTCCCCACCCCAACGTGACGGTGCTCAAGCCGCGTACGCCGGTCGGGGCTCCCGGATTTCATGCCGATCAGCTCCCCGCGCTCGAACCGCTGATCGCGGAGCTGGCTGCGGAGCTCGCCGGGACCATACTCCTGGCCTGGCTCTACACCCCCATGGCGCTGCCGCTGGCTGAAGCCCTGGGCCCCGACGCGATCGTGTATGACTGCATGGACGAGCTGTCACTCTTCCTTGGGGCGCCGCCCGAGCTGCTGAGCCGGGAGGCGGCCTTGCTCGAATGCGCGGATGTCATGTTTACCGGGGGGCCCAGCCTGTATCGCGCCAAGCAGGCCCGACACCCCAACGTGCACTGCTTTCCGAGCAGCGTCGATGCCGGGCACTTCCGCCAGGCACGGGAAGGTCTCGCGGAGGCGGCGGATCAGGCCCGCCTCCCGCACCCGCGACTGGGATTCTATGGCGTCATCGACGAACGGATCGACCTCCCGCTACTCGACAGCATCGCTCAAGCCCGGCCCGATTGGCAGATCATCCTGGTCGGTCCGGTGGTCAAGATCGATCCGGCAAGTCTGCCACGTCGCCCGAACATCCATTACTTCGGGCAGCGGTCATACGAAGAGCTGCCCCGCTATCTCGCGGGCTGGGATGTGTGCCTGCTCCCGTTCGCGCGGAACGACGCGACCCGATTCATTAGTCCCACCAAGACGCTGGAATACATGGCGGCGGAGCTGCCCATCGTGAGCACGCCCATCACCGACGTGGCCGAGCCTTACGGGGACATCGTCTATCTGGGGAGCACTGGGGAAGAGTTCCTCGCCGCCTGCGAGGCAGCCCTTGCCGCTGGACCGGAGGAGCGGGCCCAGGGGGCAGCACGCATGCGCCGGGTCCTGGCAGGTACCTCGTGGGATGTCACCGTAGCAGCCATGGAGAAATTGTTAGCCGGCTTGAGCATCAGAAAGGATTCAAGGCTTTCGCATGCCACCTAAGAATCTGGGTTCATCGTCATCGTCAGCTCCCATTGTCGTCATCGGCGCCGGCCCGACCGGTCTGAGCGCCGCCTATCATATCGGCCAGGACGCTGTGCTGATCGAGCAGGCCGACCGAGTGGGTGGATGGTGCCGGTCCATCGAGGACAACGGCTTCACCTTCGACATGGCCGGCCACATCATGTTCTCCAACGATCCGCATGTGCACGAGATGTATCAGACGCTGCTGGGCGACAACGTCCACTGGCAGGATCGTGAGGCATGGATTTACAGCAAGCAGGTCTACACCCGCTATCCCTTCCAGGGGGCGCTCTACGGGTTGCCGCCCGAGGTGATCAAGGAATGCATCGTCGGCGCCATCGAGGCGCGGTTCGGAAGTCTCAACGCCAAGAAGCCGGCGGAGGATAAGGGAAGCAATGGGGACTACACCGGCCCCGAGCGGCGGGGGATGTTCGAGCCGCTGATGAAGGCTAACGGCGCTCGTAAGCCGAAGGCATACACCGGCGCGGAGCGAAGACTCACTCCCTTGAAGGGTGCGCCCAGGAATTTCGAGGAATTCATCTACAAGGTGTGGGGCGAAGGCATAGCTCGGCATTTCGCCATTCCCTACAACCGAAAGCTCTGGGCGGTCCCACTGGACGAGATGGAGACTTCCTGGCTCGGCGGACGGGTTCCGCTTCCCAATCTGGAGGAGATGATCGAGGGCGCGCTGTCGCCGTCAGCCAAGCCGATGGGACCCAACGCCCGATTCGGCTACCCGCTCCGCGGCGGCTTTCAGGCACTCATGAATGGCTTCCTTCCTCATCTGGCGGGCGAGCTTCGGCTGGACACGAAGGTGACCGCAGTCTCCCCTTCCGAGCACACCCTCTCCCTCTCCGACGGCAGTGTCGTGCCGTACGAATACTTGATCAGCACCATGCCCTTGCCGGCATTGGTGCGGGTCATGGGAGACGAGGCGCCGGCCGAGGTGCGTGCGGCCGCCGCCGGGCTCCGCCACGTATCGGTCCGCTGCGTGAACATCGGGGTCGGGCGGGAGAACCTCACCGAGAAGCACTGGATCTATTATCCGGAGGACACGGTGTTCCACCGGATTTTCGTGCAAGGGAACGCGAGTCCTCATTGTAACCCGCCGGGTGGATTCGGACTCACCTGCGAGATCACCTACTCCGACGCCAAACCGCTTCCCTGCGACGGCGACGAGCTGATCCGGCAGTGCATCAAAGATTGTCACCGGGTGGGGTTCTTCCAGCCGGGCGACCCGATCTGGGCGGCGAATCAGGTGGACATGCCGGTGGCGTATGTGGTGTACGATCACGACCGGGCCGGAAACGTTGCCGTGATCCGAAACTGGCTATCCACCCAGGACATTGTGCTCGCCGGCCGTTACGCGGAATGGGAGTACTACAACTCGGACCACGCGTTCATCGCGGGCAAGAAGGCCGCCGAGCAGGTGGCCGAGTTGCGCAAGGGCGAGCTGCTGGAACCGTCGACGGCATTGACCCTGTCGGTAAAGTGAGAGGTAAGAAGTAAGCGGTGAGAGGGCACGCGGCGGCGTCTCAGGGTAACACCCCTCTCACCTCCCACCTCTCACCTCTTACATTCTCCGCATGACCGACCTGCTCCGCCGCCGTCCCGAGGACTTTCTCTGGGCCACCGGGATCGAGAACACCTTCGTGCCCCAGACCCGGCCAGGCCACCGCGCCCTGGACGAATACCAGCTCATGGGTCACTACGAGCACTGGCGGGAGGATCTCAGCCTGGTGCGCGACCTCGGCCTCAAGATGGTGCGCTGGGGGGTGCCCTGGTATCGCCTGGAGCCGTTCCAGCCCGGGGAGTTCGACTGGCGGTGGACCGATCAGGTGATTCCCCACATGGTCCACGAGCTGGGAATCACGCCGATCGTGGACCTGATGCATTACGGGTGCCCCTTCTGGCTTCGGCGCGAGTTTGCCAGCGTCGACTATCCTGCCGCGGTGGCATCCTACGCCGCGGCATTTGCCCGTCGCTATGCCGGCCTGGTGCGCTGGTATACCCCGCTCAACGAGCCGATCGTGACCGCCCTGTTCTGCGGGCAACGGGGACTCTGGCCGCCCTACCTGCGCAGCGAGAGCGGCTACGTCCAGATCCTGCTGCAAG
Organism: Gemmatimonadales bacterium; assembly: GCA_035997125.1. GTDB lineage: Bacteria > Gemmatimonadota > Gemmatimonadetes > Gemmatimonadales > GWC2-71-9 > CAVVWJ01. The sequence goes on from DASYIX010000078.1 coordinate 43,105, forward strand.
TGGTCGAGGGGATCATCGAAACCAGCGCCGCACTGCTGTCGGTGGATCCCGACATCGTGCTCGTGCATGTGGAAGCCACCGGCCTGAGCCGCACCGCGCGGGAGGACCTGCATGCGGTGGCCCGGGAGGAACAGTCCCGCACCTTTCTGGCCTACGATCTTCTGACCGGCCGAGTCACTCCTAGTCATCCGCTGTTCCCCTGGCTGGTGCGTAGCGGCGCCTCTCCCGACCGGCTGGCCTCGATTGCCTCCCGCCCGGTGCCGTTCAGCCTGATGGGACTCAATTTCTACCCCCAATGGTCGACCACCCAGCTCTACATAGACCGGCGCGGCCGTTTGGCGTACCAACCGGTGGAACAGGACGGCGCCGGGTTCAGTCAGCTGATCGAGGATTACTACCATCGCTATCAGCTCCCCATCATGGTCACCGAGACGAGCGCCAAGGGAGACGAATCGATCCGAGCCCGCTGGCTGGAGGCATCGGTCGCGGCCATCCGGGTGCTCCGCGGGCGCGGCATCCCGGTGCTCGGCTACACCTGGTTTCCCCTCTTCACCATGATCGACTGGAAGTACCGCTTCGGCCGGGGACCGCTGGACGAGTACCGGTTGGATCTCGGGCTGTACACCCTGGATGGGACCCAGCGCTGGCGGGCGACGCCATTGGTCGAGCAATTCCGGAGCTATGTGACCGACTCCGAGGCGGCGATCGGTAACATCGGCGTGCAAGAGTCTTCCACCAGCCCTGGCGCATGACCAGCGACTCGCGACTATTTCGCTCCTTCTGGATGGCCGGTTTCGAGTCGTCCTGTCACATCAACTCCCGCGGCGAACGGCTCGACCTGATCGCGGCCACCCAGCATGACCGGTTGATCGATGAAGACTACGCGCGTCTGGAGGCCATGGAGATCCGGACCGTGCGGGAGGGCATGCGTTGGCACCTGATCGACCGGGGACGGAGGATGGATTTCTCCTCCATATTGCCGATGGTGAGGGCCGCAGAGCAGCACGGGATTCAGGTCATCTGGAATCTGTGCCACTACGGCTGGCCGGAGGACGTCAACCTTTTCACCTCGGGATTCGTGGAGCGCTTCGCCCGCTATAGCGGTGCAGTCGCCCGCTTCATATCGGAGCACACCGACACGGTTCCCTTCTACGTTCCCATCAACGAGATCTCGTTCCTCGCGTGGGCGACCGGCGAGAAGGGCTCCATCTTCCCCTACGCCCGAGGGAGGGGAGGCGAGATCAAGCAACAGCTGGTTCGAGCCGCGATCGCCGGCATGGAAGCGATCTGGGAGGTGGACCCCCGGGCCCGGATGCTCCACGTGGATCCGCTCATCCACGTCATCCCGCCTAAGGGACATCCCGAGCTGGCGCGGGCGGCCGCGGACCAGCGGGCCCGCCAGTTCGACGCCTGGGACATGCTCACTGGAGGTCTCGACCCGACGCTCGGCGGACACCCGCGCTATCTCGATGTGATCGGGGTCAACTTCTACCATTCCAACGAATGGGAGTACCCGGATCACCGGCTCCGCTGGGAAGACGTTCCCCGCGACCGTCGCTGGATCCCGCTGCGTCATTTGTTAGCGGAAGTGTTCGCCAAGTACGACCGGCCGATGATCCTGTCGGAGACCAGCCACTTCGGGGCAGGACGAGGACGCTGGATCACGGAGACGGCGGAGCAGGTGTACCTGGCTCGTGAGATGGGTGTGCCGATGGAAGGCATCTGCATCTATCCGATCATCGACCGGCCCGATTGGGAGGACCCGAACCACTGGCACAACAGCGGGCTCTGGGATCTCCGGCGGAACGGCGCGAACCAGCTCGAGCGGGTCCTGAATGAGGAATACGCGGGCGAGCTCCGTCGCGCGATGCTCCCCGAGCCGTCGTGACCGACGGGCCGTTGTTGACCGGCTGCTCCGAATTCCGAAACGCTCCGTCTCAACGCGCCATACCTGAAGCGGGAGGTCCTTGATCTGCGGCGTTGGCGCGGTCCGGAGGACCGCCGATTCGTGTGGGCCGGCCCTCATGGGCCGGCCTTTACGAAATCGCCGCGGGTGGGGTGCTCCCCGGTGTCCACCGCGCCGGCTCCGGCACGGTCAGGTTGGCCACCCGGGCGATCATATCGCGCATCATGATGGTTGCCACCGGGTGGGTGCCCAGGTGATCGCGGAGCCGATAAGTACAGATCATCAGCCGCCCGCGATCGATGGGACGCTCGGCCACCAGAGCCACGATGTGGTGCACCCAACCCACAAAGAGCCCCGAGTGCACGTTGGCCGCGAAGTCGCGAGGGCTCAACCCCACAATCACGGTCTCCGGGGTGAGATCGGCAAAGGCGAAGTCCACCGTGCCGCCGGTGGGAATGCTGCCGAAGAGCTTGTCCTGCCGGATCCAGCTCATGCTGCTGGCCCAGTCTCCCTGCCAGCTCCTTCCATTGCGTTGGGCAATGCTGATGGCTCCGAGGTGCGCCTGCTGCGACTCCGGCGACTCAGCCAGCCACAGCACTCTCCCTCCGTTCTGCGCATACCAGCGTAGATCGTCGGTCATCCGCTCGACCACCACGAGATCGGCCGAATGCTCGTCGGTCAGCTCGTAGCCCATCGCCGCCAGTCGCGCGCCCAGGCGGGGCAAGCCGGGGACTGAAATGCGCAGCGGCCGTTCGCTGGGAGCCAACCGAGGGAAGAAGTAGAGCTCGTGGTGATTCCGGGTCACCAGCTCGCCGCCGGCGCTGAGCAGGCGCATCTCCAGCCTGGCCCTCACGGAATGCTCCACCCGGGGCACATCGAAGACCACGGTGCCCAGGTTGGTCAGCTGGGCCCGCTCCGGAGTGATCCCCTCGAACGAGCCGTGAACCTCGGGCCACACGTCGAGATTCCACTCCAGTCGGCAGCCGCGGAGGTCGCTGGACGAGAAGTGGGATAACGCGAGCCGTACCTCGCAGCGTTCCCCTTCCCAGAAGGCGATCCGCTCCCAGTCGGTGGGCACGATTGCGTCGGCGTTGTTCACCTGACCGATCACATCGAAGTAGGTCTTCGGGTTGCGGCACATATCCAGCAGCCCGTTGCTCTCCCAGTGCACGTCGGTGAACTCGGTGATCACATAGCCCACGATGCTGGGATGCCGCCGCATCTGCTCGATCTGGTACTTGAGCGCGGTGAACTGCATTCGCTGGCTTGCGGCCGATAGATCGGAGAGCGTGGGGAACACCTTGTCCAGATGGAAGGCCTTGAATCGCTGCTCGATGCCGTGGGGATACACCACGCCGTCGCCCCATTCGATTCCAGTCTCGAACCACCAGGGCTCTCCGTTGTAGCACTCCTTCAGCTTGGCGACGTCGGGCAGTCCCCAGTTGCCGAACTCCGACACCACCATCGGCTCGCTCCCTCGCCGTCGCACCTCGGGAGCCTGCTGGCGCGGCAGCGGATTCCACGGATCCCGGATGTACTGCCGCCACGATTCGATGCTCTCGTACACGTGGGCGAAGGTCCACGGCGGCCGGCTGGCAAAGGTCTGGACCCAGTCCTTCCACTTCTTGTAGTGGTCCGGCATCGCGTAATAGTTGTGGAAGTCCTCGATGTCGGTGACCACGTGAAAGTTGGTGAAGCAGGGCGAGTTGCCTACCACCAAGCGGTAAGGGTCAAGGGTCTTGAGTTGGCCGTACATGTCGGCCAGCCAGGCGCGGTGCCCCGCGTTCACCGCCAGGTCCACACCCCAGTTCTCGTTCACGATGGTCCAGATCACGATGGACGGGTGGTTCCAGTCCCGTTCCACCATGCCGAACAGCGTTTCCTTGGCCCGGCGCTTGGCCGCCTCGGTCAGGTCCTGCCAGTTGGGAAGCTCGGTCCAGATGAGAATGCCGGCGCGATCGGCCGCGTCGTAGTAGCGCGGGTCGGTGATCTTGATGTGGGTCCGCAGCAGGTTGAGCCCCATCTGCTTGGCCTTGGCAAACTGGTCGTCCAGCTGATCGTCGCTGAAGGGCGTATAGATGAGATGGGGGTAGTAGTCCTGGTCCAGCGCGCCGCGCACGTAGAGCACCCGGCCGTTGAGCAACAGATGGCCCGACGGTGAGGTGCCGATGGTCCGCATGCCGAAGCGCGATGAGTAGACGTCCAGCGGCTGAGCCCGATCGTCGCTGCCGTCGAGCAACGATGCCTGGAGCTCGTACAGATTCGGAGTGGTCGTGTCCCAGAGCATGGGCTCCGGGATGGGGATGGTCAGCTCGTTGTCGTCCCGACCAGTCCCCAGCACGAAGCGATGCCGCCGCACCTGGCCCCGCGGGTCGGTGATGTTGAGCCAGAGGCCGAGAGGCTGGTCGGTGGGCTGGCTGAGCTGGACGTCCACTCGCACCCGTTCTCCGGGCACGTCGGGGGTGATGCGAAGACGGGTGATGTGGGTGAGTGATCGCCGCTCAAGGTAGACGCTTTGCCAGATCCCCCCAATGGGACCGTACCAGCTCTGCTTTCCATGGGGGATTTCGGCGAAGCTGAATTCGGGAAGATCCGCGTCGTTGCCGGGGTCGAGGACCCGGACCAGCAGCTCGTTGCTGTCGCTGGGGCGGAGCGCGTCGGTGACATCGAGCTCGAAGGGCAGGTACCCCCCCTCGTGCTCGCCGACTTCGTGCCCGTTGAGCCAGACGGTGGCGTGGTAGTCTACGGCGCCGAAGTGGAGCAGGTAACGGGCGGGCGTCTCTGCGGGCTCGTCACCTACCTCGAAGCGGAGCCGGTACCACGCCACCCCGCTGTAGTCCCGAAGATCGTCGAACTGGGCCTGCCACGGCCCCGGAACCCGGATCTTCCGGACCTCTCGTTCCGGGAGACTCTGATGGCTGAGATTCTGTTTCGGATCCGGAAAGAACTCCCACTCACCATCCAAGCTGGTCCGCTGACGATTCACGACTTGCTCCCGAGCACTGCTCGGGTACCTCGGCGTCGCTCCAGCCAGCTGGCCATGGCGGCTCCGACCAGCCCCGCAGCGCCGGCGCTGGCGGCAACCACGGCGATGCCGTAGGCAAATACGCGGGGCTCGGTAACGGTTTGTCCCAGGGGGCCGTGGCCGATGAGCCAGGCGAACAGGGGGCCCAGGGTGGCGTCGAGAAAGCCGACCAGTGCGGCGGAGATCACGCCGCCGGTGAAGTTGGACCGCCAGGCCGCCAGCAAGCCCACGGCAAGGTAGACCAGGAGCGACACCACGCTCAGGGTCTGGTAGGGGAAGCCGAGTTGCCGTTCAGTGACCGCGCCCACGATGTCCATCGCAAGCAGAAACGCGGCGGCGGCGAGTATGACCGGCGTCGCCCGTCTCATAGACTTCCTCTCGTCATCTTCGCGGTCTCCGCGGCCTGCTAGGGGCTCGAGCGGTGGGTCGTGCAGGACAGTAAGCTGTACTGGAACGGCGAGTTGGACAAGGACTGCTTACCTTTGACTCGTTCCGCGGCTCCCACTCAATGGAGTCTTCATGGTTGCGATCTTTGTTGCCATCGGTCTGGCCGCCGGCGTGCTCTCGGGATTGTTCGGCATCGGCGGCGGCATCCTGATCATTCCCTCACTCATTTTCCTGGCCAAGTTCCCCACCAAAGTGGCGCTGGGCACCTCCCTCGGTGCGCTGCTGCTGCCGGTCGGACTCCTGGGGGCCTACACCTACTACCGCGACGGCAATCTGAACCTCCGGGCCTCATTGTTGATTGCCCTGGGCCTCTTTTTCGGCGCCTGGATCGGAGCCAAACTGGCGCAGCACCTGTCGGGCGCCACCCTCCAGCGCCTGTTTGCCGTCTTCATCGCCCTCATGGCCATCCGCCTGTGGGTGGAAGCGGGAAAGGGCTGAGAGCGCCGCTATGACCAGCACCGAATCCAGGGCTGCCGAGATCACCATGATCTCGCCGGTGTTCGAGCAGGGAGGACGCATTCCCTACCTGTACACCTGTGAGGGAGACGACATATCTCCTCCGCTCCAGTGGAGCGGCGCGCCCGTGCAGACCCGCAGCTATGCCCTGATCTGCGAAGACCCCGACGCGCCCCGCGGCACCTACGTCCACTGGGTGCTCTACAACATCTCGAAGGACACCGTGGAGCTGGCCCGGGCAGTGCCCACCCTGCCGGAGCTTCCCTCCGGCGCACGCCACGGCCGCAACACGGCGGGCGACCTGGCCTATGCCGGACCCTGCCCGCCCCCGGGGAAGCCGCACCGTTACTTCTTCCGGCTCTACGCGCTCGACACCCTCCTCAACCTGCCGCCGGGCATCACCCCAGCCGACCTGGAGAAGGCCATGGATCAGCACATCCTGGCGCAGGGGACCATCATGGGGACATATCAACACCGGCCGTAGCGGGGGAGGACGGGAAACCCCGTCCTCGCCGTCCTTCCCGTCTTATTTTCCTTCATGCCGTTGCTCACCCTCACCGACCATGGCCTGTACTGCGAAGCGGGCGACTTCTTCGTCGATCCCTGGGAGCCGGTCGATCGCGCCGTCGTCACCCACGCGCATGGCGACCACGCCAGCTGGGGATCGCAGGCTTATCTCACCTCCGCTCCCGGGGTCGGCGTCCTGCGAGCGCGGCTTCAGCCGGAGGCGGCGATTCGGGGCATTGCCTATGGCGAGCCCGTCACCCTCAACGGGGTCACCATCTCACTGCACCCCGCAGGTCACATCCTGGGCTCCTCCCAGGTGCGGATCGAGCACGGGGGCGAGGTGTGGGTGGTCTCGGGCGACTACAAGACCGATCCCGATCCCACCTGTGCTCCGTTCGAGCCGGTTCGCTGCCATACGTTCGTCACTGAATCCACCTTCGGGCTCCCGATCTACCGCTGGCCGCCGCAGGCCGAAGTGTTCGGCGAGATCAACACCTGGTGGCGAGCCAACGCAGCGGCGGGTAAGACCAGCCTCCTCTTCGGCTACACCCTGGGCAAGGCCCAGCGTCTGCTCGCCGGACTGGATCCCTCGATCGGGCCGATCCTGACCCACGGCGCGGTGGAGCGGATGACTGTGGCCTACCGTGAAGCCGGTATTCCGCTTCCTCCAACCAGGTACGCGGGCACCGCCGAGCGCAAGACCGATTCCAAAGGCGGCATCGTCATCGCCCCTCCGTACTCCAGCGGCTCTCCCTGGCTCCGGCGGTTCGCCCCGTACTCGACGGGATTCGCGTCGGGCTGGATGCTGGTGCGGGGCGCCCGCCGCCGACGCTCGCTCGACCGCGGCTTTGCCCTCTCCGACCACGTGGACTGGCCCAGCCTGCACGGAGCGATCGAAGCCACCGGAGCCGGCGAGGTCTGGGTGACGCACGGCTACACCGGACCGGTGGTGCGCTGGCTCCAGGAGAAGGGCATCGACGCGAAGGCGGTGCAGACCCGCTTCGAAGGCGAGCGTGATGATGAAGTCGCGGAGGAGGCGGGGAAACTGGGAACGGGGGAAGCAAGCCAAACCGAGCTGCTGAAACTGTGAAGAGATTCGCCCGACTCTTTGCAGCTATCGATGAAACCACGGCCACCAGCGAGAAGGTCGCGGCGCTGGTTGAGTACTTCAGAAGCGCTCCACCCGCCGACGCCGTCTGGGCCGTGCACTTTCTCAGCGGCCGTCGCCCCAAACGCCTGGTAGGGTCGCGGAAGCTCGCGGCCTGGGCGGCTGACGAAGCGGACATCCCGGAGTGGCTGTTCGAAGAGAGCTACCATGCGGTGGGCGACCTCGCGGAGACCATCACGCTGGTCCTTCCGGATGACGCGGCTTCGAGCGAGCTCTCGCTGGCGCACTGGGTGGAGGAACGGCTGCTCTGCCTTCGAGGTGAAGACGACGATGTGCAGCGCGAGGTTCTGGTCGGCGCCTGGCGGGAGCTGGACCGGAAGGAGCGATTCGTCTGGAACAAGCTCATCACCGGGAGCTTCCGGGTGGGCGCCTCGCAGCGGCTGGTGATCCGGGCGCTGGCCGAGGTGAGCGGTGTGGAGGAGGGAGTCATCGCCCACCGGCTCATGGGCGCCTGGGACCCCACGCCGGAATTCTTCACCCGGCTGATTGCCCGGGACACCCGGGACGCCGACGTGAGCCGGCCCTACCCTTTCTTCCTCGCCCATCCTCTGGAGGCAGAGCCCGCTTCCCTCGGCGAGCTCCAGGACTGGATCGCGGAATGGAAGTGGGACGGCATCCGGGCACAGCTCATCCGCCGAGCCGGCCGCACGTTTCTCTGGTCGCGAGGGGAAGAGCTGCTGGCCGGACGCTTTCCTGAAGTGGAGGAAACCGGTGCGCTGCTCCCCGAGGGCACCGTCATCGACGGCGAGCTCTTGCCCTGGGTCGATGGCAGTCCCCTGCCCTTTGCCCAGCTCCAACGGCGTATCGGACGGAAGAACCTCGGCCGCAAGATTCTGGACGAGGTGCCCGCCGTGCTGGTCGCCTACGACCTCCTAGAGGTAGGAGGCACCGATATCCGGTCGCGTCCCTTGAGCGAGCGCCGCACCCGGTTAGCCGCCCTGGTCGAGTCGGTGCCAGCGGCCGGGCGGCTTATCCTCTCGCCAGCGGTCTCGGTGTCAAACTGGGAGGCACTCACCGAGGCTCGCCGAGGGGCGCGGGAAACCGGTGCCGAGGGGATCATGCTCAAGCGGCTCTCCTCGGAGTACGGAGTCGGCCGCCGTCGGGGCGACTGGTGGAAGTGGAAGGTGGATCCCCTCACCGTGGATGCGGTGCTCATCTACGCCCAGCCCGGCAGCGGCAAGCGAGCTGGACTCTTCACCGACTACACCTTCGGCATCTGGGAGGGGAATCACCTGGTCCCGTTCGCCAAGGCCTATACCGGCCTGACCGACGAGGAGATTCGCAAGGTGGACGCCTTCGTCCGGCGCAACACGCTGGAGAAGTTCGGTCCGGTGCGGACGGTGAAGCCGGAGCTGGTGTTCGAGCTGCATTTCGAGGGCATTCAACGCTCGAGCCGGCACAAGTCGGGGATTGCGGTGCGGTTTCCCAGAATGGCGAGATGGCGGACGGACAAGAAGGCGGAAGAGGCGGACACGATTGAGACGGTGAGAGAGCTTCTAGGGCGGTGAGTCATTTCGAGCGTTGGGAGAAATCGCTCATCCGGCCGTTTTGGATGGGAGCTCAAACGTAAGGCCGTCCGCTTTCTCGCTACGCTCGAAATGACCCGGGGCTAATACCTACCGCCGCTTCACCTACCGCCTTACCGCCCCTTCGCTACGCTCAGGGCAGGCTTTACCGCCTTTTCCGCCTACCTTTCAGCCGTGCCCAACTACATCTGCGCCACTTGCGGTGTTCAGTATGCCGACACCGCTCTCCCGCCCGAGCGATGCAACGTCTGCGCGGATGACCGGCAGTACATCGGCTGGGAGGGACAGAAGTGGACCACGCTGAAGGAGTTGCAGGCCGCCCACCGGAACCGACTCGATGTCGAAGGGCCCGAGCTCATCAGCCTGGTCACCGAGCCCACTTTCGCGCTGGGACAGCGGGCGCTGCACGTCCGGACACCGGACGGCAATGTGCTCTGGGACTGCATCACTGTGATCGACGATCGAAGCGTCAACGCCATCCAGGCGCTCGGTGGCGTGTCTGCGATTGCCATCTCCCACCCCCACTACTACTCGGCGATGGTGGAATGGAGCCGCGCCCTGGGCGACGTGCCGGTCTACCTGCATGCCGCCGATGGCGAGTGGGTGATGCGGCCACATCCGGCAGTCATCTTCTGGCACGGCGAGACCCACCAGTTGACGCCGGGACTCACCCTCGTCCGGCTCGGCGGCCACTTTCCCGGTGGCACAGTGCTTCACTGGGCCGGCGGCGCGCAGGGCAAAGGCGCGCTCCTCAGCGGCGACGTGATTCACGTGGGACAGGACAGGAAGACGGTGAGCTTCATGTACAGCTTTCCCAATTTCGTCCCCGTGAACGCCACGACGGTCCGCCGGATCGTGGAAGCGGTCGAGCCCTACCAGTTCGACCAGATCTACGGAGCTTGGTTCGGTCGGAACATCAAGGCGAACGCGAAGGAGGCGCTTCGCTTCTCTGCCAACCGCTACATCGCGGCAATCACCGATTCATAATTCGCCCTACTGGCCACGCCCGCCTTTTGGCGGGCCTATGTTTATCGGCTATGACGGATGATGAAGTCGTAAGCGCCAAACCACGGCGAGGCGGGTCGGCATTGGCAGTGGATCTGCGGCGTGCCCGGGCGGCGCGCCGGCGGGAGGAGAAGGCCGCCGAAACGGCCGCTGCTCCGCCGCCGAAGCCAAGTAGGCGCCCTCCCACCATCATCTGCGGCGACCGGGAGCCGATCGACTGCGTCCGCGAGTGGTTTATGTCGGAGGGCTGGGAGCCGTTCGCGTTCCAGGAGGACGTCTGGCGCGCCTATCTCGCGGGTGAGAGCGGCCTGATTCACGCGGCCACGGGGACCGGCAAGACATACGCGGCGTGGATCGGACCGATCCTGGAATGGCAGAGAGACTATCCTGCGGGTAGGCGAGTAGGCGGCTCGGCGGGTAGGCCTCAGGCGGCTCCACCCCTTCGCGTTCTTTGGGTAACTCCTCTTCGCGCACTCGCCGCGGATACTGAGGCCGCGCTGCGTGCCCCCATCGAAGACCTCGGGCTGCCGTGGACCGTGGAGTCGCGCACCGGCGACACTGCGCCTCGGATCCGGGCCCGGCAGAGCCGGCGCCTTCCCACCGCACTGGTCACCACACCGGAAAGCCTGTCGCTCCTGCTCACCCGCGACGATGCCGCAGAGCTGTTTGAACACCTCGAGCTCGTGGTGGTGGACGAATGGCATGAGCTCATGGCCTCGAAGCGCGGGGTGCAGACCGAGCTCGCCCTGGCTCGCCTCCGCCGCCTGCGGCCGAGCCTTCGCACCTGGGGCCTTTCGGCGACACTGGGCAATCTGGAGGCGGCGCGCGACACCTTGGTCGGCGTCACCCGCGAGGGATTCGAAAAGCCGGGCCGGATCATTCGGGGGCTGGTGCCCAAGGCGCTGGAGGTGGACTCCCTCATACCGGAGACGATGGAGCGGTTCCCCTGGTCGGGGCAGATCGGCCTCCGGCTCCTGCCCCCGGTGATCGGCGCGATCGAAGAAGGCAAGACCTCGCTCGTCTTCACCAACACCCGGGCCACCGCGGAGCTCTGGTTTCAGGCCCTCCTCGCGGCGCGCCCCGATTGGGCCGGCGTCATCGCCCTGCACCACGGCTCGCTGGACCGCGACACGCGCGAGTGGGTGGAAGACGGTATTCGTGATGGCCGGCTCCGCTGCGTGGTCTGTACGTCGACGCTCGACCTCGGCGTGGACTTCACCCCGGTGGACCGGGTGCTCCAGGTGGGAAGTCCCAAGGCCGTGGGCCGGCTGATTCAGCGGGCCGGCCGGAGCGGCCACCAGCCCGGCGCCGTGAGCCGGCTGACCTGCGTGCCGACCAATGCCCTGGAGCTGGTGGACGTCGCCGCGGCTCGCGACGCGCTGGCCGCCGGCGCCATCGAGTCCCGCCTCCCGGTAGAGCGCCCGCTCGATCTCCTGGCGCAGCACGCGGTCACCATCGCGGTCGGCGGGGGGTTCCGCCCCGACGAGTTACTCGCGGAGGTCCGGACCACCCGGGCCTATCGCGACCTCACCGACGCCGAGTGGCGCTGGGTCATGGACTTCATCACCCGGGGCGGGTCGGCGCTAAGCGCCTACCCCGAGTACAACAAGGTGGTCGAGCGCGACGGGCTCCACGTCATCCGCGACCGCGGCGCGGCCATGCGGCACCGCATGTCCATCGGGACCATCGTGAGCGAGGCGGCCATGAAGGTCCGCTTCGTCCGGGGCAAGACCATCGGCACGGTGGAGGAAAACTTCATCGCCCGGCTCCGTCCCGGCGACGTGTTCACCTTCGCGGGACGGACTCTGGAGTTTGTTCGGGTGCGCGACATGACCGCGTGGGTTCGGCGGGCCAACGAGGCCTCGTCTGTCGTACCCCATTGGACCGGGGCCCGCCTGGCTCTTTCTCCCGAACTTGCGGCCGCGGTGCGAGGCAAACTGGACCAGGCTCGACAGGGCGTGTTCGATGGGCCGGAGATGGAGGCGGTGCGGCCGATCCTGGAGCTGCAGGCCCGGTGGTCCCGGCTCCCCGCAGCGGATGAGCTTCTCATCGAGAGAGTGAAGACCCGGGAAGGCCATCACCTCTTTTTCTATCCGGTCGAAGGACGGCTGGTGCACGAGGGGCTCGCCGCGCTCTTTGCCTATCGACTGGCCCAGTTGGCTCCGATTACCTTCACCATGGCCGCCAACGACTACGGCTTCGAGCTGTTGTCGCCCGACCCGGCCCGGCTGGAAGAGGCACTCGAGGCGGGGTTGGTTTCGCCGGACCATCTGCTGCACGACATTCCGGCCAGCCTCAATGCGGCCGAGCTGGCCCGGCGGCAGTTCCGCGAGATCGCGCGGGTGGCCGGGCTTATCTTTCAGGGGTTTCCGGGGAACAACAAGAGCGTGAAGCAGGTGCAGGCCTCGAGCGGGCTCTTGTACGACGTCTTTGCCCGCTACGATCCGGAGAACCTGCTCCTCTTTCAGGCCCACCGGGAAGTGCTGGAGAAGCAGCTGGAGCGGAGCCGGCTGGGCCGGGCCCTGGAGCGGATAGCGGGTGGGCGAGTCAGCGTGATCGACGTCGAGCGACCCACACCGCTGGCCTTCCCCCTCCTGGTGGACCGGGCGCGCGAGCAGGTGAGCAGCGAGAAGTTTCTGGACCGGGTGAAGCGATTGATCACGCCGCTGGAGCGGGCGGCTGCAACCGGTAATGGGGCCGGGGCAGGACCGGTACGATTCGCCCGGGGACGGGGCAGAGGATTTCGATGACCGATGTCGCACTCAACATCGCGGGAGAGGAGGTCTACCTCCTCGCCGAGCGCGCGTTGTACTGGCCCAGTGCGAGTACGCTGGTGGTGGCCGACCTCCATTGGGGCAAGGCCTCGACCTTCCGGGCGGTGGGGATCCCCATTCCGATCGGCACCACCAGCGACGATCTGGCGCGCCTCGACAGCGCGCTCACCCGCACCGGCGCCCGCCGGATGGTGGTGCTGGGCGACCTCTTTCATGCCAAAGCCGGCCGGGTCGCCTCCCATACGCTTGCCGAGCTGCGGCGGTGGCGGAGCATGGCATCGCCGGTCGAGATCCTGCTGGTCCGCGGCAATCACGACCGCCACGCCGGCGACCCACCGAACGACCTCCACATCAACTGCGTCAACGCGCCTGCCTTTGTGCCGCCGTTTGTGTTCCGCCACGAGCAGGCCGATTCGGGCGATGGGTACGGCCTGGCCGGGCACATCCATCCCGGTATCACCCTGGTCGGACGAGGGCTTCAGCGCGAGACGCTGCCCTGCTTCCTGGTGAGCAGCCGAGGAGCGTTGATCCCCGCGTTCGGCAGCTTTACTGGCTTCGGTGCGGTGGAGCCGGCGCAGGGCGATCGCGCGTTCGTGGTGGTTGAGGGTGAGGTGCTGGAGGTGCCCGTGCCGGTGGACCTGGAGCCCAACGCGTATCCGACCCCATTGCACGAGATGTCGCCCAGCGAACCGCGCCCGTGAGGCTCTGCTGGCCAGCCTGGCCCCCGAGGTGATCCTCGCTCGGACTCGCTGGCCGCTCCCATTATCCTCAAGTACATTCGACTTTCCTGTCCGGCCAATCACGGATCCCGATCCGGAGCAGCTAATCATGCGAATTTCAGCTCACCACCGCTCGATTCCTCTTCTACCACTTCTGGCCGCCTTATTCATCTTGAGCGGTTGCGCGTCCGTCACCCCCATCGGCCAGCTCCTGAGCGACCCGGCGCGCTACAATGGAAAGACGGTGAAGATCGAGGGCCAGGTGAAGGGCGCCTTGGGAGGGCTCGGAGTGGGTGCCTATGAAGTCAAAGATGATACCGGCACTCTCCCCGTCGTGAGCCAGCGGGGAGATCCGCCTCCCACCGGATCGAAGATTGGGGTGAAGGGGAGATTCCAGGCCTTGATCACCCTCGGCATTAAGAGCCTGGCCGTACTGAACGAGGAGAGCCGGTCCTTTCCGCGATAGTACCCCTGCGGAGCCGCTCGAGGCATGGATCTCCGCGTTTGGACCATAGGACACTCCACTCGCACCGAAGGGGAATTTCTCGACCTGCTTTCCGAGAACACCATCGGGGCGGTGGCGGATGTCCGCCGCTATCCCGGTTCTCGGCGCTTACCGCAGTTCGGGAGCGCCGCGTTGGCGGCGAGCCTGCAGGCGCATGGCCTCGAGTATCTCTGGCTGCCGGGGCTCGGCGGGCGGCGCAGTCCCCTCCCCGATTCCCCCAATACGGCCTGGCGAAGCCCGTCGTTCCGAGGCTACGCCGACTATCTCCACACTGAACCCTTCGCGCAGAGTCTCGCCACGCTGGTAAACCTGAGCTGCGCGATCCCGACCGCCATCATGTGCGCCGAGGCGGTGTGGTGGCGCTGTCACCGGGGCCTGATTGCCGATGCGCTCCGCTCGCTCGGATTCGAGGTGATTCACATATTGGGTCGGGGATCGGTTGCCTTGCACCCATACACCGCAGCCGCCCGCATGGTGGGAGGACAGCTCAGCTATGCGTCTCCCTGAGCGTTGCTACTGGGTTCCCGCGGAAGCAGCACACTGGCCGGAGATGCAACTCACCTGAGGCCGCACCAGAGCCCGGCAATCGGACACGAGACCCTTCTCTCGATTCCGCTTGGCCTCTGCCTCGTTGTAGCGGGCCACTTCACGGGCGAGCCGGACCGAGTCGGTGGCGGCGGTCGAATAGATGAGATACTCGTGCGGCCCTCCGCACGGCTTCACCCCAAGTCCGATAGTCCGGCAGACGGACGGGGACGAGCACGGCGCCTTCCCCACCTGACCTACGATTGACTCCCGTAAGCTGGGCTCCCGTGTCGGCCCTGGTTGCTTGCCGCTGCAGCCCAGAGCCATACCGGTCACGGCCACAAGAGTCAGCGCTACCCAGGTCACGGCCCGGCGCGCGACTGGATGCGGTAGGCGCCTCCATTCAGGCCCTGGACATCGACCCGGTACCTGCCTGGGGCCAGCGTGAGGGTGACTCGGGAGCACAAGTTCATGCCGGCTTGATCTATATCATCATTGGATCCCAGTGGAGCGCCGCGGGCATCGAAGACTCCGATGACCGTGTCCTCTTCCAGCGCAAAGCCGCAGGCTCCGTCCACCGGTGAAGTCTCGAAGGTGTACTGCCCCTGCTGCGGGATCAGCACCCGGTAGGAATCGTTGTCGGTTGGACTCGTCTCCCCGATCAGATATCCCCCGAGCACCAGAAGATTCGCGTCGCCGGACTTGTCGTTCGGCTCCTGCTCGCCGGGGCGACCAATCGAGAACGAGGCATGGCGGGTGCCGGCACCGGCCACGTCTATAGCGGACGGTGTCGCCGAACCGCCGAACGCACCCCAGCGCCTGCCGGGGAGTCCGATCGCCTGGTCACCGTCCTCATCCTCCCCCGCGAACACTTCGTAAGAGCCGCGGGTCACCCCGGAGAAGGTGTACGACCGGCTGCTCGTCGCGGCTACGGTCTGAAGGATGCCACCGGTCGAGGCATCGTAGAGTCTCGCGCGCAGCTGCCGGGCGGGGGCAAGCGTCTGCGTCAGGCTGTTCCGCGCGTTGAC
>DASYIX010000079.1:0-47989 GCA_035997125.1 Gemmatimonadales bacterium
CATTCCGACCAAGGCGCTGCTCCACAGCGCGTACGTGGCCAGCGTCCTGGCCCACGATGCCAAGGAGCTCGGGATCGAAATCGGCAGTGTGAAGACCGACTATGGGGTCGCGATGCGCCGGTCGCGCAAGGTGTCGGACCAGAACTCGAAAGGCGTCGAGTTCCTCATGAAGAAGAATAAGATCACGGTGATCAAGGGAACCGGGGTGCTGGGGCGGAATCGGACCGTGCGGGTTGGAAAGGACGAATACCAGGCCCGAAAGGCCGTGGTAATTGCCACCGGGTCGCGAGTAAAGGGAATTCCGCAAGTTGGTTTGGAAATCGATAAGACCAGCGTCATCAGTTCGGATGAGGCTCTGTTTCTGGAGAAACCCCCAGCCACCCTGGCCATCGTCGGCGCCGGCGCGGTGGGCTGCGAGTTTGCCGATATCTTCCACGCCTTTGGTACGAAGGTCACCCTGATCGAGGTGCTACCTCGGATTCTCCCGCTGGAGGATGCAGAGGCGTCGGA
This sequence comes from Gemmatimonadales bacterium, assembly GCA_035997125.1. Taxonomy (GTDB): domain Bacteria; phylum Gemmatimonadota; class Gemmatimonadetes; order Gemmatimonadales; family GWC2-71-9; genus CAVVWJ01. The sequence goes on from DASYIX010000079.1 coordinate 511, forward strand.
TACGGTGGCCAAGAGTTACAGGAAGCGCGGCATTACGGTCACCACCGGCGCCAAGGTGAAGAAGGCCACGGTCAAGAAGGACCGGGTCTCCCTCGAGGTGGAGGCCGGCGGTAAGAGCGAGACCGTGGAGGTAGAGAAGGTCTTGATGGCCGCCGGCAGGGCGGTCAACACTGAAGGATTCGGTTTCCAGGAGACGGGGGTGCAGCTCACCGAACGCGGCTTTGTGAAGGTGAACCTGGCAACCCTGGAGACGACCGCACCGGGGATCTACGCCATCGGAGATGTCGCCGGGCCGCCGATGCTGGCCCACAAAGGGATGCGCGAAGGTGTCGTCTTGGCCGAGCTGATCGCGGGACATCATCCCCAGCCGATCAAGTACGACAACGTGCCGAGCGTCACCTACTGTCATCCCGAGGTGGCGAGCATCGGCCTCACGGAGGATCAGGCCAAAGAGCGGAAGCTGGACTACCAGGTGGGCCGCTTCCCCTTCAGCGCCAACGGAAGGGCCCGAACTGCCAGCGAAACCGAAGGTCTGGTCAAGATCATTCGGGACAAAAAGTACGGTGAGATTCTCGGGGCCCACATCGTGGGAAGTCATGCGTCGGAGATAATCCACGAGCTCACGGTGGCGCGGCAGAATGAGTACACCGTCGAGGAAGTCGACCTCGCCATCCACGCCCATCCCACGCTCTCCGAGGCCATCGCCCAAGCCGGTCTGGACTCGATGGGACGAGCGATAGATATCTGAGCGGTGAGAGGTAGGGGTGAGACGTGCGAGGTAACCGGTGAGAGGCAGCACGCTGGGATTTATCGGCACGGTCGCGGCCTGCGCCGTCTGCCTCGGGATGTTGCTGATCACGGCGACGGTGCTGGGCATCGATGCCATGCGCACCGACCAGGGCCCGCGACACCTGGACCTCTCGTTCTACCTGTTGGTCGGGGGCACCCTCGCCGGTATCCTGCTCGCCGCCTACTCCGCGTGGCACATGCTCGCGCCGGTGGGATCAACCTATCGGCGAGGGGCATTGTCCATCGTCGCCGCGTTCACCACCGTGCTTTTCATGTTGATCTGCATGCCGGTGCATCAGCTCCTGGGCAGAACCGGCCTGCTGGGCCTCCTTGCCGTCTGCGGAGCCGCTGCGCTGATCCTCGCCCGTCGGGTGCGGAGGCTGGAGACGGACGGATGAGCCGGAGATTGGTGGTCCGGGATCTGGGGCGCCGGGGGTACGTGGAGGTGCTGGAGCTTCAGCGCAGTCTTTGTCGCCGCCGCATGACCGGCGAGATTGGCGAAGATGTCCTCCTCCTGGTGGAGCACGAGCCGGTGATCACCCTGGGACGAGGCACCCGGGCCCCGAGTCTTCCCCTGTCTCGGGCGGAGCTGGAGCGGCGCGGGATCGGGGTGTTCGAAGTCGAACGCGGCGGCGACGTGACCTTTCATGGTCCCGGGCAGCTGGTGGGCTATCCCATTCTGGACCTGCGCGAGCATCAGCCGGACCTGCATTGGTATCTGCGACACCTGGAGGCGGCGCTGATGGAAGCGCTCGCATCTCAGGGGATCGAGGCGGGCCGCAATCCGGGGCTCACGGGGGTGTGGACCCGGGGGCGGAAGATCGCCAGCATCGGAATTCACGTGAAGCAGTGGGTGACGTACCACGGATTTGCCCTCAATGTGAGCACCGATCTGGACTACTTCGATCTGATCGTTCCGTGCGGCATCCGAGACGTCGTCATGACCAGCGTAGCGCAGGAGCTGGGTCGCACCGACACCGCGGGCATCTGGAAGGAGACCCGTGAGGCGGTCGTGGAGGAGGTGGGAAGGGTCTTCGAACTGGTGCCCGAGGAGCCGAGCGAGGCGCTGACGTGACCGGTGCCCTGCCCCGGTTGCCTTTGGGGGACCAATCGGTTTTTCTCCCTAGCATGGCTGACTCGACCAGGCGCCCTTCGCCTGAGACCCAGGCCGACCAGCGGATCAAGGAAATTCTCCGCGCGGCAGACAGTTGGTCGCGGGAGGCACCGCGTCCCCTCATGCCGTCCATCCGTGCAGTGTGCATTCGGCTGGCAGAGATGGTGGCCGATCAGCGGCACTACCTCGCGCCATTACCCGAGCCGCAGGAGACGGAAAGGCGGACCGTGCTGTCGCTGGTGGCCGACCGGCTCCGCTCGAAACCGGTGATCGACGGGGTGGAACAGCATCTCAAGGCGTTGGAGGAGCTGGAACTGCGCTCCACCGGATCTTGGGCCGTGGTGGCCTCGGCGCAGACCGAGTGGATCACCACGGCCATTCGCTATCTGGAGAGCTGCGCGGCAATGCTGCCTGCCGGCGACCGGCCCGACCCCTACTGGGCCGACGACGTGGTGGCCGGGATCATTGCCTCGGTGCGGGCATTGATTGGGGTAGACGAGCTTCACGCCCGAACGGAAGCCCGCTACTCCGGGCCAGTCAAACGGGTCTCACCGGAGGAGGACTAGATCCGCAACACTACCGCGTTGCGGCCTTCCGGGCCGGTTTCGTAGCGCTTTTCTCTCCGCCCTTTTCCGCAAACAACTCGAAGAAACGGCTAAAGATCTCGATCCCGCTCCAGAGCTGGGAGAGGTCGAGCTTTTCGTTGGGTGAGTGAAGGCCATCATCAGGAAGGCCGATGCCGGTGAGGATAACCGGTGCTCCGGCCAGCCCCAGCTGCGGCACGATGGGGATCGATCCGCCCGCCCGCACCGGTACCGCTTTCCGACCCGTCACCGATTCGAAGGCCTCATCCAGGACGCCGAACGCCGGCGCATTGATGTCCACCTGCACCGCGTCGCCACCGTGCAGCAGCGTGACCTTCACCTCGGCCCACTTGGGCGCCACCCGGGCAACCTCCCGTTCGAGCTCCTGTCCAACCTTCTCGAATTCCAGCCCGGGCACCAGACGAAGGCTGACTTTGGCGGTTGCCTGGGCGGGGATGACCGTCTTGGCCCCCTCCCCAACGAAGCCGCCTCGAATCCCGTGGATCTCGAAGGTTGGCAGGGCCCAGACTCGCTCGTACACGGTGCGATCGCGAAGGCCGGTCAGCACCTTGGCGGTGACCTCTCCCTTGAGGAAGGCCTCGCGATCGAAGGGCAGCTTCTTCCAGGCCTCCAGCTCGGTCTCGGAGGGTGGCTCGACCGCCTCGTACAGCTTGGGAATCCGGATCTCACCGCTTTCGGTCTTCAGCTCGCTGAGAATCCGCACCAGGGTCTCGATGGCATTGGGCGCCACCCCACCGTAGGTGCCGGAGTGGAGATCGCGCTCCAGGGTGCGGACGGAAATCTCGGCATAGCACAGTCCTCGCAGCGCAGTGTATACGGCGGGCCAGCCCGGAGCGTAGTACGACATGTCGCAGACCAGCACCGCATCGGCCTGAGTGCGTTCCGGCTCTTTCTGCAACAGCTGGTCGATCACCTGGCCGCCGCATTCCTCCTCGCCCTCAAAGATGAAATGCATGTTGAGCGGAGGCCGCCCGCCGCCATCGAGAACCGCCTCATACGCCTTGAGCAGGCAGAAGACCTGCCCCTTGTCGTCGGAGGCCCCCCGAGCGTAGAGCTTACCGTCCCGCACCGTGGGGGTGAACGGCGGAGTAGTCCACTCGTCGAGCGGATCGGGCGGCTGCACGTCGTAATGGCCATAGATCAAGAGCGTAGGCTTGCCCGGGGCCGGTGGGCTTTCGGCCCACACCACCGGGTGTCCCGGTCCCTCGAGGACCTGCACCACCGGGCAGCCCAGGCCGGTGAGGTGGTGCTTCAGCCACTCCGCCGCCCGCCGGCAGTCGGCGGCGTGGGCTGGTAGCGCGCTGATGCTGGGGATCGACAGGAAGTCGGTGAGCTCTCGGAGCAGTCGGGGCTGCTCCCGCGGTATCAGGTCTTGGACCATGGTGGCGTTCCGAGTGGAGCGAGGAATCCTCAGCAACCGCTGATCAGGGGCGCGTGAACGCAGAGTCGTCCACCGCCCGTTCCAGGCGAGCATAAGCGCTGTCGCCCTCCACGCCGGACATCAGCCTCCTGAGCGCGCTGACGCTTCCCCGGACATCCCGGCCGTGTTGCTCGTACCAGCGGTCGAACAGATCGAGTCGGGTCCGATAGATCCGAGCTCCCACCAACTGGGCGTTGTTGATCGGCCGTTCGGTGAGACGGCCGATGCGGAAGGTGCGGAGCCGCTGTCCGATCGGGCCCTCAAGCTGTTCTCGTGCCCACGCCGCGGCCGAGCGGCGGCCCTCCTCCAGCGTCGCGGAATCGGGGTGCTGAGAGTAGAGCGCCTGAAGCCGCCGGACGAGAGCATCATAGTATTCGCCCAGAACGATTTCGTCGTGCCAGCGGTCGGCGGCCTGACGGGCCAGGAGGCTGTCGCCCTTCTCCTGGAAGAATGCCTGAGCCGAACGGTAGCCCACCAGCTGGGCAAAGCTCTCGTTGAACGGCGTGGCGCTCTTCACGTAGAGAGTATTGTGTGCGATCTCGTGAAATACCGTAGCAGCCAGCTCCACCGAGTCACGGGTGAGTGCGGTGGAGAGCAGCGGGTCGTTGAACCAGCCGAGGGTGGAGAAGGCGGAAGAAGGTCGCAGGTAGATGTCGTATCCCCGTGCTGCGAAGCGGGACGCCTCTCGCTGGGCCGCCTTGGGATCGAAGAACCCCTTATAAGGTATGCGGCCTACGATCGGGTACTTCCAGGTATGGGCGCAGATGCAGTCCTTGGGGGCGGCCTGCAACACCAGCAGCAAGGTGTCCCGGCCCACGTCCGAGTACGCGGTATAGGTCTCCTTGGCCTCCAATCCCAGGCGGGCGGCGTAGTCGCGGCTCTCGAGCACTAGGCCGAGCGACCGGCGCACAGCGGGGGCGATCGAGCTGTCCCGCACCAGGCGGTCGATGGGCTGGCGCGACTTGAGGATGCGGGTCTCCTCGAACCCAGCCCGGGTGACGTATCGGATATCGTCGCTGGCCAGATAGGCGGTGCCGTACCCGGCAAAGAGCGCGGCGACGACCACGAAAAAAACCATGGGTCTCAATGAATCCGCACGAGACCGATGCGGGGCTTTGCCGTCTCCGGCAGTGTCGTAGTCCCGTCAGTCCCGGTCATCTTGAAGTCGACTTCACCAGACGACGGAGCCTGTCCAATGAGGACGTGGCGGCCCGATCCGGCCAAAAGCTCCCCGGTCCGGCTGTAGGATCCACTGGTGCTATCGGGGACAAGCGGGTATCCGCCATTGAGTGAGTCGTAGACCTGTCGAAAATCCCAGCTCAGGTATTGCAGCCGGGGGTCGGACGGCGTAAAGCCGGGAAGGTTGTCCAAATAGTTGGCCATCTGCCACTGGGTCACCAGGGTGGAGAAATCCACACCCGTCGCTGAGGCCACGTTGGCGCTGCCGACCTGACTGGTCTGCACCAGGGCCTGTGTGGCGCTGGTGCCGAGGGCGGGCGGCTGCCCGAAATGCTCCGTTACCCAACGCACGAAGAGCCAGGCCGCCCCGTATTCGGCCAGGGGGATCGGTGGAGGGCGGTCGCTCGGCCCAACGAGGTAATGCGACTCCAAATCGCTCAGGTAGTCAGCCCCATTTTCCAGATCGCTGAAGGTGAATTGGGTCAGGCAGTCACTGTTGGTGCATACTGAGTCCGGGATCTGCCGGCCGCCGAGCTCTTCGGCAAAGGTCGAAAGACCCTCGTTCAGCCAAGTATCCTCGGACGATCCACCCCGGACCAGCACGTGCTGATTGTAGTTGATCATGTGTTGGAACTCGTGGATGAACACCCGGGGCAGGAAATCCACCGCGTCGGCCGGTGGAATGTTGCAGGAGGGGTCCGGAGTCAGTCCGTAGAAAATCTCCGCGCCGTTCGAGCCGACCGCACCAGGGGTGAGATCTCGGGCAAAGAAATAGCCCACCACCACCGAGCCGCCGCAACTGGTGAGCTTGGTGACCCGGTCGGTCAGAAGAACGAGCACCACGCCGTCGCTGTTGATGTCCGATTCGCTGCCGAACGCCGCGACGTCGATGGGATAAAGGTGGTTGTCGAAGGTGGATCCGACCTTGTCGATGTCGGCCTGGGTATAGCCTGGAATGGGCGCGGCATCGTCGACAAAGATGGCCACGTGCTGGCCCACGTATTTCGTGGTCCCGGTCACCTGAACGTAGTCGCTCGCGGAGGTTCCGTTGACGGTGCTGTTCTTGAGCACATTGAAGGTGCGCTGCTCCCCCAGCACCGGGGCAGGCTGCGCCGCCGTGCTCGCTGAAGCCCCCTCCAGAAGCCCGCGTCCCGGACGCTGCGACAGCTCGCGCTCCATGGCCCGCAGGCGGCCGTGGAAGGCCTCTGCGCTGGTCGGACCCTGAAACGCCCGGAGCAGCGGGCGCCGCACCGATGCCTGCAGCGCGGTCCCGGAGCCACTTCCCGTCAGGTCGTAGCCCACCGAAACCCCGCTACCGCTTTCCTTGCCCTCGGTGGCGAGGGCCACATAGAGGTACTCGGCACTGGCTGGCCCGGTCGACGGCAGCCTGACACACCCCTGCGAGGATGCGTCGATGATGGTGTGCTCGCCCACCGGGAGGTTGGTGGGTGTCGCGGTGGAGCAGTCGACAGGCACGCCACCCGGCCCACCGCCGTTGGTACATGCGGCGACCAAAAGAAGGCTTACCCAAGCCGCTGGGAAGGAGTTCGATGGCACTGGCTGAACACTCCGGCAGGGCGGGAAAAAGAAGGGGGAACCGGCACCGGAAGAACCACGTTGATACCAGCAAGATAAGGTGCGCCAATGGCTTTTGACAATCGCACAACCTGCCGGTACCTTCTCTCCGTGTCCGAAAACAATCGGCTGTCGGCGGTCAGGTTCGGTGCTGACGGACTAGTGCCGGTCGTGACTCAGGAGAGCCGTTCCGGCGACGTGCTCATGGTCGCCTTTGCCAACCGGGACGCGCTGGACCGCACGCTCTCCACCGGTCTGGCCCATTACTTCAGCAGATCCCGCGGAGCCTTGTGGCAGAAGGGGGAGACGTCGGGGCACGTCCAGCGTGTCACGGAGGTCCGGCTCGACTGCGACGGCGACGCGGTGCTGTATCGGGTACAGCAGACCGGGCCCGCCTGTCACACAGGAACCCGGACCTGTTTCTCCACTGTAATAGGCGGGGAATTCGGGAAACGGGGAAGTCCCGCCGTGAGCGGTGAAGACCCCGGTGGACACCTGCTGACTCGCCTGGCGCACACGATTGCGCAGCGGGGGACGGAGCGGCCCCAAGGCTCATACACGGTGGACTTGCTCGCCGGCGGGGTGGGAAAGGTCTCGCAGAAGGTGGGCGAGGAAGCGGTTGAGGTTGTAGTAGCGGCAAATTCGGAGGATGACGGGCGTCTCGCGTCCGAGGCGGCCGATCTCCTCTATCATCTCTTGGTGCTCCTTCAGGCTCGCGGTGTCCCGCTGGATGCCGTGTTGCGCGAGCTGGAGTCCAGAGCACGATAAAGGAGCTATTGGCTGCAGCCCCTGGGCAATAGCCGATGGCCAATAGCATACATGTCTTTCGTCCACCTCCACACGCACAGCGAGTATTCCCTGCTCGACGGGGCCAATCGGATCCCCGAGCTGGTGGCGCACGTCAAGAAGCTGGGTATGGACAGCCTGGCCGTTACCGATCACGGCAACATGCATGCGGCATGGGCCTTCTATGAGCAGGCCAAGCTCCAACAGATCCGGCCGATCCTAGGCTTCGAGGCCTATCTCGCCTTCGGGCCCCGGACCGCCCGAGAGAAGCCCCAGTGGGCTCCCGCTCCATACAGCCACCTCGTTCTCCTGGCCCGGAATCGGGTCGGGTACCAGAATCTCGTCCGGCTCACTTCCATCGGCTTCGTGGAGGGCTTCTACCGCCGGCCGAGGATCGACCGCGAAGTGCTCGCCGCCCACTCGGAAGGGCTGGTGTGCCTCGCGGCCTGCCTTTCGGGCGAGGTGGCTTTGTATCTGCGGCAAGGCAAGTTCGAGGAGGCCCGGAGGAGCGCGGAGTGGCTCGGCCAGACCTTCGGCCCCGACAACTTCTGGCTGGAGATTCAGTCGCACGGGATCCCCGAAGAGCGTCAGGTCACCGAAGGCATGCTCCGGCTGGGTCAGGAGCTGGGCATCGGGGTGGTTGCGACCAACGACGCCCACTACCTGCGCCGCGAGGATGCGGAAGCCCACGACGTGTTGCTGGCGATCGGCACGGGAAGCGACCTCGACGATCCCAAGCGTTTCCGCTTCCTGGGGCAGGAGTCTTACGTCAAATCCGAAGCCGAGATGCGGGCGCTGTTCCCGGACCGGCTGGAGACTCTCGCCAACACGCAGACCATAGCCGATCGCTGCGAGTTCGATTTCGAGAAGCGCTACTTCCTCCCCGAGTTCCCCCGCCCCCAGGAGTATTCGACCGACGAGGCGCTGCTCGACCACCTGGCCACCACCGGCGCCGAGCGGCGCTATGGCTCACCCTTGCCCCAGGAGGTCAGGGACCGGCTCACCTACGAGCTCGGAGTCATCGAGAACGCTGGGTATGCCGGCTATTTCCTGATTGTCCAGGATTTCATCGCTGCCGCCCGGGAACGAGGGATTCCGGTGGGGCCGGGCCGGGGCTCCGCGGCCGGATCGCTGGTGGCCTATTCACTGGGCATTACCGACGTGTGCCCGCTCAAGTTCGATCTCCTGTTCGAGCGGTTTCTCAACCCGGAGCGGGTGTCGATGCCCGACATCGACGTGGACTTCTGCTTCGAGCGCCGGGGAGAGGTCATCGAATATGTCCGGGAGCGCTACGGACGGGAGAGCGTCGGACAGATCGTCACCTTTGGGACCATGAAGGCGCGGGCGGCGGTGAAGGACGTGGCGCGGGTGCTCCGGATTCCGCCGGGAGAGGCCGACCGGATCACCAAGCTGATTCCCTCGGGGCCGGCCTACAGCCTCAACATCCGCGACGCAGAAAAGAAGATCGACGAGCTGCGCGATCTGGTGAAAGCCAATCCGGGGTACCGCCGGCTGGTGGATCTGAGCTCCAGGATCGAGGGGATTTCGCGCCACATGTCGGTGCACGCCGCCGGCGTGGTGATCGCCCCTGGTCCGCTCTCCGACTATGTGCCGGTCTGCACGGCGCCGACCAAGGGCGCTGGAGCCGCGGCCGACGGTGACGATTCCATCATCACCCAGTACGAGATGGGGGCGCTGGAAAAGGTCGGCATGCTGAAGATGGACCTGCTGGGGCTCAAAACGCTGACCGTCATTCACGACTCCGTGCGCATGATCGCGGACCGGCATGGCGCCGCGCCCCAGATGGAGACCCTGGAGCTGGACGACCCCAAGGTCTACGAACTGCTACGGCACGGCCGGACGGCGGGGGTCTTTCAGTTCGAGTCACCGCTCGCGACCGACACCCTCCGCGCCATGAAGTGCGACCGGTTCGACGACCTGGTCGCCTCCAACGCGCTGCTCCGGCCCGGCCCGCTCGATGCCGGCATGCACACCGTGTTCATCCGGCGGAAGCTGGGGCAGGAGAAGGTGACTTATCCGCATCCGTCGCTCCGGGAAATCTTGGAGCCGACCTACGGGGTCATCACTTATCAGGAACAGGTGATGCGGATCGCGAATGTGCTGGCTGGTTTCACCCTCGCGGAAGCCGACGTGCTGCGGAAGGCAGTGGGAAAGAAGGACGCCGAGCTGATCAAGAAAGAGCTGGGCAAGTTCTGCGAGCGCGCCAAAGCTCTCGGCCATCCGAAGCGGATGGTCGACGACCTGGCCGCCCAGATCGAGACCTTCGGCCGCTACGGCTTCAATAAGTCCCACTCGGTCGCCTACTCCATCCTGTCCTATCAGACTGCGTGGCTCAAGGCGCATTATCCAGCCGAGTTCATGGCGGCGCTGCTTTCCTCGGAAATCGGCAACACCGACAAGGTGGTTCAGTACATCAACGAGGCCCGAGAGCTCGGGCTCCACATTCTGCCTCCGGACGTGAACGAGTCGGGATTCAAGTTCACCGTCGTCGGCGACAATCGAATCCGGTTCGGCCTCGGCGCGGTGCGCAATGTCGGTGAGGGCGCCATCGCTTCGATCATCGGCGGACGGCAAGCGGCCACATACGGCTCGGTGGGAGAGCTGGTGGAACGTATCGATCTCCGGCTCTGCAACAAACGGGTCCTCGAGTCGCTGGTCGCCGCCGGTGCCTGCGACTCGCTGGGGGGGCACCGGAAGCAGCTCATCGAAGTGTTGGAGCCCGCGCTGGCCGAGGCGCAGCTGCTGCAGCAGGATCGGGAGGCGGGTCAGGAATCCCTCTTCGGCGAAGAGCGGGGTAGCGGGGCGCAGCGGGGAGGGGCCGATCTTCCTGACGTTCCCTCCTGGACCGAGGCGGAGCGGCTGGCCAAAGAGAAGGAAGTGCTGGGCTTCTTCATCTCGGGGCATCCACTCGAGCGTTTCCGGGATGAAGTCGAGCTCTTCGGCACCCGTACGACGGCCACCCTGAGCGAGTGGGGAGAGCACCAGGTGAGCGTGGCCGCGGTGGTGACGGCGGTCAAGCGGCAGATCTCGAAGAAGACCGGTAAGGAGTACGCCCGGCTGGTGCTGGAAGACTTTCACGGAACCGCGGAGGGGATCGTTTTCCCCGAGGCATGGGCCAAGCTCAATCAGATCATCCTCCCGGATTCGGCTCTCCTCTTGACCGGTGGCTACAGCGACCGAGACCGGGGCGAGGATCAGGCGCCTTTCATCGTGGAGGCGGCCAGGCCACTGGAACAACTCAAATCTTCCGGCGCAGTGGCACTGAGCCTCAGCTGGGGGGCGCCATCCGCACCCCAGCCCGCAGCAGTCAAGGAAGTAGCAGCACTCTGCTCGGCTTACCCGGGATCCACCCCCCTCTACATTGAGTGGAGCGACGGCAACGGCGAGGCGGTCCGGCTCCGTTCCCGGCGCCTCCGCGTTGCGGCGGAAGACGACTTGGTCAGGGCGCTGCGCGATCTGCTCGGCGCCGAATCCGTCCACTATGTGAAGGCGGGCTGATCCCGATGCCTTCGGCCTACACCCTCGAGTTCGAGAAGCCACTCCTGGAGCTGGAGCGCCAGATCGATGATTTGAAGCGCATCGGTACCGAGCGGCAGATCGACATCGATGGGGAGCTGGACGGTCTTCAGACCAAGCTCGAATCACTCCGGGCCGACATCTACCGTAACCTCACTCCCCTTCAGCGGGTGATGGTGGCCCGCCATCCCCGGCGTCCGTATACTCTGGATTACCTCAGCACCATCTTCACCGACTTCATCGAGCTGCACGGGGACCGGCTTTATATGGACGACCCCGCGATCGTCGGCGGCTGGGCTCGGCTCGCGGGAGTGTCGGTGATGGTGATCGGCCATCAAAAGGGGCGCGACACCAAAGACAATCTCAAGCGCAACTTTGGCATGCCCCATCCCGAGGGATATCGGAAAGCGCTGCGGTTGATGAAGCTGGCTGCCAAGTTCGGTGCCTCGGTGATCACCCTGATCGACACGCCCGGGGCGTATCCCGGACTGGGCGCAGAGGAGCGCGGGCAGTCCGAGGCACTGGCCCGCAATATCCTGGAGATGTCTTCCTTGCCCACGGCATGTATCGCCGTGGTCATCGGTGAGGGCGGATCCGGAGGAGCCCTCGCCCTCGGCGTCGCCGACCGCGTGCTCATGCTGGAGAACTCGGTCTACTCGGTCATATCGCCCGAGGGCTGTGCCGCGATTCTGTGGAAAGACTCCAGCCAGCGTGAGCGCGCCGCAGAGGCGCTCAAGATCACCGCGGAAGACCTACTGCGGCTCAAAGTCATCGATGAAATCGTCAAGGAGCCCGTGGGAGGAGCCCACGTGGACCCGGATGCCGCCGGAGAAGCCCTGCGTGAGGCGCTGATCCGGCACCTGACCGAGCTGCGGAAGGTCCGACCCGAGAAGCTGGTGCGCCGCCGAGCGGAGAAGTACGCCGCCATGGGCGCGTTTACGGAGACCTGATGAGTCAGACCATCGAAGTGCGCTTCAAGGGAACCCGCAAGGCCTACTTCCTCTGGGAGGAGGAAGCCGACCCGATCCGGGTCAAGGAGTGCGTGATCGTCGAGGTGGAGCGGGGACGTGATCTCGGCAGGGTCACCGCGGTCGGCGACATGGCGGCCAAGAAGTGCGGCGGCTGCTCCGGCTGCTCGGTGGGCGAGGCAGCCGAGGAGCCCGCGGTCCTGAAACCGGTGCTGCGGCGGGCGACCGCCGAGGACCTCAAGACCCATCAGGAGATTCGGCTTTCGGAGGAGGAGGTCCGGCAGAAGGTCATCCAGCGGGTGCGAGCGCACCAGTTGCTCATGAAGGTGAGCGACACCGAATGGCAGTGGGATCGCAACAAGCTCACCATCTATTTCACCGCCGACAAGCGGGTCGATTTCCGGGCTCTGGTCCGCGACCTCGCCTCGCTGTTTCGCACCCGGATCGAGCTTCGCCAGATCGGGGTCCGGGATGAGGCTGCCCGGCTGTCGGGCGTCGGGCGCTGTGGCCGGGAATACTGCTGCTCCACCTGGCTCAAGGAGCTCTCCCCAGTAAACCTCGGACTGGCCAAGGATCAGCACCTGTCCCTCAACCCCTCCCAGATTTCCGGCGGTTGCGGCCGATTGCTCTGCTGCCTCAAGTACGAGCACGATTTCTACGTCACGGCGCGAAAGCGGTTTCCCAAAGAGGGGAAGACTTTGAAAACCGCCATCGGCCCGGAGAAGGTGATTGCGGTCGACATCTTCCGGGAGCGGGTCTTCCTCCGGCACGAGGAGCAGGGCCCGCGCATCATCCCTCTGGCGCAGCTCCGGGCCGAGGTCGAACAGCTAGGCGAGGTGTTCCCTACCGCCGAGTCCCGTAGCCGCCGCGGCGCAGCCGGCGCGCCGGAACCGAAGGACTGAACCGGGTCCCTTCCGGGTTAGTTTTCCCACCGACAATTGTTCTGCCGCAGACAAGACGTCAATTCGGAGCCGCCGAGTGCCCAAGTTCTACCTGACCACCGCCATCGATTACTCCAACGGCGACCCGCACCTCGGGCATGCCCTGGAGAAGGTCGGCGCGGACGCGATCGCGCGGTACCGGCGGCTGCGGGGGGATCAGGTGCACTTCCTCATGGGCATGGACGAGCACAGCCAGTCCGTGCTCCAGGCAGCTGCCCGCGCGGGAGTAACTCCCAAAGCCTGGGTGGACCGGATGGCCGCCCGGTTCGAGGAGTTCTGGCAACGGCTGGAATGCACCAACGACGATTGGATCCGAACCACCGAGCCGCGGCACGCGGCGTCAGTGACCGAGCTGCTGCGCCGCATCCAGCGATTCAACCCGGACGATCTGTACGTGGCCGAGTACGAGGGACTGTACTGCACCGGATGCGAGGAGTTCAAGCAGGAAAGCCAGATTGTGAATGGGCACTGCATCGAGCATCCCACACTGGAGTTGATCCATACCCGGGAGCGCAATCATTTTTTCCGCCTCAGTCGCTACGGCAGCCAGCTGCTCGAGCTCATCAACAGCGGCACGCTGAGCGTGGAGCCGGCGATCCGCCGGAACGAGGTGGTGCGCCTACTGGAGGGTGGCCTGCAGGACATTTCCGTCTCTCGCCTGCGGCAACCGTGGGGCATTCCCTTCCCCGGTGACCCCGAACAGACGGTCTACGTGTGGTTCGATGCGTTGATCAATTATCTGTCGGCAACAGGGTTTCCCGCTCCGGAATACGAGCGTCTCTGGCCCGCCGACCTACACGTGATCGGAAAAGGCATCACCCGGTTCCATTGTGTCATCTGGCCGGCCATGCTGCTCGCCGCCAGGCTGAAATTGCCGGGTGAGGTATGGGCTCACGGGTACGTGCAATGGGAAGGCACTAAGATGTCCAAGACCAGCGGTACTGCGGTGACTCTGGACGAGGCTATTGAGCGGCATGGGCCCGATGCGCTCCGCTACTTCCTGCTGCGAGAGGTGGGATTCGAGGCGGACGGCAATTTCACCTGGGAGCGGTTCGATGAGCGCTACACCGCCGAGCTGGCCGACGGGCTGGGGAACCTGGCCTCTCGTTCGCTGGCGATGCTACTGAAGTACCGCTCAGGTGTGGTGCCCGCGCCGTCGACTCAGCGGAGCCCGCTGGACCAGTCGGGGGCCGAGGCCTTGGCAGCGTACGCCCGCGCGATGGACGCGCTCGATCTGCGCGGTGGGGCCGAAGCGGCCTGGTCGCTGGTCTCGGCCGCTAACCTCTTCGTGCAACAATCTGCACCCTGGGCGCTGGCCAAGACAGGTAAGGAAGCGGAGCTGGATGCGACGCTCGGAGCGCTCGCGCGGGCCCTGGTACGCTTGGCCGTGATGACGAGTCCGTTCATCCCGGGCAAAGCCCAAAGTCTCTGGGAGATGTTGGGTCTGGATGGTTTGGTAGCTCAGGCCTCCTGGCAAAGCGCGGAGGACCCCAGCGTGGCTGGGTGCACGGTCTCGCGCGCCGAAGTGCTGTTCCCCAAGCCTGCAAGCGTGTAGAACTTAAAGTCCTTTCTCGCGAAACTATTTGACAGTGAAAGAGTTATCACTCCTCTTCCCTCTTGACAATCCCTATCCTTTTGGGCCACCTTAGCTTTGGAGTGATAACTCCGGTCACCCCCATGACCAGGCAGATTGTCAGATTGGAGCGCCGATCAGGCGAAGGTTACCGCGACATCAGTTGTGAGGTGTATTAGTCATGGCCAAACGCCGTTGGACTCTGGTGCTCGTCCCCCATGGGTCGGAGCCCTCGCGCATCGTCGAGGTCTCCTACAACCTGCTGCGCTTCGCCGCGGCGGCTGTGGGAGGCATCGTGGTCCTCGCGCTACTGGCCGGCTATGCCACAATCTCGCACACCACTGACCTTTCGCGCGCCGCCCGGCTCCAGGAAGAGAACGCCACCCTGGCCCGCCAGATCGGCGAGCTCCACGGACGGCTCGTCAGCCTGGCCGATACTATCACCACCATCTCACAGCGCGATGCCCGGATCCGGGTGCTGGCCAACCTGGAGCCCATCGATCCGCAGGTCCAGGCCGCCGGCATTGGCGGACCGGCTGGATCGTCGGACCTGAACGGCCTCACCGGCATCGCCCGCCGCTCTGCCGAAGTCAGGGTAGATCTGGGAGCCTTGATCCGACGGGCCAATCTGCTCGCCTCTTCATTCAAAGAGGCGGCTGACAGCCTTTCTCTGCACACCGCCAGGCTCGCCGCTACCCCCTCCATCATGCCGACCCAGGGCTGGCTCTCCAGCGCCTTCTCGGCCATGAGGCAGCACCCGATCCTGCACCTGGCGCGGCCCCATGAGGGAATTGACGTCTCGGCTCCCATGGGCAGCCCGATCGAAGCGCCCGCTGCCGGGGTTGTCACCGATGCCGGCTGGGAGACGGGCTACGGGAACACGATCACGATCAACCATGGCTTCGGAATCGTGACCAAGTTCGCCCACGCCTCCAAGCTGTTGGTCAAGACCGGCCAACGGGTATCCCGGGGTCAACGGATTGCCCTGGTGGGCAACTCCGGCCTCGCTACCGGCCCGCATCTGCACTACGAGGTGCATGTAAATGGGCGGCCGGTAAATCCGCTGAAGTACGTGCTGCCTGAGGGGGTAGTGACGGACTAGCGCGAAGGTCGGGAAAGACGGGAAGGACGGGTAGGAGAAAAACGGAAGCCCCGGGACCCAATGGTCTCGGGGCTTTGTCACGTGACCACCTTCCCGTCTTTCCCGTTAAAACGTCACCTTCGGCGCCTCAGCCGCTCCCGCGGTGGCCTCAAAGTAATCCCGGGGCTTGCCCATCCCGAACACCTTGGCGGTCAGATTGTAGGGGAAGCGGCGGATATAGGCGTTGAAGTCCCCTACCGCAGTATTGTAGTCCTGCCGGGCCACAGCAATGCGGTTCTCGGCCCCCTCCAGCTGATCCTGTAGCGCGCGGAAGTTGTCACTCGACCGGAGCTGGGGGTAGTTCTCCGAGATCGCGAGCAGCCGTCCCAGTCCCTGATTGAGCTGCTGGTTGGCGGCCGCCATCTCGGGCACGTTGCCCGACTGAACCGCGCCCGAGAGACGTGCCCGCGCGTTGGCGATCGAGATGAAGACCGTATCCTCCTGCTTGGTGATCCCCTTCACCGTGTTGACCAGGTTGGGAATCAGATCGGCCCGCCGCTGGAGCTGGGTTTGAATCTGGCCCTGGGCCTTGTTCACCGTTTCGTCTTTGGTCTGGATCTCATTGTAGCCGCAGCCGACGATCAGAAAGGCGGCCGCAAGAAGCGGCAGAGTTTTCCGGAATCGCTGCATCACTGATCTCCGAGCTGAAGTTGGTCGACGAACCGCGCCGCCTGTTCTACCACTTCCATGTACTTCTCGAACTCCGGCGCTCCGCAGCGCCATTCCCGCTCGGCACGATGGCGGACCACATGCAGAAGGGGGTCGGCCTGGAAACCGATTGCCTGGGCCGCAGCCGAAGCCAGTTCGTTGGCCCCAGCGGGCACCGGCTTGCCCATCAATGTCAGCACCCCGCGAAGCAACACGAGGATCGTCGCCGCGCTCTGGAGTGCCAGCATCCCCAGCGCTTTGGGGTCGGGAGCATACGTGGCGTACCCCTGACGCAGGCGCAGCAATTTCCCCCGGAACTCCCGCTCCAGCGCCTTGCGCAGATCGGCGCGGTCCACCCGCACGCTCTGAACCGGATCGGGGCCGCGGAGCACCTGATACGAAACCCGCATGTCGGTGATTTCGATGGGGAAGGCGTCGGTGGCGCGCTCCCACTCGGTCCGGCTCAGGATCAAGGGAGGCTCATGTGATCCCTTGCGCCATCCGGTGAACGCGCGGCCGAGGGAGCGGAGGATCTGGGGATCGAGCTGCTCCAGGACCAACATGAGATTTATATCCGAACGCCCGGGAATAAAGTCATCTCGCGCGGCCGATCCGTACAGTACGGCGCTATACCCCGAGCCGAGCACCTGGTCGACCTCGGAGAGAAAGGGATCGACAATCCGAGAAACTGTCGCGCGCATCAGAATCTTCCCCCGGCACCGCCGCCGCTGAAACCTCCGCCGCCACCGAAGCCTCCGAAACCACCACCACCGCCACCAAAGCCGCCACCGCTACCCCAGCCTCCCCCAATCCATGGGCCACCCCAATATACCCCACCCCTTCGGCGTCGCCCTCCGCCCAAAGCACCGGACGCGACGAGTATGAAAAAAATGAAAAGAAGGATAGGAAGGATGTTGCCGATCGGGGTAGAATTACCCCCCTGCCCTGCTGGTGGTTGATACGCGGTGAGAGCCGTGTCGGTGACGCCGTAGCCTCGGGCGATGAGGCTCGACAGCGAGCGTACTCCCAGCAGCAAGCCGGGGCCGTACCTCCCGGCCGCCAGGTCGGGACGCATCAGGTCCCGCACACCGCCGGCCGCGGCATCGGTCACGATGCCTTCCAGGCCCTGCCCAACTTCAATCCGAATGTGGCCGGAGTTCGGATCGCCGGGGCGGCGGGGCACCAGCAGGACCACCAATCCCGCGTTGCGGCGAGGGTCTCCGATCTCGGCCTTGGCACCCACCTTCCACTTGCGTCCGATGGCGAGAGCCACCTCGGCGGGGTTGTAATTCCCGATCGAGGGCAACGTCACCACTGCGATCTCTGCGCCCGTGGCGGCTTGCAAGCGCCGAATCACGTCCTCCAGCTCGGCCTGGGATCCGGCATCGAGCACCGAGGCAAAGTCGTTCACGTAGCCGACCGGCTGGACCGGGACCAAGGTGTCCACACCCTGGCTCTGGGCCACAGACGTTGCTGAAATCGTCAGTTGAAGCACCGCTAGAAGAGCGGTAGCTTTGGCTCGTGTCCCCGTCAATCACTCTCCCGCTGCTGAAGCCACTCCCGCTTTGTTAGCCACTTCGGCGCTGCTGAAGGCCGGCGGCGTCGCACTCCTTGGTTGCTACCTCGCCGGAGTGGTGGCCTGCGGGCGCGAGCGCGACGTCTCGGTACGAGTCTCCATACCCGGGCCGGACACGCTGGAGACACCCGCGGCAGGGGTGGGCATCATCGCCCTCCCTTACGACCGCGACAGCGTTCTTGCCAGCCTCGAGGCGCACGCACGGAGTCCTCGGCCATCCACGGCCGCGCTGGATAGTCTGTTCGCGAGTTTTCGGGGCCCTTTCACCACCTACACGACCTTGACCTACGCTGCCGGCAAGTTGCAGGACTCCCTTAACCTGGTCCAACGGCAGCTGGACACCGCCTCCCACCAGTCGCCGCACTACCGCATGCTCCAACGTCGATGGCTGCTTCTGCGCGACTCGGCTGCCGCGGTAAACTCGCACGCCGAGCGGGCCGGACTGGCGCTGGCCCGGGCTCGCGCCGACTTTCTGAGTAGAAGCGAAAGTCTCCGGGCCCGGGTCAGGCACTGGGAAGATAGCACCTACCAGGGATACGACAGCATCGTCGAAAACCTGACCATGCGGCGGCATCAGGATGCCGCGACCGACACGACCGGCCCTACCGGTTGGGCGCACTTTTCACTGGGGCCCGGCAAATGGTGGCTGTACGCTCGAGCGTGGGATACCAGCGATCCCAACGCGGAGTGGTACTGGAATATCCCGGTAGACGATGACACGCTGCTGCTTTCCAGTCGCACTGGCCGGCGGCGACCCCGTTATTGAGGAGTGAGGATGTCGAGAAATCTTTCCGGTCTGTGGATTCTGTGCTTGCTTGGCCCCGCGGCGCTGAGTGCGCAGACGGCTACCGCGCCCCTGGAGCCGCGCAGCAAAGGGGCCGCTAAAGCTCCCGTGACCGTCTACGAGATGTCGGACTTTCAGTGCCCCTACTGCCGCGCGTTCGCCTCCGAGACCTTCCCTCAGCTGGAGAAGGAATACATCAAGCCGGGAAAGGTCCGCTGGGTGTTCATCAACTTCCCGCTTACCAGCGTTCACGCCCACGCCTCGGCTGCCGCCCAACTGGCGCTCTGCGCGGCCAAGCAGCGTGGGTTCTGGCGGATGCACGATCTCCTGTTTCAGTATCAGGACACCTGGGCGCCGCTGAAGGAAGCCGCACCATTCTTCGTTTCGCTGGGTGATTCGGCGGGACTCTCCAAGCCCACCCTGCTCGCCTGTCTCCAGTCGCCGGAAACGATGCAGGAAGTTCAGGCCGATGCAGAGGGTGCCGCGCGGTCAGGGGCTGGCAGCACGCCGACATTTTACATCGAGGGGGGACTGCTGGAGGGCTCGGCTCCGGTGGGGGTCTTTCGACAGGTGCTGGATTCGGTGTACGCGGACAAGACGGGAAAGACGGGAAAGACGGGAAGGTGATCTGAAGGGACGCCATCCTTCCCGTCCTTCCCCGTCCTTCCCGTCCTATCCCAGCGCGAGAAACACGTCATAGAGCGCGTGGGTCCACGCGGTGATCCCGAAGCCTCGCAAGAGGTAGAGACTGCTGAAGAGGATACCGGCCACCGTGCGAAAGGCGAACGAGCCGAGAGTCAGCCGATCGCCGTAAGGCCCGATGTAGTGAAATCCCGAGAAGATCAGAGCTCCGACGCCGACCGCAAAGAGTCCGGCTGCCGTCACTCTCCAACCGAAGACCCTGCGCGCCAGCCAGGCTAGCCCGGAGACCAGGATCACTCGAAAGAGCAACTCCTCGTAGATACCGGCCCCGAGGGAGATCATGACCTGAGTGGCCAGACTGGAGCTCGCGAGTGCTCCCAGCGCGAGATCGGGAAGGCGTACGCTCAGCCAAATGCCGGGGATCAACAGCCCGGTCAGGGTGCTTGTCACCAGGCCAAACGCCAGGGCATACACGATTGACTCTGCCGCCATGAGGACCAACACGCGCGGCTCGATCCTTCCCGACTTGCGGCGGTCCTGCACCACGATCCAGGCGCCTCCGCCTACCAGCAGCGCTCCGAACACCACCAGCCCACTCCGACCACCCAGGGCGACGAAGACAGTCTTCAGGAGGACATCGGCTCCGTTGCGCACTCCGGAGAACTCGCTGCCCGACAGCGTGAAGGCGAGAATCTCATAGAGCAGCAGGAGCGGGAAAGCAAAGGTCAAACTGTACCGCGGCGCCCTGGCGGCCTGCCAATAGCTTGCGAGCGTGGTCGGCATGAGCGCCTTCCGCCAGGGAAATGTCATCCCAAAGAAAAGGGGCCGCATTGAGCGGCCCCCCCAGGTTCGAAGTGTCGCCTGGGTCTCAGCTTGCAGCAGTGTCTAACGGCCGCAGGCGACCCTTGACTCTGTAGACAATGGATCACCTCCTCACGGTTGATAACTCGTTGTGGTTGCGGGGGCTCTACTTCGCTGGTTCAGTTTGCTGGTCCAGTTTGCCCCGGTTATTGGCGCGTTTCTCACTGCGAGGACGCACCGAAAAAGCTAACAGGAATCCCGGGCCCGATGCCAGGGGGAAGGTACCTGGGCAGGCAGCTCACAGGACACTATGCGGTGGCTTGGTTCGGGAATGGCGTTGGAAGTGTTCCGGGTACAATTCGAGACCGAGCCTCCTCAACTCTCCAGCTACTTCGTCAATTTCGCTCGCTAGCTGTTCCACCTCGGTGCTTGGCACCGTCGCAAAAGCCTGATAGGCCCTTGGCACCAAGCTTGGCCTTGTACCGAAGGTAGGCATGGCGCGGATAATTTAACCGCAACTCTAAGGCCTGCTACACTCCTGGCTGAAGGACGTGTCCGCCGGGGGGCCGGGTCGCCCTGGTCGACGCTTAGCATCGCCGACTGGCCGTGTTGGAGGCCTGGCGGGACCTGATTGCCGCCACAGCGGAAGTTCTCACCCGTGTTGAGGACTCGCTCGCCTAGGGCTCCGGTTTCTTGCTAATCCAAGGGCCGGTACAGGCCCTTCGTTTAGCATCGCTGCGCTGGAGTGGGTGGCGCGGTAGATGGGCCACTTAGCTCGCCCGTCCGAAGCTCACGGTCGCCACAGTTGTGGGTCGGTCGCACAGGTATGATGCTGCGGCGGATTAGTGGCAAATCCATGTAGAATCAGTCGTTCCGACGACAACAAAGAGGGTGCGAACGTCCGCCGGCAATTGGCACGGCTCTGGCGCATGGCGGCTCATTGTGGTGCGAGACACGCATTAACCCACCGGCTCCCTGGCACTTGTCGACTTTTGGCTGAGATGATTCTATGCGATCGATCGGTCTGCTCGCTGTTGTAACCGGAATGCTGGTGCTGGCCTCGGCGTGTAGTAGTGGCGCCGGCACCCCTCCCCCCGATAACACAGCGCCGGTGGCGAACTTCGACATGCCGCCATGCACGATCAACGTGGCCTGCAACTTTGCCAGCACCAGCGAGGATGATGCAGCGGTGACGGGGTGGAGCTGGGATTTCGATGGCGACGGCACTCCTGACGCGGCCACGGCGAATGCACCGTTCACCTACACCGCGGCCGGGACCTTCAACGTGAGCCTGACGGTCCGCGATGCTCAGGGGTTGAGCGACACGAAGACCGGCACCATCACCATCGCTCCGGCTCCCCCGCCTCCCCCGGGCAACACACCCCCGACGGCGAGCTTCACCCACAGCTGTACTGCAGCGGCCTGCACTTTCATCAGCACCAGCACCGACGCGGCCCCGGGTAGCATCGCGACTTATGCCTGGAGCTTCGGCGACGGCGGCACCGCGACGGAGGCAGGTCCAACCCATACTTATACGGTCACCGCGGCCACCGAGTTTACGGTGACCCTCACCGTGACCGACAACGACGGCGCCACCGCGGTCGCGACCCAGACGGTTGCGGTTGACCCGGCTCCCCCGGTCACCCAGGCGCCCGTTGCGAGATTCACCTACAGTTGTATCGCAGCGACAGCGACCTGTACGTTCGAGAACGTCAGCCTCCAGCACGGCGTGCGTATCACTCGGAACGCCTGGACCTTCGGCGACGGCGGTACCTCGCTGGAGAAAAACCCAACTCATAGCTATACGGTCACCGCGGCCACCGAGTTTACGGTGACCCTCACCGTGACCAACATCCTGGGGGCTACCGACGTCACCAGCCAGAAGTTCATCCTGGATCCGACCGCGACCAACATCCCGCCGACGGCGGCCTTTCATACATGGTGTTACGGAGTGGACTGCATCTTCTACAGCACGAGCACCGACGTTGCCCCTGGCGGCATCGTGAGCTATGTGTGGGACTTCGGCGACGGCGCGACCGGCGCGTTGAGTCAGCCGGTTCACACCTACTCCGTCAGCGGCCGCAGCTCCTTTATGGTCACACTCACCGTGACCGACAACGAGGGCGCCACCAGGATCGCGACCGGAACGGTCAGCGTTACGCCACTGCCTCCGGCCGTCCAGGGTTGCACCACCTCTGGCACGACCGTCGAGTGCGTCCTCGACATGGCGGCCCGATCCAGTCTGAGCCTCAAGTTGCTCACTGTTCACTGCGACGTCGGTCGCTACGCGTTGAGCAAAATCAGTACCCCGCCACCGGTTGGCGACCAGACGTTCTTGAGCGTGTGCGCGAGGCCGGTGGGCCAGGACTTTGGGGTCTACGGCGGTCCCCTCGATGAACTGTGGGTATACCAGTCGGGCACTCAGGCCAGGATCTGGTTCAGCCAGGGCGCCCCCAGGCCGAATGAGCCGCCGCGGGGCCCCCCGGCCGGCCAGCTTACGGGAACCTTTCCCGATTGGACGCTGAGTTTCGACGACGGCGACAACTTGGGGACACCAGGCGAGCCGGATTTCACCGACCTCGTTGTAGGGGTACACGCGACGGTTCGATAGCCTGTGGCGGCAGCCCATGCCGCGTAGGCCGAAAATGTCATCTGAGCGTAGCGAGGGATCCCTGTAATGCCGAGGGATCCTTTGCTGCGCTTAGAGCCTGCCTTGAACGCCGGCTGCGGACAGAACTGTGAGGTCTAGCGGCTCGCCGAGAGGCTGGCCGTCCAAGTAGAAGCGGAACTGGTAATCATCCGCTGGAACGTTAAAATCAGTCAGAAACGGTATAGCCACAGTGCTCACGAGTATGTCGTCTCTTGTGGGCACCTTAGTTTGTAGCCCGACCCCGCGATGCAGGGCAAGCCTCTTCCGTTTGAGTGGGGTGACGGCAACATTGCCGCATGCCTAGCACCTCCTGGGGATACCGCGCGGCACTTCGGTTGGGCACCGCGCTGGCCCCCGCCCTGGGACTGTTGCACCCCAAGCTTCGGGCCGGAACCCGGGCCCGGCGCGAGGCCGGCGACCGGCTGCTGGATTGGGCTCGGTGGAACCGTGATCCTGCACGTCCTCTGGTCTGGTTTCACGCTGCCTCGGTTGGCGAGGGACTCCAGGCCGAGAGCGTCATTCAACAGCTGCGCCTGATTCGTCCCGAATGTCAAATCGTCTACACCCATTTTAGTCCCTCGGCCGAGGCACTGGCCCGTCGTCTCGAGGTGGACGCGGCGGACTATCTGCCCTACGATCTTCCCGGCGCCGCCGACCGGCTGTTGTACGCGCTCGATCCCGACGTGCTGGTGTTTGCCAAGCTGGACCTCTGGCCCGAGCTGGCAACCCGGGCGGCCACCAGCGGAGTTCAGGTGGCCATCGTCGCGGCTACGGTAAGCCCTGGAAGCGGGCGGCTTCGCTGGCCGGCCCGGACACTCCTGCACCCCGGCTACGAGGCGGTATCCGCCGCCGCCGCCATTTCTGCTGACGATGCCACCCGCCTAGCCCGGCTTGGTGTCGCTTCAGATAGAATCCAGGTTTTGGGCGATCCCCGCTTCGACAGTGTTGCCCAGCGGGTCCGGGCCGTCGCTCACGATGAGCCGCTGCTCCGCTGGGGACGGGGCGCGCCGACCCTGGTGGCCGGGTCCACCTGGCCGGCAGATGAAGCCATCCTCCTGCACGCATTTGCTCATCTTTTGCGGCGCCGGGGGGACGCCCGTCTGATCCTGGTGCCTCATGAGCCCACTGCCGAGCATCTCGCCCGGCTGGAGCGAAATGCCGCGGCTGCCGGATTGCCATTGCCGGTGCGCCTCAGTGCGGCCGAGCAGCCGGCGACCCTTCTGCTGGTCGATCGAGTGGGCGTGTTGGCGACGCTCTACGGCAGCGGCGTCATGGCTTATGTGGGGGGAGGCTTCGGACGCGCGGGACTTCACTCTGTGCTGGAGCCCGCCGCGTGGTCCATCCCGGTGATATTCGGACCTCGTTGGCGCAATAGCCGGGACGCGGCCCTGTTGCTGGAGAAAGGCGCCGCGACGGCGCTAGGCCGCTACAGCGTGAACGCAGCCGCTGCCGGGCTGGAGCGGCAGTGGGAGAACTGGATTGCGGACGAGCGAGGTCGGCTGACTCGAGGTCGTCTGGCACGGGAAGTGGTGGAGCGAGGAATGGGTGCATCTCGACGAAGCGCGAGCCTGCTCGCCGAGCTTATTTCAACACAATCCCGTCATAAGTCACCGACCGGGGCACGATCAAACCGGCAGTGAGCACGGTGACCAGAACGTCGGGAAACCGGCTACGCACCTTGATCCTGAGGTCGGCGACGCCACTGCCACCGGCAAGCTGGGCCGCGAGGGCCTTTCGCAAGGAGGGGTCCTTGATCTTGGCCAGCCCCCAGAACCCATAGAGCGCGTGGGACGTGACTTGGAAGCGGGCACCCGCCGGCTGCTGCCCCGCAGGCGACGCGAGCGTCACCGGCACCCCGAGCGTGGTGGCATCGAAGGTTTCGGCGCAGCCGCCAAGGGCAGAGAGGAGAAACAGTGCCGGCAGGGTGAGAAGCGAGGACGCCGCGCGGAGCCGCCAGACCGTCACAGACCAATCCGGAAGGCGTAGTGCGCCCCGATACCGAAGACGGTCGGATCCCCGCCATCCGTGAAGACCCGGTCGTACGCAGCCTGCAGCCCGAAGCCGTTGAGGAGGTTGAGCTCCAGTCCGCCTCCCAGACCAAAGTTGGTTTGAGTGTCCGAGAGTCCGTTGCCGGACGAGCGGACGACGTCGACCCGCGGGGCGATCCAGGGCCGGATGGCCAGCGCGGGATTGGGGATGGTGAGCGCGAATCCCATGCCGACGGGAAACCGGAGCTCGGTGTCCTGGCCCGGGAGCAAGCCGGTCTCCGGCTTGGAGTAGCCGATTCCTCCCTGGAGGGTCACTGAAAGCGGAATGAGCGGACCGCCGAACACTTTGTAGTTAAGGGTGGCCCCGACCGAGAGACTGCTACCGGCAGGACCGTCGGGGTTGAAGCTCGATAAGATGGCGGTGGCGCCTAGCGGCCCGGAAGCGGCCCGGCCGGTCACGGCAACGGCAGCGCCCTTTCCGGCATCCCCGTTGGGAAACCCGACGTCGCCATAGATCGCGATGCCGCTAGCGACTCCGCTGTTGTAGACCGGTATGCCGCGCACTTGCGCGCCCACCCTCGAGGGGCCCAGCGCCAGGATCATAGCCAGAACTCCCGCACCCGCGGCCTTCCGCGCATGTGGTCTCATCTCGTCTCCCTACAAGTAAACGGGCCGTGAGCGGCACGGCCCTGCAACGCGCCAGAAGGTACTCCGAGGCTTCGAGGGAAGTCAATTGCGGAGTCACCAACACAAACGCCCGGCCGCAACGCTGCGGACGGGCGTATGCCGGAACCCGGGTGCTCGGTACTATTGCACGTACGTCAGACCGATACCGACGCCTTCGAGATCGCCGATTCCACCGCTGACCCGCACTGCCCAACTCTTGCTGAATCGCATGTCCACGCCGAGACCGAGCGCGAAGCGGATGTCGCTGCCGCCACTGGCGCCGAGGACTGGGATCAGGGTTGGGTGGACGTACGGGGTAAAGGTGGTCTTGGAGTTTTCCAGCTCGAAGCGGCGGCCGACGGTGAAGCCAATCGGGAGGTAAATGAGGTCGTCACCCTCACCGACGTTGAGCCCCGCGCCCACCGTGAGCGCGCCGTCCACCGGGATACTCTCACTGTAGCTCAGCACCCGAGCGCGGAAATCACCGCCGAGCAGGAGTCGGGTGCTGCCCGTACCATCCGGATCCGCAAAGCCGGCGCGGACTCCGAAGTCGTTGCCGCCCATTGCGTAACTGTAGAATCCTTCGAGCGCGAAGTTGACCCCCGTACCGGGGTCGGAGAATGCGATGCCGAACTCGTGATTGGTGAACGCGCGATAGGGAGCCTTGAACATCGGCGTGCCCGTCTCCTGTGCCGCCAGACCGTTCGCCGACAACGCGACGACCACCGCCACCAAGAGCCCGCCGAAATGGCTATGACGCATGAGAGTCTCCTTGAACGTGTTCGGTGACCACGCGCACCCGGTTGTCAATCACCTGGAGGAATCCGCCACGTACGGAGAAGCGTGTGACGGTGCCGGCCTGGCGAACCGTCAGAGGACCCTCGCCCAGCAGCGTCATGAACGGGGCGTGGTTCGGCAGGATGCCGACCTGTCCGTCAAAAGCCGGCGCCACTACCGCGTCGGCCGCACCGTCGAACATAGACGCCCCGGGCGAGATCACCGTGACCTGCATCACGAGCTCGCGAGCTGTTTGGCTCGTGCAATCACGTCGTCGATACCGCCTTGCATGTAGAACGCTTGCTCCGGCAATTGATCGAATTCGCCGGCGACAACTCGCTCGAAACTGGAGATGGTTTCTTCCAGCTTAACATACTTGCCGGCGAATCCGGTGAACTGTTCCGCTACAAAGAAGGGCTGCGAGAGGAATCGGGCAATCCGCCGGGCACGGGCCACGATGAGCTTGTCCTCTTCACTCAACTCGTCCATTCCGAGAATGGCGATGATATCCTGGAGCGCCTTGTAGCGCTGCAGAATCCGTTGCACGCCGATGGCCACATCGTAGTGCCGGGTGCCGACGTACTGCGGGTCGAGGATTCGGCTGGCGCTGTCGAGCGGATCGACCGCGGGATAGATCCCCAGCTCCGCGATGGCGCGGGAGAGCACCACGGTGGCATCGAGGTGTGCGAACGCGGTGGCCGGAGCCGGGTCGGTGAGGTCGTCCGCCGGAACGTAGATGGCCTGCACCGAGGTGATCGAGCCACTCTTGGTGGAGGTGATGCGCTCCT
Organism: Gemmatimonadales bacterium; assembly: GCA_035997125.1. Taxonomy (GTDB): domain Bacteria; phylum Gemmatimonadota; class Gemmatimonadetes; order Gemmatimonadales; family GWC2-71-9; genus CAVVWJ01. The sequence goes on from DASYIX010000079.1 coordinate 27,459, forward strand.
GCAGGTCACCCATCTCCGTGGCCAGAGTGGGCTGGTATCCCACGGCGCTGGGCATCCGTCCCAACAACGCGGATACCTCGGAGCCCGCCTGAGTGAAACGGAAGATGTTGTCGATGAAGAGGAGCACGTCCTGCCCCTGGATGTCGCGGAAATACTCGGCGACAGTCAGCCCGGTGAGGCCCACCCGCAACCGGGCACCGGGCGGCTCGTTCATCTGGCCGTAGATCAGCGCCACGTTCTCCAGAATCTTGGCTTCCTTGAACTCCAGGTAGAGGTCGTTGCCCTCGCGGGTGCGCTCACCCACGCCGCAGAAGACCGAGCGGCCGCCGTGTCCCTTGGCCACGTTGTTGATCAGCTCTTGAATCACGACCGTCTTGCCCACGCCGGCTCCACCGAACAGCCCGATCTTGCCACCCTTCACGAAGGGGGCGATCAGATCTATGACCTTGATGCCGGTCTCGAAGATTTCGGTCTTGGGTTGGAGATCGGTGAACTTCGGAGTCTCCCGGTGAATCGGCCAGCGCTCGGTGTCGGCTGGAATCGCCGGCCCACCGTCTACCGGCTCACCCAGGACGTTGAGAATGCGGCCCAGCGGCACCTCGCCCACTGGCACGGTGATGGGGCCGCCGGTGTCGCGCACCTGCATCCCCCGGGTGACGCCATCGGTGGTGCTCATCGCGACCGCGCGGACCTGGTTCTGCCCGATGTGTTGCTGCACTTCGGCGGTCAGATGAACCGGGAAGGCCCCGCTGGGATCGTCGATCTCCAGAGCGTTATAAATCTCCGGGAGGTGCTCGGGCTCGAACTCAACATCGAGCACGGGACCGATGACCTGAACGACCTTGCCATAGTTCTGTTCGGTCTTGGCGGTGCGGCCCACCTTCTCGCTAGCGATTGCGGTTGCCATGTTGGCCTGGACTCCCTGTTTATTTCAGTCGTGGTGGCCGTCGCCCTATCCCTGCAGTGCCGCTGCCCCGCCCACGATCTCGGCAATCTCTTGCGTGATCTGCGCCTGCCGCTGGCGGTTGTAGGTCCGCTTGAGCAACTCGAGGATCTCACCCGCATTGTCGGTGGCGTTCTTCATGGCGGTGCGCCGGGCGCCGTGCTCGGCGGCCGCGGTCTCCACCAGCCCCCGGTAGACCGCATTCCGCACATACAGCGGCAGCAACTGCTCCAGAATTGCTTCCGCACTAGGCGCTAGAATATAGTTCGCCGACTTCCCCGCCTCCCCGCTTCCCCGCTTTGCCGCCATCTCCACCGGAAGAATTCGCACGGTGGTAGGCGGGGTCTGCAGCGCGCTGATGAAGCGAGCCTGGATCAGATCGACGCTGGCCAGCTCACCCGCGGCGAAGCTCTGGATCAGCGGCGCGACGATCTCGGCGGCGTGGTCGGCGGTGGGACGGTCGCCCACGTCGAGCCGCTCCAAGGCCAGCTTGCGGCCGAGGTACTTGAAGAAGCCGATGCCCTTCTTGCCCACGCCGTAGAGATCGACGGTGTAGCCCTCCGCTTCGAGCGCCTCGATCCGCCGCCGAGCTTCCTTGATCAGATTGGAATTGAATCCGCCGGCCAGTCCCCGGTTGGAGGTCAGCAGAATCACCGCCGCTCGGCTGGGACCTCCCTTCGACAGCGGCTTCGGCTGGCGCAACAAGGGGACCTGGTCGGCCAGGTCGGGGGTCACCAGATCGGCGATCACCTCCCGAAGGGCATCGGCATAGGGCCGGGCACCCACCACCCGGTCCTGGGCGCGCTTCAGCTTTGACGTGGCCACCAGCTCCATCGTCTTGGTGATCTTCCTGGTATTCTGGACGGAGCGGATCCGCCCCTTGAGCTGACGGCCCTTGGCCATTATTCGGGGGCGAACATCGGCTTGAACGCCGTGATGGCGGACTTCAGCCGGTTGGTGAGATCGTCGTCCAACGCCTTCTTGGTCCGGATATCCTTGAGGATGTCGGGATGGGAAGCCTCGAGATAATCGAGGAAGTCACGCTCCCACTGCCGAATGTGCTGGACCTCAACGTCATCCAGATAGCCGTTGGTGACGGCGAAGATGATGACCACCTGCTTCTCCACCGGCACCGGACGGTACTGCGGCTGCTTGAGTACCTCCACCAGCCGAGCGCCGCGCGAAAGCTGCCGCTGCGTGGCGGTGTCGAGGTCGGACCCGAACTGGGCAAAGGCCTCCAGCTCACGGTACTGTGCCAGGCTCAGCCGGAGCGGGCCGGCCACCTGCTTCATGGCCTTGATCTGGGCGTTGCCGCCGACCCGGCTCACACTGATGCCCGCGTCCACCGCGGGGCGGACGTTGGAATAAAACAGATCGGTGGTCAGGAAGATCTGGCCGTCGGTAATCGAGATGACATTGGTGGGGATGTAGGCGGAGACGTCACCGGCCTGGGTCTCGATGATCGGCAGCGCGGTGAGCGAGCCGCCCGGTTTCTTGATCCGGGGATCCAGCTTTACCGTCTCCGCATTCTCATTGATCTTTGCGGCCCGCTCGAGCAACCGGCTGTGGAGATAGAAGACGTCGCCCGGATAGGCCTCCCGGCCGGGTGGGCGACGGAGAATCAGCGAGAGCTGCCGGTACGCGGCCGCCTGCTTGGACAGGTCGTCGTACACACACAGCGTCGCCTTGCCTTCCTCGTACATGAAGTACTCGGCGATGGCGCAGCCGGCGTAGGGGGCGATGTACTGCAGCGGCGCGGGGTCCGAGGCGGAGGCCACGACCACGATGCTGTAGTCCATCGCGCCCGCATCCTTGAGCTTGTCCACCACGGTGGCCACGGTGGAGCGCTTCTGCCCGATGGCCACGTAGACGCAGACGACCCCGGCTCCCTTCTGATTGATGATGGTATCCACCGCGATGGCCGTCTTGCCGGTGCCGCGGTCACCGATGATCAGCTCCCGCTGACCCCGGCCGATCGGGATCATGGCGTCGATCGCCTTGATGCCGGTCTGCAACGGCTCCTTCACCGGCTGGCGGACGATGATTCCCGGCGCGACCATCTCGACCTGCCGCCGTGCCGAAGTCTGAATGGCGCCCCGGCCATCGACTGGACGGCCCAGCGCGTCCACCACCCGCCCCAGCATGGCGGGGCCGACCGGCACGTCGAGCAGCCGGCCGGTCCGGCGAACTTCGTCGCCTTCCTTCAGCTTGAGGTAGTCGCCCATGATTGCGGCGCCGACGTTGTCTTCCTCGAGGTTGAGCACCAACCCGGCCACCGTGTCCCCAGTCTCCTGAGCGGTAAACTCCAACATCTCGCTGGCCACGGCAGACTTGAGTCCGTATATGCGGGCGATGCCGTCCCGTACTTCCAACACGGTTCCGACCTCGCTCACGTCTTCGGCACCCAGATCCGCCGAGGCGATCTCCCGCAACAGAATTTCTTTGAGCTCGCCAGGACGCAGGGTTGTTTCAGTGGCCATGGAATCCCGAACTAGGCTGAAGGTGGGCTCTAATCTAGCTTGTGAAAATAATCACAATGCTCGGCGCGGCAAGGAGCAGAGGCAGGTCTACAGCCGGCTTCGCGTGTTTCCTCGAACGAACGCCGCCAGCACGCCGCGGGGGCCCAGGTCGCCGAGCCCTCCGGTGGGGACATTGGCGATGCGGCGCGCCGTGTTGGCGAGGTGACCGGGTGAGGCGAAGTTCAGGACCCGAACGACAGTGGGCACACTGTAGCCCGGATTGCCCAAGAGCTGGGCGGCACACGCCACCCGGGTCAGATCGATCACGCGTTTGAGGTTGGGGGCACCGCCCGCGCCGAACTGCCGGGACAGGTGCTCGCGACTGATCCGGAGTCGCTCGGCGAGCGCGCTGGTACGAATTGGGCGCTCCACCTCGCCCAGCAACACATCCCAGGCCGCCCGCTGGAGCGTCTCCGTGAGCCGGAGCACCCGAGGGGCATCGGCCAGCGCCCGGCGCCGCTGGGCGGTGATCGACGAGCGCACCACCAGTTCCCCGACGATGGGATCATCCACGCCTTCGACTGCCACAGCGGACACAGACTCGCGGCAGGCCAACAGAAGCTCGCCGTCATCGGGGCGGAAGGGTCCGTAGACCACCAGCGGCATGAATGGCAGGCGGACTCGCAGTTCGGTGAGCTCGGGGAGCAACCCGGGTCGAGGTGCGAGCACGACGGCATCGACCAATCGCCGGTCCAGCAGCCGGTGCAAGGCCGCAGGCGTCCGACAGGAGACAACGCTGGGGCCGCCCCTGGGCAAGGTCCGGCGGAGCGCAACCAGTGCGGTTCGGCTTTCCAGCAGCGCGGCGATGGTGGGCATCTCAGGCGGATGGATGGACGGGCGGACGGGCGGACAGGCGGTCAGACGGTCGGTCGGACGGTTCTCGGTTGTTTTCCGACGCGGCATCGGCGCTCTCAGCCTTTTCCGCTCCCCTCTGTCCGGCCGTCCGGCCGTCCGGCCGTCCGCCCCGGCCCAACCCGACCGCCACCAGCGTCCGCACCATCTCGCCGGCGCGCTTGAGCACCCCTCGGGCGTTGTCGTAGCTCAGGAGCTCCAACGCCTCACTCAGCGGCCGCCACTGACAGGCGGTGATGCCCTCATCCACCTGAGGGGAGGCCTCTCCATCCGGACTCTCGAACAGAAAGAAGTGACAGTACTTGTGGATGTGCCGGCCCCGAAACCGAAAGTGCCAGTCGATGACTCGGATGGGTCCCTGCAGGACGAGGTGACTTAGCCCGGTCTCTTCGGCCGTCTCCCGTGTAGCCGCCTCGGCGGGGGACTCTTCCCCTTCCAGGTGACCTTTGGGGAAGCCCCAGTTGTTGTAAGAGTCACGAATCAGGAGATAGCGCGCGTTTTCCCCGGGTACCCGTCGGAACACGATCCCGCCGGCACTGACCTCCAGCTCGGCGCGGCGCTTGCTCATCAGAACACGGAGATTTTGAGGTATTTCTTCGGATTGGCCTGGATGTCGGTCAGCAGCTCCCGAAACTGGATGACGGTCTTGGTGGTCTCACGATAGAGAGTCGAATCGCTGGCGAGCATTCCAATGGTGCCGCGCCCGGCCTGGAGCTTGGTCATCAGGGAATCGGCAGCGAGAAGCACGCGCACCAAGCTGGCCTGGTTGGCCCGGGCGGCGGCCATGACCGACCGCAGATCAGCGGCGGCCAGCCGTACGTCGGCGCTGGAGCTGCGCGAGTTGTTCAGGATGTCCTGGAGCTGATTATCACTGGTGGCCGTATCCAGCCGGGCCACTGCATTTCGAAAGGTCTTGGCGGCGCCGGTAAAGGCGTCGGCCGAGGTCACGACGTTGTCACCCACCCGATCCATGCGGTCGGTCTGGGCATGGGCGAACTTGACCAGCCGGCCCGAGATCGTCGCCAGGTCCCTGACGCTCTGCTGCAGATTCCTGAGGGCGGTGCTGTCGAAGGCCTGCCCGATCCGCTGGGTCACGTCCGCCACGTCTCCCGCAATCCGGCTGGCTTGCGCAGTGAGTTGCCCGATGTCAGGAAGCGTCGCGCCCGGCCACGCGTCTCCGCCGGCCTGATCGGATTCGATCAGCGCATTGCGCAGATTGGGATCGGTGGGAAGCGGCTCCAAGGGCACGATGTTGGCGGTCCACTCCCCAAACAGGCTGGCCGATGCCGAGATCACCGCCGGCTTGCGGGGCAGCTCCACCGAGCGATCGATACTGAACTCGGTTTCAACCCACTCATTCTCGACCAGCTTGATGCCCTCGACTCGTCCCACCTTGACCCCCCTGAGCGTTACGGGCCCACCCACGCCCAGCCCGCCGACCGTGCGAAAACGGGCTGCATAGGTGGCTTTCTTCTGATTTACATCGGTCTCGCTCAGCCAGATAGCGCCGCCGATGACCAGCGCGAGCGCGGCGAGGACCGCGAGCCCCACCGCGAATTCGTTGCTCCGTTTCACCCGACCGACCTCCGCGCCACCGGCTCTACCAGCTCCGGGCCGGGGCGTCCTTCGATGAACTGCCGCACGACCGGGTCCTCTGACGCCTGGATCTCATCCACCGTGCCGACCTGCCGGATGGCGCCCTGGTAGAGCATGGCTACGCGGTCGCCGACGCTGAAGGCGCTCCGCATATCGTGGGTGACCACCAACCCGGTAACACCGAGGTCGCGGGTCCGTATGATGAGTCGATCCATCACCGTGGCGGTGATGGGGTCGAGTCCGGTAGTCGGCTCGTCGTAGAGAATGTAGCGCGGCTTGAGGGCGATCGCTCGCGCGATGCCCACCCGTTTGCGCATTCCCCCCGAGAGCTCGGCCGGAAGTTTGTCCTCCGTGCCGCTCAGGTCCACCACGGCGAGGCTCTCCTCGATCCGCTCCCGGATCACGCCGCCGTCGAAGCCCCGCTTCACCAGACCCAGCTGGATGTTCTCCGCCACCGTCAGGGAGTCGAACAGTGCCGCGAACTGAAAGACATAGCCGATCCGGCCTCGCAGGGCGGCCAGCTCCTCCCGATCGAGATCGTGCACCACCTCGTCATCCACCAACACCCGGCCACCATCGGGCTCGATCAACCCTACGATGAGCTTCAGGGTGACGCTCTTGCCCGCACCGGAGGCCCCGATGATGACCGTATTCTGGCCGTCGGGGACTTCCAGCGAGACCCCGTTCAGAATGGTGCGAGGGCCGAAGGTCTTGGTGAGGTTATCGAGGAGGATCACAGCAGGACGAGAGCCCAAAAGGCGTCCAGCACCAGGATCGCTTCACACCCGAGAACTACGGCACGGGTGGTCGCCTGTCCCACGCCTTCGGCGCCACCCTGGGCCGAGAGGCCGCGGAGGCATCCCATGAGCGCCACCGCGCCCCCGAAGCTGGCGCTCTTCACCAGGCCGAACCACAGGTCCTTGAACTGGTAGAACTGCTTCAGCCCCTTGAGGAACTCGGTGCTCGAGAGATCCAGCAGGTTGATCGCCGTGATCCAGCCAGAGGCCACGCCCACCGCGACGGCAAACGCGGTCACCACCGGGAACATCATGGTAGCGGCGAGCACCCGGGGGACAACCAGGTAAGCGTAGCGATCGTAGGCCAGGGTCTCGAGGGCGTCGACTTGCTCGGTGACCTTCATGGTTCCCAGCTCGGCGGCAATGCTGGCGCCCACCCGCCCGGCCAGGGCCATTCCGGTCAGCACCGGCCCCAGCTCCATCATGATCGTCTTTCCGACCAGCGCTCCCACGAAGTAGAGCGGAACAGTGCCGGTGAAGATGTAGGAGGAGAGGAGGGAAAGGACGATGCCGGTGAACACGGCGATGAACAAGGCGATGGGAACCGAATCGACCCCGAGCCGCCGCATCTGTCCCATCAGGAGGGGAAGCCAGGTAGAGATGTCGGCGAGGGCGCGTCCCGCTTCCAGGCTGCGGCGGCCCAAGTGCGCTACGAACCCTTCCCGGGTGGGAGCACGGGATGCCACGGGGTGAGTCACGGAGGGAACCTAGCCCGTGTCCTTCATGCCGCAAAACTCGCCAGCGCCCGACCCACCTCACCCTCGCGGAGCCGCTTGAGCGCCCGGTCGCGGAGCTGGCGGACCCGCTCCCGAGTGACCCCCAGCATCCCCCCGATCTCCTCCAGGGTGTGCTCCCGGCCCCCATCGAGCCCGAAGTAGAGTCGCAGGACCTTGGCGTCGCGAGGGGCCAGCGACCGAAGCGCAATCTCGACCTGTTCCTCGAGGAAGCGCTCCATGGCGCGCTCTTCCGGGTCGCCCTGCTCTTCGGCGATGAAGCGGTCGATGAGCGAGCGCTCCCCCTCGGCATCGAGCGGGGCGTCGAGCCGTACCTCGGCGGTATTGAGCGCCGCCAGCGACCGGACCACGTCGACTGAGAGGCCGGTGCTGTCAGCGATCTCTTCGGGGGTGGGCTCCCGTCGCAGGTCCTGGCGCAGCGTCTCGGCGGTGCGGGTGATGCGGGAGAGATCGGCGGTGCGGTTGAGCGGCACCCGCACGGTTCGGCCATGCCGCGCGAGCGCGGCAAGGATCGACTGGCGGATCCACCAGACCGCGTAGGAGATGAACTTGACGCCCTGGTCGGGATCGAATTTGCGGGCGGCCGTGAGGAGACCGAGGTTGCCTTCGCCAATCAGGTCGCTGAGGGCGAGTCCCCGGTTCTGATATTTCTTGGCGACCGAGATAACGAAGCGCAGGTTGCGCTTGACCAGCTCCTGCATGGCCTCGGGGTCGCCGGCACGCACCAGCCGGGCGATGGCCATTTCCTGCTGCGGCGTGAGCAGCGGCGTCTGGCTGACCTCGAAGAGATACTGGTCGAGGATGTCGCGATCGGCATCGTAGACGCCGATATTCTTGGCGCTCTCGCGCCGCCGCGTCCGCCGTGGCTTGACTGGCGTGGGCTGGGCGAGGATCTCGGCGATCGTGAGGTCATCCGGACGCGGGTCGGGGACTGCCTGGTCACTCATCTCTGCAAATTACCCTTCGATCCAGCGCTGTTGGCCTCGTGCGGGCCAGTGGCCTCGTTGACACTCACTTTGGCGCGGGCTACGTTTCCGTGCTTGCGCGGTGCCGTTCGAGGGCGGGACAATATAGCGGGGGCGTAGCTCAGTTGGGAGAGCGCGTGAATGGCATTCACGAGGTCAGGGGTTCGATCCCCCTCGCCTCCATCCCCCTTCGGCCGAGTACGAACCCGATTCATGGGTCGTTGCGCCGCGGCGGGACGGGCGCTAAACTCCTCACCGCTTCGCGGGAATAGCTCAGTTGGTAGAGCACAACCTTGCCAAGGTTGGGGTCGCGGGTTCGAGTCCCGTTTCCCGCTCTACGAAGCGGAACTGACGCGCCGACGCACTATCGGACGGGCCTCACGGCCGGCAGCTTGATAGAGAGTATCGGCAAGGGGCGGCAAAATTCAGAGGCGGAGCGAGGCTCCGACTCCTGGCCATGCCGGCGGACACCGCCCCGGACTGTCAGAGTATCGGCCGGGGAACCCAGAGTCTAAAGGACACGTCGCGGGGTGGAGCAGTCTGGTAGCTCGCCGGGCTCATAACCCGGAGGTCGTGGGTTCAAATCCCACCCCCGCTATTGAAGGACAGAAAAGACGGGAAGGATGGGAAAGACGGGAAGGGGAGGCAGGCAGGCGGGCGGATAAAGGCGGGACAGATCGCTCAGGGCGCGGAGTCCCGCCGGCTCGAGCAGACCTTCCCGCCTTTCGACTTCCTTCCCGTCCTCCTGACTTTCCCGTTTTTGCCGTCCTCTCGAAGGCGGGCGGTTAGCTCAGTTGGTTAGAGCGCCACGTTGACATCGTGGAGGTCACAAGTTCGAGTCTTGTACCGCCCATGAGCGCCCTTAGCTCAATTGGATAGAGCATTTGACTACGGATCAAAAGGCTGGGGGTTCGAGTCCCTCAGGGCGCACTCGACCGAGACGCGAGCGGGACTAGGACGTCCTAGTCCCGCTCACGGTGTTCAGGAAAGACGGGGCGTAGCGCAGCCCGGTTAGCGCGCCTGCTTCGGGAGCAGGAGGTCCCCGGTTCAAATCCGGGCGCCCCGATTGGACAATGAAGCCCCGCCACTCGTCAGGGTCGGCGGGGCTTCATCTTTTAATCAGCGCCGGAGCACCGGTGTAAGGCCGGCGGTGACATCCCAGATCTACTGCGAGAGCCGTTTTGGCTCCCCCTGGGTCGGGGCCGACAACCCGGCGTCGTTGGACGGGCGCGATGCGGGTGAACCTTCATTGGGATTGCTGCTGATCGTGTCCTGAATGTCGGAGAGGCTCCGCTTGAACTCCCGGATCCCCTTGCCAATCGAGGACCCGACCTCCGGCAGACGCTTGGGCCCGAAGAGGAGCAAAACTATTAACCACAAGGCCTTAACAAACGTTCTGTCATTGCCTAGTACCAGAACGTGACCACAAAAAAGGCGGGTGAAACCAAGCGCTTGTGGCGTACGACGGTGTCGCCTCCTCCGCCCGCGCCTGAAAACCTGACGTGCAGGGTCCTTAATCCTGCCGATGATTTCAGCAGTCAGCCATCCGGGCCCTCCCAGGCATGGATACTGCTCCCCGGCGGGGCACCCCCGCCTACCATCCCAGCGAGAGACCCATGAAGGTCACGGTCGACATCGACAAGCTCCTCCGGGAAGGACGCCTAAGTCCTGCTGAACACGCGCAGCTTAAGAGCTCTGCCGCCGCCGATACCGGGTCGCTGGCGCTAAACCTGCTCCTTGGCTTTGGGGTGATCGCAACCGCGGCGAGCACCTTGGTACTCTTGCACTCTGCGCCGGCATCTGTCGTCCTGGGCGTGGTATTGGGGACCGCAGGGGTTTCCGTTTCTACCCAATCCCCCAAGACCTGGGGGGTGCTGGGCTCCATCCTTCTGCTGGTTGGCTCGCTGCTGACGGTTGGCGGCATTCTAGTCCTGACCGAGGGCAGATCCTCAGGGTTCATGGCCGTCACGGCCCTGCTCGTGGTTGCAGGAGTCTTGGCCCGGAGCGGCATGTTGATCGCTATGGCGACCCTCGCGCTCGCCCACTCGGTCGGGGCCGCAACCGCCTACGGTCACGCCATGTATATGCTGGTCATCCAGGAGCCGACGGTTACGGTCATACTCTTCACTGTGCTGAGCTGGGCATGCTATCGCTGGTCGCTCACGCTGCAGCCGGAATTTCAGCGTCTCGCGCTGATCTCCGCTCGCACCTCGCTGCTCCTGGTGAACTTCGGATTCTGGGTGGGCTCGCTCTGGGGTGATACACCGGGGCAGCCGGGGTGGGCAGCGCGCGGCAGCCAGACGATACCGGATTGGGCCTTCGCCCTCGCCTGGGCCGCGGCGCTGATCTCGGCTGGTTCCTGGGCCGCGCGGGAGAACCGGCGCTGGGTGGTGAATCTCGTCGCGGTATTCGGCGCGATCCACTTCTACACCCAGTACTTCGAGCGGCTCGGCGCCTCCCCCGGCACCATTCTGACCGCCGGACTGGTGGCGATCGGGATCGCGCTAGCCCTGTTCCGCTATAACCGGAGCGACATCATCTCGAGGCCGCCCACTCCAGCGACCTCCAACTAGAGATCCGCAGGGAAACAACCCCCACCGTTCGTGAGAGCGGTGGGGGTTTGTATTGCATTGCGGCAGCCCGCGACTCGGTGAGCAGAGCCGGGATGATAATCCTAGATCGGGCGGGGCACTTTCTCGCCGTCGCGGAAGTTACCCCGCACCTCCAGTATCGCATCGAGACCCTGCAGGAACGCGGCGACGCAGTCCGGATCGAAGTGGGTGCCGGCATCCTGCTTCATCGTGGCCACGGCCGCCTCCACTTGCCACTCCCGCTTGTAGGGCCGCTCCGATGTCAGGGCATCGAAGACATCTGCGACCGCCACGATACGACCCGCCAGCGGAATGGCCGCACCTGGTTTGCCGTTGGGGTATCCCGAACCGTCGAATCGTTCGTGGTGACTCAGGGCGATCTCGGCGGCCAGCTGAAGAAGATCGGAGTTGCTGTCGTGCAGGATCCGGTGCCCGATGAGGGTGTGCTGCTTCATGATGGCGAACTCGGCATCATCCAGCCGTCCGGGCTTCAGCAGGATGTAATCCGGGACGCCGATCTTACCGATGTCATGCATGGGGGTGGCAAAGAAAATCGCCTCCCGCTGCGGCTCGGGCAGACCCAGCTCTCCGGCGATGATACGGGCGTAGTGCGCCATCCGCATGATGTGTGAGCCGGTCTCCCAATCGCGATACTCGGCGGCCCGAGACAGTCGCAGGATGATCTCCTGCTCTCGGGCCACGATGGTCGACGTGGCCCGCCGCACCTCCTCGGCCAATAGCTCGGACCGGTCCGACAGCGATCGCTGGGCTCTCCGCAGACTGAGCATGTTTCGAGTGCGCACCTTGACCTCGGGCGCATCGATCGGCTTTCCCAGAAAGTCGTTGGCCCCGAGCTCGAGTGCCTGGTAACGCACCTCGCGATCCTCGGCAGCGCTGATCATCATGATCGGCACCTCCCGGGTTCGGGACTCCTGCCGGAGCCGGCCGATCAGGTCGAGCCCGGTCATTCCCGGCATCTGATGATCGGTGATGATGAGGTCAGGCACCTCGGTGGCACACCAAGCCAGCGCCTCCTCGCCGCTCTTGAAGCACAATGCGCGGCAGCCACTGAGTCCGTTCAGCAGGTGCTCCAGTAGAGCCAACGCGACCAGGTCGTCGTCGACGATGAGGATGGTGGATTGATGACCGTTGCTTGCGGCCTTCATGCGGCCCCCAGCGTGCGCACGAAGACAGTGGCCTTGAGAAAGGCCGCCTCGAGATCGTGATAGAGCTGCTCGGCCGCCGGCCAGCCCTCGTGGATGTCGAGCCGCTCCAACTGTGCGCTCAGCTCCGCCATGGGCACGGCACCTATGCTGCCGCAGGAGCCCTTGAGCTCGTGGGCCGCCCGTCGCACGGCTTCCGGATCCCGAGCCGTTACCGCTGCACCGAGTCGGGAGAGCAGCGGTCGGGTGGAATTCTCGAATAGCTCCAGATACCGCCGCTTCAGGGCCAGGTCCCGACCGACGATGGACTCGAGTTGCCCCAGGTTGAAGGGCTGAGCCATCTCGTCGGAGCCGCTCGGCGAGGTGGCCAGTACCGGGGCGACATCGCTCTCTCCTCGGGGACGGCCCGGCTCCGGAGAATGGACCAGCCAACGCTCGATTACCTCCTGCAGCCGCTCGCGATTGACCGGCTTACTGAGGTAGTCATCCATGCCGGCGGCCAGGCAGCGCTCCCGATCGCCTTGCATAGCGTTGGCCGTCATCGCCACAATGGCGACCCGCTTCCCCGGCGGTGCCATCTGCCGAATGGCGGCAGTAGCCTCGAAGCCATCCATGCCGGGCATCTGACAGTCCATCATGACCAGATCGTAGTCGGTGCTGGCCACCGCAGTGACGGCTTCGGCGCCATCGGAGACCACGTCGACCCGGTGACCCAACGCCTCGAGCATGCCCACGGCCACTTGCTGGTTGATCTCATTGTCCTCGGCCAGGAGGATGCGGGCTCGGTGGGCCGCCCGCGCCTCCGCCAGCTGATGCTGGGTGATCATCCTCACCGGACCGGAAGCTCGTCGGAAGCTACCGGACGCTCGCCGAGTGGCGGCAGCAGGAACTGCCAGCACCGTCGCGAGACAGTCGTAGAGGGACGATTGGCGAACCGGCTTGGTGAGAAAGGCGGAGAATCCTGCCGCTTCGGCCTGCTTGGCCTGGCCCGGGATCGCCGTGGACGAGAGCAGGATCAGGCTGGTGGATGCCAGCGCCGGCTCCCCTCTGATGAGTTGGGCCAGCGCGAGCCCGTCCATGCCCGGCATCTGCATGTCCACGATGGCGACATCGTAGAGTTGACCTTGCCGCGCGGCATTACGAAGCAGCTCGAATGCCTGAAGCCCGTTCTCGGCCGGGGTGCTCTGAATACCCCAGGAGGTCAGATGCTGCTGGAGAACCGTCCGGCTGAGCCGGTGATCGTCGACCACCAGGACTCTGGCTCCTAAGAGTCGTTCGGGCAGGGACACGAGGGGATTAGCGGTTCCCCGGGAGAACCGTGCGGTGAACCAGAAGGTGCTGCCTTCTCCCGGCTCGCTGCGGACCCCGATATCACCGCCCATCAGATCCGTCAGCTGCTTGCAGATGGCCAGGCCCAGGCCGGTGCCTCCATAGCGGCGGGTGGTGGAGGCGTCGGCTTGGCTGAAAGGCTGGAAGAGCCGAGCCTGGGCTTCCGCCGTCAAGCCGATGCCGGTGTCGCTGACTTCGAAGCGTACCAGGACGCCTTGGTCGCTTTCCGAAGCCAGCCGGGCCCGCAGAATGACCTCGCCCTCCGAGGTGAACTTGATCGCGTTGCCAGCCAGATTGAGCAGGATCTGACGCAGCCGGCCTGGATCGCCGCGCACCATGTCGGGAACATCCGGCCGGACCAGCGAGACCAGCTCGAGTCCCTTGGCCCAGGCCCTTTCGGCCAGGAGACTGGTGACTTCCTCCAGGGTATTCCGCAGGTCGAAGTCGATGGTCTCCAGGTCGAGCTTCCCAGCCTCGATCTTGGAGAAGTCGAGAATGTCGTTGATGATCGCGAGGAGACTCTCGGCTGAGCGATGCGCGGTCCGGGCGCGGTCCTTCTGTACCGGGGTAAGTGGCGTGTCCAGTAGCAGATCGAGCATGCCGAGCACCCCATTCATGGGGGTCCGGATCTCATGGCTCATGGTGGCCAGGAAGTCGGACTTGGCTCGAGCCGCAGCCAATGCCGAGTCACGCGCCGCCGCCAGCTCTCCGGCCTGGACCGCAAGCTGCGCGAGCGCGTCGCGTATCTTCCTGACCATGAGGGTAAAGGCGGTACCGAGCGCTCCCATCTCATCAGTGGTCTTGACCGAGACCTCGACGTCGTAATCCCCTGCGGCCACCCGTTCCGCCGCATTGCGTAACCCGGTGATCGGCTCGGTGATCCGGCGGGCAAAGACCCAGGACAGCGCAACACCCAGGAGTAGGATCCCCAGGCTGAATGCCATGGCGGTCAGCCGGTCTCGGGCAATCTGGGCCTCGACCTCGTCCAGGGACATGCCCAGCACCAGTGTGCCCTGACGCCGCCCTCGGTAGTTGATCCGCACGGCAGTCTCCAGCAGCCCGTTGACCTCTCGCAGCCCGGTCAGGGCGGTCGCTCGAGCTACGTCGAGATCAACCTTCTTCGGGTAGCTGGCGAACATCTCTCCCGCCGTGTCCACCACGACGATATACGCCAGCGATGGGTCTCGCTTGGCCCAGGTCAGCGCCGCGCGGATGGCCGAAAGGTCGTTCGCCTCCAGCGCGATGCCTACGCCCAGTGCGACCAGCTCGGCGGCATTGGTGGTGCGATTTTCCAGCGCCGTAAGGGTCCGCTCTCGTTCGCGGGTGGGGTAGTAAACGAAGTTGAACAGGGAGACGAGGGTGAGCACGGCGACCGCGCCACACAACACCTTGAGCCGGATGGGAAACCGGCTGGGCCGAAGCCGCATGGGAAGGGCGCCGGTCTAGAAGCCGACCGCTATCTGCGCGGCGACTTCGGTAAAGGTCCCGGCGGTCGTCGTAGTCCGGCGCCGGAGCTCGAGCTTTCCCGTTGCCTGCGGGCTGAAGTCGTAGCGCGCGCCGACGATGCCAAGGCGCACGTCGTCGTCGGTGTAGTAGAGATCCCCCGCTGGAAACTGCAGCTGGTCGTAGCGGAGGTATGGAACCAGGTCCCCGAAGCGATAGCCCCCGTAAGCATACATGGCGTGGGTGACCGTCGGCCCGCCCGATAAATCCGGGTGGTTGCGGGAATGCTGGTACTCGGCCAGAAGCTCGTATTGCGAGCCCTGGAGGACGGCAAAGCCGCCGACCATTCTCTGCCCGACACCTTGGGCCATGGCAGTCCCGGCGAGGTTCAGCGTGCCGGCGGCGATGTGATCGCCATAGAAAGAGGCCCCGATCCGCAGCGCGCTAGTCACCTGGGAGTGGAGCGACACGGTGTAGGACTTGGCCTGATCGTTGTCGGTGGTGGGAGAGGAGCCGATTCCATTCCCGATCATGATGTCGTAGCCGAGGTGCAGGGCAGAGACGTCCCGTCCACCCACCTGGATCCCGGTCGTATGGATGGGAAGGACCCCGCGGCGGTTCTCGAAGAGAAACATCACCGGCCGATCGATCGTGGGCTGGATCAGGGTGCCGTGGTGGTAAGTGTTGTTCCAGTACCCGATCGGGGTGTGCATGCGGCCCATCGAGACGCGGAAGTAGTTCGTTGGGCTGAAGGTCACCGCCACCCGTTCGATGGTGGCCTGAAAGCTGGTGTTGTACTGAAAGGTGGTCTCGCCCAGAAATGAAATGTGCTCGGCCAGCGGAGACGTGATGAAAAACACGTACTGACCCAGGCCGAACGAGGAATGCCGGTCGGGCTGGGCCGATTGCAGGAAGGTCACATCGGCAAACCCCCGGAACTCGGTTTTCTCCGAATCGGTCCCGTTGTGCATATGGGTCTGGGCCTGCACCGCACTGCCAGCCAGAAACAGCGAAAGAGTCAGCCCAGCAGATCTGAGTCTGGCCATCACTAGAGTCTCCCTCGCCGCAAGGGGTAGCCCGCGTCGCCGGGATGCAGGCCATTGATCGTCAGTACCTTCACGCTCGGATCCGCCGCCGACAGATCCAGAAACCCGATCGCCCCCGCATTCTGGGCCACGATGCGCTTGAGATCCTCCACCGCGGCAATCGCCTGCGGCGGAGTTGCGGTCTCACCGGAGAAGACGATCCCGATCCAGTGACGCTTGACCCTCGCCTCGTTCATTCCCAGGGCAGCCTGATAGAAGGCGTCGCGCGCCTCGGCGTGCTCCAGCAGCAGCACCGGCTGTTTCTGGCGGAAGGTCGTGGTACGGCCGAGATAAAGCCGCCTGAGCTCTTCGAGGGAGAGATTTTTCACCGGGTTGTGGGGATTCACGACGACCACAAACTGTGCCCGCGCCTCCGCCGGAAGCGACGTGCCGAGCAGCGTGCCGGTGAGGAGCGCCAGCATCCAGCTCCGGATCATCCTGGGAGTTTCCTCCTGCGGGGGTGACGAGACGCGGCCGACTTACAACCTGGAGCAACCTCGGGCTCTGCAGGCCAAGCGCCGTGCCGTCGAGAATGAACTGAATCGCAGGGTTAGCAAAGCCGGTGCCAGTAGCTATGCATTTGCTGCAAATGGAGTTGGATGCAGAGAGGAGGGTCGAGCCTTAGGCGAATGGCGAAGAATGCAGGAAACTGCGCTCGGCCTACTGGTGGGTCCGAAGGGTGAAGCCGGGACGGAACAATACGGCGCTGTTGTTGTCGATGCTGAGGCCCAGCGACAACCGCAGACTGGGTACAACGTATTGGGCGATGCCCAGGGAGGTGACAAACTCACCACTGGGCGCTTCCGGGCTGGTCGTCCCCGGTGGGGGTGGACCGCTGGCCTCGGGTGTTGCCGAAGCAGCGGTGTTGCCGATGAACTCGCCGTACAGCTCGGTCGACGACCCCAGTGTTCTTTCCCATCCAAACGCAAAGTTCCAGATGTTCTTGAGCTGCGCGCCGGCCGGCTTGCCGACGACGGTATAGCCGATGTCGGCGTGGGTATCCAGTCGTCCGAACCGCTTACTTCCAATGAGGTAGGCTGTATAGTCGGTCTTGCCGGTACTGATCAGCGTGTCGTTCGTGGTGGGAAACTTCACCTCGCCTGCGAGCGCCAACGCCGGGGCGCCGGTTTCCCGGTGAAAGAGATAGGTGAGGGTCGTCTCGAGGTCGCCGGCGCCGGTCGCCTGGGGGCCGACGTTCGGCCGGATCGCAGTGTAAGCCACCGGCTCCACCAGGAACTCCAGTCGATCGCTGATACCGTATTCGATGGCGAAGGGGAGCGCCACTTCGTGGCCTTCAGACGAGGTCTGGTATTCGAAGTTGCCGCTGGTTTCGAGAATTCCCTTGCCGACCGGACGAGCCGTCTCGGTCTCCAGAATCTGTGCGGCGGCGGGCATGGCGACGATCAACATTCCGGCGCCCATGCCGGCCAGGGCGATGAGACGGCCAATCGGTAGTTTCACTATCTCCTTGGCTCCATCTTTGAGAGATCAAACGTCATCGGCTGGTGGGAGCGTCCTGCGTCGGCCTGCTTAGTGCTTTGCCACACCACCTTGTCTCCCACCATCAGCGTCACGCCCGGAATCGCCGGCGGCAGGGTGATCTCGTAGCGCATGGCAGGTACGCGGTTTTCTACCAGCACCCGTCCGGTGCGCACCGTATATCCGACATTACCGCCTATCGCTTGCACGCTCACAGCCGGAGCGCCGGTCTGCCAGATGACGTGGATCTCGCCCGCGCTCTGGGGTTCCCGAAGTGCGATGATCAGCTCGGTATCGGCCGCCACGGTCACGCCTGCCGTGTCGGCGGGAGCCGGCGCTGGGCGCAGCGCCGGCCGAGTTTGGAGGGCGGGCTTAGCAACAACACCGCGGAGGAACCGGTGCAGTGGAGCACCCGGTATGACGGTCGCCGCCGCGCTGGCGGCCACCAGGATTGCGGCGGCAGCGGCAACGACCGATCGACGGCGCCGGCCCAGCCGGGCCCGCCGAGTGATGGCCGCTAGTGGAACGGTCGGAGTGGGCGCATCGAGCAGCGTCAGCAGCGAGGCGATTTCCCCATCCTGTTGGGCGAAGGTGCGGTAGCGCAGCTGACACGGCTCGCACGAGGCGACATGGGTCTGGGTCGCGCGGCTGCTCGCCGAGGACTCATGCTGGATGAGCGCGAGCAGCTCGGAATCAGTCGGGTGGACCATGGAGTTCCTCGTAGGCGCGGCGAAACGCCTGGCTGGCCCGGATCAGCATGGTGCCGACACCGGACTCGGCAACGCTGAGGGCAGTGGCGATCTCCCGGTAACTGTGGCCGGAATGGCGCAGTAGAAGCGCCTGGCGATCACGAACGCTCAAACGATCCAGCGCCAGGCGGACCTGGTGCCGACGTTCCTCTGCCAGCACCTCCCCCTCGGCCCCGCTTGCTCGCTCCCGATCCATGCCGCGCTCCTGACGGGCGCTCAATAGCACCAGCCGGCGCCGGGCGGATCGACGAAGATCGCGCAGAAGATTGTGCGCCACGGTGACCAGCCAGGCACCGGGAGTGTCGGGCAACGTCCCCCTCCGATGGAGCCGGACGAATGCTTCCTGCGCCAGGTCCGACGCCAGCTCGCGGTCATCCGTCAGACGCATCAGGTAACGGAAGAGAGGCGCGAATCGCTGCTCGAACAGCCGCGAGAAGGCTGCATCAAAGGAGTCTTCGCTCACCGCGGCGCCGCTCCGGGATGCTGGCAGTGGCAGGATGGATAGGTGGACAACCGACATGCTCAAGGACCGACCGGGCCACTGAGTTTGTGACACCAATCCCGGCGTGGCTCCGCCGGGAATGTGGCCTAGAAAGCCCAGCCCAGCTCGAGACGGAAGATTCGGGACCCGGCCGATAGAAGCTCGGTTCGCAATCCGGGCTGAGGCTGGAGCACTCCAATTGCGTTCGGATAGTTGAGCAGGTTCTCTACAGTAAGTGAGGTGACAATTCCGTGGCCGGACGGCCATTGGCGGAGCCGCCATTCCCGTTGCACGCCCAGATCCAGCCGGCGGAGTCCGGGCAGCCGGTACGAATCGATGGACCCGAGGTTTGCTGGTGTGCCGGACAACTCGCCGTTGCCGTTCCACGGGTTGTACGGTTGCCAGTCGAACGCTGTCAGCGGCGTGGTGGACTGTCCGCTGCCCGCCGTCACTGCTAACCCCAACGCCGTTGTCGGGTCGAGATGCAGCAACGCGGCGGCGTGCAGAAATCCGGTGCGCTCAAAGGCCGGCGTGTAGCCGACCGCGCCCACGGTCCGGGAGGCGCGCGTGAGTCCGACGGAGGCAGCGAGCTCCACCGGACCTCGAGCCAGGGAGGAACGGGCAATGAGACCGGCCGCACTTCCCCGTCCAATGCCGGGCTCCACGGCGGTGAAGGTCTGAGGGGTGGTAGGGCTGGCCAGCGCCAGGTTGGCGAGATCACGAGCATAGCCTTCGAGGCCGAGGGTCCACCCGGAGCCGGGGTTCAGCTCCAGGCGAGCGGTCAGATTGTCGGACCGCGCGACGGGCACTCCCGGCGCTCCGGCGGCCACGGGCAATTCCAAGCCGGCGACCGTGGTCAGGAACGATTCTTCATTGATCCAGGATTGGGTGAACTGGTACCCACGCCCTGCTTGCGCGGTGAGCGTGAGACCACGCCACGGCTGTACCCGCAATGCCAGCCAAGGCTCGCTCCCGATCCACCCGAAGCTAGCCCAGGTCCCTCGCAGGCCCGCTTCCAGGCTGACCGCATCACTCCAGCGCCAGCGTCGCTGAAGCGACCCAGCGATCACGATTGGATCGGACGAGAGCTCGAGCTCTGGAGGGGGCGGCTGGGAAGATGAGAAGTTGAGCGCATGGGCGTCGTAGCCGGAGTGGAGTTGCCTGATGCTGAACCCGGCGGTGAGGTCGCCCTCACCCAGCGACCAGGTGGTTTTCCCTCGGACGCCCAGCTCCACAAACTGGTTGGCTACGCCGAGAGGGCGACTCGGATCAAACCACTGGACCGAGGTGTTCATGGCGGCCCGCCAGGCGGTGACCCCAAGAGCCTGGTCCCCTACCCTACCCTCCCAGGTGATCCCACCGGTACGGCTCCCCCATTCCAAGCTGTTCGGCGACGGGGACGCGATGGGTTCGGCCGGGGCGGCATCCGGACGGCTCTCGAACGCCAATTGGTTGGCGCTGCTATAGAGCAGGATCCGAAGCCGTCCCCTACCCACCTTGAAAGCCAGCTCTCCCAACCAGTCGTCATATCCGTTCTGCTCACCCAGCGCAGTCTCATCTCCGAAAAAGTTGCGCACGCTTCGCCGGCCGCTCAGGAGGAAGTTGCCCCGCCCTTCCAGCAACTCTCCTCGGACCAGCTGGCGCACGTCACCCGGAGTCACGGCGCCTCGCGCCTGCACGCTGTCCCCGCCCAGTAACGAGGTGCGGACGTCGACCGTACCAGACAGCCGGCTTCCATCTTCCGAGCGAGACGCTCCGGAGCGCAGGGTGATATCCTGGACCGCGTCCGGATTGAGGGCGCTCCA
>DASYIX010000080.1:0-3673 GCA_035997125.1 Gemmatimonadales bacterium
CCGCGTCCTGGCTGAGGTGGCTTCGGCGCCCCTGGACTCACTGGCGAGCGAGATCAACCGCCGGAGCCTCAACGCCGGCGCTGAGCTGCTGCTCCAGTGGGCCGGCGGCCAGGACCAGGGCCCGGCTCACCTGATGGAGCACATCCAGGAAGTGACCGGGAGGACTGACGGAGTCTATCTGGTAGACGGGAGCGGACTGTCGTACCAGGACCGAGTCACGCCCTCTACTTTCATTTCTTATTTGGCCAAGTTCCCCACCACGGCTGCGGGTCGGAATTTTCCGCAACTTCTCCCCGCCAATGGCAGCGGGACTCTCCGGCGCCTCAACAGCGGGTTCCCCGGTGCGGGAGTCGTTCGAGCCAAGACTGGTACGTTGGGGAGAGTCTCTACCGTGGTGGGCTATCTGGGACGGCCCGAAGGGACCTTGCTGGTGTCTCTCATGTACAACGGATCGCGGCCCGGCGCAGCCCGCCGAGCCCAGTGGAATCTGTTCCGCCTGCTCGGGGCCAACGGAGTCGTCATCCCGGCTGACACCTCGTCGGCCGAGCCGCCTCAGCTTGGGGGCGAGCAGACCGCTGCTCCGGAATGGTTGGCTGAGCCAGCGGCTGTTTCCGACTCAGTAGCAGAGGATTCAGCCGCAGATTCAGTGGAAAGCCACTGACTGGTTCCCGCAAGACCCCGGATGCAAAACGGCCCAGCATTCGCTGGGCCGTTTGTTTTGAGATGCGCCCTCGCTGGACGTCCCGGCTTGCGTCCTCTACCTTCCAGCGTCCGAACGCCTCCTCCCGTTCAACAGCGTGGAACCCCCATGGCAATGCCCCGTCTGAGAGCCGAGCCACCCAATAGTCATCAACACCAACCCTACGTTTCGCCGACCCAATCTCCCGCAGAGCTGACCGTCCGGGCGGTAATCCTGGGCGCGATCCTGGGAATCATTTTCGCCGCCTCGAGCGTGTACCTCGCGCTTAAGATCGGTCTCACCGTGTCGGCGTCGATACCCATCGCGGTGCTGGCGGTGGCCTTTTTCCGCACGCTGGGCAAGTCCACGATCCTGGAGAACAACATCGTCCAGACCACCGGCTCGGCCGGTGAGTCCATCGCGGCCGGGATCGTGTTCACGCTCCCGGCCATTTTGTTGATGGGATACGATCTGAGCGTCGGAAAGGTGGCCGTGATTGCGGTGATCGGCGGCCTGCTCGGGGTTCTCATGATGATCCCGCTGCGGCGGGCATTGATCGTGAAAGAGCACGGCCGGCTACCCTACCCCGAGGGCACCGCCTGCGCCGAGGTGCTCGTCGCCGGCGACAAGGGCGGCCTGCAGGCGCGGCTGCTGTTCCAGGCCTTCGGTCTGGCCTTCGCTTACAAGTTTCTGATGTCGGGCCTCAAGGTGTGGAAGGAATATCCCGGCCGGGTCTCCAGTTTCTATAAGGGGGCGTCGATCTCGACCGAAGTGTCGCCCGAGCTGCTCGGGGTAGGCTACATCATCGGCCCCCGGATTGCCGGCTATCTGTTCGCCGGAGGGTCGCTCGCCTATCTGGTCCTGATCCCTGCGATCAAGCTCTTCGGTGAGGGACTCACTCACCCGATCTTTGCCGAGACCAAGCTGGTGCGCGATATGAGCCCGGCAGAGGTGCGGGCCGCATTCGTCTTTTACATCGGGGCAGGAGCCGTGGCGTCCGCCGGCATCATTGCCCTGATTCGGTCCCTCCCCACAATCGTCAGCGCCTTCCGCTCCGGCTTCCAAGATTTGAGGGGCAGCCTGGGCGAGGCCACCAGCCGGCTCCGGACCGATATCGATCTGCCGATCTGGGTGACGCTCGTCGGAGCGGTGGTGCTCGCCCTCGTCCTGACCATGGTACCGACGCTGGCGGTGAACCTGCTCGGCGCCATCCTCATCATCATCTTCGGGTTCTTCTTTGTGGTGGTGTCGTCCCGGATCACGGGAGAGATCGGAGTCAGCGCCAACCCGATTTCGGGAATGACCATCGCCGCGCTCATTGGCACAACCACAATTTTCCTGCTGATCGGCTGGACCGGCGTAGATCACCGGGTGGGCGCCATCTCGATCGCTGGAGTGATCGCGGTGGCCGCGGGGAACGCCGGAGCCACCAGCCAGGATCTCAAGACCGGCTTTCTGGTCGGTGCCACACCCAAACGGCAGCAGATCGCCATTATGGTCGGCGCCATCACCTCCGCGCTGGCCATCGGTTGGACTCTCACCCTGCTTAACAACACCTACACCAACATCGTCCCTGAGCGTCACCCGGGAGTGGCGATTCAGGCGCCGCCGCCCGGCGCCACCGACCGCTCGGTGACCAGTCTTGGGGAGCGGATGACCCACGGGGGAAAACAGTGGGACGTGATTCGGGTGAACATTCCAACCCAGGGCATCCAGCCAGGGAAGTACCTGATCGATCCCGGGAGTCGTGAAGTGGCGTATCTGGTGGACCCGGGAATCGGCGGCCGCATCCGGGAGCTCGACGGGAAGCCGGTCACCAAGCTCGACTCACCCAAAGCCACCATCATGGCCCTGGTCACCGATGGAATCCTGACCCAAAAGCTTCCCTGGGGATTGGTGCTGATCGGGGTCTTTCTCACCATCGCCATCGAGCTGATGGGACTCCAGTCCCTGCCCATTGCGGTCGGAGTCTATCTGCCGATCTCCACGTCATCCGCGATGTTCGCCGGTGGGGTCGTCCGCTGGCTGGTGGAGCGTCGGTCGAAAGGCTCGTCCCGGACACTCCTTGAAGTAGAGTCCGGGCCCGGCGTGCTGTTTTCCAGCGGACTGATAGCGGGCGGAGCGCTCGCCGGTGTCGCCATTGCCGGCATAGCCGCGCTGTTAGTGGACCGGGCCGAGGCTGCCCAGATTCCCGCGGCCGATTATCTGGCTCACATGGTCGGCCTGGAAAGAATGGTGGGAGGTTTCGCTGCCAGCGATGTGGCGGCGTTTGCGGCGTTCGTAGCCCTCGGAGCCGTGCTCTATCGCGTGGCCCGACGGTAGTGCCCCCTTCAGCGCCCGTCTCGCCCGCCATCAGTGCCCGCATCATCCATGCGGCGCTGGTGTTGGGCGTGATCCTGTTCTGTGGCGCGGCCTGGTACATCGGTAGCAACACCTCGGTTCCCGTCTCCGCGGTCCCCGACCGGCGGGTGCTGTACCTCGGACTCATTCTGGCCAGCGGCGTGCTGTTCGGGGCCGCGATGTACACGGCCGGCACCCTCACGCCGCCGGCGTCAGGGATGTCTCAGGACGATTGGTGGCGGGCGAACCTCGCGCGCGCGCTCGTGGTATGGGCTCTGGTCGAGTCGCCTGCGCTCCTGGGTACGGTGGCGTACCTGCTGACCTACGATTTCCGCACCCTGATCGCTCCATTCACCGGCTTGCTCATGTTCGTGAACTATCGGCCTAGCCGGCTGGCTGAGGCGTGAATGCGGGTGGTCACGTTGCTGCCGGCCGCCACCGAGATCGTGGTGGCGCTGGGGAGTGCCGACCGGCTGGTGGGCATCTCCCATGAGTGCGACTACCCCGCTTGGGTGCAGCACCTTCCGCGGGTTACGGCGACGCCGATCGATGTTGCCGCTCCGGGCCGGGTCATCGATGCCGAGGTGCGCCGGGTGCGGACCTCCGGCCGTCCCGTAATCGCCATCGACGCAGAGCAGCTCACGTCGCTGGCAC
>DASYIX010000081.1:0-4743 GCA_035997125.1 Gemmatimonadales bacterium
CGTCGCCGACATCGACGGGAAGAAGCCGGCGAGATACCCGACGGCGGATATGGCGATCGCCACGTTCCCGATGGCCAGCGACAGGAAGTACAGGTAGAACACGTTGAAGTATCCCGGCTTCCCGTACGCGTCCTCGGCGTAGGCCGACATGCCTCCCTCACGCTGGTTGAAGAGGCCGGCCTGGGCGAATCCGTAGGCGATGGCCATCGACCCCAGCGCGGTCACGATCCACGACAGCAGTGAAATCGCGCCAACCTGGGCCATGTTGGTCGGCAGCATGATGATGCCGGAGCCCATCATGTTCACCGCGACGATCAACGTGAGCTGAACCACGGTCATCTTCTTGGCCAGCTGCACGGGCGGTTCCCCGGTCGAACTAGGACTCCCGGACCGCGTAGGTGTAGAAGTTGATACGGCCATCGTTTCGCTCCTGGTAGACGCCCTGCACTTCGTAATTGAAGCCGGGAAACCGGTTGAACGATTCCTGAAAGGCCATGAAATAGTCGAGCATCGGCTGGGCCCTCTCGTCCCAGCGCTCACCGGGAACGATGACCCCGATCCCGGGGGGGTAGATCAGGGCCAGGGTCGCAGCGATCCGACCCTTGATCTCCTCGGGCGGCACGTAATCCACTTGATTGGCGACCAGGGCCTCGTACGCGGCCTTGGGCGACATGGCGAGCTCGGGAAAGCTGGAGGCGCGGAAGCAGCGGCGCTGCAGCTCCTTGATGTTCGCCGTCCGGTAGAACGCTGCATCTCTTTAGAGACCTGGCGCAGGGTGTAGCCTGCATAGCGCGCGCGATGGTTGGGTGTCACTCGTCAGCCTGAATTTCTCTTTCGGGAGGTGGAGGATCCTGCCGGCACCGGTGCTCTCCGCGGTCCACTGCCGCGCCGAGCGGGCGGAGCAACGAAATCGGGGTCGAAGATGTCTCCGAACTGCGCTCGTGGCTCGCGACCCTGCTCGGCTGCCGTCGGCCTGCGTGCGGCGGCTGTCAGGCAGTAGACGTAATACGTACCGTCCCGCTCCTCGGTGCCTTCGACTTCCTTGGTGAAGCCGGGGAAGCGATGGCCCCACTCGCGCAGCGCGCGCAGGTAGGTCAGCCAGGGGCCGTCACTCTCGCCCAGGTTCTCTCCCGGCATGACGATCGGAATGCCGGGTGGATAGGGGATCACCCCGACCGCAACGATCCGATTGGCCATCTGATCCAGGGGGACCTTCTCCGCCGCTCCCGCCATGAGCTGCTGGAAGGCGCGCCGTGGAGTCATTTCGGGCGTGGGGAGCGTGGCATAGGCCTGCGCCTGCCAATACCCCTGCCGGTTCTTCTTCATGTGCTCCCACATTTCAGCGCCCAGATCCTTGAGGCCCATGCCGGCGTAGCGTGCGGGTGCGGCTGCCACGATGTTCGGCAGCACGTCGGTGAGCGGCGCGTTGCGGTCGTAGTCCGACTTGAAGTCCAGCAGGGTGTTGAGCAGCGTCCCCCACTTGCCCTTGGTGACGCCCACCGAAAAGAGGAACAGCACCATGTGGTCGGTGGTACGCGACGGCACGATCCCATGCCGGCCGAGATATGCCGTGACGATGTCGGCCGGAATGCCTTGGGCGTCGAGCTGGCCATTCTGCTTCATGCCCGGGCACACGATGCCGAACTTGATCGGATCGAGCATGCACCAGTTCTCGGCGATACGCTCGAATCCGTGCCAGCTCTCCCCCGGACGCAGGACCCAGTAGCTCGGATCGGTCGCAAGCTGCTCGGCCGGCACGTCGTGGAAGGGGATGCGCTTTCCGCTCTTGGGGTCCCGGACTTCTTCTGCGTTCCAGGGGGCAAAGAACCAGTCTTTCCTGGCCAGGAACTCCTGCCGGACCCGAGCCACCGCCAGGCGGCATGCCACCGCCTCGTCGATCACGTCCTGGGTGAGCGCCTGTCCCCCCGGTCCATCCATCATGGCGGCCGCCACATCGTTCGAGGCTATCAGTGCGTAGAGTGGCGACGTACTCGCCTGGCAGCAGTAGGCCTCGTTGAAGCGGCCGTGGTCGATCGCCCCCCGCCCGTCGCGAATGTGGATGTACGAGGTCTGGGAGAGCGCTGCCAGCAGCTTATGGGTGGAGTGGGTGGCGAAGACGGTGGGTCCGTCCTTGGGATGCTCGGCCGGATTCCCCCGCATCGCATAGCGGTCGAGGTACATCGGATTGAACCGGGCGTAGCCATACCACGCCTCGTCGAAATGGACCCGGTCGACGCTTTGCGCCAGCCGCGCCTCGGCGTCGGCGGCATGGTAGCACATTCCGTCGTAGGTGCAGTTCGTGACCACCGCGTAGACCGGCCGCTGGTGGGAGGCGTTCTTTGCCAGCGGATTGGCTGCGATGCTCCGCTTAATTGCAGCCGGCTCGAGTCCCTCCGGAGCGATCGGCCCGATGATGCCGTACCGATTGCGCGTGGGAGTCAGGAACACCGGGATTCCGCCGGTGAGCACCAGCCCCTGCTCGATGGACTTGTGACAGTTGCGATCGCACAGGGCGATCTCCTCGTCTCCTACGCAGGCCGACATGATGGCCCGATTGGAGCCCGAGGTTCCATTCAGCACCGAATAGGAGCGATGGGCGCCGAACACCTTGGCGGCATACCGCTCGCTTTCGCCGACGGGGCCGGTGTGGCCCAGCAGCGAGCCAAGCGCGCCCCGCTCGATCCCCATGTCGGTGCGAAACAGATTCTCTCCGTAGAAATCGAAGAACACCCGTCCCACGGGCGACTTGAGAAAGGCGACGCCACCCTGGTGACCCGGAGCCGCCCAGGAGTACTCCCGCTCGCGTTCGTAGCTGGCCAGCGCCGCGGCGAATGGCGGAAGCAGACCCTGGAGGTAGCGCTCGATCGCGGCCTGCGTCCGGCCGGCAATGAAAGCCCCGGTGTCCTCGAGCAGCCAGATGAACTCGTCGGCCAGGGTGGCGACCTCTATTGTGATCGTGCCCGCGACTTTCCGATCCGCCATCAGGAAGATGGGGACTTTCGCGTTTCGGCTCCGGACTGCCCGGAGCAGTTCGGTGGCCTCGTCGTGGGATTGCCGATTGTTCTCGCCCAGGGTCCAGTTGATGAAGACGCAGTGGATAGCGGAATCGGAGACCACCACGGCCTGGCCGTCTTCGCAGGAGAAGGCCTCCACGGTCTCGATGCCACGTGCTCCAAGCTCGTTGACCAGCCCTCGCACGGCGCGTCCACCCGCCGTCGTGGGGTGGGCCAGCTCATCATCAACCAGGAGAACCCGCCGCGTCAGCGGGCGGGCGGTGCGTTCAATCATGAGGGTTTCCCCCAGGGAGGTCAGTAGGCATAGCCGACATAGATCATGCCGTAGGTGAAGTTCGAGGTCCGTCCGAAGCCCTGGGCCACCGCCTCCTGCGGATGGGCGTATGCCGCGACGAAGCTGACGAGGAAGTTTTTGTTGACCTGCCAGTCGGCGTACGCGTCCAGCTCGGTCGCGACGTTCTTGGAGGTGACCCCGGGTCCGAACGAGGCCGGCTGGTCCAGCCGGAACGCGTACCCGATGAGCCCGGCCCCCAGCGCGTCGCTGGGCGTGAGGTGAACCCGGAACTGGTGGGAAATCAGATTGGAGTTGGAAAGGAAGTACTCACCGGCGATCTCGCCCTGCCACCATGCGCCCCAGTCGGAGAACCCGGGCAGCAGCGCGTCGAACCCCTCGTTGGTCGCGGTCGCCGGGTCATCGCCCTCGACGAATGCGTAGCGGTAGGAGAGCTTGGGCGTCCAGGCCACCTTGCTCAGCTGGTAAGCCCCCTGCGCCATCCAGGCCGTCGACTTCAGCAGGTTACCGTTGTCTTCCCGGGCGTACTCCGCACCGAAGGAGAGGTTCGGCACCGCCTTGAGCGGCGCGGTATAGGCCCGCAGGTTGACGACCGACATCCCGTCGCGGTTCGGAAGCGAATCCGCCTGGAAATTCAGGTAGGTCGCGCCGAAGGTGTTGGCTTCGCCCAAGGAGAGCTCGTAGTTCCCGCCCCAGAGTCGGGTTCCCGTCTCGCGCTCTGGAACCTCGTCGCGGTCAAGATAGAAGGCCTCGAGGGTGTGGTGCTTGGGCTTGAAGCGCGCGACGGTAGCAAACTGCCACGCCTTCCGCGCGTTGCTCCAGAAGCCGCCGCGGGAGCCGCCTTCGCCCCCGCCGTCCCAGAGGAGGAACCCTTTCCCGATTTTGTACTGAGTGCGACCCACGGTGAAGTCCAGGGCATTCTCGCCGATGCCCAGGGACGTGCCCGAACGCCACCCCAGATAGAGATCCTCCACCTGAAAGGACGAGGCCTCATCCCCCACGAGCGGCGGGGGCGCGGCATAAGTGCGCTCGCCGACGGCGCTGATCGCGCCGTACAGCTCGGCCTTCCCCAGCCCATGACTGGCCGAGAGCTTCGGCTTCACGAAGCCTTCCACCCAATTGTCGCTCAGGTTTCCCGAGGGATCGGGCCGGACATCGGTGTACAGTGAATTGGAGAAGCCGAACGTGCCGAGACCGGCGTCGAAGTTGAACTCCCACTGCAGGTTCTTGGGCAGCCCCGTGGGCCGCGGCTCGGCTGGAGCCGGCGTGGCTACTGAATCCTGGGCTTGGGCCTGCCCTGTGCTGGCCAGAAAGAGTAGTCCCAATGTCACCGCTCTCAGATGCGTCATGGTCTTCCTCGAGGTAGTCACCGGCCCCGGATGTTGGTCACAGGGAATGAAGGTTGGGCCAAACCCGGTGTTCAGAGGTTGGTGCGTC
>DASYIX010000082.1:0-3164 GCA_035997125.1 Gemmatimonadales bacterium
AAGCGGCCACCAAACGCTCGGCCATCAGACCGGTGCTGTCGGACAGCTGGGCTCACGAGCTCATGACGGTCTGGTCGTGACTGCTCCGGCGGGTAGGCCCGGCGCCTTGCGGCGCCGGGCCCCCCTCAGAACCGGACGTGCCCGTTTCCGTGCATCCGGCTCAAGCGAGTCCTGGTGGCGTGGCGGGTGGGTTGGCAGTGGAGGTGGATGAGGCGGGGTGGTCCGGCCTTGTCCGGCGTGCCTGGGTCCCAGACGATGTCGATCGCCTTGCGGGTGGTTGCCAGCCATGTCTCCCATTGGTGTGGGGTTTGTGGCCGGTCCTCGGCGGGGATTAGCGTTGCCCGGCAGATCGCGCAGCGCCCGTCCTGCTCTTGGTGGAGCCGGGAGGCTCTGGGGTTGATCGGCAGGGGCGCTTTGCGCCGCCGCCAGGCCCAGTAATCGGCCAGCGCCGGGTCATCGGGTGACGCCCGGTGTCTGACGATCTGGTGTCGGACGATGTTGGTCCAGGCGAAGCGATGGAGGTAGCCGCCGGTTTGGCGGTCACCGAACACCCACCGGTCCTGCCTGGCCTTGTGGAACTTGCCGAAGTACCGGGCAAACACCCAGTGCGCCGGCTTGGTCGGGTGGCTGGCCCTGGCCCACTTCCATGTGAGCCGCCACAGGTAATAGTCCAGCTTGCCGAATGTCTCGGCAGATACCTGTGTTCGGTAATAGGCGGCCCAGCCCCGAATGATCGGGTTGAGCCTGCGAAGCACCGCCTGAGCGTTGCTCCCGCGCAGGGACCAAAGCTCGGCGCGGAGCCGTTCCCGAATCCGTCTGACGGCTGCCTGGCTGGGTTTGATCAGCAGCTTGCGCCGGTAGCGGCGGACGTTGAACCCCAGGAAGTCATAGCCCTCGCCGAGCGACCAGACCTGCGTCTTGTCCTCGTTGAACGCCAGACCTCTGGGCGTCAGCCACGCGGCGAGCCGCGCCTTGACCTCGAGCGCTTCCTGCCTGGAGTGACAGTGAACGACGAAGTCATCGGCGTATCTGATCAGCACCGGGGAGCCCTTCATGGCGCATTGGTCTGCGCCATATCGGGCTCCGGCGGCCGTCTCCATCCCATGCAGAGCGATGTTCAAAAGCAGGGGGCTTGCCACCCCGCCTTGAGGAGTTCCCTCCTCGGTGCGGGACAACCTACCGTTCTCGACCACGCCCGCCTTGAGCCATTGCCGGATCATCCCCCTGGCGGGAAACGATCCGAGCATCTGCATCAGGTGGTCGTGGCCGATCCGGTCAAACGCCCCGGCCAGGTCCGCGTCGAGCACCCACAGGCGCCTGGGGTTCTGCTTGGCGACCTGGAAGATCGCTGCGATCGCGTCATGGCAGCCGCGGCCGGGTCGAAACCCGTAGGACTTCGGCTCAAACCGCGCCTCCCACTCGGGCTCCAGCGCGTTCACGACCCGTGCTTGATGCACGCGGTCGAGAATCACCGGGATCCCGAGCGGGCGCCGCTTCCCGCCCGGCTTGGGGATGAACACCCGTCTGACCGGCATGGCCTTGAACACATCCGCGGGGTCGTGCACTCTTGAGACCAACTCTGTCTTGGTCTCATCGGTGAGCGCGACCTCGCCGTCCACGCCCGCGGTCAGACGACCCGCGTTGCGCTCGGTCACCCGTCGCACGCTCAAGAGCGTGTTGGAGCGCGACCGGAGCATCAACTTCTGCAACCGGCGGACCCTTGCGAGGTCCCCCGCTTTGGATGCCGTGAAGATCCGCCGCCGCAACCGCCGTACGTTGTGCTCGACCTGCCGCCAATCGATCTGGCGCCAATCGAGCGAGACGTCCTCTGGTCCACTCACCGCGACCTTGGTCGCGACGTCCAGCTTGTCCTCGGGTTCCGGGATCACCGACCTCTTCCTCTTCACAGACTCACCTGACCGCGTCAGCCCGCTTTCGCGTCCGAGCACGCTGGCCCGGTATCCGGCCGGTTATCCACCACGATCAGCTGGAGGACTGATCAACCGCGATGGTTTCCCGCTGCCTTTCGGCCACCGGCATTCGCTTCTCGGCCATCCTGTTCCCGCCGGGGAGTTGGGCTCTCCTTGCGGTCGGCTTACCGAACCCTCGGTCCGGACCGCGACGGGGTTACCACGTTCCGCACGCACGAGCTGCGACCGGCGAGGGCGCCCTCTGGACCCCGGGGACAACGGTGCTCACCCCGACCGAGGCGACTTCCGGCCGGGCGCCTGCCGCTTCGCAGCGGCCAGTCCCTGCACCCCGCCGTACTTCCCATCGACAGGGATCTCGCTTAACGAGGCATCAACGAGGGTTCAAGCAATTCGCCCGTCCGGTCTTCCCCTCGCCTGTGGCAACCCGGATGGAACGGGCCGCCCTTGGACTTGGACCCCGGGCTTCGCACCCCGCCGACCATGAGCCGACGACGCACGCCAGGGTGGGGACAGGCCAACGAACACGGACCTGGAACTACACGCTCAACTCACATCGGCCGATCTCCAATCCGATAGTTCACTCAATGCGTGCGACCTCGTGTCGCACGTCGCCATTGCGATAGCCAGGCCAGTGCCGGCCCGAGGACAAAAGCAGTCGCGCCGAGCCGAGGGCGCGCACGCTCGGATCTGGGCGATAGCGGAAGCGGCCGCAATTTGCTCGGTCCTCGGCGTCGAGCAAGCAACGGCCTGGCGGTGCATATGCACGCTCTGGACAACCACGCCGGCAGAGTCCGCGTCCGCGACTGTCGCTTCCTCCTCTCAGACCAGGCGTCTCGGCAACGCCACGTCGTCCACTGCTCGTTGTCGTCCCAAGCGAGCACGCCATCCGGCTCGACGCTGGCTTCCGCAACGCCCCGGCTGAGCGGCGGTCGAGCGCTCCAGCCCGGCGACCCTCAAGCCTTGTGACGTGGTCACAAAGCCCGACTCCGCACACGACCGCCGCGCCGCTCCATGACGACCAGCACGGCCCTCCCTTCGTGTGCGAGCAGGTGCGTGCGCACGTGCCCCACCTTCCCTGCTGGTGGCGAACAGGAGGTGCGCGGCCACGGGCGCGTCGAGACTCGCTTTCGTTCTCATGCGGGCATCAGACCCAACGATGTCGTGGCTGCTTGTGTCCCGGAAGCTGAAGCCTGGCGGACGCAGGCACGAGCCTCGCAGATGGCTCAGCCTTCG
>DASYIX010000083.1:0-6339 GCA_035997125.1 Gemmatimonadales bacterium
CATGATGGTCACCAGCGTGGCCAGCTCCTCCCACAGCGGCATTCCCGGGTAGCCCAGCGTCACCGCCGCGCTGAAGCCAAACGCCACCGTGATCGCGAGGGCGATCAGTGTCATCATCCCGGGCAGGCGATCGCGCAGCTCGCGGACGGCACCTTGACTGAAGGGCCGCCCGCCATAGAGGAAGACGGCGGTGCCGAAGAGAGGGGGGATCCAGCGGGCTCCCGGGACGGCGGGCGGGGTGTAGCCGAACGCCCGCTGGAGCATGTGTCCCCAGATGAGCGTCGGGACCGTCAGCAGCAATGAGATCCAGAACTTGTCCCGGAACATGGCCACGCTGTGTCCGGCATGCTTGTCGTGCCCGGTGGGCGCGGCGCCATGCCCGGCGTGGGCTGTGGCGGGTTCAACATGATGCTCGTGCATTAACCGCTCCCCCGGCCCATGATAGCCGGCATCGTCCTTGCCTTCAGAGTTGCGTCGGCCCAGCCCTTCATTCGTCCCCAATGCACCGAGCGTTGGCATGTACCCAGAACCGTCGCTTCGGCGCCACGTCCGCCGTCCCACCGCGGCAGTGACAGCCCTTGCACTCCTGCTGACTTTCTGTGGCGATCCATCGGGCGCCGGCTCGTCCGCGGGGCACACGCCCCAGGCAGGTTTCACCGCCACCTGTACCGCGCTGACCTGCAGCTTCACCGATGGCAGCTCTGACGCCGACGGCACCATCGTCA
The DNA here is from genome assembly GCA_035997125.1 of Gemmatimonadales bacterium. Lineage (GTDB taxonomy): Bacteria > Gemmatimonadota > Gemmatimonadetes > Gemmatimonadales > GWC2-71-9 > CAVVWJ01. The sequence goes on from DASYIX010000083.1 coordinate 726, forward strand.
GTCGAAGCTGGGATTTCGGCGACGGCTCCACGTCCGCCGAGGTGAACCCGGTGCACACCTACGCGCAAACCGGGATCTACTCCGCCAGCCTGAGGGTGGTGGACGATAGCGGCGCCACCAGTTCGAGCTTGCGCGGCGTGGTCGTCGGCGACGCCGGCTTCGTCTTGATCGGCGCTGGGGACATCGCCGATTGCTCGTCCGGGCCCCAGACGACGGCGGCGATAGTGGCTCAGTATCCGACCGCCGCAGTGTTCACCCTGGGCGACAACGCGTACGAGAACGGCAGCCCAGCCAACTATAGCCAATGCTATGACCCCACCTGGGGCAAGTTCAAAGACCGGACTCGCCCCGCCCCCGGCAACCACGATTACAACACCAGCGGAGCAGCCGGCTATTTCGGCTATTTCGGCGCCAGCGCGGGGCCGGCCGGGCGCGGCTATTACAGCTATGACCTCGGCAGCTGGCACATCATCTCACTCGACAGCGAGATCGATGCGACCGCCACCGGCGCGCAAGCCGCCTGGCTGAAGCAGGATCTGGCCGATCATCCGGCGGCGTGCACCCTGGCCTACTGGCACAAGCCGCTCTTCACCTCCGGCGTCAACCATGGTCCAGAACTCGCCATGCGGCCGCTCTTCACCATTCTCTACGATGCCGGGGTCGAGGTCGTGTTGAGCGGACACAATCATCAGTACGAGCGGTTCGCCCCCCAGAGTCCGGACGGTACCCAGGACGACTCCAGCGGCATACGCGAATTTGTAGCGGGGACCGGTGGTGCCGGCCTTTATGCCTTTACCACGCCGCAGCCGAATAGCGAAGTGCGCTACCAGGGTTACGGCGTGCTGAAGCTGACCCTCGGCGCCACCAATTATGCCTGGGAGTTCGTGCCGGTGTCGGGATCGAGCTTTACGGACAGCGGCACGGGAGCCTGCCACTAGGCTTCACGCGGTCTGTGGCTGAGTGCTGGTGACCGATTGTCCGGCGCGCCGGAGCACTTCCAATCCCGAGACGCACACCGCCAGCCAGACCGTCCCCGCGGCATACCCGGCCATGACGTCGCTGAAATAGTGCACGCCGAGGAAGAGCCGGGTGAACCCGATGGCGAGCACCAGGAGGATGGCGCCGGCGGCGACGGCCAGGCGGGCACTTCTAGAACGGAGGTGGAGGACCAGCAGATACGCCAGCATGCCGTAGGCGATGAGCGATCCCATGGCGTGGCCGCTGGGAAAGCTCCATCCCGAGGCCGCGAGGTACGGCGATTCCCAGACCGGACGCGGGCGGCGGAAGGCGAGCTTGAGCGCCAGATCCAGGAGGGCACCGCCGGCAAGAGCCCCAACCCACCCGACCAGCAAGACCCGTCGCCGCTGCCGCAGGAGCACCAGGCAGACCACCAAACCCCAGGCGGCGATGAAGGCGGGAGAGCCCAGGAACGTGATCGCCTTGGCCAGTTTGACCAGAGCCGGGGTTCCCTGTCGATGGAGCAGGTCCGCGACCGTGAGATCGAACTGGGTCAGCGGGTCGTGGTGGATCACGTCCTCGGAGATGCCCCCGAACAGCCACAGCGCGCCCAGGCTCAGCGCCATTCCGATCGTGAGGTGGAGCCCGAGATATTCGGTCCGGGAAAAGCGCTGGCCCACGAAGGTCCACGCGCGGGGGTACCGCGCCTTCAAACGGAGCATGAAGGGGGCGGCCCAGGAACGGATCTCGTCCCAGTGGCTCTCGACCCAGCGGCCGAGCAATACGATGGCCACGACGATTGCCACCAGCAGCGCGATGAGTGCACCGGCTTGCCCGACGGCCCGTTGGAGCTGAGGCAGGCTCCGGCCGAACAGGTATCCCAGGCTGCCAAACAGGGTCGCCCAGCAGAGCCCGCCGGCGACGTTGAACAGGGTGAACTTGGGATACGGCATCCGGCTGACCCCGGCGAAGACCGCCGCCCACATCCGCAGGAGGGAAACGAATCGGCCGAGAAACACCGTCTTGCCGCCATGGCGCTCGAAGAAGGCCCGCGCCCGGTCCAGCTTGGTATCGTCAATATGAAGGAAGCGGCCGTAGCGTCGGATCACCGGAACCCCGCCTTTCCGGCCGATCCAGTATCCTGCGGCATCGCCGGCGATCCCTCCAGCCGCCGCCGCGAGAATCACTCCGACCAGGGACAGATGCCCCTGGGCAGCGAACGCGGCAGCGGTGAGCAGGGCGGTTTCGCCTGGCAGGGGCACGCCGACGCTCTCGAGCCCGACCAGCAGGAAGAGTGCGCCGTACCCGTAGGTTTCCAGGAAGTGGTGGATCACAAGCTGTAGGCCATCGAGAGGCCGCGTCTGGAGGGGTCGAGCAAGAATGTTGCGTGGCGCGCGATGTCAAGTTACGAAAAAAGCCTAGCGCTCCAACTTTTCCACCGGTAATGCCAGGAGCAAATCGATACGCCGGCTGATCAGGGTGAGCGCATTTTGGAACGCCGCTCGTTTAGCCTGGTCGTCACCCTCGACAGCCGCAGGATCCGGCATTCTCCAGTGCGCCAGCATCGGCTGGCCGGGAAAAATGGGGCACGCCTCGCGCGCGAGATCGCACACGGTGATCACGAAGTCCCAGGGTACCTGGTCCAAGCCATCCAGTCCTCGGGGCGGATGCCCGTGCCACTCGATGCCTCCTTCGCGGAGAACCTCGATGGCGTACGGATTCACCCTGGCGGCGGGATGGGAGCCGGCGCTTTCCGCAATGAAGCGGCCCTGTCCTTTGCGGTTGAGAATCGCCTCGGCCATCTGGCTGCGAGCCGAGTTGCCGGTGCAGAGAAACAGCACCCGGAAAGCGCGTGGGTCAGTCCGCTGCACTGACTAGCCTCTTAGCTGCTTCGCCTTCGGTTTGCGCGCACGGACGAAGGCACCCATGATCCGGCCGCTCACTTCTGTCGCAAGTGCCTCGGTGTCGAGTCCGCTGCCGGAGAGGAACGCCTTGGCGTCCTCGAACTCGTAGATCCGGGTCGGCTCGATGCCGATCTCCTCGAATCCCGCTTCCGAGAGTCGCTGGTGGTACTCCTGCTCGCTCAAGGCGCCGGCCACGCACCCCACCCAGAGCTCCATGCTCCGGCGAACCTCGGCGGGCACCTCACCCCGGACCACGACGTCCGAGACCGCAAAGCGGCCACCTGGCTTGAGCACCCGGAATGCCTCCTGCAGCACCCGTCCCTTGTCGGTGGAGAGATTGATGACGCAGTTGGAGATGATTACGTCCACCGAGCCGTCCGGGAGCGGAATGTTCTCGATCTCGCCTCTCAGGAACTCGACATTCTCCACTCCGGCCTTGCGCTGGTTCTCCCGGGCCAGGGCGAGCATCTCATTGGTCATGTCGAGGCCGTAGGCCTTACCGGAGGGGCCGACCCGGCGAGCCGAGAGGAGCACGTCGATCCCGCCGCCCGATCCCAGGTCGAGCACCACTTCGCCCCGGTGCAGCTCGGCCAGCGCGGTGGGGTTTCCGCAGCCGAGCGAGGCGAGTACCGCCTTCTCCGGCAGCGTCGCCGTCTCGGCCTCGCTGTAGAGGTTGGAGGTGATGGGATCTTCCGCCGAGCCACCGCAGCAGGTGGTCGAGCAACAGGAAGACTGGGCTCCCGCTGCCACCTCGCGGGCCGCCTGGCCATACCGCTGGCGAACCGTCTCCTTTACGTCCTCGCTGCTCATTGGATCCTCCATAATCAAGATTCGTTGATGCGTCAGCGAAAAAAACTGGCGGCTCAGCAGCAGCCGGTCTTCCGCTCCGCGGCCGAGGGCGCCGAGCTCAGCGTGTCGATCAGCTCCGCCGCCTGGTCCAGGGTCTCGGGGTTCAGGGTGTAGTACATCCAACGGCCGTCCCGCCGGTCGGTTACCAGCCCGGCGTCTTTCAATACTTTCAGATGGAATGAGAGCCGCGACTGGGCGGCGTCGAGCGCGTCGGTCAGGTCGCACACGCAGCGCTCCCCGAAGCGGAGCCGCTGGAGGATGGAGAGCCGGGTCCCGTCCGAGAGCGCGTGGAACAGGCGAACCGTGCGATCGGTATAGGCGCGGGCGTGAGTGCGGGTGGCCATGCCGGATAATATCAACGTTTCTTGATCTGTCAACCGGCGGCTCGAGGCGCGCGGTGGTTGCGACTATTTGGGCTTGATGATTAGCGGCTCTCGGGGCGTGTGGCGGCGCTCCAGCGCTTCGTGCACCTTGGCGAGGCATTCATCGCGGGTGTACGGCTTGGCCAGGAAGGGGACATCGAGGTACACCAGGCCGTGCTGCATCAGCACCTCGGCGGCGTGACCGGAGGAAAACAGTACCCGCATGTTGCGCCATCCCTCCCAGATCCGGGCGGCCAGCTCGACGCCATCCATCCCCGGCATGACCACGTCTATGATGACGAGATCGACCCGTCCCTTGGCGGTGTACAGCGCATCGAGCGCCTCCTCGCCGTCTTCGGCCTCCAGCACCCGGTAGCCGGCTTCGCTGAGGATGCGATAGGCCACCCGGCGAGCGAATCGCTGGTCGTCTACCACGAGCACGGTGGTGGCGGGGCGGGGGAACGGGACCGACAGGCTGACCTCTCTCGCTCAGGGGAACGATGGCCTGAAATGACGTTAGCCGCCGGGACCGCCGATCACAAGGAGCCCTGGGCCTGGGGGTTCGAGCGCCCCCGGCTCAACGCCGTGCGCACCGCCTCCTGGAGCTCCTCCCGAGTGAACGGCTCCCGCAGGGTCGGCACATCCGGAGGGAGATCCTTGGTTATCGGCGGTTGCCCCTGGTTCTGGATATACAGGATGGGCAGCGCCGGCAGCCGGGCCCGGACGTGCCGGATCAGCTCCGGGCCGCTGAGCCCGGGCATCTGGGTGTTCGTGACCAGCAGGTCGATGGTCTTGAGCCCGAGGGCCAATTCCAACGCGGCCATGCCATCGTAGGCCTGGAAGACGCAGTGATCGTCGCTGCGGAGCGAGTTGACCATCATCTCGAGCAACGCGGGCTTTTCGTCGGCCACGACGATATGGGCCCCCTGGTGGAGGCTTACTAGTAGAGAGGACAGTGTGAACCTTTGGACCCGGCGATAGACGGCCGGAAATGGCAGGGCGAGGGTGGCGCGCATCTCCAAGTTAGCCCGGAGTACGGCCCACCGATATAGGGACAATCCATCCTGCTCACGTAAACTGTTCTCGGAAGCTTGCTTGACTGGATCTTGACCGGGCGTAGCAAAACTCGATAACGTTGTGAGCCGGGCACCGTCCAGAGCGGGGGGGCCACTACGCTGACAGCTATCTGCGGCCCTGATTGTCTCTCGCCCGCTATCGCGGGTGCACCCATAGGAGAAACGGATCATGCTCAGAGGTATTCCCCTCACGATGGTGCTGGCAGCCGGCGTCGTGGTCCTGGCATCCTGTAACGACAGCACTCCGACCCAGCCCACCGAGAGTAGTGACCAATCCAGTGCGGCCCCTGAGCTGGCGCTGGCGAGCAATAGATGGACGGCCAAACCGCCGATCCCCACCGGGCGCGCCTATCACATCGCGGCAGTCGTCAACAACTCCGCCGGTCAGCCGGTGCTCTACGTGATCGGGGGCCGCAACCAGATGGACCAGCCGGTGGGCGCAATCGAGGCGTTCAACTACGCGACC
>DASYIX010000084.1:0-3900 GCA_035997125.1 Gemmatimonadales bacterium
CCACTCCATTGTCTCCGCTAGTCCCACTCGCAGTCCCCAATTGCCCTGCGGAGAGAAGGATCGTCACGGGAGCATCCGCCACCGGCTGACCCGCCACATCTTTGAGAATCCAGAACGGCGCATTAGTAAACCCGGTGCCTACGACAGCAGACGTCGGCACATCAGGATGTAAGTCGATCCTGGCGACTTCAGGCAGCGTGACCTGGGCCGTGACCGCTTGCAGACCCGCGCCGTTGAAGGCGAGCGTCTTCGCGCCCGGACTCCCGGCAATGGCGAGATCGATAAATGCGGCGCGCCCATCGGCACCGGTGTTTACCGTAGCCCCACCGGTAACCGTACCGCCGTCGACGGAGGCAACGATGGCGATGTTTGGCTGCGCCACCGGATTGCCGCTGGCATCCTGGACCTGAATGACCGGTTGGGGCGCGAGCGGCACTCGGCTCCGCGCGGTGGCCGGTGGCGTCACCGCGAATCCCAGTTGCGCCGCGGGGCCCACACCGAGGGCGATCGGGTTCGACATGACGCCCGCCAGGCCCTGTGCGCTGAACGAAAGACTGTAGTTACCCACCGTTCCGGTCAGAATGAGCCCGCTGAACGTGGCCAGTCCTCCGGCATCGGTGGCTGCCGTCTCATGCTGGAGGGCGCCATTGGGTCCCGCCGCAATCGAGGCCGTGATCTCCACCCCCGCTTGAGGCACCGGGTTTCCATTCCGGTCCACCACCTGGACTGCCGGTTGCTGGGGCAATGGCAGAGTATTCTGCGCCGTTGCCGAGGGTTGCGTCGCAATCGTGAGTCGTCCGCCGGCCCCCGCCCTCGCCATCGCCGTGAAGCGGATGGGAGCGAGGGAGGATCCTTCCACCCGGGCCGTGAGAGTGTATTGCACATTCGCGGTGGTTCCCAGGGTCCAGCTGGTGACCTGGGCGACACCATTGTCGTCGGTGTTTGCCGCTTCCGGAGAGACCGAGGCGTCGCGGTCGGCGGTGAAGCTCACCGATATCCCGGGTACCGGATTGCCGGCTGCGTCCTTCACGATCACCGACGGGGCAGGATCGACCGGCGAGTTCACGGTTCCCTGATAGGTGAGCGGCGCGACGCCGGTGATCCGGGCCGGCCCACCGGCGCCCACTATGATGGCGCCGGAGACGACCTCCAGTGCGGGTTCAGCCACACTGAACCTGAGGGTTCTAGGTCCACCGGGTCCCACCAGCGCCAGATCGCTGTAGGTTGCCCGGCCGGCGGCATCAGACACCACCGCAGGGTTGCCGCTCAGCGTGCCGCCACCCGAGGCGATGGCTGCGGTGACCTGCACCTGAGGGACCGGTTGGTCCTCGGAGTCGAGCACTTCGATGATGGGCTGCTGATCCAGTGGGACACCGTTGCGGGCGGCCACGGAAGGCGCCTGCCGCAGCACCAGCCTGGAGGGAGGTGGCCTGACCGCCTGTGCCGTGAAGGTGAGTGGGGCGCCGGTGAGCGGATTGCCGGTGGAGCCGCTGGCCGTGGCTTGAGCGCTCTGTGGGCCCGGCTCGGGACCGAGCGTCCAGGTCGCTTGAGCTCGCCCCTGAACGTCGGAGTGGATTTGGGTCTGGGCCAGGCTTCCTTGGCTGACGTTGAAAGTGACCGTTACGTCCTGAACGGGCTGATCGTCCGCGTCGGTGACGATGGCTTCGAGCGGCTGAGGGAGCTCGCGGCCGGGAGCGCCCGTCTGACCATCTCCGATTCCCATGCTGACCTTGGTAGCGACGCCGCCTTCGGGACCAAGGCAAAACGGCCCGGTGCAGTCAGACCCACCCCCGCCACAACTAGACAGTGTGGCGCCAGCCGATAGGGCGAGCGCCAGCGCCCAGATTCTCTCGCGGGAACGGGGAAGCCGGAAGGGGATTTTCATGAGTATCTCATGGTCAAAGATTCCCCCGCCCGGCCCGCTGTCAAGTTTGTGACTTGCATCACGTTGCGACCCATGGACGAGACGACCTCACGCTGTCAATGGCACCTGGCGCTGCCCTCGTCGGTGAAGCTGGCTCCGGCCACCGGCACGAATTCCCACTCATACCAATCCGAGTGCAGCGTCAGCTTGAGAACCCCGAACGCCCGGCCGTAACGGATTTCGCTCTGGGGTGGTGACGTACCCTTCTGACCGCCCAGGCTCCGGCCCCCGGTACCCACCACGAACTGGCGTAACCCCCGGGACAGATCGAGACCGCCGTCCGCGGTCTGGGGTGCGAATCGCTCGTAGTTGTGATGATGGCCGCTTATTGCGATCTCGGCGCCATGATCGTACAGGATCTGCCAGGCGTCGTGCATCCGGGTGGACCCCGAGTCCGAGCTGAACAGCGGGTGATGCCATATGGCGACGGTGCACTGGGTGCGATGGGCTTCCAGATCCGCCGTGAGCCACTGGGCTTGCGGGGTGCCGAACCGTGCCGGGATGTTGCTGTTGAGCGTCACGACGTGCCAGGAGCCCACCTCGTAACTGTAGTAGCCCTTATCGGGGTCGCCCGCCGCGGCGCCGAAGTACCCAAAGTATCCCGCCGCACCCGGTGTCTCGTACTCGTGGTTGCCGGCCACGGGGCGGGTCCGGGCTTTGTGCCGGCCCCAGGTCGGACCGTAACAATTCGCGAACTCTTCCGCCGTCCCGCTCATGTAGACGTTGTCGCCCGCTGCGAAGACCGTTCCCGGAATCCGGTCGAGCAGCTTGGCCGTCGCCTCATCCCCGTCTCCGGTGCAGCTCCCGATGTCCCCTGCGCCCACCAGCACGGACCCATCATCGTTGCCGCCTCCGGAAGGCTCCGACACCTCGATCGTGGTTCGCCCGTCCACGCCTTCACTCCTGGCCACGACCGTCGCTGTCCCCGGTGCTCGAGCGATGACCTGGCCAGCGCTGCCGACGCTGGCCACGTCGGGCCGATCGCTCGACCACGCGATCTCCCGGCCGGTAAGGACCTGGCCGCCGCTGCTGCGGAGCGTGGCGACCAGATCGACCTTCTCGCCCACGCTGAGGTCATCCATTTCTGGTGAGACTGTCACTGTCGCCACCCGGTCCTGCACCGTGAGCGTCGCGCTGCCGGCTACTCCTTCGGAGGTGGCGGTGATCGACGCCGTTCCCCGCGCGATCGCGGTCACCAGGCCGGAGCTCGAGACTCTGGCCACCGACGCATTGCTCGAGGTCCAGACCAGCTCGCGGCCGTCCACTGTTCGGCCCGCCGCGTCCTGCGGGGTTCCCAGCATCCGTAGGGTGTCGCCCGGTTGTAACGTGCTCTGGTCCGGCCGCACTCTGATTCGCCGGATCGCCGCTTCCACCTGCAGACTCACGCTGTCTCGCTGGCCTTCGGCATCGGCCATGACAAACCCGCTGCCGATCCCGGTAGCCGTCAGCAAACCTGACGATGAGATCCGGCCAACCCGCGAGTCGCTCGTGGACCAGACCACCGGCTGGGTACCCAGCGGGTTTCCCTGCCGGTCAAACGACTTGGCGTCCAGGCGCAGGGTATCGCCGGGATGCAGTTGAAGGCTGGTTGGCGCTATCCGAATACCGGCCACTGGCGCCCGCACCGTGATGGTCGCTGTCGCTGTCTTGCCGCCGAAGGCCGCACTGATGATGGCGCTGCCCGGCGCCACTGCGGTCACCAGGCCCGCGGGCGTTACCGTCGCCACCGCACTGGCGTTGCTTTCCCAGACGATCGATCCACCACTCATTTGTTGGCCATCGCCGTCCTCAGCCCGGGCGACCAATTGGATGGTTTTCCCCGCTGTGATGGCTGACGCGGCCGGGGTCACGTTCAGGCGCGCGACCGGCGTCATCACCAAAACCACCGCGTCGCCACTCGCTTCGCCGGCCGTGGCCACGATGCGGGCCGAGCCGGGTCCCTGCGCCGTCACCAGCCCTGAGCCATCCACCGTTGC
>DASYIX010000085.1:0-17297 GCA_035997125.1 Gemmatimonadales bacterium
ATGGTTGATCTGGGCCAGCCCGGTGATCCCCGGCTTGGCCCGCTGGCGCAGGGGATACTCGGCGATGTGCTCCCGGAGCTCGGCAAAGATGGTGGGCCGCTCCGGCCGGGGCCCCACGATGTTCATCTCGCCCTTGAGCACGTTGAGCAGCTGGGGCAGCTCATCCAGGCGGTACTGGCGCAGCAGCCGGCCGATGGGGGTGACCCGGGGGTCGCGCTGCTGGGCCCAGACCGCCCCACTGTGGTGCTCGGCATCCACCCGCATGGTGCGGAATTTATAGATGGTGAAGGGCCGTCCCCCGATATCGCGCTCCCGCCGGTGATTCTGGCTACCAACGATCGGCAGCCGCCGATCGAGCCCGACCCGGACCTGGGTGTACAGCACCGGACCATCGGAGGTGAGCCAAACAAGGAGGGCAAGGATCAGGAAAATCGGGAGCAGCAGAACCAGGGCGATCAAGGCGAGGCAGAGATTCAGGCCGCGGGGTAGCAGCGCGGCGTCGTGGCCGACGGCAGGTCTACGCTCGGCTCCCCAAAGCCTCTGGATTGTAGGGAGGGCCCCCGCAGCGCCCGCCCGTTCAACCAGAGACTCCATCCAACGAATCACGCAAACCGTCCGTGAAGAACCTGGTGGAAGCCGGCCATCCCCGGCCCCCGGGAGCACGATCTATGCCCACCGAGATCGGGGTACCGCCCCCCCGGGGGTCGGAGTGCAAGGTATTGGTTGGCAGTGAATTAGCTTGCGCGAAAGCTGGCTGGGCCAGCTCCGGAAACAGGGGCCCAATGTGGTGATTCGTCAACACGGCTTTACCTAGTGCTACAGGCCCTAGACGCGGAGCGCCCACCAGCGAACCAGCAGGGTGGCCCCCACGGCGAGGAGTAAGTGGATGGCGCCCGAGTGCGGGCCGACGCCAAAAGTGAGCACCGCCCAGGCAGCGAGCGAGACGAGGGCTACAAGAAGCGTCATGGACATGGATGAACCCCGGCGGTGGTCGGTTGACGGTCCCGAAGTGCCTTCCTATCTTAAACTGGAGTGAGCGGTAGCGGGGAGCCACGTTATTGAGCCAACAGGTCCGATGAAGGACCCGAATGCCGTGGCCGATGTCATGCCCCTCGGGGGAAGGCAGACGTCATGGTGAGGGTGCCGAGCTTTCTCATTGGGCTTCAATAACCCTCTCCGTTGCCGTTTCACTCGGCGCCGGTCTTTCGAGATCGGCGTTTTTTGTTTGAGGAGTCAGGAGTCGGGAGCTAGGAGCCTTTTCAGGGAGTGAGTACTTTCCAGCCATGCTCCTGACTCCCGACTCCTGACTCCCAGCTCGCCCCTCATGCCCCGTTGCGCCGTCACTCGCCGCGTGCATTTCAATGCCGCGCACCGCCTGTTCAATCCTCGGTTTTCCGAACAATGGAACCGGGAGACGTTCGGCGAATGCAGCAATGCAAACTTCCACGGGCACAACTACGAGCTCGAGCTTACCGTAGAGGGCGAAATCCACCCGGACACCGGGTACGTGATGGACCTCAACCGGTTGAGGGACCTGGCCCAGGAACGCTTGCTACGCCATCTGGACCACAAGAACCTCAACCTCGACGTGCCCTGGTTCCAATCCTTGATCCCGACCTCCGAAAACATCGCCCTGGTCTGCTGGCGCGAGCTCCGGGCGGCCGTGCCCGCCGAGCTGGCCCTTCGGCTGAGGCTGTGGGAAACCCCCAGAAATTATGTCGACTATCAGGGCGGCTGAGGACCGGCTACCGACCTGATGCCGCCGTCTGTCGTACCGCTATCTGCAGTATCGGCGGACCTCCTGCGCGAATTTCTCATGCGGATGGGAATGAGCCGGGAAGTCGCCGAGTGGCGGTACCTCGACGCGAATTTCAATCGCGGCCGTAATCGGGGCTATGCCTGGGTGCGCCACAACCGCATCGAAGGCATGATTGGGCTCATCCCCTTTAACATCGTTGGGCCGGGCCCGACCAGAACGGTCAACTGGTCCAGTGACTGGATGCTGGCCGATCCAACCTCCAATCCCGGTATGGGCATTCTCCTGCTCCGCCAGGCGATTGAGAGCTCGACTGAGCTCTTTGCCTTTGGCGGCAACGAGAACACCACCAAGCTCCTACCTCGAATAGCGACGCACACCGTCCCGGACGCCGGGATGTCGCTCCATCTCCCGCTGCGCCTCGGTGTTGTGCTCCGGCGACTGGAAAAGCAGCGGATGTTGGACCGCTTGCCCAAGCCAAAGCTCCTCTACATGATTCCGCTCCGCTGGGTCCCGAAAAGTGGCCGTTCCGCCGAGGTCGCAACCGAGAGGGGTTTGTCGCCCCGGCTCACCCCGCTGCTTGAGCTCGAGGGAGGAACAGAATGGGCTCCGCGCTATGACTTTGCTGATCTCGAGTGGCAGGTCGGGCGGTCGCCATTTATCCAGTGCTGGACCAGTTACACTCCGTCCGTGGGAGAGCCAGTAGCCGCCGCGGTGTACTGGAGACCGGCCTTCTCCAGCGACTTCTGGCGACTTGCCGTCTGGAGCCACCCGGGGCAGAGCGGTCGCCTCGAGCTGGTGATCCGGGAGGCGGTGGCGACGATCTACCGTCTGGGCGGGATGGCGGTATCGACCATCGTCTCCCGGCTCGACCTCGAGCTCCAGCGCTGCCTGCACTCGGCCGGCTTCCTGACGCTGGGCCGCAGCCGTCCGCTCTACGTCTGTGCCGGCAGGGAGGGAACCGCGGTCCGGGAGCTCCGGGGTCTCAGCTACCTCGACACCGACTTGGCGTACCGATTCTAGCGGCAGGTTCACTGCGCCCGAGAGAAACGTTTGTCCAAACCGATTGAAGCAGTCATCGCCGAAACCTTCCGCATCAGTCCGGCAGCGGTCCTCGATACGCTGGCGTTCAACGCGATCCCTGAGTGGGATTCCCTTGCCCATATGGACCTCATGCTCGCGCTGGAGGCGGCCTACGGTGTCACGATCGATGAAGATCGGATGCTGGAGCTGACCTCCGTGCGGGCCATCCGCGAGTTCCTGCGGGATGGAGCCAGGGGAGCGTGACCAAGCCAGCCGAGCCGGTAATCGATAAGGTCGACGGCCGCTCTCTCCGCTCCGGATTTCTTGCCTCCGCGGCCGCGCATCCGCAGGCGACCGCTCTGGCCGTCCAAGGGGTGACCAGGACGTACGGCGAGCTGGAGACCACGGCAAGGATCTGGGCCCAAGCCATCGGTGAAGCCCTCGGCCGCAGGCCTGAACGGGTCGGCATCTTTGGCTATCGGAGTGAAGTATCCTACGCCGGGGTCCTGGCCGCCCTGTTCGGTGGGGCGACTTTCGTCCCCCTGAATCGGACGTTCCCCCCTGCGCGAACCCGGAGGATGATCGAAGCGGCAAACCTGGATGCCATCATCGTGGATCAAAGCTCCTCGGTTCAGCTGACCGAGATCCTGAAAGGCCTCCGTCCGACACCGCTGCTGTTGCTCCCGGAGAATGAAGCCAGGGAATTTTCGGCGCCGGGACGTGTGGTCCTGGGAAAGAGCGAGCTTGCCGGCGTATCCCCGCTCGCGGCACTGCCGCCGGTCATCCCCAGCGATATCGCCTATTTGTTGTTCACCTCGGGGAGTACCGGAGTTCCCAAGGGTGTCCCCGTCACCCATGGCAATGTCCTGCATTTCATCGACGTGATCACGGACCGTTACGGCATCACGCCGGCCGACCGATTCTCTCAGACATTCGATCAAACATTCGACCTCTCGGTGTTCGATCTGTTCGTCGCGTGGGAACGGGGAGCCTCCGTCTATGCTATGCAGCCACTGGAGCTGCTGGCGCCGACCCGGTTTGTGACCCGGAACGAGCTGACGGTCTGGTTTTCGGTTCCCTCCATTCCGGCCCTGATGCGCAAGAAGGGCTTTCTCAAGCCGGGCGGTTTTCCCTCGCTCCGGCTGAGTCTGTTCTGCGGCGAGCCGCTGCCAGTGGCGAGCGCCGAGGCCTGGCAGCAGGCCGCCCCCAACTCGATACTGGAGAATCTCTACGGCCCGACCGAGTTGACCATCGCCTGCCTGCTGCACCGGTGGGATCCCGAGCGCTCGCCGGCGCTGTGCGTGAACGGCATGGTCCCCATCGGCCGGCCGTTCCCTGGCTTGGGTGCCATGCTGCTGGATGACGACCTCCGCCCCATCACCGACGGGGGAGCGGGCGAGCTCTGCGTCTGCGGTCCGCAGACGGTCCCCGGCTATTGGCAGGACGACGCCAAGACCGCCGAGCGTTTTGTCTCGGTCCGGGTCTCCCCGTCTATCACGGTGCGGGTCTACCGGACCGGTGACCGCGCCGCCCGGCATCCGAGTGGGGACTACGTCTACCTGGGACGAGTGGATCACCAGATCAAAGTCTTGGGACACCGGGTGGAGCTGGGCGAGATCGAGGCGGCGCTTCGGGCCGACGCCGCCGTGGTCGAAGCGATTGCAGTCGGCTGGCCGGTGGAGGAGGGAACCGCTCACGGCATCGTCGCCTTTGTCTCCGGATCCGGCATCGACCAGGGGCGGCTCCTCGAAGCGGTGCGAGCCAAGCTGCCCGACTACATGACCCCCCGGGAGATCCGGGTGATCGATACGATGCCCCTGAATCCGAACGGCAAGATCGACCGCAACGCGCTGCAGCAGCGGCTCGACGGAACGCGGTGATGCTCGGCCGGGGACCATGGACCTGACCGCTGACATTTCAGGGCACGAGCAGGTCTTTCTGGACCTGGAGTTTCAGGCCTCCGCTCCGTACACCTCCTTCGTCTTCTCGTCCCCCGAGCAGGCCCGGGAGGTCCGGCAATATCTCCTCGAGAAGAAGCTCTGCGAATTCTCCCCCCCGTATGGGCGGCTCCTGTGTGACGCCGGCCAACCGCTCGGCATGCTGGCCGTGCTGTCCGGCAAAGAGCTCGGCGGCCGCCGCCTCAAAGCCGCCCACGCGCTCACCCGGTCGGACTTCCTGGAGCGGGACCCGGGCCTGGGGGCCCGGCTGCAACTGGCTGGGCGAACGCTACTGAAGCTTCTCCCTGACGATCTGTACATCAGCCGAGTGGCCACCGTCCCTGCCGCCCGGGGCCGGGGCATTGGAACCCGTCTGATCCAGGAAGCCGAGCGCGAGGCGCGGGGCCGGGGCTGCCATCGTCTGGTGCTCGAGGTGTCTCCCACCAGCACGGCCGCGGTTCAGCTCTACCAGAGAACCGGATTCGAGCAAATCGACTCGAAGCAGGTGGTCGACCCGCTGACCCAGAGGTCGCTGCACTATCTCCATCTGGTGAAGCACCTCGGATGAGCACGAGCCCAGACCGGCCCAGCCGCCCGTTCTTCCTGATCACCATCGACACGGAAGGGGACAACTTCTGGGCCACACCGAGGGAGATCACCACCCGAAACGCGGCGTTTCTGCCTCGGTTCCAAGCGCTGTGTGAGAAATATCGGCTGAAGCCCACCTATTTGACCGACTACGAAATGGCGGGCGCCCCCGACTTCCAGGAATTTGCCCGGGATGTGCTCCGACGGGGCACCGGAGAGATCGGGATGCACCTCCACGCCTGGAATTCCCCGCCACTGCATCAGCTGACCGACGACGACTACCGATGCCAGCCCTACCTGATCGAGTACCCCGAAGGGTTGATTCGTAAGAAAGTGGAGTTTCTGACCCAACTCCTGGAGGATACGTTCGGGGTGAAGCCCACCAGTCACCGCGCGGGGCGCTGGAGCTTCAACGAAGTGTACGCCCGCGTCCTGGTGGAATTCGGCTACCGGGTCGACTGCTCCGTCACTCCTCACGTCTCCTGGCGTCTCTCGAAGGGCGATCCAGCCCAGCCGGGCGGCACCGACTTTTCCCGCTTCTCTCCCGAGCCCTACACTGTAGACCTGGAGGACATCAGCCGCGCCGGCGACTCCTCGCTCCTGGAGCTGCCTATGACCATTCTGAGGGGGAATCCCGTGCTCCAACGGGTGGGCAGCCTGCTACCCCAGCGCACGCTCCCCTCGCGGGCGTGGAACCTGCTCTTCCCGCCGGTGCGGTGGCTGCGGCCGAACGGCCGGAATCGGCGGCAGATGGTGCGCATCGTCGAGCGGGTGCTGCAGGAAGGGCGCAGCTATGCCGAATTCATGCTTCACTCGTCCGAGTTCATGCCCGGCGGAAGCCCCAATTTCCGCACGGCCGATTCCGTGGAACAGCTGTATGGGGATCTGGAACACCTGTTTTCCCACGTGGCCACGAAATTTGCGGGAGCGACGCTACAGGAGTTTGATGCAAGCTTTCGGGCGGAGCGGGGAAAGGTGAGAGCATAGTGCGTCCCCAGGAGTCCCAGACGGTGGCGATTTTCGTTCCCTCCCTGGGTGCTTCCGGGGCGGAGCGGGTGGCCGTCAACCTGGGCAAAGGGCTGCTCACGGCCGGTCGGCCGGTTGACCTGGTCGTCGCCGACTCGAGCGGGTCCCTTCGGTCACAAATACCTGCGGGAGTGCGGCTGGTAGATCTCGATGCCAGCCGGGTGCTCACCAGCCTCCCTCCGCTGGTGCGCTATCTCCGTCAGGAGCGGCCGGCGGGGCTCATTGCATTCATGCATCACGCCAACATCGTCGCCCTCTGGGCGCGGAGCCTGGCGCGCTCGCCTACCCGGGTCGTCCTCACCGTCCACAACACCATGAGTGAGGCGACCCGAAGGCCCAAAAACCAGCGCTCCAGGCTGGCGCCCATGTTCGTCCGCGGATTTTACCGCTGGGCCGATGAGATCGTCGCGGTGTCACAGGGTGTGGCAGACGATCTGGTGCAGAGCAGCGGGCTTCCCGCTGAACGGGTCAGCGTCATCTACAATCCGGTCGTCACCGCCGACCTGCTGGCTGCCCTGAAGTCATCGCCGCCCCACCCCTGGCTCGAGCCGGGACAGCCGCCCGTGATCATGGGTGTCGGGCGGTTGACGGCGCAAAAAGATTTCTCCAACCTCCTGCGGGCGTTTGCGCTGGTCCGCCGCCGCCGGCAAGCCCGGCTTATGATTATGGGAGAGGGTGAGGACCGGCCCGCGCTCGAAGCCCTGGCCCAAGAGCTCGGCATCGCCGATGACGTCGCGCTCCCCGGCTTCCGGCTGGCGATCCACACCTATCTGGCTCGGGCCGCGGTCTTTGCTCTCAGCTCTGCCTGGGAGGGGCTCCCCACCGTGGTCATCGAAGCGCTGGCCCTGGGCCGGCGGATCGTTTCGACGGATTGTCCCAGCGGTCCGCGAGAGATCCTCCAGGGCGGCCGCTTCGGACGCCTGGTGCCGGTTGGGGATTCTGCAGCGTTGGGACAGGCCATCCTGGACAGTCTCGAATGTCCGGTGACGCCGGTTCCTCCCGAAGCCCTGGACCCGTTTACGGAAGAGACTGCAGTCGCGGGTTACCTGCGTGCGGTGGATGGCGACAAGGTGAAACGATGACACTCCGAGGGAGGCGATGGTATGGCGAGCACGAAGCCGGGTAAAGCCGCGGTACCGGCCCGGCCGGAGCGCACCCGGGTGACTCACCCGGAGCGGGGCAGGCCGCACGCGGAGCCGTTTGCCGACAAGGTGGGGGACATCCTGACCGCTCTGGGTGAAGATCCGGCCCGCGAGGGTCTGCTCAAGACCCCCGATCGGGTCGAGGCCTCACTGCGCTTCCTCACCCAGGGCTACTGGATGACGGTCGAGGAGGTCATCGGCGACGCCGTGTTCGAAGAGTCGCACCAGAGCATGATCATGGTGCGGGATATCGAGCTCTATTCGCTGTGCGAGCACCATCTGCTGCCGTTCTTCGGCCGGGCCCACGTGGCCTATATCCCGAATGGTAAAATCCTGGGACTCTCCAAGGTCGCCCGGATCGTGGATCTCTTTGCCCGCCGGCTCCAGGTGCAGGAGCGGCTCACCGATCAGATCGCTGATGCCATCATGGACGTGCTCCGGCCCACCGGGGTTGGAGTGGTCATTCAGGCCGCTCACTTCTGCATGATGATGCGGGGGGTAGAGAAACAGAATTCCCGGGCAGTCACCAGCGCGCTGCGCGGCATCTTCCGGGACGACTCCAAGACCCGGGATGAATTTCTGCGGCTGGCCCACGGGGGTCGTCTCCCCGAGTGAGCCTCGTGGCCGGCCGGGTGGCGCTCGTCACCGGCGCGTCACGCGGCATCGGGGCTGCCACGGCAGAGGTGCTGGCGCGGGAGGGCGCGACCGTGATCCGGGTGGCCCGATCCCTCAGGGAGGGCAGCCACGGTCGCTTTCAGGATATTCCCTGCGACCTCACCGATGCCGCGCAGGTCGACCGCCTCGCAGCGCGGGTGATCGAGCAGCACGGCGCGCCGGACATCGTGGTCAGCAACGCAGGCGCCTTTCTGCTCCGGCCGCTCGAGTCCACCAGCGCCACGGAGCTCGAGCTGCAGCTGGCGGCCAACATCAAGGCTCCATTTGCGGTGGCCAAGGGGTTTCTGCCCGCCATGCGGGCCGCGGGCCGGGGCAGCTTCATCACGGTGGGGAGTGTGGCCGACCACATCGGCCTTCCGGAGAACGCCGCGTACGCCGCCAGCAAGTACGGGCTCCGTGGGCTGCATGAGACCCTGCTGGCCGAGTATGCCGGCACCGGCGTCCGGCTCACGCTGGTGTCACCCGGGCCGACCGACACCGCGGTGTGGGATCCGGTCGATCCCGACCGCCACGCAGGGTTGATCCCTCGAGCGGCAATGCTGACGTCCGCGGACGTGGCCGAGGCCATTCTGTTCGTCGCGACGAGACCGTCGCACGTGCTCATCGACTGGCTTCGTCTCGCTCCGACTGGAAAGACATCAGCCCACAGATGAACCCGGATAAACAGGGATACGTTTTCGATGATTTTTCCCCTTGCACCCAGAGATTGCCGAGCCGGAGCCAACTGATGGTAAGCAAACGGAGCAGATCCGGGTCTATCCGGGTTCATCTGTGGCTGATGTTTCAGCTGAGCGCCTTAGGCCTGAGCGTAGCTGCGCCCGCTGCGGCTCAAGGTCCCCTGCCTCCGCTGCCGGACAGCACCGGCTGGGGAGTGCACGTGCTCTCCGTCGCTCGGGACGCGCAGGGCGCGATCTGGGTCGGCACCTATGGCCAAGGGATCTTCCGGCTTCCGCTCGGCGCCACCGCCTGGCAACCGATCCGGCACGACAGCACCGGCCACTCGATCTCCTGGGACTTTGTCCAGGCCCTGGCTTTCGGCTCCCGGGGCGAGGTCTGGTATGGAACGGTAGGGAACGGCTGGGGAGTCTCCACCGACAACGGCGCCAGCTGGAAGAACTGGACCTTGAAGGAGCTGGGTCCGGAGTGGCAGTACGTGGTCCCCTCCGGCATCGTGGTGCGAGGCGATACCACGGTCATCGGCACCGCCGACGGCTTGCAGGTGACCACCGACAACGGGAAGAAGTGGACCGCGATCACCGACGCCGTCGGCCCCAGCGCCAAAGGGCCGGCGGATACGGTCTATCCCATCCTGCCCAGCGAATACGTGCGCCGGGTGGCCGCGGACCGGCGCGGCTGGACGGTCGCCACGCTGCGGGGGAATCTCCGGCTCCATCGCACGGCGACGGGATGGCAGAGCGAGCCGCTGGCCGCGGCCGCCTTCCCCCCGGCCAATGCGCTGCTCTTCGGGCGCCAGCTGATTGTGGGGACCCCCTGCGGGCTCCGGCCGGTATCGGACACCCTGCCTTGTCTGCGCCAGGAGACCAAGGATACCGCGTCACCGAAGGCTCCGCTGACCACCTGGTTCCGCCGTCCCATCGGGATGAGCGACAACAGCTTCATCGATCAGACCTACCGCTATGGCTCGACCATGGGCGGGAACTTCCAGCAGCACCAGGGCGTCGAGTTCAACAATCCGGACGGCACCGCGGTGCTGGCGATCGGCCCGGGCCGGGTGGTCTACGCCGGGAGGGCGGAGCAGGGCGCGCTCACGGTCACCATCCGGCATGACACCACGGTTACCGCCCATGGCAGGAAATACCGGCTCTATTCGTCCTACTACCACAACTCCGCGCTCAAGGCCAAGCTGGGCCAGCGGGTCACCAAGGGGATGGTGATCGCCCGGGTGGGTAATACCGGCCGGGCCACCAACGACCACCTGCACTTGGAGATCTCCGCCTCTCCCACCGACTCGATCGGCGCCATCGTGGATTCGCTGCAGCGGTTCCCGGCGTATACCACCAACCCGGAGCTCTGGATCGAGCCGCTCCCCAACACCGGGATCGTGGCGGGGCAGGTGTTCGATGGGGCCGGGGCGCCGGTGCCGCAGGCTCGGATCTACGGAATACTGAAGCGGGATCCGGTGGAGACGCCGTTCTCCTACGCCGAGACGTATGGCGACAAGGCGCACCCGCACCCGCTCTATGGCGAGCACTTCGCGGTGAGCGATGTACCCTCCGGGACCTACGTGGTGGGAACCGAGATCGAGGGCAAGAAGGTCTTCCGGACCATCACGGTCGAACCGGGGAAGTTGACCTGGGTGGTGTTCAAGCCATGAACATGCACTACCCCTGAGTCGAGGAACATGAGAGGGGGGCAACTCCCATGATCAGCAAAAAACGTTTCCGTGCGTCAGTAGCACCTACCATCAAGCGGTTTCTGTTTCCCATTCCTCAGCATCTGTCCCGCAAACACCAGAAAATTGATCCGGGGGGACTCCAGGCGATCAAAGCATCGATCCAAACCCGCTACCATTCGGGCTGGCGCAGTGAAAGCAGGTACTCGAGGGAAACGTACGAGCATGACCTGAAACAACATCTGATTGGCAGGCTGGAGAGTGACAGGCGAATGATCGTGCCCTGGTTGGATCAGGCACGACCCTTGAGCGGTAGCCGCATCCTGGAGATAGGCTGCGGGACCGGCTCTTCAACAGTTGCCCTGGCGGAGCAAGGAGCGGAGGTCGTGGGAATCGATATCGATCACGATGCGCTTGCTGTTGCCCAGGTCCGGTGCACGGTATATGGGATGCGGGCGGACCTGCATCCCATGAATGCCACAAAGATGGCCGAGACATTTCAGGACGAGAGCTTCGACTTCATCATCTTTTTCGCGTCTCTGGAGCACATGACGATCGCTGAGAGGCTGGCCGCACTGAGTGACGCCTGGCGAATGCTTCCGCTCGGCATGCTGCTGGTGATCGTGGAGACGCCTAACCGCCTGTGGTATTCCGACGGCCATACGTCGATGCTGCCATTCTTTCACTGGTTGCCGAACGAGCTGGCCTTCAAGTATGCTGCGCTGAGTCCGAGGGAAAACTTTCGCGAGATCTATACCGTCTATGACGCCCCCTCCAAGGAGCACTTCTTGAGGCAAGGGAGAGGTGCCAGCTTCCACGAGTTCGACCTGGCCATAAAGCCGGCAAAGGAGCTCAAGGTGGTCAGTAGCCTGTCCACATTCCATGGATTCCGGCACAAGCCCCAGAGATCCCTGCTGGACCGGCGCTATAAGGCCATGCTGAGACGAATTTATCCCGGCATTCACCCCGGTTTTTGCGATGACACCCTGTTCTTGATCATCGAGAAGGATTAGAAGCCCCGCCGTTCATGTTCATCGAGCTCACCGACCATCTCCGCTGTCCTGCCGATCACGACGAGAGCTTTCTGGTGCTGCTCCCCGACACGATGGAGGGCCGCTCGGTTCACTCGGGCCAGCTCGGCTGTCCGGTCTGCGGCCGAACATACGAGGTCAAGGATGGGTCGGTCGATTTTGGGGGTGCTCCCGACTGGACTGATGAGGGTGACGCGGTGCTCGACGCCGGCGCTGTCAACGCACTGACCGGACTGCATGGTCCGGGTGGTTACTTGACGCTGGTGGGGTCGGTTGCGTCTCTCTGGCAAGAGCTCTCAGAGTTGAACCCCGGAGTGGCTCTCGTAGCCATCAACCCCGGGGTCAAACTCACAGATGCGCCAGGAATTAGTGCGCTCCGGGCCGGACGACTCCCGCTCAAGTCGGGATCGATGCGTGGGGTGGTTCTGGGGAGGAATTACGGCAGCCAACCGGATTGGGTCAGCGAGGCCGCTCGAGCGGTGCTTCCCGGCCTACGGGTCGTAGGTGAGGGGCCCAATCCATCACCTACAGTTATCGATCTGATGGCAAGTGCCGACGGCGTCTGGGTAGGAACTAAGAAGAGATAATACGCGTGGGCAGTCCCAGCCGCTTGCGTCGGGCCACAGGTACCTCCGGCACGCTGCAGTGCGCTGCGCCCAAAACAGATGTGGCACAGAGGCGGTACCCGCGGCTCGCCGCGCGCGGGTGGGGACTGCCCACGTGATCACCCATCCCCGTACAACGCTTCTATCGCATCCCGATGCCGCGCTTCCACCACCCTACGTTTGATCTTGAGCGTCGGCGTGAGCTCCCCCGCCTCCACGCTGAAGTCCCGCGGCAGTAGCAGCAGCTTCTTCGGCAGCTCGAAGTGGGCCAGGTCCTGCAACGTCACCCCAATCTCCTTCTCCATCTTCGCCTGCACCTCCGGTCTGGCCAGCAGCGCCGCCATATCGGTGGTCGGCAGCCCTTCCTTCGTCGCCCAGGCGCCCAGCGTCTCGTAGTTCGGCACGATCAGCATGATGGGGAACCGCCGGCGATCGCCCAACATCACCGCATTGGAGACGAACTTGCACGTCTTCGCCCGGCTCTCGATCGGCTGGGGCGCGATGTTCTTGCCCCCAGCAGTGACGATGAGATCCTTCTTGCGGTCGGTGATCTTGAGAAACCCAGCTTCATCCAGCCGCCCGATGTCTCCGGTATGGAACCAGCCATCCGGATCGATCGCCTCAGCAGTGGCGGCGGCCTTCCGGTAGTAGCCGGTCATCACGTTCGGCCCCCGGGTCAGGATCTCTCCATCCTCCGCGATCTTCACCTCCACGCCGGGGATCGGCCGGCCCACGGTGCCGAGCCGGAGATGCTTGAAGGTGTTGACCGCGATCACCGGCGACGTCTCGGTGAGGCCGTAGCCCTCGAGGATCGGCATCCCCGCCGCATGGAAGAATCGGGCGATCTCGGCCGACAGCGGCGCTCCCCCCGAGATGAAGAAGCGGAGCCGTCCGCCGGTGCGAGCCCGCAGCTTGGCAAAGACCAGCCGGTCGGCCAGGAAATATTTAGCCGACAGCGCAGGCGAGATCGGCCTACCGGCCAGACGCTGATCCACCCAGGTCTCCCCGACAGCCTTGGCCCAGAAGAACAGCCGCCGCTGGAGAGCCGAACCGGCCCGCACCCGCTCCAGCACCCGGCCGTAAATCTTCTCGTACAGACGAGGCACCGAGGCCATGAGCATCGGTCGCAGCCTTTCCATGTCGCCTGCCACCGTGTCCACGCTCTCGGCGTAATTGATCAACACCCCGGAGTGGAACATCGAATAGTGCCCGAACATCCGCTCGAAGATGTGGGAGAGCGGAAGAAACGAGAGGCACTCGTCGTCCTCGCTGAAGCTGAACAGCTTGCAGCAGGTGGTGACGTTGGAGGTAATGTTGCCGTGGGTGAGCATGACGCCTTTCTGGTCACCCGTGGTCCCCGAGGTGTAGATCAGCGTCGCCAGATCGTCCGGTCTCGCCTTCAGCGCGTCCTGCTGCCAATCGGGATGCCGGGCGCGGGCGGCGCGGCCCCGGGCGCAGACCTGGTCCAGGCTGAGCGCTCCCGAGCCGGTGCTCGCCGGGTCAAAGGCGATCACGTGCCGCAGGGCGGGGATCTGCTGCTGGATGCTCTGGATCTTCTCGAGCTGCTGCCGGGAGGAGACGAACACTGCGACCGCGCCCGAGTCGCACAAGTTGTATTCCACTTGCTTGGCTGGAAGCGTGGGGTAGATCGGCACGTCGGTGCACCGCGCCGCCAGGCAGGCGTAATCCGCGATGGCCCATTCGGGCCGATTTTCGGAGAGGATGGCGATGCGATCGCCGGGATGGATCCCCAGCTCCAGCAGGCCGAGACTCAGGTCCTGGACCCGGTCGGCAAGCTCGCGATAGCTCAGCTGGTACCACGCGCCGTCCCGCTTGGCCCGAACTGCTATCGGGCGGGAGCCGAAACGCTCCAGCGCGCCGAAGTAGAGCTCGTTGAGGGTCCGCGCCGTTGCAGCCTCCTTATTGGAAGGTGACGGTGAAGTGCTGTCCCGACCCGGGGACCACGGCCCCGTGGGTCCGGAATGCTCGTACTTCGACGGTAACTGTGGCTGGTTGAGCGGCATTGGTTCGGGTTAGGGTCACGTTCGAGACAGCACCATCCGTGCCAGTGACACCGGTGACCGCCAGTACGCCTCCAGGAAACTGAACCGAATTATCGGTCGGACTGAGCACGGTATACTCGACCGACCGGGACGGCAGGGGGCCGTCTGAAAGGCTTTGCACTGAGGACACCAGCGGTGGCGAGGTTGCCACGCCGGGCCCCACCGTAATGAGCGAATCGGTGACCGCCAGCGTATCCGCCCGGGGTATGATGGTGAAGGTCTCCAGGCTGGAGGCCAGTGTCCCGACGAACGCCTGCACTCTGCCGGTCCCGGGAGCGAGGCCGGTTATCACGCCGGCCTGGTCCACGGCCAGGGTGGGATCGGGAGCCCGCCACTCCACCGGGGCGGCCACGGGGTTGCCGTTGATGTCCAGCGCCTGAGCGGAGAGTGGGACGCTTTCGCCGAGCTCGAGGGTCCTGAGGGTAGGGGTCTGGATTTCGATGGCGACTACGCCGCCTGCGCCTTCGGTGATACCACTGCAGCCCAACGCGACCAGCGAGAAAATGAGAAGAGCGAGACCCTTCACGTCGGCTCCGGCGCCGGGCTGCGGTCGATCTCCTTCAGCGCGGTCTCGGCGTGCCGAATCCAGCGCTCGGCATCGGGTCCCTTGGGGGGCCGGGCGAGGAAGGCGCGCAGGTGATCGCCCGCCTGCTTGTTGTCGCCCCGCTTCAACAACAGGAAGGCAACGCCGTAGTGCGCTCCGCCGAGGCTGTCGTCCAGCT
Organism: Gemmatimonadales bacterium; assembly: GCA_035997125.1. Lineage (GTDB taxonomy): Bacteria > Gemmatimonadota > Gemmatimonadetes > Gemmatimonadales > GWC2-71-9 > CAVVWJ01. The sequence goes on from DASYIX010000085.1 coordinate 14,922, forward strand.
CCAGGGCACGCTTGTAGTGCCGGATGGCCTCCTCCGGCTGCCCGGTCTTGGTGAAGGCGATCGCCATGTTGAGCAGAATGCGGGAATCGGCGGGATTGTCTCGGAACGCCAGCCGGTACGAGGTCAGGGCCGACTCGAAGTCGCCCTGGCGCTCGAGCGCCAGACCCTCATTGAGGTAATCCAGTCGCTGGGGGTTCAGAGTCTTCTGAGATCCCTTACCGAACATGCGACGCCAGAAGCTCATGTCGAGCAGGGCTTTCCGAGCAAAGTCGAACGGGGATAAGGTGTTGGAAACCGGGGTTAAGATAGGATTAAAAAGGTCTAGGGTCTAGGGTCGAGGCGGGAGTCGGGAGTCGGGAGTCTACTCTAGACGTTTGACCATTGAGGTACGACCTTACAGCTTAGGATCTTGATCATCGTCCTTAGACCCCTGACTCCCGACTCTCTGACTCCGACTCCTTCACCATGCGCCGCTCCGGCCCTTCCACTCCTCGTGGCGTCCTCGAAGTAGACTGGCCGTTCTTCGGGGAGCTGTGCCGTGCGTTGGCGCTGCGCGTCGCTCGCGAGTATCAGCCCGACATTGTCCTCGGCATCGCCAAGGCCGGGGTGATTCCCGGCGTGGTGGTCGCCTCCATCATGCAGACCGACTTCGCCTCGATGACCGTGACCCGGCAGCAGGCGGGGGGTCAGCCGATGCTGGTCTCGGGCCCGCCGCCCTCGATCCGGGGCCGCAAGGTGCTGGTGGTGGACGAGACCTGCGACACCGGCAGCACGATGAAGCTGGCGCTGAGCGAGGTGCGCGCGCTCAAGCCCGCGGAGGTGAAGAGCGCGGTCTCATTCAAGACCGGCGACTACGCGCCCGACTTCCACGCCTTCGAGACCGACAACTTCATCATCCTGCCCTGGGATCGGGAGATCATCCAGGGAGGGGAGATCATCATCCGGCCCGACTACGCCGCCAGGTTGTAAAGCCGCCTACTTGCAGGTCCCGCTGCTGCAGGTCCCCTGCGTCTTCTCGTCGTTTGGATCCCAGAGCCACCGGGCAAGGGCCTGTTTGAAGGGTGCGCCACGGTAAGACTCGAAGTGGAGGGTAAACTTCTTCGGTACTAGTCTGCCCGCTGTGACCGTCAGATAGTACGACTGCCCGAGAGTGTCACCCATCTCCTTCTGAACCCACCAGTAGGTCGTATCACCGGGGGACATCCCCAGTTTGTCATACCTATCTTTCGAATCCTTATTCAGGAACAGTTTGGCGATGATCCGCCCCCTGCTCAGATCCGCTTCTCGGTAGAGATGGGAGCTCTTCTCCGGCTGGATCGTCGCCCTCGGCCCCTGGGTGCACTGGCCTGTTCGGCACACACTCAGCGGCTGGTCGTCACCGGCGAGCTCCAGGTCATCAAACTTGAGATCGGCGATGCACGTCTTCAGCTCTTCTGGTCTCGTGGGCAGCGCGCAACCTCTCGGTAGGATCAGTGTTTGAGATGGTGGCGAAGTGACCGGAGGTGCGCTGTCTGGCACGCTGCCGCTGTCCTGGTCCCGAGAACCCCGGCCGCACCCGACGCAGATCCCAGCGAGGAGAATCACCCATATGCTCTTCATAGAGCCTCCTTCGTGATGGTTTGCATTCTCTTCACCGTGGACTGAAGCTCGGAGTCCGCGCCTGACCAGAGCAGCAATACATCCTGGGCCCACCGTCTCGCCGTCGTCGAATCGTTAGCCTGATCCGCCAGCTCCGCTCGCAGCGCCATCCCTCTCACGAACGTCGCCACTTGAGGCAGCTGATCGATCAGATCGCTGCGTATGGTTGGAAGCGCCTCCAAAGTCAGATCCAGGAGCTGCGTTGCCTGCGCGGTATCCCCCATCGCCAGCAGCAGCCACGCCACATGGTAGGTCCCATCGAAGGCGACGTCGCCGGGCCGAAGGTTGCGCTGGACCGACTCGAGCTTCTTGATATGCTCCCGCAGCTGAGCCGTGTCCCCGTGAGCCAGCTCCCACTGCATTTCCAAGCGGTAGTTCCCTCCGGCCTTGGCCCGATGCATGGGCCGCACGCCCCGTTCGGGGAACGCCAGCACCGAGGGAACGTCCAGTAACGCCTGCCGGGTGCGGGCCCGCATTCCCGGGCCGACATAGCTCGGGATCAGACGCTCGACTCTGGTCTCCAGCGCCACCAGGCTGTCGGTTGGTGCGCCGAAGGCGGAATACGCGTAGAGTCCCAGCGCAGCGTCGGTGAGCTGGAGCGGCACGTTGACCTCTTCCCAGGCCGGGGTGAGGAAGGTGAAGTCCGGTGCGGCCCGCCGCTGGAGCTGCGCGGCCAGATGGACGTGGCCGGTCAACGCAGCCAGTCCTCGGAGCTGCCGGGCATCGTCCATGGTGGCG
>DASYIX010000086.1:0-8822 GCA_035997125.1 Gemmatimonadales bacterium
ATGGTTGATCTGGGCCAGCCCGGTGATCCCCGGCTTGGCCCGCTGGCGCAGGGGATACTCGGCGATGTGCTCCCGGAGCTCGGCAAAGATGGTGGGCCGCTCCGGCCGGGGCCCCACGATGTTCATCTCGCCCTTGAGCACATTGAGCAGCTGGGGCAGCTCATCCAGGCGGTACTGGCGCAGCAGCCGGCCGATGGGGGTAACCCGGGGGTCGCGCTGCTGGGCCCAGACCGCCCCACTGTGGTGCTCGGCATCCACCCGCATGGTGCGGAATTTATAGATGGTGAAGGGCTGCCCGCCCAGGTCGCGCTGCCGGCGATGATTGTGAAGATTTGCCGCCTGCTCCCGCCGGTCCAGTCCGACCCGGACTTGAGTATAGAGCACCGGCCCGCGAGAGCTCAGCCGCACCAGCATCCCGATGAGAAACATGACCGGCAACATGACCAGGAGCGCGACCAGCGCCAGGACCAGATTCACGCAGCGCCGGAGCCACTCGGAGGTGGGCGAGGCACCATGCTGCGCCGCGCTACTCCAATCCCGGTAGCGGGGACGCACCAGCGGGGTCTCATACCCTGTTACCGCCGGAATCGAGGGATTGCTGCTACGAACACCGGACATCGCAATTCCCATGGTCGGGCTCAACGCTGATCGAGAGACGAATGAAACACTCGCAAGCCACAAAGAAAACCTGTTCTCGTCAGGCGGGCACCGGCGGGACGAGAAAACGCACACGGGTTGGACGAATGTACCTTAACATCCGCCAGTTGGGATACCTGTGATGCCACTCACGCCCATCAGGCAGTCACGGCGTTCAGGTACGAGACCGACGTTTCGAGGGAGGGCGGGCTTCCGTCAGAAGAGGATCCGGAGCTTCACCCAGACCGAAGCTAGCCAGCCGCTGACTGAATTCGGAGAGCTCGATCGGGAGCTCCGCCACGTCCGAGGGTTTCACTTCGCCCTCCTCGGGGGGAGGAGGGACATCAGATAGCGGTTCGCTGGGCATCCGTCGTATAGCTTCCGAAAGGAGTTCGGCTGAGCTTCGGGAGTTGCCGTACCCTGTTTCAAGGATGGAGCCGCAAATTTGGGACGCCGCCGGGCTCCTCTTCCGGCCGCCGATGATGTATTCATGCGTCGATGGCGCATTGAGTTACGTGAAACATCACACTCCCGACAGGGAATTGACTAGCGGGACAGGCGTTGCTGGGAAACCACAGCGATGCCGTTGAGATTGCCACAATCTGCACGGTGTCAAGCAGCGTGGCATCCCAGCATCCAAAGTGTGGCGCGGTTCCAGCGATCCGGGCGGTCGTAGAGCGGAGTAGCGGGGGGCAAGACTCTGTGGTATAGGCTCTTATCTGTTTCAGCCGAAAGCGCACGAGTTCTGCTACCCCAGCCAAGGCACTCCCGGTAGCAACTTCTCACTCCGTGGCTAAGACGCATGGCAAATCCCGAAAAGGCTCGCTCCGCGCCTCTCGTGCTCATCGCCAATGATCAGGAATGGTCGGCCCGCTCCCTGGAGAGTATCCTGGGCCCCAGTGGATATTCGGTGGTGCGGGCCTACACCGGGCAGCAAGCCTTGGAAAGGGCGCGTACCGCCCAACCTGATCTGATCATCCTCGATGCCCAGATGCCCGACGTGCACGGGTTCGAGGTCTGTCGCCTGCTCCGCAGCGACCCCCGCTTCAGCGCCACCACTCCCATCATCATCACCACCTCAGGACCATCCGGAAGAACTCAGCGGCTCGAAGCCTATCGGGCCGGCGCCTGGGAATTCCTCGGGCAACCGCTCGATGGTGAGGCCCTGCTGCTGAAGCTGGCGACGTTCCTCCAGTGCAAGCTGGAGGTGGATACTCTGCGGGATGAGAGCCTGCTGGATCCGGGCACCCGGCTCTATAACATGCGTGGTCTGTCGCACCGGGCTCACGAGATCGGCGCCGACGCCTTCCGCCGCCGGGACCCCCTCGCGTGCGTGGTGTTCTCTCCCGAGCCCGAAGGCGGCACTGCCGGCGAGTCACCCGACGAGGAAACCCAACGAATCGCGGAACAGGTCGGCCAGTTGTTCAAGCGGGCAGGACGCGCCTCAGACGCCATCGGCAGACTGGGTCACGCCGAGTTTGCCGTGATTGCCCCGGCCACTTCCAGCGAAGGCGCATTACGTCTCATTCAGCGCCTGGGTGGGAGCATTGAGTCCTCTCCGATTCCAGTGCGCGGGGGAGAGCGGTATTTGCGAGTACGGGCAGGCTATTGTGCGGTCCCGGACTTCGCCGAGTCTCCGGTGGATGCGGTGGAGCTGCTTCTCCGGGCAACCACAGCACTGCGTGACCTCAAGCGAGACAGCGACACCGAGCCGGTCCGGGCTTTTGATGCGGCCCCGATGTCCTACCCTACCTGACCAGTCCCCGCCACAGCTGTAGAGTGGAACCTGCGATCCAGGGCGAACTTAGGGTTTTGACCTGTGGACCGGAGTCCTCACCTGCTTGACTTCTGCGTCAATCTGTGGTAAAAACGTTACTACTGCTGTCCCTCGGGGGAGCAGTTTGGTGTCTCCCCGACGCTGAATATGCGGTGCCCAGTTTTCCGGCTCGCGTCCCTTGCCGGATCTGAGTTAAACCGACCGCTCCGCGCGGTCTCCCCCGGGAGTTTGCTGGATGGCCAGTCCCCTCGCCCAAACAGAGCGGAAGATTCCTTCCGTCTCTGAGAGCAGTGCTCGTGATCCTCTCTCCATTCCAAGTGAAATCAAGGCCAGCATTCGGGTGCTCGTGGTCGATGACGAGCGCACCCTGCGCGAGAGCTGCGCGAGCGTCCTGCAAATGGATGGCTACAACGTCACCCTGATTGGTCGGGGGGAAGAGGCCCTGGAGACCGTCCGGCGGCGCAAATTCGATATCATCCTGGTAGACCTGTACATGTCTCAGGTCTCCGGGCTGGAGATCCTGCAGGCCACCTTGGAGGCCTACAAGGACACGATCGTCGTGGTCATGACGGGAAATCCCAGCGTCACCAGCAGCATCGAAGCGCTCAGAGCCGGTGCCTGGGATTACCTGCCCAAGCCGTTCTCGGCCACCCACCTTCAGGTGCTGATCGGGCGAGCGTCCCACGCCGTCATGATGTCGCGGGAAGCTCAGGACCTGCGAGTGCAGTTGATGAAGCAGGTGGGGCACAGCGACAAGATCGCGCTCATCGGAATCTCTCCGCTCTTCCGCAAGGCGGTGGACCTCGCGCGCAAAGTGGCTGCAACCGACGCGTCGGTGTTCATCAGCGGGGAGAGCGGTACCGGCAAGGAGGTCATCGCCCAGTTCATCCACCAGAACAGCCGCCGCGCCAGCCGTGCCCTGGTGCCGATCAACTGCGCGGCACTGCCCGAGCCGTTGCTCGAATCCGAAATGTTCGGGCACCGCAAGGGTGCCTTTACCGGGGCTGACCGGGACAAGCCGGGTTTGCTGGAAACCGCTAACGGCGGAACCCTCTTCCTGGACGAGCTGACCGAGATGACCATGCCGCTCCAGGCCAAGCTGCTGCGAGTTATCCAGGACGGAGTGGTGCGGCGGGTGGGAAGCGAGCAGCAGGACGCCGTCGTCGACGTCCGCTTTATTTCCGCCACCAACCGGGAGCCGCAGGAGGCGGTGGATGAAGGAGTCTTGCGGGGAGACCTGTTCTACCGCTTGAGGGTGGTCCCCATCAAGCTGCCGCCGCTGCGCAAACGCCCGGAAGACATCCCGTTGCTCGCCAATCACTTTCTCACCTATTACTGGCAGCGCCACCGGCAGATGGGAGACCGGGCGCCTCATCTGAGCGAGGCGAGTATAGCCTTCTTGCGCTCGCGACCCTGGCGGGGCAACGTTCGAGAGTTACAGAACGTGATTGAGCACGTAGCCGTTTTGGCCGAGCCGGATCAGAACATTCAGCCGAACGACATCCCGGTCTACGACGACAGCTCCGAGTGGCCGGCGGAGAATGTGGCGCTCCCCGGGGTCATGGACGAAGCATATCATCCTGCCAAGGATCGAGTGGTGGTCCAGTTTGAGAAGGAGTATCTGACTCGCCTGATCAGCCGAGCGGGGGGGAACATGTCGAAGGCCGCGCGTCTCGCGAGCATCGACCGGACGACCCTGTACCGGTTGATGGACAAGCACGAATTCCAGCGCGACGACAGCCCGGGACCGGTGGCGTGACACCTGAGACGCTTCTGCCCGCCTCCTCGAGCGGGGAGCGGCGCCGGGCCGCGCAGGAACCCCGGGGAACAGTCCGAGCCTGGGACCCCAACGGTCCGACCGCCGGCTCGGTGGCCCCGGTGCTGTGGGACGCGTTGCGGGAATCGGTGCTCTGGGCCGAGGCGGAATGGGAACGGGTGGTGGAGCACGCGGCCGGAGCGGACGAGGCGACTGCCCATCTGGCCCAGCTCAGTGCCGCCATCCGGCAGGAGGCCGCCGGGACCGCCTCTGACACCAGTGCGGTCCCGCGAAACGCCCTCTCTCACCGACTTTTGGGGCTGATCCGCACTGCCTTCGTGGATCGAGTTCGCGCGCTTCCGGCCCCCGATCCGGGCCAGCTCCTGCGGATACTTCATGCCATTGAAGTGGTCGGCCAACACCTTGAAGCCGACTGGTCCCAGCACTTCACCGACCGACTTTCCGCCCCCGATGGACTGGAGTTGGTGGTCGAGGTGGCCCACGACCTACGGTCTCCGCTCACCTCGATCCTCTTCCTGGCCGAGACCCTCCAGCGGGGCCGCAGCGGACCGGTCAATCCGGTGCAAGAGCGGCAGCTCGGTCTCATCTACAGCGCCGCCTTCGGCCTCAGCTCGGTGGCGAGTGATGTCATCGAGCTGGCCCGCGGGGGTGACCGGCTGGTCGACCTGGATCCGATCCCGTTTTCAGTCACCGACATTCTGGAATCGGTCCGGGACATCGTTCAGCCAATAGCCGAGGAGAAAAACCTCGCGGTGCGGGTCACCTCTCCCGAGGCCGATTTCCGGATTGGTCATCCGGTGGCGCTGAGCCGGGTATTGCTCAACCTGACCACCAACGCTCTCAAGTTCACCGCCGAAGGGGTGGTCGAGGTGACCGCGGTGTCGCGCAACCCCCGCTGCATCGAGTTCTCGGTGCGCGATACCGGACGCGGTATTCCGCCTCAGTCCATGGCGACGCTGTTTGAGCCATTCCGCCGCCGGCAGAAGCCGGGCGAATACGCCTTCTCGGGATCCGGCCTGGGGCTGTCGATTTGCCGCAAGCTGGTCGAGGCAATGGGCTCGGTTCTGCAGGTGGAGACCGCGCCTGGCTATGGCACCCGCTTCTACTTTGTCCTCGATCTCCCGCCCGCGGGAGAGCCCCAGTTCGGTTGATCTCCTCCGCCCGACCCGATAAATTCTTCTGGCTAGCCGTTATCCGTGGGGGCCCTGGTTCGGGCAGCCAACCTGAGCCGCATCGGTTCCGCGGTGAGTGATGCCCCGTCAGCGACCCGGCCGTCGGGGTGCTCCTCGCAAGAACGCTCCGGCGCTCGGCACCTCCGGAACGGCTGGCATATCCCGGCCCGCTCTCGTCCGACAGCTGCGTCGCTAGGACGCGCTGTGCGGGAGTGGGCCTGACCCGGCGCCGGTTCGCGGTGAAGAGAAAATCCGCGCCCTGCGCCCCACACAGGTCCCCGACCTCGTGTGCTCCCTCGATGTCCTGCCGATCACCGGGTCCGGCCAGGCGCCGCGAGGGGGGCATGCAGAGGAGGAGGATCCGGAACTGAGCGCTACGTGAATCGACCGCTGATTCGGCCGGGCCGACACATCAGTCAGCCCCAGGCGCATGCCCAACCGGCGCATGCTCCTCATGCTCCCCACGCTGCCCTTCTGATCGACTTCGACAATGTTACCCTCGGCATTCAGAAGGATCTGACCAAGGAGCTTCGCACTCTCCTCAACAGCGACATCATCAAAGGCAAGGTGGCCGTCCAACGGGCCTATGCCGATTGGCGCCGCTATCCTCAGTACATCGTTCCCCTCTCGGAATCGTCCATCGATCTGATCTTCGCGCCAGCCTTCGGGTCGAGCAAGAAGAACGCGACCGATATCCGGCTGGCCATCGATGCCATCGAGTTGGTGTTTACCCGACCCGAAATCGGCTTGTTCATCCTTCTGTCGGGCGACAGTGATTTCTCGACGATGGTGATCAAGCTGAAGGAGTACGGTAAGTACGTCATCGGCGTCGGTATCCGGGAGTCGGCCAGCGACCTGCTGATCCAGAACTGCGACGAGTACTACTCGTACAGCGATCTCGCTGGGCTGACCAAGGAAGTCGACACCCCATCGACCCAGCGAGATCCCTGGGAGCTGGCGGGTGAGGCGGTGTTGCAGATGATCCGCAACGGGGACGTGATGCGCTCCGACCGGCTCAAACAGGTCATGCAGCAGATCGATCCCAACTTCGACGAGCGCAATGCCGGCTTCAACCGGTTCAGCAAGTTTGTCATCGAAGCGGGCCAGAAGGGTGTCGTGCTGCTGACCAAACTGGACAACGGCCAGTATGAGGTGGCTCCCGGGCCGGCGGCGAAGGCCGGAGCCGTCGCACCGGCCCAGCGCTCCCGGGTCCCGTCAGAATCGGGACGAGAAGAGACTGCCCTCAGTGGAGCGAAAGGCCGGGAGGAGGGAGCCCGAAGGGGCCGCAGCCGCCGGGGGAGGGGTGGGCGAGATCGCTCTGGTGGGCGGGAGGGCGCGCCCCACCGGGATCGGAACGGCGCCCCCCGGGAAGCCACGGCTCAACGCAGCGCTGGCCGGGACGAGCGACCAGACGCGGTGCTGACCCTGGCTCGCGCCTTCCAGCTGATGGCCCAGGCACTCTCCGAATTCCGTTCTCCCGTCGGCCAGGAGGCCTTGCGGCTCCGGATGGTGGCCATGTACGGCAGGGAAGACCCACTGCTGGACGCCGGCCGCTTTCCCCGGCTACTCCGCCAGGCCAACGACGCCGAGGTGGCGGAGGTGAGTAAGGTGGGAGATGACGACTACGAGATCTCCGCTTCCCGGCAGGCAGCCCGGCTTGCGCCGCCGCCGCCGCCGCCCCTGGTGGTGGAGGAGTCGCCTGCTGGACCGCCAGCCACGGACGCGGGGGCCGACCCGGCGGCCAGCGCGGCCAGGGAGAATGGGCAGCGCCTTGGCCTCCGGTTCCGCCGTGGCTCTCGCGGTCCCACGCGGGGCGGAGAGATCCCCCTGATTGGTGTGGTCCAGATCGAGCCCAGCCCTGAGCCAGCGGAGGCCGCAGTCGGCGAGCCGAGTGCGGAGATGGCGGACACCGTGGAAGAGCCGCGCCGGCCGCGCCGCCCCCGTCCTCGGCGATCCTCGGCCAAACCAGCCGTGGAGCCCGCCACGGGCCCAACGGCAGAGGAGGCCGCGGCTCCGCCATCCCCGCCCAAACGACCTCGAGCCAGCAACCGGAAGAAGCCGGAATGACGCAACTGAGACGGGCAGCCACGCTGCCCGTCGCTTTTTTCAGGCGTCCGGCTGAAATCGTGGCGGCTGATCTTGTCGGTATGGTGGTCGTTTCGTCAGTAGGAGGGATGATCACCGAGGGCCGCATTGTCGAGACCGAGGCCTACCTCGGCTATGATGACCCCGCCTCCCACGGATACCTCCACCGCCGCAACGCCCGGAACATGGCGCTCTTCGGGCCGGCCGGCACGTGGTACGTGTACCTGTCGTACGGGATGCACTGGTGCGCTAACCTGGTCTGTCAGCGATCCGGGCTTGCCAGCGCGGTCCTGCTCCGTGCGTTGGAGCCAGTGGCGGGGCTGGAGACTATGCGGCGGCGGCGGGGATCGGCGCCGGACCGGGAGCTCTGCTCCGGGCCGGGGAAGCTCTGCCAGGCGCTGGGGATCAGCCGCGAGCTGGATGGGACTCGAATGGGACGAAGCCTGGTAGTGGTGCGCCGACCCACGGCGAGTGAAGAGAGCCGAATCGCAGTCAGTCCTCGCATCGGAATTACCAAGGCAACCGATTGGCCGCTCCGCTTTCATCTGGCCGGCTCGCCCTGGACCTCCCGCAAAGAAAACGGGCGGGAGGTCATCGTGACCCCCCGCCCGTGGAAGATTTAGATCAGAGGATCAGTAGCCGCCGCCGGACGCCCGCTCCCGCGCATTGCCCAGACCGAAGCGAAGCCCAGCCGTGAAAGTGTGGGTCGGCCCGGTGTAAAAGTTACCGAAGCTCACGAAATGGAAGCCGTCGGAGTCCGTCGAGCTGACGCTCTGTTGCTGGGGACTGGTCGTGATTTGATACTGGCCAAAGGCGCTGAGCCGGCTCACCCGGAAGTTCAGCCCCCCAACCAACGAGCCGAAGCCGGTGCTCCCGATCTCGTTCGCCACCCCGTCAGCCGGGGCATACCCACCGGAATGCATGATGCCGACCCCCACGCCGAAGAATGGCGTGATCGGCCCCTTGATGGGGAAGGCCAGCAGCATCGCCGAATACTTACGGAGATAGTTGAAGCTTACCGGGATATCCTGCTGGCTGACGAACGCCCCGCTGCTATCGAAAACCTGCAGGGTATAACCTGCCGCCCGAGCCGATCCGAAGCTTTGCTCCGCCGATAGCATCAGCCCAGTCCGCCGAGCCGTGATCAGCAGATGAGCTCCGCCCAGCGGCTCGGTCTGGTGGCCTGCTGCCGGCGTGTTGAAGTTGATGATGCCGCCATGGCCGCCGACATACCATTGGAAGGCGCCGTTTCCCGGCTGCTGTGCCGTGAGCCGGGCAGTGCCGAGGCAAAGGGCCAGCGCCACGGCCGGGACTAGGGAGACCACGCGCATCAGACTACCTCCGTAAGGTGTCCGCACCAGGGTTTCTGGCGCCT
>DASYIX010000087.1:0-8908 GCA_035997125.1 Gemmatimonadales bacterium
CCGCCGCGTCCCGGGCAGCCGCAGCCGCGTGCCGGTGGGCCTGGAAGCGGGACTCACCCAGCAATCCCGTCGCGATTCCGCTCAGCAGGAAAAGCGCGGTACCGACCTGGGCCGCCGGATCTCCCAGGGGGAGGACCGGAATCGGGTCCCGGAACAGGTAAGTGACGGCCATCGTGCTGAGGACGGTGGTGAACAGGGTGGGCCCGAGCCCGCCGAGGTAGGCCACCACGAAGGTGGCGGGGAAGAAGGTGATGAAGGGGAATCCGGCGCCGAGCACCGGGGCTAGCAGGGTGCGCAGCGCCACGCCAAGGGCGACGGCGACTACCGCCCACAGGTAGGTGGCAGGCGGTCTCAGACGCTTCAGGCCGGTCCCGGCGGGTTGAGCCTGCCGCCCGGTGGGACTGCTCATTCGATGCGAGCCTTTTCTTCGGGTTACTATGGATCGGGGTCAACCCAAAGTATCCGGCCCGGTTCGGACCCGGCGTGCGCTCCGTCACAAGTCACTTCACCGTTTTTTTCGCTCGCCGGGGGTCCACCATTCCGGGACGGGCTTCAGTCTCAGCCGGACCGACTCTTCGGCGCTCTCCGGGCGCCTCGCGTCCCTGTCCCGGGCGAACTTCTTCCCGAACCCGGCGACCAGCTTGGGCACGCCGTCGATCTCCACGACTTCTCGCAGCTTCACTTGAAGACCCATGGGCCCGACGTCCACGTGGGTCGCATCTATGGCGATGCCCACCTCTTCGGCGCCGTCCGAATACACCACTTTCACCCGTTTGGGGTATTCCATCGACGCCTCAGCTGAGTTCACTGTGCTACCAGGTGCGGTAGTATAAAAAATTCAGCCGCGCAGGCTGTGAGCTTTCGGGCTGATCGGAGGTGACCGCAATCACCGGACCCAGAAACTTATCTCGGCTCGAATGATTCTCCGCTTCCCTGGGCCTGAGTATAGACTGGGATTTGAAACAGAAATGCACGAGGGGCCCATGGCTGGACCTGGCCTTTAGCTCTCTTGAAAAGCCGCCGGGTGGGCGTATGTTCAAGGCAGCTGTCCGATCTTCGTGGGCATTCTCCCGTGATACCCAGCAGGCGAAGCTTCCTATGACGGCCCCCTCCGAAGCCTCGAGAACCATCCTGGTAGTGGACGATGAGCCGATGGTGCGCTCGGTGGTAGGCCGCCTGCTCCAGCGGTGGGGGTTCGAGGTGGTCGAGGCCGACAACGGTAAGTCAGCCCTCCTCCTGGCCCGCAATCTCAACGGCCAGCTGTGTCTGGTCATTACCGACCTGGCCATGCCGCACATGGACGGCTATCAGTTCGCCAGCGCGTTCAGCCCGCTCTACCCCGATGTGCCCGTCCTCTTCGTCACCGGCAAGTGTCCCAACGAGCTCATGGGCGATCTCTCGAGCATGCAGGACCGCCTGCTCTTTAAGCCCTTTCACCCTGACGCCCTACTGGGCGCGGTGGCCCGGCTGCTCGAGTCCAAGACCAGTCAGCGGGAAATTTCTGCCTAGCCGCTCGCTCTCGCCGCGTTCGGCCCAGCTGCGGAAGGACTCGCAACGGTTGCGGCAGCAGTCCCGGTTTGCACTGCGGCGCTCCAGTACCGGGCGGTTACGCAGCGCCGACCTGCTGACCGTCAGCTACTTTCACCGTTCACCCCGGCTCATTCCAGCCTGCGTTGCTCCCCCGAGCGTCTAGGGACGACCGATACCCGGTATTCCGCGCCCCGCTCCTGAATCCGCACCTTGAAGTTGATCCGGATCTCCTCCGCCACCCGTTCGCGGTCGAGCACCTGAACCAGCTGTTCGGCCGAGAGATCCTGCAGCATGGCCTCGTCGATCCAGAGCGAGTGGGAGCGGCCGATGGACGGCTCGTCCTCCTGCCAGATGTAGAACACCATGTCGGGGTCCTCCTCCCGCCGGGCCGGGAACACCTTCCAGCCCTGGCGCTTCATCCACGCGGTCACTGCCGCATCACTCTCCGGGATGCTCATCTTCCTCCAAGACCACCGCGGTGCCCCGTTGCCGGACGACGAGATGGGCGCGGGGATTCCGGCGAATCGCCGCCGCCACGCGGAGGATGTCCAAGTGATACAGGACCACGAACGCCGGATACTCGTCGAGGACTTGCTGGGCGATCCGTAAGGTGAGGGATTTACCGCTTGGGTGGGTATGGCGCCAGGAGTACACCTTGCGCTCGTAGTCGTAATCGGTGCTGGTAACCTCCCAGCCCCTTTCCTTCATCCACGTCCGCATCTGATCGTCGATGTAGGCGGAAAGGTTCCAGGTCATGCCGCCGGCTCGGACACCCCCGCCCAGTTGAGGAGACCGGGGAGATTGGCACCCAGTCCGGCTTGATCGAGCGGCCGGATCGACACCAGGAAGCTGCCCGCAGTCAGGTGGGCCAGGACCCCATGCCCATCGTCAGGATCCCCGCTGAGATGCCACACAGAGGCTGCCTTGGCCTCTCGCACCAGTTGCCAGACCCGGCGCCAATTGGCCTGGAATGGCGCCTGGTGCGATCGGCTCGTGTCTATAGCCGAGAGGATCTCGCGAGCCTCCTCCCGGATGTTGGCCCTGGTCAGGGCTGGTAGCTGATCTGACATAACCGTTTCGGTGAAAGGCAAGATAAGAGGTCAGAGGTGACCGGTGAGGCAAGGACCGGTTGTCACCTCTTACCTCTTACCTCTCACCTCTTACCTCTCACCTCTCACCTCTCACATCTCACCCTTTACCCTCTCAGTGTCCCACCCCGAAGAGAAACAGTAGCAGGATGATGATCCCGGGCACGCCGAGCAGACATAGCAGCCTTACTCGTCCTCCCCGGCTTGACCGCCGACCGCCGCCGCGGCCTCATTGATCCCGCTCTCGCCCAGCTGGGTCAGCTTCTTGTCCGCCGCCTCTTCCTCGGCGAGGTTCTGCTCCAGCAGCCGTACCACCTCATCGTGCCCCAGCAGCTGGGCGTAGGTCCGGAGGCAGCCGTAGGACGCGATCTCGTAGTGCTCCACCTTCTGGGCCGCGGAGATCAGGGCGGCATCGAGCACCGCTTCCTCGCCGTCTTCCTCCATCATCTCTTTTCCTTCCTCGAGAATGCCTTGCAGGCCCTTGCAGGTCTTCCCCCGGACCGCCTCGCCCAGCTGCTGGAAGATCTTCTCCAACCGCTGGATCTGGCCCTCGGTCTCCTTCAGGTGCTTGGTGAATGCCTGCTGCAGCTCGGGGTTCTCGGCTGCCTTGGCCATCTTGGGAAGGGCGCGGGTGATCTGCTTCTCACCGTTATACATGTCTCGCAACTCTTCGAGGAAGAGTTTGTCCAATGAATCGAGGCTCATGGGGCTGCTCCAGGATGATGATGATCAAACGGCACTCGGGCTTTGACCTCCAGGGAGAGGTCAACGGGTCCCAAAGGTTGGGACGCTTTGACACCTTACAGTGACAGCGGGTAAGAGCGATGTGACGTCTATCTCTACACCCCGGTGCGCTGCGTAGCCGCTCGCGCACCTCGCTCGGTCCCTTCCGCCGTGCTACGGCCACGGCCCTGGGGCAGAACCACTCTCGCTTCGCCGCGCCTGACCATTTTCAGGTCGACCGGCAGGGAAAAGGGCCGGAGACAGTCTCCGACCCTTTTCGAACACCACGGATTCTCAAGCCACGACACCGCCGGGCCGCGGCGGCATCTCAACTCTAGAGCGAATCGACTCCTCATGATGTGAGAGGTATCACAAGGATAAATGCCGCTCAGGGTGAGCCCTCTCACGGCAGCATGCCTCCTTCGGGCCCATCCTGTACCCGCTTGTTCCACCTAAGGAGGCGGTACAATGGCCAAGAAAAGCCGAGGCGGAAGAATGACTGCAGCCAAGAAACGGGCCTCGAAAGTGTCAGTGGGAAAGGGTCGGGTGAGAAAGCGGAGAGCGGGTAAGAAGATCATGAAGAGCTGAAGGACGAAAGGGCCGTAAGGAGGAGCTCGAGTGCGCCTCAGACTGCTATCGCTGCTAGGCGCCGGGCTGGTTGCTGCTTGCGCGCCAACCAGAACCGTTCCCGAAACGGCACCCCCCAAAACGGACTCCACCCCGGCGGCCGACGCCGAGGGTCCGCTCAAGCACCGTCCTGCGGCGACGTCACCGGACATCACGGCCGAAGATCTGATGACCCGGCTCTATATCTTCGCCGACGATTCGATGCAGGGGCGGGAGGCCGGCACCGCCGGCAATGTGAAGGGAACGAACTACATCGCTGCCGAGGCGCGGCGCATGGGGCTCACGCCCGCTGGAGAGAACGGGACCTTCTTTCAAACGGTGCCGCTGATCATCCGGGCAACCGACTCCACCTCGAGGCTGGAGGTGGCCGGCGCGTCGCTAACGGTAAACCGGGATTTCCTCCCGCTACCGCTCTTCCCCTCCTTCCTGCCCTATGGCTCGCAGCTGCAGGCCGAGAATCCGACGGCTCTCTACGCCGGGCGCGTGGGGGACAGCCTGACGCCAGCCATCCTGGCGCAGGGTGCCGGCAAGCTGGTGGTGTTTGGGCCGGCACGCGACAAGGATGGCAAGCCGACCGGGAAACTTTTCATCCATGGACCGCCGCCGGCTGTGCCCGGTGCAGCCGGCGTGGCCTTCGCGACCCTGGATCTCGTTCCCAAGAGCGAGCTCGCATTCCTCCGCCAGCCTCAGGTGGTAGTGGCCACCACGGTGGACGAGAGACGCACCATCCCCCTCGGCCTGCTGATCAGCTCTGCCGTCGCGCGGCAGCTGTTCGGGGCCTCGGTGGACAGCCTCAAACCGGGAACCCCCGGCACGCCGGTCGGCGGGCAAATCAAGTTCACCGGCACTGCCACCGCCACCCCGGCGCGGAATGTGGTCGCCCTGCTGCCCGGGAGTGATCCCCGGCTACGGGGAGAGTACGTCGCCCTCGGCGCGCACAACGATCACCTCGGCGTCGGCGCCGACGTCGTCGATCACGATTCGCTGCGGCTCTTCAATACCCTGGCGCGGCCGGAGGGAGACAACCAGTCGGCCAAGCCGCTGACCTCCCAGCAGAGCGGCGCCATTCAGCGGCAGCTGGACCGCCTCCGTGGCGTCAGGCCTCCCCGCCCCGATTCGATCTTCAATGGCGCGGACGACGACGGCTCCGGCTCGGTGACGGTGCTGGAGATTGCCGAGGCGCTGGCGCGAGGCCGGGAGAAGCCCAACCGATCGGTGCTGTTCGTGTGGCACACGGCGGAAGAGAAGGGGCTGTATGGATCCCAGTGGTTCACCGACCACCCTACGGTGCCGCGGGACTCCATCGTGGCCCAGCTCAACATGGATATGGTGGGACGGGGCCGGGCGAGCGATGTGGAGGGTGGCGGGCCCAACGCCGTGGGGCTGGTGGGCTCCCGGAGGCTCTCGACCGAGCTGGGAGACCTGATCGAGCGGGTCAACCGTCGCCGGCAACCGGCTTTCGAGATCGACTACCGCTACGACGCCAACGGACATCCCGACAACATCTACTGCCGGAGCGATCATTATATGTATGCCCGCTACGGCATCCCGATCGCCTTCTTCAGCACCGGCCTGCACCGGGACTACCACGAGGTGACCGACGAACCGCAGTACATCGACTACGAGCACATGGCCCGGGTCGGGGATTTCGTTCGGGATGTGGCGCTGGCTGTGGCCAACCGGGATCACCGGCCGGTGGTGGACCACCCGAAGCCGGACCCGAACGCACCCTGCAATCAGTGAGAAGTGGATGGGTGGGCCGCCGGCATTCCTCTTCCGGGGTCCGCCGGCCGCCAGCATATTGGCGTCATAGACCCCGGTTCATTTCGTCTCCGCCCAGAGGAGGTACCCATGGCCCAGGCCACGGCCTCACCCCAGACAGCTACCCAGAAAAAGACCCCATACCGGGTGCAGCTGCACCACATCGAGTGCTGTAACTGCAGTCACGGCTGCAACTGCCAGTTCAGCGGCATGACCGACAACGGACCTTGCGAGCTTATGTTCGGCTTCGAGGTGATCGAGGGAAACTACGGCAACGTCTCGCTGGACGGCGTCCGCTTCGTGGTGGCAGGGAAGTACCCCGGGCCAATCCACGAGGGCAACGGCGACCTGGTGGTCTTCATCGACGAGAAGGCCAGCGAGGCGCAGGTCGACGCCATCGCCAGCATCCTCACCGGCCAGGCCGGCGGGATGCCGTGGGAGGCGCTGGCCGGCACGGTCGGGTCGTTAGAGGGGCCGATCCGGGCGCCCATCGAGATGACCGTGAACGGCAACCGCTCCGGCTTCCGGATTCCGGGCGTGGTCGAGATGCGGCAGACGCCGATCAAGGATGTCGTGTCGGGCAACGAGAAGGAGATCCACATCGTCTATCCCAAGGGCGGCTTCCTCTGGAACGACGGCAGCATCTGCACCACCTCGGCGATGCGGATCCAGCAGGGGAAGGTTGCCTTCGAGCATCCGGGTCACTACTCGGCGTACGCGGTGGCGAACTGGACCAACCAGTAATAGCCATCCGATCATGAGCGCGGCGGCATCCCCGACCCTCCTGGAGGCGGCTCTCCGAAGAGATCGCCTGGTCGTAGCCCTGGGCCTGCTCGCGGTCACGGGGCTGGCCTGGGTCTACCTGGCCCACTCGGCCTCGCTGATGCGGGGTCATATGAGCATGGCTATGGCGATGCCCGATGCCGCGCCCTGGAGCCTGGGGGAGACGGCAGGGCTCGCGCTCATGTGGAGCATCATGATGGTCGCCATGATGCTTCCCTCGGTGACGCCGGTGATCCTGCTCTTCGCCGGCGTCACCCGGAGACGCCGTACCCAAGGGGTGCTGGCGGCGCCGGTCTCGGTCTTTGTCCTGGGCTATCTCCTCGCCTGGACCGGCTACGCGGTGCTGGCCGCCCTGGGCCAGTCGCTCCTCCATTCCGCCGCACTCCTCTCACCCGCCATGGCCAGCGCGAGCCCGCTCCTCGGCGGGGCACTCCTCCTGCTGGCCGGCGTCTACCAGTGGCTGCCGGTGAAGGGAGCCTGTCTCTCCCACTGCCGCTCGCCGCTGGGCTTCTTCACCGCCGAGTGGCGGGAAGGGGTGTCCGGCGCTCTGATCATGGGGCTGAGGCACGGCAGCTATTGCGTCGGTTGCTGTTGGGCGCTGATGGCGCTGCTCTTCGTGGCCGGGGTGATGAATCTGCTCTGGGTGGCGGTGATCGCGGGGTTCGTGCTGGCGGAAAAAGTGGTGCCCAACGGCAGGTTCCTGGGACGGGTCACCGGAGCCCTGCTGGCGGGATGGGGGCTCTGGCTCATCGTAGCCGGCTAGCAACCAACTCGGTCAGGACTTCGCGGGGTCGGTCTCGCGGACCTCCTTCAGTAAGTCCCGCGCTTCATCCGCATCTGCCGCCCGCACCTGGATCTGCATGGGTCCGGTGATCAAGCTCGCGGCCCCGTCGAACCGCACGCCGCCCACGAGCTCGGCGAGCCCCTCTCCTTTGGTGACGAATGGCAGCCCGGCCGAGTTGAGTATCACCTTGGCGACCGCCATGAGGGCGATGCTGCCGGTGTTAAACACGGTGGTGAGCGCGAGCGGCTCGGGCGAGAGGTGGGCACCGCATTGGGGACAGTTCATCAGGCACCTCTCGTCAGGAGCCATCGCCGATGCTGCGGCCGTCAGCCAATTGCCGTGAGTACGGGTCCCAAGCTCACAGCCGGCGGTCAAGCCGGGGTCAAGCCTGGGTCAAGGGAGGGTCAAGGCGGTGGGGTTATCCGGCGGCGACGAAGCTGTAGCTCGGCTCCTTGCCGCACCCGCTCCAGCGCACCCGCACCGAGCCAGGGACACCTTCGATGGTGCCGGCGGCGTCGAGCTCGCCGGCATCGATCCGCTGGACCGTGTCGGTGCAGCCGGCGTTGTAGTGCAGCGGCGTGGGCGTGGTGACGGTGAGAGTGAAGTCCTCAGTCCCCCGGGTCCAGTTCATGGCGCCGGAAATATCCAGCGTGCCGCTGGGGAGCGGGGCGTTGATCTGGAGCGAGGCGGCCGGGGTATAGGTCACGGTCCATTGCTTGTCGATGGCCGCGTCAGGCTGGCCGACAAAGGTGCGGATTACCTGGAGGTCGGAGGAGAGGACGAGCGAGGAGACCGAGCCGCTCAGGGTCCGGGTGCCGTTCCGGGTGATGTCGTAGATCGTCTTCTTGTCGGCGCTGGTGAACCGGGTGCGGAGCCCGGTGAGGGTGCCCTCGTAGCCGAAGCCGGCGCCGGCCGGCGCGGGGTCCTGGATCCGGAGCTGGCCCACGATGTCGAGGGTGCCGCCCCGCCAGCCGGAGAAGCGGCAGGGGGGCGCGGTGAAGATATAGATGGCGTCGTCGGGCACCCCGTCCCCATCGGAGTCCGTGGCTGTTGACGGACTGACACAGGAGGGGGACGCACCCGGGCTGGTCTGGGCGGTCCCGACCGGGCCCAGGGCGCTGGGCAGGGTCATGGCGTTGATGGAAGACTCGACCTCGTCCCGGGCAGTGACCCCGATGTCGCCGGGCAGCTTGTCGTTGGTCAAGGGGCTTCCGGTGTCGAGCGAGCCGGTGCAAGCGCCGATCGTCAGCGCGCTTAGGGCAACGGCAAGGTACGGCAGACGCTTTCGGTGCTGGGTCATGCCTGCTTCTCCTTGGGGCGGACCGGGGTTGGGGAGAACCCCACGGATCAGAACGGTCGCCCTAATGGCAGCATAACCCAGGCCCGAACGTGGGGACAACCTTTTCGCCGTGTGTAACTAGGGACCTTTTATGACCATCGGCAAATCTTTCGCGCTGCTCCTGGCCGGCATCGTCATCCTGCCGTGAGCCGCCACCGCTCAGCGCCAAGCCGACGTGGATGCCGTCAATCGGTTGATCGACTTGTATGGGGCCACGGAGGATGCAATGGACATGACCGCGCAGGCCAGGCTGATGGCTGCCGATCGAGTGCT
>DASYIX010000088.1:0-3258 GCA_035997125.1 Gemmatimonadales bacterium
CAGGACATCGTCACCGAGACTCGGGAGTTCAGCGCGGTCTGCCCCTATAGCGGCCTGCCCGACTTCGCCGCGCTCACCGTCCGTTATATGCCCTCGGACCGGTGTGTCGAGCTCAAGAGCCTCAAGTACTATGTCACCAGCTACCGCAACGTGGGCATCTTCCAGGAGCACGCGACCGCGAGGATCGCCGAGGATCTGTTCAAGCTGCTGGAGCCGCAGATGTTGGAGGTGAGCACGCTGTACAACGTGCGGGGCGGGTTCGAGACCCGCTGCACGGTCCGTCTACCGAAACAATGACCGCGTAGCCGGGTAGTCACCCTGAGTGAAGCGAGGGGGCGGAGCCCAAATACGGTTCCGCCCCCTCGATTGCGATCAGCCCTTCACTAGTCGGACGTCAACACCTCTTCCAGCGCGCCGAACCGTTCGGTCCAATACTGCTTGAGCCGAGTCGCTGCGGCCTTGTCCGGCAGCTTCCCGTGCTGCACTGCGACCGTGCTCTTCGCAGGACCTTCGGCGCGGTCTATGTTCTTGCCCATGCGGGAATTTAGGCAACCAGGAGTCATTGCGAGAGGCGGCAAGCCCCGAAGCGATACCTCTGTGTCCTCTGTGCCTCTGTGGTGAAAACATATGGATGTGAGACCCGCCGAAGAACGTGACATCGGTCATCTGGCAAGAGTCTGGTACGATGGCTGGCAGGACGCCCACGCCAGGATTCTCCCGGCAGAGCTGGCCCGCGTCCGCACCCTGGACAGCTTCCGCAGCCGGCTGGAGGAGGCGCTTCCGACCGTGCGAGTCGTCGGTCCGCCCGGCGCCCCGGTGGGATTCTGCATGCTCAAGGGCGACGAGCTGTATCAGCTCTACGTCTCGGCCCAGTCCCGGGGGTCGGGCGTTGCGGCCGCATTAGTGGCCGATGCCGAGGAGCGGTTGGCGGAGAGTGGCGTCACCACGGCGTGGCTGGCCTGCGCGATCGGGAACGAGCGGGCGGCGCGGTTCTATGAGAAGTGCGGCTGGCGCCGGATTGGGGTGGTGGTCAGTGAACTGGAGATTCCGAGCGGAATTCTTACCTTGGACGTGTGGCGCTACGAGAAATCGCTGAGACGGTAGGTCTCAGCGGTCATATGGCTTCGACGAGCGCGGTGCGGTAGGCGCCTGGGCGTCCAGTGACCGGCGATACTTCACGCATCCTTCCAGGAACTGGGGCCACTCGGGTACCGTCGGCAGCGGATCCTGCTTCTCGGGCAGCAGTCCCCAGAGCTCGGGGTGATGCCAGCAGAGATCGTGGAGAGTGCTATCGCGGTGGGTCCGAATCCCCTGGCGCAGCCTCTTGGCCTCGGCGATCAGCTGCTCGCGTGACATTCCGGTCAGATCCTCGTCCATGCACTGCCCCTTCGGCGACGATGGTGAATGAGGGACTGTCGGCAAACCGGGTTGGGTCTCCCGCGTCCTCAACCCGGACCCGAACCACATCCGAACGCTGCAGGCCGAATCCACTCACGAAACCGTCCGGCACTTGCCACCGGAGACTGTCGGTCGAGGCGGGAAGATCCAGGGCCGCGTGCCCCTTGTCCTTGCCGCCCAGGGCGAGTCCCACATTGACCCGCGCAATACCGGGCGTCCGCCAGCGGATGGTGTAACTCTCGCCTTCGGTCCAGACGTCTCCGGCCTGCGGCCTCAGAACGACCAGGTCGGGGTGGCTGTCAGGTACCTCGGGTGAGCGGGCAGGTGGCCCGCAGGCCAGGAAGCCGGTGCAAACCAACCCGAGAGACGATCGTGCTCGCCACTTCCATCCGTCTGTCCGCCGGTCCACCCGTCACGTCCCCGGCACGCCCAGGTCCGCCAGGATCTTCCACCCGGCGTCCGGCTGCCGCTTCCATACCGTCACGTAGTGCCCGCCGATCCGCCGCTCGGCCTTCCCCTTGGGCTGAAAGGTGTAAGACCAGAGGCCGGTCTCGTAGGCGGTGTCGCCTACCAGCCAGAGATCCTTGCTCTCCAGGGCCACCCGAACCGGCCCGACCTGGTCGACGAACTTCCCGACATCGTCCGCGATGGCATCGCGGCCCCGGACCACGATGCCACCTTCGTTGAAGCGGGCGCCTTCCAAGTCGTAGACTTGGCTCAGGGCCTTGGCGTCGGCGCGCTTGAACGCGGCGATGTAGGCCGCGTTCCCGGCGTCGATGGCGCGCCGCACCGGAGCGACATCGGCCGGCCGGGCGGTCTGGGCTGCCACCGGTCCCGCGATGGCGAGCAGAAGAAGGGAAATCGGGTTCAAGCGAAGCATCGCGCAGGCTCCGTAGTGGGGTATCGGCAATCTACGGAGCCGAGCGCGGAAAGGTTCAGCCTCAGAAGGGGCAGTTGCCCGGGTTCAGTTGGTCAATCCGCAGTGCCGCGCCAGGCGGAGCGAAATACGTGACGATAGTCTGTGCCGGGGCGGCCCTCTCGTTACGGGCAATGTGGGCGTGTTTGCCCACGTCGAGGTACCCCTGGCCCGCCGTCCGAACGATGCCAGTGCAGGTCGGATCGTCGGACATGTAGAACGTCAGGCGCTGTCGCATTCGCTGCCTGGAACTTTTTGGTCGGGATATCGGTATTATCCGGGTCAGGGCGATCTCCACCCCCAGGCTGTGATTGGCCATCCCCAGGTGAGATCCCAACCGGGAAGGTGTCTTTGCCAGACTCTCGAATCAGCTCAGCCCGCCGCCGAGCCATGCAATGCTGCATGGTGGCAACGACTTTGGCGGGCGCCAGGAGCCTCTCAGCTCAGACGCCATCGACCTCCAAGACGGCTCTCGGCCGCGAATCCCAGTCCATCCAGGTCAGGCCTGAGAACGTCCGGCTCAACAAGTACCTGCACGATCTGACCGGCCCCGCCGCCCTCCTCAGTATGGTCGGGGGTGGACTCGTCGACCAGATTCGGCACACCAAGAATGGTCCCGACGACTTGTCGGGGCGGATCGGGACCCGGGCCATTCAGGCCGCAGTGGACGTCAGCGTCCGCCACGGTCTGGCCGCCGTCATGCACCACAGCACCGACTACCAGCCCTGCCACTGCAGCGGATTCGGCCACAAAGTCGGGCATGCCTTGCTCGAGAGCTTCACCGATCGCCGCGACGACGGCAGCCGGGCCCTCGCAATTCCTCGCTTCGCCGGCTCCTACGCCAGCAGCTTCACCGAGCTCGCTTGGAACCACAGCCGCAACCCGGGCGACGTCATGGTCGGCACCACCCTGTCGTTCGGCATCTCGGCGCTGTTTAACGTCGG
>DASYIX010000089.1:0-10830 GCA_035997125.1 Gemmatimonadales bacterium
TCGAGCGCCGAATCCGACCCCAGAAATCGAGCTCCCAGGACAGGTTCGCGGTGGCCTGGAGCTGGTTGTAGGAGAAGGTGCCGAAGGCGCCGGGGTTGGCGATCGGGGACTTGATTCGTCCCCCCTGGGCATTGAGCGTGATCTGAGGGAAGAAGTCGCCTTTGGCTACGCCGTACTGGGCCCGGAATTCATCGATCGTGGCGACGGCGACTCGCACGTCGCGGTTCTCCCGGAGCGCCGTCTCGACCAGCTTCCGGAGCTCCGGGTCGCGCAGCAGGTCGAACCACGCCAGGTTGCCAGCGGTGTCCGAAAGGAATACCTCCGCCCCGACCGAGGAGTCGATCGTGACCGGCTCGCCCTGGCTGGGATTCAGCGGCACCGTATCCCGGTTGGCCATCAGCGAGTCATAGAAGGGCCGCAAGGAGTCGGCTGCCGGGTCGGTGCGGCGCCATTCTGCGGGCACGCCCAGCTCGGGGCGCCGATAGCCGGGCCCGACGGCGCAGCCGGCGGCCGCGCTCACGAGGACAGCTCCCAAAATCAGTCGGCCCATCTCAGTGCTCGCCTTTCGAGGAGGGGGTGGCGCCGGCGCCGGCCGGCACCGGCGGGATCGCCCGGTGACGGAGCAGCCCCCGCTCACCCAGCCTGCCGATCAGGTAATAGAAGAGGGGGATGAAGAAGATCCCGACGGTGGTCGCGGTCAGCATGCCGAAGAACACTCCGGTCCCGATCGAGTGCCTGCTTTCCGCCCCGGCCCCGCTCGCGATGAGCAGAGGGGCGACGCCCAGGATGAAGGCGAACGAGGTCATCAGGATCGGCCGGAACCGCTCATGGGCCGCCTCCACCGCGGCCTCGCGAATAGTGCGTCCTTCGGCCCGGAGCTGGCTGGCAAATTCCACGATTAGAATCGCGTTTTTTGCGGCGAGCCCGACCACAACCAGCAGTCCGATCTGGAAGTAGACGTCGCTCGGCAGCCCGCGCAGCCACACGCCGAGGAAAGCGCCGAAGACGCCGAACGGAATCCCGAGCAGCACCGCAAACGGGATCGCCCAGCTCTCGTACTGTGCCGCCAGCACCAGGAACACCATGATCAGGCCGATCACGAAGATGAGGCGACCCTGCCCCGCGGAGACGGTTTCCTGATAGGATTGGCCGCTGAAAGCGTAGCCCACCCCACGGGGGACGAACGCCGAGTCGGCCAGCCGGCGGACGGCGGCGAGCATCTGGCCGGAGCTGTAGCCCGGCTTGGGTTGGCCGGTAACCAGGGCGGAAGTAAACCCGTTGAACCGCTGCACCAGGCTCGGCCCGCCCCGGAACTCCGGGGTCACCAGGCTCGAAATCGGAATCATGGCTCCGTCGGGCCCTCGCACGTACAGCTTACCGATGTCCTCCGGCTGCTGGCGGAATTGCGACTGCGCTTCGAGCTGCACCCGATAGGTCCGTCCGAACAGGTTGAAGTCGTTGACGTAGAGCGTCGAAAGCATCGTCTGGAGGGTCTGGAACACCTCCGACAGCGACACGCCGAGCGACTTGACCTTCTCCCGGTCCACGTGGACGTAGATCTGCGGGACATTCACCCGCATCAGGGACTGGACCCCCTGCAGCTCCGGCTGGGCATTCGCCTGCTGGGTGTACTCGGTCACCAGCGCGGCGAATTTCCGGATGTCGTTGACGCTGTGGTCCTGCAGGTTGACCTCCAGGCCCGCGGTGGTGCCCAGCCCGGGGATCTCCGGCAGATTGAAGCCGAAGGCAATGGCGTCCTTGAGGGTGGCGAGGAACTGGTTGGTCCCCTGCAACACCGCGCCGAGCTGATCCCGTTTCCCGGTCCGCTCCCCCCAGGGCTTCAACAAGACGAACATCGACGCCGAGTTGGTCTGGTTGGTGCCGAGGATGAAGCTCAAGCCGGTGAAGTTGACCACGTAGGCCACCGCCGGCTGCTTGAGGAGGTATCCCTCGATCTGCCGGGTGACCTCCACGGTCCGTTGGAGCGAGGCACCGTCCGGCAGTTGGAGCACCACGGCGAAGTAGCCTTTGTCCTCGGTGGGGATGAACCCGCTGGGGACTCGGCGAAAGAGCACCGCGATGAGCACCAGCATCACGGCGAACAGGGCGATCCAGCGCGAGGGGCGCGCGATGATGCCGCCCACCGACCGCACGTAGCCCTCCGTCGCCCGACCAAACCCGCGGTTAAACCGGCGAAACAGCCGGTTACGCGACTCCCCCTGGTCGGGCTTCAGCAGGACGGCGCAGAGCGCGGGCGTGAGCGTGAGCGCCACCATGCCGGAAATCACCACCGCTACGACGAGAGTGATCGCGAACTGCTTGTACATCTGGCCGGTGATCCCACCGAGAAACGCCACCGGGAGGAACACGGCGCAGAGGGCCAGCACGATCGCGATCAGGGCGCTTGCCACCTGACCCATCGCCCGGTCGGCCGCCACCCGGGGCGACACCTTCTCCTCTCCCATGATCCGCTCGACATTTTCAATGACCACGATCGCGTCGTCCACCACGATGCCGATGGCGAGCACCAGGGCAAAGAGCGTCAGCAGGTTGATCTGGAAGCCGAGTAGCTCGAGACCAAAGAAGGTCCCGATGATGGCGACCGGAACCGCCAACACCGGGATGAGCGTGGTGCGCCAATTTTGCAGAAAGATGAACACGACCAGCGTCACCAGGGCCAGGGCCTCGAACAGGGTCTTCGCCACCTCGCTGATGGATGCGGTGATGAACGGCGTGGTATCGAAGGGGATGAACCAGGTCACCTCCGCCGGGAAGCTCTGGGCCAGCACCTTCATTCGCGCCACGACCGCCGCCTTCACGTTGAGCGCGTTCGCGCCAGGCCGCAGAAACAGCCGGATGGCGGCCGTGGGAACGCCGTTCACCCGGCCAACCAGATCGTAGCTCTGGGATCCGAGCGTCACCCGGCCGATGTCCTTGACCCGGACGAATGAGCCATCGCGATTGGCGCGGACGATGATGTCGGCGAACTGCTTGGGATCGGTGAGCCGGCCCAGAGTCGTCACCGGAACGGTCAGCTGATTTCCCGGCGGGGCCGGTTCCCGGCCGATCCGGCCGGCCGGATTGGTGGTGTTCTGCTCCAGCACCGCCGCCTGCACATCCGACACCGTGAGACCGAGCTGCGCCATCCGGTCCGGATCGAGGCTCAGCAGCATCGAGAACTGAAGGTTGCCTATACCGGAGGCGTCACCAACCCCGGGAATCCGCTTGAGCTCGTCGATGACGTAAATCCTGGCATAGTTGTTCAGGTAGGTCGCGTCGTAGCGAGGGTCCTTGGAGCTGAGCCCAATGACCGCGAGGATATCGGTCTGGGCCTTGGTGATGGTGATCCCCTGACGCACCACCTCCTGGGGCAGTTGCGGCTGGGCCAGATTCACCTGGTTCTGGACATCCACCGCCGCGAGGTCGAGGTCCCGCGAGAGGTCGAAGTACACCTGCAGGTTCATCGTCCCGTCGCTGGCGTTGGACGACTTGAAGTAGAGCAGCCCGTCGAGGCCGGAGAGTTGCTGCTCGATCGGTGCCGCCACCGCATTGGCCACGTCTTCCGCGGTGGCCCCCGGATACACCGCTGACACCTGGACCGAGGGCGGGGTGATGGGGGGATACCGATTGATTGGCAGCGTGGTGAGCGCGAACGCGCCCAGCAGCACGACCACGATGGAGATGACGGCCGCGAAGATCGGCCGCCGGATGAAGAGGTATTTGATCTCCGGTTCGTCGCTCATCGCCGCTCTCCCAACGCGGGCCGGGTCTGAATGGGCGGCGCGGCGGAAGGCGGGGCGATGGCCGTCGAATCGCGCTTGGCCGCAAGCGTTGTGTCGCTCTTGGGATCATATGCCACCGACCGAACCGGGGCGTCCGGTCTGATCTTCTGGGCCCCATCCACGATGACCTTGTCGCCTGGCCGGAGCCCCTCATCAATGATCCACTGGGTCCCCTGCCAGTCGGTGGCGCTCACCGGGTGGGCGCTGGCCTTGTTGCTGTCGGTGAGAACATAGACGAAGGAGCCGTTGAGGCCCTGCTGCACGGCGCGCTGCGGCACTAGGATGGCGCCGTTGCGCTTGAGACCGAGGACTCGTACTCTGACGAACTGACCCGGCAGCAGGGTGTGTTGCGGATTGGGGAATTCGGCTCGGAGCTGCAGCGCGCTGGTGCTGGGCTGGAGGGTCACCGCCACAAAGTTCAGCTTTCCGGTTTCGCCGAAGATGCTCCCGTCAGCGAGTGTGGCCTGGACATCGAGCACGCCCTTGGGCAGCACCAGGCGCTTGGCCGCGACATCCTTCCGCCACTGGAGGACGAACTGGTCTGATGGATTGAAGTACACGTAGATCGGATCCACCTGATCCACCGTCGTGAGCTCGTCGCCCGACCCGGACGTGAGCGCCCCGACCTCCATGACCGCGCGTCCGGCCCGCCCCCTGATCTCGGAGCGGACAAACGTGTCGTCGTAGTTCTTCTTCGCGGCGGCCAGCGCGGCCCGGGCATCGAGCACTGCCGCGCGTCCCTGGTCATACGCTGCCTGGGCGTTGTCGACGTCCTGCTGGGCTACCGCGCGCTCGTCCAGAAGCCCCTTCAGACGGTTCAAGGTGCGTTCGGCGTTGGCGAACTGCGCCTCGCTCTCGGCCAGCCTGGCCTTGGCGCTCTCGTAATTGGCCTGGTAGGTCCGCGGATCGATGCGGTAGAGGACCTTGCCCTTCGGCACGTCGGTGCCTTCCACGTAGGGACGCTCGACGATCACCCCCGAGACCTGGGAGCGGACCTGAACGCTCTTCGACGCCGCGGCCTGACCCACCCAGTCGAACAGCGCGGGGATGGTTTGCGGCTGGACCGTCAGCACGGAGACCTGGGGTGGTGGCGGGGCAGCGGGTGCCGCCTTCTTGCGGCAGCCGGGGAGGAGGGCAGCCAAGCCGGCGATACCCAGCACGGCTGTCCACACCCCCGGACTTGTCAGCCGCACGGCTGTGGAATTCACGTGGTTTCTCCCCTGCGCTGGGGGAACTCGATGACGTACTCGGTCCGAACCGATCGGATCAGAGTTAAGATCTCACCCGGAAACCGGGTCCGCTAGCAGGGGAGTGCTTACCTGATCGGGGAGGGGGAGAAGCCGAGGAGGAACCAGGCCAGCAAGCCCGTGGCCGATGGTGATCCGAGTCTGAATTCGCTGGCGCAATGAAGCTGTGGGCGACACATTCGACCTCAAATCCACTCGGTACGACCCATGATGCAGGCGCAGTCCCCACTGCCGCAATGACGAGCGTGTCCAGTACCCTGGGCCTGGTCGGCCTCCCGCGTCCGCTGAAGCAGCTCGCCGCCGCGACCTGGGACGCCATCGTCGTGGGTGCGGGGCACAACGGCCTGACCTGCGCCGCCTATCTCGCACGTGCCGGCCGGCGGGTGTTGGTGCTCGAGGCCCGGGAACGGATCGGGGGAGCCTGCACCCTGGAAGAGTTCTGGCCCGGCTACCGGGTCTCCCCCTGCGCCTACGTCTGCGGGTTGCTCCATCCTTTAGTAATCGAAGAGCTGGACCTCATCGCGCGCGGCCTGGAGTGGCATCCGGCCATGCCGGGCATGTTCGTCCCCTTCGACGATGGCACCAGCGTGCAGCTCTGGGGCGACGACGAGCGCGCGGACGCGGAGATCAGCCGCTTCGCCCCGGGAGATCTGTCCGGCTGGCGAGCGATGACGGCGCTGAAGCAGCGGGTGCGGAACGCGCTACGGCCCGCCGGTCCCGCCGACATCTGGATCGGTCCGGCGCCCAGCCGGGAGCAGATCGAGTCCCGGCTCTGCGGCGACCGGGAGGCGATCGCGCTGCTCTTCGAGTGGTCCATGGTGGAGTTCGTGGAGCGCTATCTGGATGATGAGCGCTTGCACGAAGCCCTGTTGGGGCAGGGGGTGATCGGCACCAACGCCACTCCGCAGGAGCCGGGTACCGCATCGATTCATTTCCACCATGCGTCGGGCCGCATGGGTGGAATTCCCGGTATGTGG
The DNA here is from genome assembly GCA_035997125.1 of Gemmatimonadales bacterium. Taxonomy (GTDB): domain Bacteria; phylum Gemmatimonadota; class Gemmatimonadetes; order Gemmatimonadales; family GWC2-71-9; genus CAVVWJ01. Next base: position 6,007 of record DASYIX010000089.1, read on the forward strand.
GGCTACATCAAAGGTGGGATGGGTCGGGTGTCGTTTCTCCTGGCGGACGTCGCCCGAGATGCGGGCGCGCTGGTGGCCGCGGGAGTGCCGGTGAGCCGGATCCTGCCCGGCGAAGGGGTGGAGCTGGAGAGCGGTGAATCCGTGCGGGCTCCGGTCGTCATCTCGAACGCCGACCCCCGTACCACCCTCCGGCTGCTGGGGAATGCAGCCGACTCCTCGTGGCAGGCGCAGGTCGAGCGGATCCCCATGACCGGCTGCACCGTCAAAATCAGCGTGGGCCTGAAGGAGCTGCCGAACTTCAGGGCCCGTCCCGGGACACTCGAGCCCCACCATTTCGGCCAGATCAACACCCCCCTCAGTAAATCCGCCTGGCGGTCCCACCACGCTGCGGCCCAGGCCGGCGAGCTCCCCACTCGTCTCTGGACCGAGCTCTACTTCCAGAGTGCGCACGACTCCAGCGTCACGCCCGACGGGGAGCACATCATGAGCATCTTTGCCCAGCCGGTGCCCTATCGCTTTCAGCAGGGCGATTGGGACAACCGGCGCGAGGAGGTGGCTCGGGTGGCGCTGGAATCGGTTGGTCGGCACTGCAGCAACCTCCCCGAGGCGGTGCTGCACGTCGAGGTCATGGGTCCGCCGGATATCGAGCGCCATACCGGGCTCAGTGGTGGGCACATCTTCCAGGGCGAGTGCCTGCCGCAATACATGTGGGACCAGCGATTGAAGCCGAGCACGCCGATGGCGGGAGTGTTTCTGTGTGGGGCGGGAACCTATCCCGGCGGAAGCGTGATCGGCATCAATGGCCGCAATGCCGCGATGGAGGTTGTCCGGAGCAACGGCTCTACTTGACTAACCTCAGCCTGCCGAATCCGGCGGCCCAGAACGTCGTGGCCTCGGTGTACAGCTCCTGAAACACCTGGTCGTCCGCGCTCAGTGGCTCGGCCAGCTCGAGCCTCGGTACCGCTCCCGCATCTCTGACCTCAGGACTGGTCTTCTCGTCTGCCGGGTTCCGCCTCATGGCCACATCGATGCAGCTGGCCATGAATGCTACCGTCAGCCAGCGATCGAAGGTGCCCCCTCGGTAGGCCTCGAGCGTCTTTCTCAGGCAGTCCATGAACAGGTGCCGGTTTTCCACTGGAGTTCCTCGGTCGAGCCGACGTCAACCTTCTCTGCACCCTCCCTTGCATCGAGTGTGCCATGATACCAGAAGCCCCGCCGATTGAAAGCACCGGCGGGGCTTCTGGTGATCCGAGTACAACGGCTGCGGACTTCATGCCGCTGGTCTGACTTCGCCAGCACCGGGCGGCGTTCCCCCGGCCGGCGGCGTGCTCCCGGTGACCGGCTTGTCCTCGGGCTTGGGCGCCGCGACCACATTGCTCGCGCTCTCCCATGCCGCCAGGACCTCGGGCTGAGTGGCAAATTTGAAGCGGACCTGGCCGTTCATGACCTTCACCTCCTGAACGACCTCTTCCGCCACCGCGTTCAGCTCGGCCGTGGCGCTGACCCGCGCCACCCGCCCAGCCGCACCCTGCTCCAGCGCGGTCTCGAACTGATCGAGCGAGGTCTTCAGACCGGTAAGGATCTCCTCCGACAGTCCGTGCTTGAGGAGCAGCTCCTTCCGGCTCTCGGCCTCGGCGGCCATCCCGCTCGCCGCGGCCCGGAACGCGAGGTAGGTCGTCGCGTCGGGGGGGAAGTTGAACTTCTGGATCACATCCGGGTCTTCCACCGACGCGAACTGGGCGACGCTGGCCAGATGGTCGAGGTGCGCCTTCATCATCAGGCGGCGGAGCTCGATCTTCCGAGTTGTCGCCGCATGCACCTCGCTTCGGCCGTCCAGCTGCTGGCGGGCCAGCTCAGCAGCCCGGTCGAGGCGCTCCCGCAGCCGAGCGGTTGCCGCCGCCAACCCAGGGCCCAGATCCTGGTGTTGCCGGCAGAACTCCAACACCCGCTGGCCCATTTCCAATTTCCTTCTCGACTTCGCACGCATATGCAGAACTCCTTGAATGTTTCCGGACAGCGAACGGGCGCCGCCGGTATACGTGAGTGAGATGCATTGCGCGAATGAGCCCGCTCATCACTCGCCGAAAACTGGTATTGCGAGGAATGTGCCAGACCTTGCATGCTCACTTTTGATTGGAAAAGGGGCCAACGCGATTCCAATCGACTTTGATGTGCGTTCGGCCGCGATAAAATCGATTCGGCAACCCACGGTGTGAAACCGGCCGGCCGCGAAGTCAACCCGGTCAGGTACGGAGTGGAACCGGCCAGGTTCCCGGTGACACTTGCTGGGAGCAGAGTCGAACCGGTCGGGCGTGAAGTCCCACCGGGCACGCTCGAAGTGAATGCGGCCGCCGGCGTGCGAGCACGGCCAATCGAAAGTTGCTTCGGCCGATGTCGAGATCGATGCGGGTGACCATCAGATTGACCTGGACGACTACGAGGTGAAGCGGGCCCGCGCCGAGGCGAAGTGGCTGCCGGCCAGGCGGAAGCGGCCGGTATCAGGATCGATGCGATCGGTTTCGAGATCGCGCCGGCCAACATCGAGGTCGGTCCGGCCAAAGCCAAGCTGATGCTGGCCAGTGGGATGGCAAGCCGTTCACCGCGGAGATCTCGCCGGTCCGCTGCACGGCGAAGGTGTGCTACCTGGAAATGAAGTCGGCCATTTTGCGAGCGATCGCGGCCCGCACGAACTCCCTTCGGCCAATTACAAAGTCGTTCCGGCTCGCCCAAACCTGTTCCGGCCGGCCTCGAAGTCGATGCGGTCGGCTCCGAGTTAGTCGCTGCCACTCACAAGGTCGTGTCGGACCGTCCGCCTGTCCGCCTGTCCGCCGGTCCACCCGTGCTGGCATGCTCGATGCAGATACGTTCGCCGTCCCCGCGTTGCCAGACTGCAGCTCGGCGGAATTGCTCGCGGGACAATATCCCCTGCACGGCTAGACTGCAGCTCGGCGGAATTGTGTGGGGGAGGAAGATCAGCTTCATCAGACACTGTCGAGTCTGGCGGAAGATGTGGTGTCCGCGAGCGACAACCGGGAGCTACGCGCTCCGGGGAACCTTATCCTGGCCGATGACGGTCGTTCGGCATGGGGGGTACTATGCAGCCCGAGTATCACGGCCTGCCGGCCGCAGCGAGCGTCGAGCAGGCAATCGTTCTCGCTCAGCTCCTGATCCTGAAGGATTTGGAGCGGCGAGCTCCGCGCGTCCCCGACCCGACGGATGCAGCGCAGCACGAGGTACGTCCCGCGGCCTGAAGTAGCACCCTCCTCTCCGTTGTTGCGTCCCTGTCGACCGGGGCGTATCCTGGGTCATTCCGCTACATTGTTGTCCTCTCCAGACCAGAGCTCCGGCATGTCTCGTTCTGCCCGCCGTTGCCCGACCGTCGTGCTCGCGCTGCTCCTCTCGCCCGCGCTGCTGCCCGCTCAGACGACCGCCAAGCCCGGCGCGCCCGAGCCACCGGTCGCTAAACAAGTCGCCCACATCGACACCGTCGCCGGCGTCGAATGGCCCGACCCCTACGCCTGGATTCGGGACGACAAGCGGCAGCGGCCCGAAGTGCTGGCCTATCTCCGGGCCGAGAACGATTACTCAACGGCGATGACTCAGCACACCCTTCCGTTGCAGGAGCGGCTGTTCCAGGAGATGGTGGGCCATATAAAGGAAACCGACCTGTCGGTGCCCGAGCTCGACAACGGCTATTACTACTACACCCGCACCGTGAAGGGCCAGCAGTACCCCATCTTCTGCCGCAAGCGGGGCAACCTCTCGGCACCCGAACAGACTCTGCTGGATGAGAACGCGCTGAGCCGGGGACACGGGTATTCCCGGGTGGGAGTCCGGCAGGTGAGTCCCAATGGCAAACTGCTCGCCTACACTCAGGACACCACCGGCTCGGAGTGGTACACCGTCTACGTGAAGGATCTGCGCACCGGCAAGCTCCTCCCCGGCAAGATCGACAGCGTGAGCTACGGGCTCGAGTGGGCGGCCGACAATCGCACCCTCTTCTTTACCCGCGATAACGCCGCGCACCGCCCCGACCGCATCTACCGCCGCGCCCTGGGCGATAGCGCCGTGTCGCTGGTGGTGAGCGAGCCCGATTCCCTCTACTTCCTCAACCTGGGCAAGACCAAGGACCGGGCCTACCTCCTGGCCCAGAGCTCGAGCTTCACCACCGGCGAGGTCCGCTACCTGCCCGCTGCCCAGCCCACCGCCGAGTGGCGCACGCTCCTGCCTCGCAGCGAAGGCGTCGAGTACTCGGCTGAGCACCATGGCGATGACTTCCTGGTCCTGACCAACGACGGAGCGGTGAATTTCAAGGTCATGCGGGTGCCGGCCGGCCATCCCGAGCCCTCCCACTGGACCGAGCTGGTTCCTGGGAGCGACTCCGCGCTGATCGAGGGGATGGACGTGTTACAGGGCCACCTGGTCCTGTACCGCCGGGGCGACGCCCGGCAGCAGATCCGGGTGCTCCCGTTCGACGGCAAGACCGCGGCGTTCGATGTGGACTTTCCCGAGGTGGTCCACGGCTACGATGTGGCCCGGAACCCCGAGTTTCACAGCCGCACCCTGCGCTTCACCTACAGCTCGCCCCGGACGCCGCCCACGGTCTACGACTACGACCTCGTCACCCGGAAGCGCACCGTGCGCAAGGTGACCGACGTGCCGAACTTCGACCCCAGCAACTACGTCACCGAGCGGGTCTGGGCTCCAGCCTCCGATGGGGAGAAGGTGCCCATCTCTCTCTTATATAGAAGGACGCTGCGGAAGGGCTCGCCCCATCCGATGCTGCTCTACTCCTACGGCTCCTACGGCGCCAGCACCGATCCC
>DASYIX010000090.1:0-3344 GCA_035997125.1 Gemmatimonadales bacterium
GAAGCTCGGGGAGCTGCGTGTGCAGTTCACCACCGCGAAGGTCAAGCCCATTGCGGTGAAGCTCTTCGCCGACGGCGTCATCGAGGCCCGCACCGCCGCGCTGCTGGCTCCGTATGGTGACCGCCCTGGTGACTCGGGCACACCGATCTACGATCCGGCCGCGCTCAAGGATCTGGCGGTGGCGCTGGACGGGGACGGATTTCAGATTCACGTGCATGCGATCGGTGATCGGGCCATCCGAATGACCTTGGATGCCTTCGCCTACGCGCGAGCCCGCAATGGCGCCCACGACGCCCGCCACACGATTACGCACCTCGAGCTGATCGACCCCGCCGATGTCTCGCGGTTTCGAGCCCTGGGGGTGATCGCCAACTTTCAGGCATTCTGGGCCAACGGCGACGAATACCTCACCCGGATGACCGAGCCGACCCTCGGCCCGACGCGCTCTCGCTGGCTGTATCCCATCGCGAGCGTGGTGCATTCCGGAGCCGTCGTCTCCGGCGGGAGCGACTGGTCGGTCTCCTCGCTCAACCCGCTCGATGCCATTGAGGTGGGCATCACCCATCGGCAGCCGGATCATCCGAACCAGGAGCCCTGGCACCCCGCCGAACGGGTGGACCTGGCGACGATGATCGCCATGTACACCATCAACGCCGCCTACCAGAACCATCAGGAGCAGGAGACGGGGTCGATCGAGGTGGGCAAGCTGGCCGATCTCGTCGTGCTGGACCGGAACCTCTTCGAGACTCCGCCGGGGGAAATCCATACCGTTCGGGTGCTGCGGACCCTGCTTGGGGGAAAGACGGTGTCTCAGCCAGACTCTTCGTAAACCACAACCGCGGGCGCGCGCGTCGCTCACCGTCGCTCACTCGAGCTTGTATAAGCGTGGGTAGGTCAGTTGACTTGGCAAAGGAGCCCAGAAGATGGGGCGAGGGGCAACAGTAGTTCCGTCGCCGAGGAGCGTGGCGCGGTGTCAAGCAACGACCCGACGCCATATTGTTGAGCCCGTGAGTTTTACCGCGATGAGCGGTATCATTGTGGTCATAACCTCAGGAGGCTCCCGATGATGCTCGACTCGCCGATCCGCTCGGTTTCCCTCGCGCTCGTTTCTCTCGCTCTCGCCTCATCCACCGCCTTGGCCCAGGCGCCGGCATCCCCGCCGCGGATTCCGCCGGCTCCGGTCCTGAACCTCTGGCCCGACCCCACCTTCCTGCCCGAGCGCCAATGCCACGGCAACAGGTACACCGTGGAAGACCTGAAGCGATACCTGCCCCAGGCGCGGGTGGCGCTGTGGCTGCCAGGCACGCAATCGGTCAGCCTGGATGAGAGCCACCGCTGTCTGGTGGTCCGGACCCAGGGGATAGGCTCGGGTCGGCTGGCCGAGTTGCTGCTGCGTGGCGTGGAGGTCCCGCGGAAGGCAGTGCTGCTGCTCTGGATGTGACGCGCCCGCTCTTTTGCGGTGGATGACTTCACCACGGCCGAGCTCCGGACCAGCGAGACCAGCATCTTCGTCCGCTCGTCCGGCACCGGTCCGCCCGTCCTCCTGCTGCACGGATTCCCCGAGACCCACCTGATGTGGCGCGGCGTGGCGCCGCTGCTGGCCCGGGACTTCACCATCGTCTGCCCCGACCTTCGCGGCTACGGGCGGAGCGGCTGCCCGGCCTCGTCACCGGACCACGCTCCCTATAGCAAGCGCGCCATGGCGCAGGACATGATGGAGGTCATGGAGCGGCTCGGCCTCCCCCACTGCTCCGTCGTCGGGCACGACCGCGGCGGCCGGGTCGCCTATCGGATGGCGCTGGACCACCCCGATCGAGTGGACCGCCTGGCCGTGCTCGACATCCTGCCCACCGAGACGGTGTGGGAGCGGGCCGACGCGAGGTTCGCGGTGGCCTACTGGCCCTGGTCACTGCTGGCACAGCCGGAGCCATTACCCGAGCGGATCCTGACCGCCGTTCCCGACGCCATCGTGGACGACGCCCTGGGAGGCTGGGGATCTCCGGCCACCGCGTTTCCACCGGAGGTCCGGACCGCCTACATCCAGGCACTGCGCGATCCTGCCCATGCGCACGCGATCTGCGAGGAATACCGTGCCGCCGCGACGATCGACCGGGAGCACGACCGGGCCGATCGCGCCGCCAGCCGCCGGATACGCTGTCCGCTGCTTGTGCTATGGGGTGCGGGAGGGGCGCTGGATACCTGGTACTCCGATGAAGGCGGTCCGCTCGCGCTGTGGCAGGCGTCGGCTGCTGATGTGCAGGGACAGAGCCTGGATGGCGGCCACTTCTTCCCGGAGGCGGCTCCCGAGCGGAGCGCTGAAACGCTGCGCCGCTTCCTGAAGGCGTCGCCGGAAGGACCCAAACATCGATCGCGAGAACTCAGCCGTGGAGAGCGACGACCTCAGGGCCGATCGCGTCCACCTCCAGCGCGATAGCGTCGATCTCAAGGCGGACAGCAACGACCTCAAGGCCAATCGCAAGCACCTCCAGATCAATCGGAATGACATTAAGGCCGAGAGCAAACGACTTCCAGGTCCATAGCGACGGCCCGAAGCTCGATCGGGGCGCCGGAGACCTCGTCACCGACTCCCGGCCGCGACCGGAACGCAGAATTGGTATGTTCCGTTACCAATCGCACCGCTGATGGCTACAATGTCGAAATCCGATCACCTTTCCCACACCATCGAGGTCTATCTCGCCGGCGAGCTGGAGCTCCTCTGAGATCCAGCCGTCTCGCCGAGTATAGGCCGACCCGAGCGGAGCTCCTTGCCGCAGCCGGCGGCCGGGTCCCCGACCTGATCGCCCCCGGCCTCCGGGTTCTCTTCTGCGGCATCAATCCCGGGCTCTACTCAGCAGCCACGCGCCACCATTTTGCCCGCCCTGGCAATCGCTTCTGGCCGGCCCTGCACGCGGCCGGCTTCACCGACCGCCTGCTGAAACCCTGGGAGGAGGAGCTGTTGTTGCAGGAAGAAATCGGGATCACCAACCTCGTGGCCCGCGGGACCGCGACCGCTGCCGAGCTTACCGGGGACGAGTTGCGGGCCGGACGGCGGAGGCTGCTGCGGAAGGTTCATCGCTTTCAGCCCGGGTGTGTGGCGGTGGTCGGAATCGGCGCCTACCGGGTAGCGTTTGACCGCCCCCGAGCCGTACCCGGCCTTCAGCCGGAGACGCTGGACACCGCCGCCGTGTGGGTCTTACCCAATCCCAGCGGGCTCAACGCCAACCATCAGCTCCCCGATCTGGCGAAGGCATTCCGGGCTCTTCGGAAGGTCATCGACGGCTGAGAGACTCGGGTAGTTTCACCGTGAAGATCTCGCAGTCGTGCCCGAAGTCGACCTTCTTGCA
>DASYIX010000091.1:0-9060 GCA_035997125.1 Gemmatimonadales bacterium
TCCTTCCTCGTCTCCGTCGAGACCATGAAGAAACGCATCTCCCGGGCCAAAGCGACCATCCGGGAAAACCGGATACCCTACGAAGTCCCCTCCCAGTCAGACCTTGCCGGACGCCTCGAAGCCGTGCTCCACGTGGTCTACCTGGTCTACAATGAGGGATATTCGGCGACCTCCGGCACCATGCACCTTCGGCGGGACCTCGCAGCGGAAGCCGTTTCGCTGAGCCGCCTCATCGCAGACTTGCTTCCCGAGCCGGAAACGAGCGGCCTCCTCGCCCTGTTGCTCCTGCACGAGTCCAGGAGCGCGGCGCGGACCGATTCTCGGGGCGACCTGATCCCCCTCGAGGAACAGGACCGGACCCGGTGGGACCGGGAGTTGATCGCGGAGGGCATCGACCTGGTGCGGAAATCGATGATGTCCGGCCGCCTGGGTTCTTACGGGATCCAAGCCGCGATCGCCACGGTGCACGCCGCGGCCGATTCGGTGGAAACCACCAATTGGGACCTGATCGTCGGATACTACGACATGCTCGCCCGGCTGCAGGACTCGCCGGTCGTGGCGCTCAACCGGGCGATCGCGGTCGGCATGCGGGACGGACCGCGGGCTGGGTTGGCGATCGTCCAGGATCTCTTGGGGGCCGGGGTGATGTCCGACTACCACTTCGCCCACGCCGCGCGGGCGGATCTTGCCCACCGGGCGGGTGCCCTGGATGAGGCCCGAGACTCCTACCGGCGCGCCATCGAGCTCGTGCGGCAGGAACCCGAACGGCGGTACCTGGAGAGGCGCCTCGCACGAATTTCGGAATAACTTCGACGTCGATGTCCCTTTCGGCCCCCACCGTTCGACTGTCTCATGGACAACGACAACGGGAGCAACATCATGCAATTCTTCGTCTACTTCACCATGAAAGCGGGGCAAGCGGCCCGGCAATCGGCCCCGTCCCCTGAGGAGATGGCCGAAATCGGCAGGTTCCACGCAGAAGCCATCAAGTCGGGCGTCATCGTGGCCACCGGCCGACTGAGCCCGACCACCACGAGGGTTCGCAAGGACGGGGATAAGGTATCGGTGACCGACGGGCCCTTCATCGAGGGGAAGGAGCTGATTCCAGGCTTCACGGTCATTCGGTTGGACACCAGACAAAAAGCGATCGAGTGGGTTACCCGCTACCGGGAGATGATGGGCATGCCGGAATTGCGGATCGCCGAGATATTCGGATAACTGATATGAAGGTCGTGTCGGTCACCGTCGGCCTTCCCCGCGACGTCGAATGGCGGCGGGACCTGGTCGCAACCGCCATCCATAAGGCGCCGGTGCCGGGCCGAGTTGCGGTCAAGCGCCTGAACCTCGAGGGCAACCGGCAGGCCGATCTCGCGGTGCACGGCGGTCCGGACAAGGCCGTCTACGCCTATCCCACCGAGCACTACGCCTTCTGGCGGGAGGAGCTTCCTGGCGTGGCACTGCCGTGGGGCGCCTTCGGCGAGAATCTCAGCATAGAAGGCCTCCTGGAGCCGGCGGTGCGAGCGGGCGACCTGCTGCGGATCGGAACCACCGAGCTGGTAGTCACCCAACCCCGCATGCCGTGCTTCAAGCTCAATGTCCGCTTCCAGCGGCCCGACATGGTCAAACGATTCCTGCGGAGCGGGCGGACCGGCTTCTACCTGGCGGTGCTGCAGGAAGGCCACCTGGAGGCGGGCGACCCCATAGACCTGGTGCCGACGCAGGAGCCGGCGGTCACCGTCGCAGAGGTCGCTACCCTGTACACCGCCGACGGGGGCAATCAGGACCTCCTACGGCGCGCCGTGGAGACGGCCGGTTTGGCGCAGAGTTGGCGGGACTACTTTCGTAAGCGGCTCTGGGATGCTGACGCCTGAGGGTAAGGGCATCTGAGGGGCTTGGCTACGGGGCTGGCACTGACGGCTTAGGTCCGAGGAGATGGAATGCGATGACGTAGTCTCCCTTCCCGAACTCCTCTCCGCCTCCCACTGCAATAGCCACGAGCTGTTCGCCTGAGGCGAGCCGGTAGCTCATCGGTGTCGCCTTGCCGCTCGCCGGCAGCCGGCCCCGCCACAGCAATCGTCCGGTCTCGATATCGTAGGCGTGCAGCGAGCGATCCAGCGCCGCCCCGATGAACACGATCCCGCCCGCGGTGACCATGGGTCCACCCAAGTTGGGCGAGCCCAGGCCGGCCGGAATGTTCGCGGCCTGGGCGCTGTCCATCAGCCCGGCCGGAGAGCCCAGCGGTACTTCCCAGAGCCGGCGTCCGGTCTTGAGATCTATCGCCACCAGGCTCCCGAATGGGGGCGCGGTGCAGGGCGTCCCCGAGGGGCTCAGGATCACCCGGCGGCGCATGACGTACGGCGTCCCCTTCATCTCGTTGTATTCGTATTCCCGGCCCAACCGCTGGTCCTCCGCCAACGCAGTCGCCTCGTGGTATTGGCGCCGAGGGATCAGCTGCACCACCACGGCAACCCGGTTCACCGGCACCACGGCGATCTGCCGCACCGGATCGACCGCGACGCCGCCCCAGTGGGCCCCGCCGATGTTGGATGGCATCACCACCGTCCCCCGCACGCTGGGGGGAGTGAAGATGCCCTCGTTCCGGAGGCTGTCGATGGCGGCGTGACAGGCGGCCCGATCGGTCTCGTTGACGCCCCAGACCTGATCCGGCGTCAGGCGGTGGGGACTGAGCGGGGGCGTGACGGTCGTGAATGGCTGGGTGGGAGACGCCTGTTCGCCCGGGATGTCACTCGCCGGCACCTTTCGCTCTTCTACTGGGAAGATCGGCTTCCCGGTCTCCCGGTCGAGCACGAAGAGCATCCCGGACTTGGTCGCCTGCAGCACCGCGCTCTTCGCTTTGCCCTCATGCATGATCCCGGTCAGCGATGGGGGCGACGCGTTGTCGTAGTCCCAGAGATCGTGGTGCACGGTCTGGAAGGCCCACACCACCTTCCCGGTCGACGCCTTGAGCGCCACGATGGAGTTGGCGTAGCGGTTGTCACCCAACCGGAGGGCGCCATAGTAGTCCGGTGCCGCGCTCCCGGTGGGTACGAACACCAGGTCGCGCTCGGGATCGCCCGCCAGCACTGACCAGGCGTTGGCTCCGCCACTGTTGCGGGCCAGTTGCCCGCCCCAGTCGCGATACGCCGGATCGGCGGGATCCTGGGGGATCGGATCCCAGCTCCAGCGCAGCGCTCCGGTCCGCGCGTCGTAGGCCCGCACCTCGCCACTGGCTGGAGCCGGACGGCTGTTGTCGGCAATGGAAGACCCGGTGATCACCAGCCCGTTCATCACCAGGGGTGGTGACGTGACGGAGTACGCCTGGGGCTCGAACGGAGGAATCCGGAGTCCCTGCTCGAGGTCGACCATGCCGCCGGAACCGAATTGCCGGCAGGGCCGGCCGCTCAGCGCATCGAGCGCGTACAACTGGGATTGGGCGGTGGCGACGAAGATCCGGCGTCGGCACGACGAACCTTTAGACGCTTCAGGATCGAGCCAGGCGGACACGCCCCGGCTGGCAAAGTCGCCGTAGGTCACGTTGCGCTTGACGTGGGGATCGAAGACCCAGCGCTCCCGGCCGGTCGCGGCTTCCAGCGCGATCACCCGTCCCAGCGGGGTGCCGACGTACATGATGCTGTCGATGACCAGGGGCGTGGCCTCGAACGAGGTCGGCTTGGTCGTGGCAAAGCGGGGGTCGGTCTCGCCGGTGCGGTAGGTCCAGGCCACCGCGAGCTGCGCCACGTTCTCGCGGGTGATCTCATTGGCCGGCAGGTAGCGGGTGCCTTGCGGGTCCCGGCCATACGCCGGCCAATCGACTTCCTGAGCGCCCAGGCCGGCGGCGCAGATCGTGCTCGCTACTGTCTGGATCACGCAACCGCGCAGCATCATTCGCCTCCCGCGCTCGACTGAAGACGCAACCCATCCCGGCTTCGATTTCTCCGGGCTAGAAGCTAACCTGTGACCTGGGAGGACCGCCGGGCCACGCACCCTTACCGTCCCTGACGCTCGCCTCAAAGCCGCGATAGCTTTGAGGACGTCACAGAACGCGTGCTCGCTCAGCCACAAGAACGATCGCCTAGAGGCGCCCAAGTCGTATTCGTGAGTGCAGATCTCATGGCCACTGTCGAAAAACGAGATCGGGTGCGCGAGCTGGACGGTGTCCCGCTTCCGGATCCGGGAGCGCCGGACCCGCTGCTGCTGGCCGACGAGGATACTCTCGTGGTCGCCTACCGCAGCGCGAATGATGCAACCAGCCTGGTGGTGTTCCAGCAATGCTACGCCAGTCACTTCGGACCGCCGAATGACGACGCGTTCGCCTCGCACCCTTTAGCCGATCGGGGACTTCGGGCCTACGGCGCCTTCGAGGTGGAGAACTCCACTTGGCTCCGGGGACTCGAAGCCCGCAACCGCGGTCATCCGCGGCACGATCCCCAACTCTTTCAGCGGTTGCGGCACTGGGTTTGGACCTTCCACGACACCGTCCTGGAATGTGCCGCCCTGAGCCATGCCGCGGAGGACGCGCCCGGTCGCCCAGCCGACCTGCTCTCGCGAATGCAGGCACTGGTGCGCGCCCGGTAAGCTGCGCATTTAGGAGAATCGCAAATGCGAACCTACTTACAGATCTCGGGGACGCTGTTTGGGCTCATTGCCTTGGCCCATCTGCTTCGCCTCTTCCGCCACTGGCCGGTGGACTTCGCAGGACAGCCGGTGCCCCTGTGGGCCTCGTGGGTTGGATTGGTTCTCGCGGGCGGACTCAGCATCTGGGCGCTGCGCCTGGTGCGAGCTGCGCCTCGCGCGGGTTCGACCACGAGATAACCGTGGTTTCTGCGCGAGCCGAGAACGGGTGAATCACCATGGAGAGCGAGGAGCGTGACATTCCGGGCATCGTGGCTCGGTGAGTCGCACCAGCCGATGGGCTAAGCCTGCAGCGCGCGGTGGAGCAGCAGCCTGGCCTTGCGCCACTCCCGCTGGATGGTCCGCTCCGACACGCCTCGGAGCTCGGCCACTTCGCCAAAGGAAAACCCGCAAAAGAAGTGCAGGTCCACCAATTGGGCCAGCGCCGGCTCGAACTCCTTGAGGGTGTCGAGCGCGCTGCCCAGATCGGCGAGGTCCTCGGCCGACAGGCCTGCTTCCAGCGGGACGACCTCTCCGTCGGCGGCGGTGATGTCGAATTCCCCACCCCGCTTCTTGGCCCGGCGCTGCCGCACATAGTCGATCAGGAGACCGCGCATGGCCCGAGCGGCGTACGCCAGGAACTGGCCCCGGGTGGCGAACTCAGTGCCCTCCCTTCCGGCGATATTCATGTAGGCTTCGTGCAACAAACTGGTGGTGCCCAGGGTGAGCTCGCTGCCGCCCCGCTGGATCTCCCGCTCCGCGATGCAGTGAAGCTCACGGTACAGCGTGGCGAACAGCTGTCCCGCCGCGGCGCCGTCGCCCGCCTCCGCCTGATGAATGAGCTGGCTGATCGGCGCATCCCCGACGGCCTCAGGGATCCTGGATGAAGTTGTCATCTTCGAATCGCCGCCTGCCGCTGCCGGTTCCGAGCGAGTCGGGAAAGCGCCAGATCTGCCTCCGCCGCCAGCCGTGGTTGAGCCTTCCGCCGACTGCTCAGCAAACTGTCCGCCTGCCGCAGCAGCGGCTCGGCGCGGGCGAGCTGGCCGACCGCAACCAGGCATTCGCCCAGGCCCAGCGTAGCCTCCGCCGTCCTCGGGTTATCCGGGCCTAACTGGTCCCGGCTCGCGGTCAGCGCGGCCTCCAGCAGCGGCATCGCCTCGGCCGGCCGGCCGAGTCCCGTCAGGGTTCTACCCAGCCCGATCTGACCCGGAATGCTGAGCAACCGGGTATCGGCGTTATTCGGATCGAACTTGGCCAGGGCGTTTCGAAGCAGACCCTCGGCCTCCTCGAGCTTTCCAACTTCCCGGAGCGCCCGTCCCAAGTGGACCGTGATGGCGAGGGTCCCCCGGTCATTTTCGCCCATGACCTTGCGACTCAGCCGTAGAGCCTCCCGCAGCATGGCGATGGCGCTGTCGGATTGGTACTTCATCCGGAGCACCACGGCCAGCTCGTTCAGGTCGTAGCCGACGTTGAAGTGCTCCGGGCCATACAGGGCCTTGTCGATTTGCAGCGCCTGCCGGAGCAGACGCTCCGCCTCGTCAAAGTCTCCCTGGTCTCGCACGATAAGGGCGAGATTCCCCAGATTGGAGCTCACCTCGTCGGTGCGCTCGCCGAGAACCTGCCGGTTGATCGCGAGGGCCTCGCGCAGCAGCGCTGCCGCTTCGTCGTTGCGGCCGACCTTGAAGAGCATCTCCCCCAGGTTGCCCAGACTGACCGCCACGCTGCGATGGACGCTCCCGAGCGACTTGCGTTGCGCCGCGATGGCCCGCCGGAAGAGACTCTCCGCCGGCGCGTAGTGCCCCAGGAACTCCTCGGTAGACGCCAGACTGGTCAGCGTCTCCGCGGTCAGGGGATGGTCTCGCCCCAGCCGGCGCTCCCGGATGGCCAAGGCGTCGCGCAGCAGCGGCAGGGCCTCGGTATTGGCTCCCCGGGAGTGGAGCAGCCCAGCCAGGCTGGTGCGGCTGGCGGCGACGCTCAGGTCGTCGTCTCCATGCAACGTCCTTCGGATCGCCAGCGCCTCACGCAGGAGCGGTTCGGCATGGGCGAAGTCGTCGCGGTCCACCAGCAGCGCCGCTAGATGATCGAGACTCTCGGCGGTGGCATCGTGGAGGCTGCCGAAGTGCTCCCGGCGTTGAGCCAGGGCGCCCCGGAGAAGGGAGTCGGCCTCCGCCAGGTGACCCTGACGGAACAGCACCTGGCCCAGTTGATCCATCGCCTCCGCGACCGCCGGATTGCGCGGACCGTACAGCGAGCGCCGCTCCTGGAGTGACCGGCGCAGCTGGGTCGCCGCGGCGTCATAGAGGCTGAGACTGGCGTACACCCGGCCTAGCGCTCCCCGCAGCTCCGCTCGAACGTCGGGCTGCAGTGCCAGCGCCGTATCGATCCGCTGGGCCCCGCGGTCGAGCAGATCGCGCGCGGTGGTCTTGGAACGGTCGGTCTCTGTGAGGGCGAAGGGATCCGCGGCTCCGAATACGCTCACCAGGTATTGCTCGACCGCGCCGGCCTTCCGGGCTTCGCGTTCGGCCCTTCCCCGGAGCTGTCGTTCCCGGAGCGCTGCCCCGGCGAGCAGGGCCATGACCGCGAGCACGGCGGCGAGTGCGGCCCGGTTTCGGCGCACGAACTTACCCAACCGGTAGCCCAGGGAGTCCGGACGGGCCCGGACCGGCTCATCCCTGAGGTAGCGGTGCAGGTCGTCGGTGAACTCCTGCACCGTGGCGTAGCGCTCTTCAGGGCGTTTCTTGAGCGCCTTGGCGACGATGTTGTCCAGATCGCCGCGATACAGCCGGCGCAACCGCTCGACGGTGCTGCCCCGTTCCGCTCCGCCTGCCACCACGGCGCTCAGGCGGGGCGGCTCGGATTCCCCCAGCGCCCGAAGGTGCTCCGCGACCGTGTGACAGCCTGCCCCGGTCGGGTGCCGTCCGGCCAGCAGCACGTACAGCAGCACGCCGAGGGAATAGATGTCCGTCCCCGTGGTCACCGGCCGGCCCTGAGCCTGCTCGGGGGCGGCGTACTCCGGCGTCAGCGGTGCCCCGCCTCGATCGGTAAGCCCGGTGCGCTCGGCGGCACCGCTGTCTTCCGCGAGCAGTTTGGCGATGCCGAAGTCGAGCAGCTTCACCGTCTCATCGGCCGTCACCAGGATGTTCGACGGCTTGAGGTCTCGGTGGACCACCAGATTGGCGTGGGCGTGGGCGACCGCTCCCAGCACCTGGAGAAACAGCCCGAGCCGGCGCTCGGGGACCAGCCGTTCCGCGTCGCAGTAGACATCGATCCGGCGCCCTTCCACATACTCGAGCACCAGGTACGGCTGCCCCTCCTCGGTCACCCCCGCGTCGATCAGTCGCGCGATGTTCGGGTGGGTGAGCCGGGCGAGCGCGGTTCCCTCGCGCCGGAACCGCTCGCTGCCGACCGGATCGATGAGCGCCAGATTGAGCAGCTTGATGGCTACCTGGGCCTCGTAGCGCCCGTCGCTCCGCTGGGCCAGCCACACCGTGCCCATGCCTCCATGGCCGATCGGCCGCACCAGGCTATAGGCGCCAATCCGGTGGCCGGCCAGGGAGGGCAGTGTCCCCGGCTCCGGCGCTGCCGCCACCGTCAGGAACCCGCGGGCATCGAGCCCGGCTTCAGCGGCGAGCAGGATCTCGAGCTCTGCCGCGAGCTCGGGTCGGTTGGCGCGCAGCTCGGCCAGCCAGAGCGCGCGCGCGTCAGGCGGAAGATCCAAGACCTCGTCCAGCAGGGGACTGATTGCGGCGAGGAGATCCTGGGTCTGTGGCATCCGGCTTTCCTTAGCCACTGGGAAGGATCGTGGAAGGGTTAAGGGAGAAGTTAGGGGCCGGTGAACGGATCGTCAAAGCGGGCGGGTTAGGGAGCAGCCCGTAGCCTTCAACCCTCACCCGGTATTACCCTGGTTGTGTCCGAGGAGTGGTCGCAGCAACAAGTGGACTGAGCGACAATGGATCGAACGGCGGTAGCTCGAATGCAGTCATGAAGGTCGCCACCTGGAATGTGAACGGCATCCGGGCCCGCGCCTCGCAGCTGCAGGAATGGATGGAGCGCGAGCAACCCGACGTGATTTGCCTGCAGGAGCTGAAGGCGGAGCTGAGCCAGGTACCGGAGGTCGTTCAGAGGCAGGAGTACCATGCCTTCTGGCACTGCTGCAAGGGATACTCCGGCGTGTCGCTTCAGCTCCGGAAAGACACCTTCCCGGCCGGTCCGGTCTACAGCCATCCGCCATTCGACCTCGAGTCCCGGGTGGTCACCGCGGAACTGAACAATCTGGTGATCGCTTCGATGTACCTGCCCAACGGCGGGAAGGACTATCCCGCCAAGATCGGCTTTCTCAGGCGGGTGATCGAGTGGGCCGGCGAGCTGCGCCGCAATGGTCGCGAGCTGCTCATCTGTGGCGATCTCAACATCGCGCGCGCCGAGCTGGACGTGCATCCCCGGGAGCGG
>DASYIX010000092.1:0-5728 GCA_035997125.1 Gemmatimonadales bacterium
AACCGTGCCGGTGAACCAGTCGGCCGAGCCCTTGGTGGAGGGCTGGGTGCCGCTTCGTTTGATCTCCATAGTCTCCCCGCGGTCAGCGGTTGATCATCCGCTGCGAGCTCTCGTTGTACCGCGCGCCCTGTACCTCGATCCCCGCGGCCACCCGCTCGATCTCCTCGAGGTCCTCCGGCGTGAGCTTCACGGTGACGGCGCCGATATTCTCCTCCAGGCGGTGCAGCTTGGTGGTGCCGGGGATCGGCACGATCCAGGGCTCCTGCGCCAGCAGCCAGGCAAGCGCGATCTGCGCCGGGGTTGCCTTCTTGCGCGCGGCAATGACGGCCAGCAGGTCCACCAGCGCCTGGTTCGCCTTCCGGTTCTCCGGCGTGAAGCGCGGGACCGTGTTGCGGAAGTCGGTGCTGTCGAACGCGGTGGTCTCGTCGATCTTGCCGGTGAGGAATCCCTTGCCCAGCGGGCTGAAGGGCACGAAGCCGATCCCGAGCTCTTCGCAGGCCGGCAGTATCTCCTCCTCCGGCTCCCGCCACCAGAGGGAGTATTCGTTCTGCAGGGCGCTAACCGGCTGGACCGCGTGCGCCCGGCGGATCGCCTGCACGCCCGCCTCCGACAGGCCGAAGTGCTTCACCTTGCCTTCCCGGATCAGGTCCTTCACCGTGCCCGCCACGTCCTCCATCGGCACCTTCGGGTCTACCCGGTGCTGGTAGTAGAGGTCGATTGCTTCGATCCGGAGCCGCTTGAGCGAGCCCTCGGTCATCCGCCGGATGTGCTCGGGTCGGCTGTTGAGGCCGCCTGGTTTCCCGTCGGGGCTGAACTCGAACCCGAACTTGGTGGCGATCACCACCTGCGTGCGGAACGGCTCCAGAGCTTCGCCGACCAGCTCTTCGTTGGTAAATGGCCCGTAGATCTGGGCGGTGTCGAAGAACGTCACCCCGCGCTCGACCGCCGCGCGGATCAGGGTGATTCCCGCCTGACGGTCGGTCGCCGGGCCGTAGCCAAAGCTCAGGCCCATGCAGCCGAGCCCGATTGCGGACACTTCCAGGTCGCTGCGTCCCAGTCTGCGCTTCTGCATCGTGCCTCCTAGACTCCAAATGCGGGCGGCCACTGCCGAGTCGCGTATCCTCCGACGCGAATGGTAGCCGCGCGGTGCGCAGCCGAGTAGCAGGAAAAAGGAAGTCAGGTTGTAAGCCAGCAGAAGCGCTTGGCAGTGTGAGTGGGATCACGGCGCCAGAACGCAGGGCGTGGAATGTAGTCCGAACCTTATGGCCTCCCCCCGATCGCTGGCGCTGGGCCGAACCCTCTGGACATCGCTTCTCGCCCTTGGGCTGGCCACCTGTCGCTCTTCCTCTTCGTCATCTTCCTCCCCGCGCTCTCCCGACCCCAATGCCGACGCTGCCCTTCTGCAGGCCATGGCCGACAGCTCCACCTGGCCATCCTATGGCCGAGACTATAGCAACCAACGCTATTCACCACTCTCCCAGATCAACACTGCCACCGTTCGGGACTTGAAGCCGGCCTGGCACTACTCGACCGGCATCGTTCAGGCGTTCGAAGCCAGTCCGGTCGTCGTCGGCAACGTCATGTACGTCTCCACCCCACTCAACCACGTCGTGGCACTCGATGCGAAAACCGGACGCAAGCTCTGGGAGTATGCCGAGAGCCTGGCGACGACGGTCCACTGTTGCGGCCCGGTGAACCGCGGGGTAGCCGTCTATGGCGGCCGGGTCTACATGGGAACCCTCGATGCCCGCCTGGTCGCCCTCGATGCCCGAACCGGAGCCAAGGTCTGGGGCGTACGGGTAGCCGACAACGAGCGCGGCTATGCGGTGGACGCAGCCCCGGTCGCGGTCGACGGCAAGGTGATTGTGGGACTGAGCGGGGCCGAGTACGGCATCCGCGGCCGGGTGACCGCGTACGATGCCGCCACTGGCAAGGAGATCTGGCGCTTCTATACCATTCCCAGTCCCGATGAAGGTGGATGGTGGGGAAAGTGGAGCGCGACCGACCCGTTCGGGGTCCCGCTGCACCGCGATTTGCCTCGGGAGAAGGCCGACAGCGCTCGCTATGCTGATGCCTGGCAGGTGGGCGGCGGCTCGATGTGGCAGGCGCCCGCGATCGATCGCCAGCTCGGGCTCGTGATCTTCGCCGTGGGCAATGCCTCGCCCGATCTGGATGGGAGTGTTCGGCCGGGCGACAACCTTCACACCAATTCGATTGTCGCGCTGGATCTCGCCAGTGGCAGGCTCAAGTGGGCGTTCCAGGAGCTGCCCCACGACGTCTGGGACCTCGATGCGGTCAGCCCGGTGGTGCTGGTGGACGTTCCCGGTCCCGGCGGCAAGTCCATTCCGGCCGTGGCCCAGGCCGGCAAAACCGGCTGGGTGTACGTCCTCGATCGGGCGACCGGACGACCGATTCGTCGGTCCGAGCCGTTTGTGCCGCAGGAGAACCTGTTCGCCCAGCCCACGGAAGCCGGAGTCCGCATGCTACCCGGAGCCAATGGCGGCTCGGAATGGTCTGCTCCCGCTTACAGCCGGGAGACCGAGTACCTGTACGTGCTCGGTCTTCACCAGGCGATGTACTACAAGATCAAGCACCAGCCGCTCCAGCCTCCCGCGTTTTGGTTGGGTGGAATATTCGTCGGCACCGGCGAGCCGCAGTACGGTTTGTTGAGCGCCGTGGATCTGAGCACCGGAAAGATCGCCTGGCAGAACCGGATGAAGGATCCGATGATCGGTGGCGCGCTGGCCACCGCGGGCGGGGTCGTATTCACTGGAACCAAGGACAAGCAGTTCCTGGCGTTTGACGGAAAGACCGGCCGCCAATTGTGGAGTTACCGCGCCGCGGCCGGGGTGAATGCACCGCCAATCAGCTACGCGGTAGATGGGCAGCAGTTCGTAGCCGTGGCGGCAGGCGGGAACTTTCAGATCAATGCCCCCCGCGGTGACCAGGTGTTGGCCTTTGCCCTTCCCACCGCGGCCGTGCAGAAGCAGGTCGCTCAGTCCGGGCCATGAGCCAGGCCCTCGGCATCGCATCCATGCTCTTATTGTGGCTGCCCGCCTCCGCGACAGCACAGGGTCCTGACTCGCTCGCGCCGCCGCTCAGCCAGACCAACGAGGATGGACAGCCGGTCCGAATGCCTCCCCTGGCCCGGGGCGTGACGCTCGATCTGGTGCGCAGCGGGGACAGCGTGTTTCACGGCAAGGGACACTGCTTTGCCTGCCACGGCGCCGAAGCCGAAGGCCTTCCCAATGCCGGTTCTGCGCTCACGCTCGGCCTCAACTTTATTCCCACCGAGGTCGCGGCGATCGATTCCGTCATCGTCTACGGCATCCCCGAGCCGATCACTCGCTCGGCCATCGCCATGCCGCCGCGGGGAGGCAAGTCGGATCTCAGCACCGACGAGACCCTGGCAGCGGCCGCGTACGTCTGGGTAATCAGCCAGGTGCGAGGCGAGCCCTGGCCCGGTGGCCACCGTACTCATCGCAACATGGTGCCGGCAGCGGCGCTGACCGGAACGGCAGCTGACAGCTCCTAGGGGACAGACATGAAGCGCCACGAAATCGTCATTGTTACGGCGATCCTGCTTGCCGGCTGCCATAAAGAGCGACAACCGGCGCTCTCGGCGCCCGGCGGGGATCCGGAGCGGGGCAAGCAGCAGATCGTCGCCTACGGCTGCGGCTCCTGTCACGTCATTCCCGGGGTCAGTGGGGCGAACGGTCTGGTCGGCCCCCCACTTAATCACTGGGCCTACCGCGCGTACATCGCGGGGGAAGTGCCCAACAATCCGGATTTCCTGGTTCGGTGGATCGCGGTCCCGCAGGCGATTGAGCCCGGCACCGTCATGCCCAATCTGGGCGTCTCCGAGAACAAGGCGCGGGACATCGCAGCGTACCTCTATACCTTGAAGTAGCCCGCGCCCGACCGTGGGCTGAATCCTTGTGCTCCCCCAAGGGTGGGGTCGCCGTCAGCGGGGTGCTGCAGAGTCCGCCGGCGCCACCGGCCACCCGCCACCCAACGCCCGGTAGAGCGTGACCGCCGCCGTGGCCTGCTGACCCTCCACCTGGGCGAGAGAAAGCTCGGCACCGAAGAGGCTTCGCTGTGCGTCGAGCAGATCGAGGTAGCTCGAGGCGCCGGACTGGTAGCGCAACTCAGCCAGTCGAAGCGCGCGGCGAAGTGCATCCACCTGAGTCTGTTGGGCGGCGACCTGGTTGCGGGAGGCGCGCACGCCGGCCAGCGCATCCTCCACCTCCCGCAACGCGGTCAGCACCGTCTGCTCATAGCTGTAGCGCGACTGCTCCGCCCGCGCCCGCGCCACGGCGACCCGTTTGCCAACTTTCCCGCCGGTGAAGATCGGCATCGAAACGCCACCCAGGATCTGGTAGATCTCGTTCTTCTGCTTGAACAGGTCGTCCGCGTTGGAGCTGAAGGTGCCGTAGTCCCCGGTCACCATGAATTTGGGGAACAGGTCGCCCTTCGCGGCGCCGATCCGAGCCGTGGCCGCGTGGAGCGAGGCCTCGGCCTGCCGCACATCGGGCCGGCGCTCGAGCAAAGCCGATGGGATGACGGACGGCACGGTCAGGTCCCCCAGCACCTCGGTGAGCGGCCGCCCTCGGGGGATGCTCCTCGGGTTGCTCCCCACCAGGAGACTGAGCTGGTTTTCCGTCTGAGTGATCTGCCCCTCCAGTAACGCCACGCTTACCGCCGGGCTGGCCACCTCCGACTCGAACTGCCGCACATCCAGCTCGGAGATCAGGCCCTGATCGAACCGGCGCCGCGCGAGCCGGAACGTCTCCCGGTTGGCGGCGAGCGTCCGCTGGGAGATCTCCAGCGCGAGGTCCAGCTGGCGGAGCAGGAGATAGCTGTTGGCGACGTCGCCGACCAGCGTCAGCAGCACTGCGCGCTGATTCTCTCGCTGGGCCAGCAGGTCGTTTCGCGCTGCCTCGGTCGAGCGCCGAATCCGACCCCAGAAATCGAGCTCCCAGGACAGGTTCGCGGTGGCCTGGAGCTGGTTGTAGGAGAAGGTGCCGAGGGCGCCGGGGTTGGCGATCGGGGACTTGATTCGTCCCCCCTGGGCATTGAGCGTGACCTGAGGGAAGAAGTCGCCTTTGGCTACCCCGTACTGGGCCCGGAATTCATCGATCGTGGCGCTGGCAACCCGCACATCCCGATTCTCCCGGAGCGCCGTCTCCACCAGCTTGCGGAGCTCCGGATCGCGCAACAGATCGAACCAGACGAGATTGGCCGTCGTGTCGGTGAGGAAGACTCCATCGCGGGCCGAGCTGTCGGCTGACGCCTCCGGCCCATTGGGGTTGAGCGGGAGTGTATCCCGGTTGGCCATCAGCGAGTCGTAGAAGGGTCGCAACGAGTCGGCCGCGGGGTCGGTGCGGCGCCATTGTGCGGGCACGCCCAGCTCGGGGCGCCGATAGCCAGGCCCGACGGCGCAACCGGCGGCCGCGCCCACGAGGACAGCTCCCAAAATCAGTCGGCCCATCTCAGCGCTCGCCTTTCGAGGAGGGGGTGGCGCCGGCGCCGGCCGGCACCCGCGGGATCGCCCGGCGACGGAGCAGCCCCCGCTCACCCAGTCTGCCGATCAGGTAATAGAAGAATGGGATGAAGAAGATCCCGACGGTGGTCGCGGTCAGCATGCCGAAGAACACTCCGGTCCCGATCGAGTGCCTGCTTTCCGCCCCGGCCCCGCTCGCGATGAGCAGAGGGGCGACGCCCAGGA
>DASYIX010000093.1:0-18758 GCA_035997125.1 Gemmatimonadales bacterium
ATGAGACTGGCTCAACGGGATGGCTACGGTGATGCCGATGATAAATGCGTGGCTCCACTCGTGAACCCGTCCCAATGGCTCCTCTGCCACCAGCGATGAGTTCTGGTACGTTCGCCGAAATTGATCACTGGAGACGCGGAGCCACTGGTACTCGCCCTCGACGCCAAGGTGAACGCCAGGCCGGCGCAGAATCGAGAGCCCAGCCGCGAACACGAAGTACGGCAAGTCATAGCTCGTATGCCAGGCATTACCCCCGCCCACGGCAATGTTCACCGGGCTTTCGCCGAGCTGGGTTGCCAGGCGCACGTCGGTGGTAACAAAGGTACCGGACAGAAGATTGACCCGGTCGTTCTCGACGAAGGTACCGTCGGGAGGGGGGAATCCGTCAACGCAGTCCGACGGCAGATTGATCCAATAGCCACGGCCGGCAACTTGCAGCGTCATTCGCCTGGTCAGCACCGGGATCGCCCATCGAACCCCGAGCCCGGTTGAGTACTCGGGTTCGCCGCACCCGCTCGCAACCCCATCACCGCTACTGATGATCTGAGTAAGGCTAGGGCCGAGGGTTGCCTGGCCCCAAGCAAGGGCAGGAAGGAGGGCGGCCGGGGGCAGGATTCGGGTCGAGCGCCGTAGAATCGTCTGGAGCATCATCATCTCACCAGGCGGATGGTGTTAGGTTGCGGTATGTCTAAGACCCCGAAGCCCGACTCGCTCCCGCTATTCACCCCCAGCACGCTCCCCCAACCCGCTGCGGTCGATCCGGTGGTGGCATTCATCGAAGACGCGCTGCTCGCCATCGCGAACCGTCAGGATGAGCCGCAGATCCCGGCGCCGGCGGAAGAACTGTAAATAAGGCGGCCCCCCAGCGCGCAGCCTAAGTGAGCCCGCAAGCGGGCCACGCCAGGTTTGTGCATCGCATGACAAGACAAACAGATGAAGGGCAAGACGCTCGCGTGCACCACGACTCGCGGTCTCATGTGCCCTCAGAGTGCGTCCGCCTCACGGACCGCCCCTCCGCTGCGGACTCAGCCGACCGTTCAGCGCTGCTGGGCTGGCCGGCCCGACTTCTTTGGGTGAAGGGTTTCGCCCGCCTCGAGCATGCGAACGTAGGTGGCGAGCCGGCGCTCACGGGTGTCGGCTCTCTTCGCATCCTGCAGCCGATAGAGAATCGCGTAGCGGTTCTGGCTATCCAGTTCCACGAACGCCCGCTCGGCCCGCGGGTGGTCCCGCAATGCTGCCTGGAGATCCTCCGGCACCGTCATGGTCCGGGGCGACGCATAAGCCGCCGCCCAGCGGCCGTCCCGTTTCGCAGACTCGATCGCCCGGATGCCGGCCGGTGCCAGGCGCCCTTCCTTATACAGCTGCTCGGCGGCGGCGCAGTTGATCAACGACCATTTGCTCCGCGGCCGACGCGGCGTAAACCGCTGGCGCCATCGTTTGGCGTCGCCGGAGGCAGCCTGCGCGTCGATCCAGCCATAGCACAAAGCCACTTCCAACGCGTCAGGTCGGGTCACTGACTTCAGGCCGCTATCCTTTTTGGCAAACTCGAGCCACACCCCAGGCGACGCCTCGTGATGTTTGGCCAGCCAGGCCTCCCAGGCGGACCGGGAGGCAAAGCGTTTGACCGGGAGATCAGCCCGCGCGGAGGCCATGGCGCTCCAGCAACTGCGGCAGGCTCGCGAAATCGAACTCCACGCCATAGCGCCCAGCCAGAGCGGCCAGACCCGCGAGATCGGGTGGCCCCGGGCGAGACAGCAGCGGGGCCAGCTCCTGGAAGTAATGGGCAAAGTTGCCGGGCGCGATGACCTCGAGGAAGCGGACCGGGACCGACCCGGCGTTCCAGAAGGCATGGAAGACGCCCCGGGGCTTCACGATGGTACCTCCGGCGCCGGCTGTCGCCGGATCCTCCCCCTGCTGCACAGTGAGCTCGCCTTCCAGCACGTAGGAGATCTCGTCCTCCCGGCTGTGCCGGTGGAGGGGAGCGCCGAGTTGTTTGGGCCCGAGCACGTGTTCCACGATGGCGGTGGCGCTGGGCGTGAGCTCAGGTGGCACCTTGTAGATGGTACCGAACGAGCCAATCCAGACGGCGCGGCCGTCGCTCGGGGGTATATAGATCATGGACTATGAGTTCTTTACGAGTCCAATTCGGATGTTGCCGTGGAGAGACAGAAGGTACTACCAGATTGCACCCGGGGAAATCCGTCAACGCGGGCGAAGGAGCCGAGTCAGCTCATCACGCCACGTTCTGCTCCAGGCGATCGGCCTGCTCGGCCACCATCGCGGCGAGCCGGTTCTGCGCTTTCCGGAGCGCCGGCGCCCGAGTCGGAGCCGATTCGGTCGCGGACAGTTGGGTGGGAATGTGAGTCACCATCACCACCACCCCGCCGTTGTCGTCCAGGCTGGCGTCGATCTTGAGCTCCACATCCGGAAGCCGGCGCGGCCTCCGGCGATCCTTCCCGATCCAGAGTACCGTTTTCCTACCACGCTGGCGCAGCACCAGCGCCAACATCGGGAGGTAAACGGCGATGATCGTCACCCCCCAGCCGATCGTGCTCCAGTCCGCCAGACCATGGCCGAACGGCAGCTGTCCAGTCGCCGCGGCAACGGCAATCCAGCTCCCGGCCACGTACACCGCCATCTGAACGGAGTTGGCGGGGATGAGCGCCAGCGCGACCAGCTCGTACGGCAGGGTGGTCTGGGGAAGGCAGGCGATCGCCAAGAGAAGCCGCCCCGTCGGCGTGTACCACCGGAGCGCCGCCAGCAACAGGAGGGCGCCCAGGGGACGCATCACGATGGGTGCGAAGTGCGCGGTATCCGCCGGCACCGCCATCCACCACTCGAAAGGCCAAGTGGGCTGAACCGCCAGGCTAAGGGCCAGGAAGACACTCACTCCCAGGATCGGCATCCAGGAGGGCCGGGAAATCCAGAGGGCGGCTGAGGTATTGGGCTTTACGGCACAGAGAAAGCCGAGCGCGGGGACCAGGGTCGCCGCCACCATGAGTGGCGTTGTCTGCCCCCTCTCCAGGGCGAAGAGATAGGCCCCAGAGACCAGCGCGAGCAGCGCGTAGGGGCCGCGATACTTCCACAGCGCGTACACGAATGCCCACCCCACCAGCACGTCGAACACCGGGCGCGCGAGCCAGAGCGGGATCGCCCGGAAAGGCACGCCGAGCAGCACGGCAGGGAACGGGTAGATGAACGATGGGGTGCCGGCGGGATAGATCTCATCGCCCCGGAGCAGCCGGCCGGCCATGTCGTAGAGGAGATCGAAGTCGCTGGTCCGATCCGGCATCCAGACATACAAAACGACCCGGCAGGCCAGCACGAAGGCAAGGCCGAGGACCAGAAACAGCGGCCCCTGCCCGGCCGTAGCCGGTTTCGTGCCTGGCGATTTGGTGGTCACCGCGATTGCCGGACCAGTCACCCCGTCTAGCCTCCGATCACTCCCCGTAGACGCATCGACCTCCCGGAACCAGCCGGATTCGGGTGCTCACAGGTATCGGCTACAGGGATGGAAGACTGGAGGTCGCAACCTTTTCCGCCGCCCCACTGTCTCACTTTCCGTAGTAATGGAGCTCCAGGGACGGCCGAAACCATCGTCGGCAGCCGCTCGTCCTGACCAGTAGCCCCCGAATCACAGCGTTACGCCATTGGGTGAAAGGATTAAGGGTATGGTCGTCAAGAACCTCGTTTCCGCCACGGTTAGCGGTCTGTTACTGAGTGCTGCGGTGGGCGCGGCGCCAGCGGCTGCCCAGGGGACCCGGGCACTCGTCTCGGACAGCATCTTTATTCAAAGAGTCAGCAGCGATGGTCTGCTGGAGGCGAAGCTCGGGCAGCTGGCGGAGAAGAAGGGAGCCAGCCCGGCCGTAGTGGAGTTCGGCAAGCGGATGGTAGCCGACTATTCAAAGGCCAACGAAGAGCTCAAGACAGCGGCGAAGCAGGCGGCGTTCCCGGCGCCGTTCCTGCTGAGAGAAGACCAGCAGACCTTCGATCGATTCAATCGGATGGGCCGGTCCTCGTTCGACAAGGCTTACATGGCCGAGACAGTGAGGCACCATAGTGAAGTGGTGCGGCTGTTCCAGCGCGAGGCCGAAGGCGGGCGGGTGCAGTCGCTGAAGCAGTTTGCGTCGAGGATGCTACCGGATATGCAGGAGCGTCTGAGCCTTGCCACGCAGACGGCCGGGTCGGTCGGCGCGGACGTCACCGCCTCGAGCTCAGAGGCGCGTGAGGGATCCGCCAGCTACTAGGCCGCGGGGATGTCTATGTTGGGGCTGGGAGGTCGCCGCAGCTCGCGGCGACTTCCTGGCCTCGGCACAGTCCGACGGTCATTAGAACAAAAGCACCATCGGCTGCCTGCAACCGTCAGAGCGCGTGAGTCGGAGCCGCGAGGGGAAGCGAAAGCAGCTCACGATCGGAGCTGTCAAATCCGACCGAACGGTAGACCGTCTGGGCCGACCCATTGTTCCGCGCCACCTCCAGGGCCATGGCGCGAACCCCAAGTTCCTCGCAGACAGCTCTGGCCTGCCCAACCAGTGCTTTCCCCACCCCACGATTCCGCAGGGCAGACCGCACAAACAGGTCGTCGATAAAGGCGCAGGAGCCTCCGTACTCCATGCTGTAGCAGAAAGTGAGCACCAGGTAGCCGGCGACTTGACCCTCAAAATCGGCCAGCCACACCTGCCCCAGCTGACTGGGAGCCAGGAGCGGAAGAACGGCTGCTCGCGCGGGGTCGGGGTTGACCGTGTGCCCGGCCTCTCCATAGAACTCCTGCATCAGCTCGACGAGAACGCCGAGATCTTCGGCGTTGGCCTGTCGCACCGTCACGCTCATAGGCACCTAAGCCCCTTTCGACTTACTGCACCACTTACGGCACTATGATCGGCGCCGTCCACCGAAACGTTCCCCACGCCATCACCAGCGTGCCGTGCCTGGCGTCGCTCGGATCGACCGAAATGGTGAACTTCTCCACCGGCGGGTCCACCATGTCTGACTTCATCGGCACCGTGCCCAGGTCCTGAGCCCGGCTGTATTCGGTTCCCCACTGTCCGGTCTGCCGGTTCACGATGAGGTCTACGCCACCGACGTGGGGGACGGTCCATAGGGTGTACGTCCCCGCCGGCAGCGGCAACCCCGCGAGTGTGATCGGCGCCGAGGTGGTGAACTGGGTCGCGGCATTCGCGCCGGTGCGCCAGACCCGGTCATAGCTGATCACGTTGCCCAGCAGCGTGCGCCCGCGCGCCAGGGGACGACCGTAGTCGACCGAGAAGGTGGCGGCGCCGAGGGTCGCGCGGGCGGTATCGCGCACGCTGAGCTGTTGGAGCCCGGTGCGCCGTTCCGCGGCGGCAAGACGATCCCCGATCGACTCGATGTCGGGCAGGGTCGTCGTCCGGGCGACTGCCACCTTGTAGGTGCTCCGCATTCCCGAGTAGGTCAGCATCCGACCGGTGCTGTCGACCGTCACATCGCCGGTCCCCGCCAACCAGTCGTGCCGCAGCTCCACCTTGCCGCCGGCCTCAGGGTGCACGTAGCCCCGGTGCAGGGTGAAGCTCGGTCCGACGTCCCGATCGGGATAAAACTGCCGGAACGGCACGCTGTCGCCCGCCGCCAATCCGGTCGCCGCGGCGCGGCGGAGCGCGGCCGCGATCTCCAATTCGATGACGCTGTACATCATCGACACGTGGGGCACGGTGATCGCTCCGCCGGTGGCGAACGAGGTGTCCCGCTCGCCGCTGCTATCGCGGACCGAGATGGTCACCGCATCCCGGGAGAAGTCGGCCGTGACCCGGCGTCCCCGTTCCCTTGGCGACGGGCCGTTCGGCGTTCGGACGTCCATCACCATGTGCCGGATCGTGCCGTCGGGGGCCAGATCGAATTCGGTGTGACGCCGGCGCACGAACGGCCAGCGATCCACCCCGTCGGTGACCAGCCGGGTGGGAGAGCGCGCGACGCGTTCGACTGAGACGGTGTCGTTGCCGAGTAAGGTTACGAAACCATAGCGCTCGGGTGGCGTGGCGCTGCTGCAGGCGAGGAAGAGGAGCGGGAGGAGCGGCGACCGCATCACCCGATGCCTTAAAAAGGTGTAAAACCGAGCAATACTCCGAGGCGGACAGCGGGCGCAGCCGCCGAGATTACAGTACGGACGAGCCGGGGAGGGAGTTCCGACACAGGCCGGCGGCCATCACGCGCTTGGGAGGAGACCGTGAAGGTGCGGGTGTCGTAGGCGTGCGACATAGACGAAAGCCTGGGGTTGGAAGTGGAGTCACCTGCGGCGACCTGGCCGCTCGTGCATTGTCGCCTTGGCCGATCTGCACAGCCCGCTCAAAGGCTGTTTCGGCGTCAGTCGCCTGAATCAGGCGGACCTGACGGTCGACAAGCGGTTCGTCGTCCCCGGTGCCGACACGCGACTAGAGCACCAGGACTGCAACGTACCAAAGAGATTCGGATATGCTGGGAGTTTAGCGCGCTACGCTCGGCTACGGCTGGGGCTCGCAGAGGTGCGCCGCCGCGTTCCAACGACCGCCATTGAGAACACACGTCTTCTGGGCCATCATGCGGTGGAACGACCGCCAGCCCAGTAGCACGACGACGAGCGCGCCCGCCGCCACCACGATGACCACCCAGCGACGCATTCGGCCTCGCTTCGTAGCTCATGAGACGCTGCCTCTAGACCCGTAGTCTAACGGAACGCGGCGTACATGGCTCATTGCTAGAACGCCCGAAGTGACCAGTAGAACTGGACTGACCCAGATTGCTAGAGATTTGAAGAGAGCCTCAGATCCGAGAACGACATGCGCATCAGTTGCCGGCACTCAAGCCAGAACGACACCCCTGGTACCCTGTGCCGAGCGACTAAGGATCGCGGGATTGTCCGAGTGGTTCGTCCCCCGATCCCGGGAGCAGGCTCACGCCGCCGCCGCGCGATAGTAGATCGTGATCTCGGCGGCATCCCGCAGCAAGTCATAACGCCCGATCTCGACCCGTTCGACCGGGAGGCCCGTGCGATTCCGCAGATCGGCCAACAGGTCCTCCTGCCGACCGGGCTGAAGCAGCGGGAGCTGGTCATAGAGAATGGCGGCGGAGCCAAGGGCCCGCTTCACCGATCGCCGCTCGAGGAACGCCACGGTCGAGAGAATCACGCCGTTCAGAATCAGGAGCTCCGTCACCGCGAACTCCCGGGTGACAACGCCGTTCAGGACTCCGAGGGCGATCACGATGAAGAGGTAGGTGAGGTCGCGGATCCCCACCTGCTCCGTGCGATACCGCAGGATGCCGAACACCCCGAACAGCGCGAGGCCCACGCCGAGCTGGGTGGGGACCTTGGCGAGGACGAAGCAGAGGCAGAAGGTGACGATGTTGAAGACGTAGTAGATGAACTCGGCTTCCTGGTTGCGGTAGATCCGGTGATACACCAGGTGCACGACACCGAGGACGACGCACAGGTCGATCAGCAGGCGAACCGCGAGGAAGGCCAGCTCCACGATCCCGGTCACCCGGACATCCGCTGCAGCAGGCGAAGGCCGGGCAGGAAAGCGTTCACCGGCATCCCGGCCTGGGTGGACGCGATCGCGAGGCAGTACTTGCTCGCCCACCCGGGCCGGCGTCCGGAGCGGCGGAGCGCCTCCATCACGGGCGTACTCCGGGAATAGGGCCACTGCTTGACCTCGAGGATCACGACGCGATCGAACGCTCGGCTCCGATGGCCACCTTCCACCCGCAGCTCGAGATCGAGCGTGACCCGCTCGTTCGAATGTAGGCCGAGGAGGGTGATCCTTCGAAACGTGGTCCAGGCCTGGGGAATCACCAGTCGGGCGATCCCGATGCGCGAGGCCACGAAGCTCGCGTCCTCCGAAGTGATCGCGTCGCTGCCGTAGGGGGTCGATCGGGAGACCTTGAGGGTTTCCAGCTCGCTCTGCCGGGTCTTTACTTCCAGCAGGCTCAGACGGCGGTTGGGATAGTGCCGGATCCGGACCTTGTGGCGAACGCGCCGACCGCGGCGATGCGCGTGAAAGAGATCGAGCTCCGGCGTATCGAAGTACAGGGTCCGGTAGAGCGGCAGAAGCTCGCTCTCGCTGGGCAGCACCGCGTAGTCGTGGCGGAGGTGTGCCAGCAGCTCGATGGCGGCTCGCGGCGGTAGGACGTATTTCGAGTCGCTCCGGTGCCGGAGCTCCCGGCGCAGGACCAGGTCGCCGGCCGCGGTCGGAAAATGGCCGAGCATCTGGCGCCACTCGCTCAGCCGGGGCTGCCCGGCCTCAGAACCGGAACTGGGTCCAGATGTAGAACTTGTCATCGGCTCGGACTCCGCCCCGCAGCTTGCGGTACTCGTAGTTCACCAGCACCCGGAAGCGGGCGTTGGGCACCCCGTACCAGGCACCGTAGGTCCACCGCTGGGAATCCTCGACACCCAGCGCGTCGTAGCGCACCAGCGGGCCAAAGTCCCGCCAGGGCTTAGCGACCAGCGTGACGTAATAGCCGTTCGTCGACGTCTTCTCTCCCGAGTCAACATCCCTGTCGTCTCCGGTGACGTATTCCGCGTTGATCAGGAACTTGGAGTGGTCGATCTCCACGTCCGTGCCGAGCCGCTTGAAATCGATGTGAATGTCGTCGCTCGGGGTGGGCAGGTTCCCGGGATCGATGAAATCACCGGTTGCACCCGAGATGCCGAACCGGGCGGTAAGGCCGTCAGTGTCCCGCCGCCAGCGGACCCCCACCCGACCCCAGAGGTTCTTCCGTGGGGTGTCGTCGTTCTGCACGTTGATCCCCGCCCCGTTCACCAGCGTGACCGCGTCCTCGATCCGGAACCCCTTCGGGCCGACTTTGACATTCCCGATCAGGCCGATGCCGATGTCCCGAAGCGTCACGCCCCGTGAGAGATTGTCCGACACCTCGCTTCGGTTCACCACGAACAGGTTGCTGGATGATTCCCGGTTCTCGTAGCCGAACTGGATCTTCTGCTGACCGACCCGGATATCGTGCCGCGGGATCACCTTGAGCGCGAAGAACGCATCGCGCAGCACCGTCGCGATGGTAGGCGACCGGGGATCGATCTCCACGTCGT
Source organism: Gemmatimonadales bacterium (assembly GCA_035997125.1). Taxonomy (GTDB): domain Bacteria; phylum Gemmatimonadota; class Gemmatimonadetes; order Gemmatimonadales; family GWC2-71-9; genus CAVVWJ01. Next base: position 9,056 of record DASYIX010000093.1, read on the forward strand.
AGGCGAGCCACGGGTACACGTAACCCTTCACTCCGATCCGCACCCGCTGGACCCGGAAGTTGCTGTTGTCCACCAGGGTGTCGGTGCCGGTGTCATAGGCGTTGCGGTAGTGGATCTGGACGTAGCCGAAGACCAGGGGAGGCTTTCGCCGCCATGGCTGGGTCGAGTCCTTCGCGGCGGCCGTGGTGTCGTCCTGCGCAGCGGCGATCACCTGCCAGCAGAGCATGAGAAGGACCCCCAGAGCTCGTGCCCGCGCTGCAACGCTCATGATAAGCCCCCGACCCTGGTACCCCGTCAGATTACCGGCTGGATCGCGCTTCCTGCAGGGGAACAGTCGAGGGACGTGATTTGTGACAGGAACGTGACGGGAAGGACTCGGCGGAAGCCGTCAGGCAACCCAGGAACCCTGCTCTCGCGTTTCGCCGACGGCGTGCACGGCGCGGGTGCGTACGCTTCACATGGCGACACACACGCGCTGTTATCCGCTCACCCTCCAGGACGCCTACTCCCCCTATCTCCTGGCCTGTGAGGGCTCGCGGGCCCGCTGCGGCAGCCGCGCCCGTACAAACCTACGTTCCGCTTTGTCGTCGGCTGCATGCGCGGGTTAGGCAGAACGCCGAGCCCGGTAATCCAGCGGTCGAATCCCATAGTTCCGCTTTTCTCAGTGGGACATGCTTCCGAAATGGAGCAGGCGAAGGCGACAGTTTGTGACGGTTACGGTGCCGGGCGGGAGAGCGGGATCAGATAGTGGCCTTGAGAGTCGGGCGGGACATCGGCGACGATTCCGGTGCCCTGCTTGATTAGACGCCGGCGGCCTCCCGACAACAGCTCGACCAATGGCGCGGCTCGAGGAACCAGGACTTCGAAGCTCGCTGGAGAGCCCTCATGTGCAACGGTAAGACGGTCGGCATCGGAGGTAAAGGTCGTGATCCCGCCGACTGCACGCACCATCAGATCGGCGCCGTCAGTGAGCGAAACCCGCGCGGTGCTCCCCCCCTGATCGCCCAGGAACACGACGGTCAGACGATCGCCGGGGGCGACGGCGATGCCTGCCTGAGACTCCTCTCGCTGACCCCCAGGCGGCAGCGGCTCAGGAGACGGCGGCCGTTCGGAGCTACCGGCGATCAGGTGGATTAGACTGCTGAGCATTCGGGGCAGCGGCGACCCGGGAGCGGCATACGCCACCCCAGCCACCGCCAGCGCGAGAAAGATCCCAGCTGCCAGCCGTCCCCAGGCCGGCACCCCTTTCGCGCTCGCGCTCTTCACCCGGTCCATGCCGATGGCAGGTACACCGTGGTCCAGCCGCCTCAGCCGGTCGAACACCCACCCCTCGTCCCGCTCCGCCTCCTCCAGCCTGGCGCGACACTCGGCGCAGACCGCGAGATGATCGCGGGCCGGCATTCCGGCTGTTACCGGCTCCCCGTGGAGCAGTCGCTGGACCTGTTCCTCGTCAAGATGCATCTGACGCCTCGTACGCCTCGCGGAAGGCCCGCTTGGCGCGAGCCAGCAGCGTTCCCACGCTGGCCTCGTTCAGGTCGAGTGTCCGGGCAATGTCCTGATAACTGTACCCCTCGGCCCGGAGCAGCAGCATCTGCTGGTCTCTCTCGCTCAGCCGGTTCATCGTCGCGCGCACCCGCCCATAGGATTCACTCGCATCGTCCGTCTCCGCCGCATTGGCCGGCGGATCTGCCATGGTCGACTCGGCCCGAGCTGCGGTGAGCAGGTGGTGCCTCCGCGCGCGCGTGGTCTTCGTGTTGCGGAACAGGTTGAGCGCCACGGTCACCAACCACTGGCCCGGCCGGTCCGGCATCGCTCCCCGCCGATGCAGCCGGATGAACGCCTCCTGCACCAGGTCGGCCGCGAGGTCAGGCTCCCCCGACAAGCGGTCCAGGTAGCGGAAGAGACGGGGAGATTCGGTCTCGAAGAGCTGCTCGAGGTCTGCATCGAACATGGGGGCTATGAGCTAGGAGCGAGGAGCGAGGTGCGAGTAGCTCCCAGCTCCCATCATGGAACTCGTGAACCATCCCAACTGTGACATCTAGAACCGCCAGTCGACTCCAATGACCAGCGGTGCCCGAGGACGCATCTCGACCGGCGTGCTGCGCCCGGTGACCGGATCGGTGGCGACGGTGAGGATGTTGGTGCGGCCGAGCAGGTTAGTCAGGGTACCGAAGACGGCGAAGGTGACGTCTCGTCGCCCGAGCATCAGGTGCCAGTGCTTGCGGGCGCTGAGGTCCAGCCGGAGGTAGGCGGGAAGCCGGAGGGCACCGAGCCGGCCGGATGCCTGGGGGATCCCACCAAACTCGCACCCGCGGTCGAGCAGGTTGCAGGCTTCCCACTCGAACGAGCCGCTGACTTCGGTGGCCTGGCGGCCTGCGCCTCGGGTGAGTCCCAGGCGGATGGAGGAGGTGGCCGAGGGGAACACGATGGCGCCCAGCTCGAGCACCTGGCCGGTGGCATACGCCGGGGTATAGCTGGAGTCCGCGTGCTCCAGTCGAACCTGCTCCCAGGCGTAGCGGGCCACCAGACCGTAATGCATCCCGCTCAGGGCGGCATCGAACGAGAACCCCGGTGCCGTCCCCTCGCCGGTGGTGAACCCATCGGTCGCAAAGGGCTGCCCGGTACCGGGAGCGACCAGCAGCAGGCCGGCATAGTTGCTCCAGTACGCCTGGGCTCCGAGGCGAAGACTGGCCGTGGGATGGTAATCGGCCGCCAGCACAGCGCGATCGTTTCGCGCCACCGGCACCCCGGGCGCACCGACGCCGATGTACAGGTTCACCGGAAACACGTTCCCCACCACTGACTCGGAGTTCCTGAGCGACTGGGCGAACTGGTGGGTGCGGGCGTAGCTCGCCGTGAGCGCCAGCGGATCGGACACCTGCCAGTGAAGCCGGCTTTGCAGGTTCAGGTGAATTCCGCCTCCGGCCGTGAGGACGGATGCCCCCGCAATGGCTCTGAGCTCGGGGCCCATGGCGCGCTGGTGCTCGAAGAAAGCGGCGGCGAGCGGAGTTCTCGCCTGAAGATCGAGACCAGGCTCCCCGCCATTCACCGGCGCCACCCGGTAGCCGGTACGGCTTCGCTCGAATCGCACCCCGGCTGTGTTGGATGATCGGACGCCACCCCACTCGATCATGGCCAGCAGACCGTCATCCCGGCGCAGAGCGCTCAGCGAGAGGCTGGACCCTCCCAGCCAGGTGGCCTCGGCGTCACTCGACGCATTCCACGCCTGAAGTCTGAGAGTCTTGTCCCCCAGCGACCGGGTCCAGTGGGCTCCGATGGAGCGACTCCCCCACTCGAAGCCATTGGAGACCGGGATCGGACCCGAGGTGTCCACCGTGAGCGCCGAATTGATTGTGTTCCGGGTGTCGTAGATCAGGAGTCCCAGCTTGCCGCGGAGGAGCCCGGCCTCGAATTCGGCCAGTAGGTCTTGAGTGTTCCCGCCGAGATAGGATGGGTCGTGACGCGGTGCCATCGCGGCGGGAAAACCGGTGCGAAAGCTCAGGGTATAGCCGGCGCTGCGCCCGAGAGGACCACCGGCCGCGAGCCGCGCCTGAACCGTGCTCACCGCACCCTGGAAGCGGGTCACCGGGCCCGGGCTCCGGGTGACCGCCGAAATGGTGCCAGAGAGCGCGTCAGGAAAGGCGAGCGAGGGTGTGGCCGACGCGACCTCGACCCGCTCCAGGGCGTCGGGATTCCAGGCGCTGAAGGTGCCGCCGGCGTGATAAGGGCTGAACACCGGAATGCCGTCCAGCAGATAGCCGGTCTGATCGGAGGCGCCGCCCCGCAGGTGGATGCCGCTGGGACTCTCCGGGGTGGCCGCGACCTCTCCCCCACCGAGACCCAGCAGCCCGTCCGGCTCGGCGAGCAGGGGATCATTCCGTACCGCGGCCATGGTGACGCCCCGTTCGGGGTACGGCGTGGTGTCGACCGATTCGAGACCCCGAACGCTCACCTTCGATCGCACTACCAGACCGGGGAGTTTCATCGGCATCGGGTACAACCCGATGTCGATCTGCAGCCGGCCCTGAGCCGGAACCAGGGCGTGCAGGGTCCGGGGGGCGTAACCGATTCGCTGAATGGTCAGATGCTGGGGACCGGGGGGAACGTCGAGGAAGGTGTAGTGGCCGGCGGCGTCGGATACCACGGAGCGGTCGAGATCGGCGAGTACCACCACCACATCGGCCAGAGGCTTGCCGTTGATGCCATCGCGGATGGTACCGGCGACGGAAGGCTGTTGCGTCGCCTGCATGAGACAGAGGACCTTGATGAGCGCGAGGGATCCCAGCATTGTGCCCGCGGAGAGTTGGCCTGCCTAACAATCGCCCTTGTAACAGGGGCGAGCAAGGCTGGGGAAGAAGGTGCGAGGTGAGAGGTGAGAGGGGACAGGTAAGAGGGAGGCTGTCATCCTGAGCGAAGCGAAGGAGCCGAAAGGTCGCGACAGCCTAAATGACGGCGGAGTCGAAAGGTCTTGGCCCCTTCGCTGCGCTCAGGGTGACAACGTCCCGCTTACCGCTCACGCTTGTCCTAGTCCCCCTCACGCTTCTCTCACCCCTTCACGTAGAGCTCCCCGCCGCTCTCCCGAAACTCCGCCGCCTTCCGCTCCATCTCCGCCGCGTAGTCCCGCACGTCCTGGGTGATCTTCATCGAGCAGAACTTGGGCCCGCACATCGAGCAGAAGTGGGCCACCTTGGCTCCCTCCGCCGGAAGGGTCTCATCGTGATAGGCCAGCGCGGTGACCGGATCCAGCGCCAGGTTGAACTGGTCCTGCCAGCGGAACTCGAACCGCGCCTTGCTCAGCGCGTCGTCCCGAGCCCGGGCGCCGGGATGGCCCTTCGCGAGGTCCGCGGCATGGGCGGCGATCTTGTAGGCGATCACGCCGGCCTTCACATCGTCCTTGTTGGGCAGGCCGAGGTGCTCCTTCGGGGTCACGTAGCAGAGCATGGCGGTGCCGTACCAGCCGATCATCGCGGCGCCGATGGCGCTGGTGATGTGGTCGTAGCCGGGGGCGATGTCGGTGGTGAGTGGGCCCAGGGTATAGAACGGCGCCTCGTCGCACCACTCCAGCTGCTTGTCCATGTTCTCCTTGATGAGATGCATCGGGATGTGGCCGGGGCCCTCGTTCATGACCTGCACGTCGTACTCCCAGGCAATCCGGGTCAGCTCGCCCTGGGTCTTGAGCTCAGCGAACTGGGCCTCATCATTGGCGTCGGCGATGCTGCCGGGCCGGAGCCCGTCGCCCAGGGAGAAGGAGACATCGTACGCCGCCATGATCTCGCAGATCTCGCGGAAGCGGGTGTAGAGGAAGCTCTCTTTATGGTGGGAGAGGCACCACTTGGCCATGATGGAGCCGCCCCGCGACACGATGCCGGTGACCCGGTTGGCGGTGAGCGGGATGTAGCGCAGCAGCACCCCGGCATGCACCGTGAAGTAGTCCACCCCCTGCTCCGCCTGCTCGATCAGGGTGTCGCGATAGATCTCCCAGGTCAGGTCCTCGGCCACCCCGCCGACCTTCTCCAGCGCCTGATAGATCGGCACGGTCCCGATGGGCACCGCCGAGTTCCGGATGATCCACTCCCGGGTCTCGTGAATGTTCTTGCCGGTGGAGAGGTCCATCACCGTGTCGGCGCCCCATAGCGTGGCCCAGCGGAGCTTCTCAACTTCCTCTTCGATCGACGAGGTGACGGCGGAGTTGCCGATGTTAGCGTTGATCTTCACCTGGAAGTTGCGGCCGATGATCATCGGCTCCAGCTCGGGGTGGTTGATGTTGGCCGGGATGATGGCTCGGCCCCGAGCGACTTCACTGCGAACGAATTCGGCCGTCGATCCTTCCCGAAGAGCGATGAACTCCATCTCCGGCGTTATCCGCCCCGCCCGCGCGTAGTGCAGTTGGGTAACGGCGCGTTGGCCCCGCAGAACTGGACGTCGGAGTGTCTCGGGGACTAAGCTGAGAGATCCTTCGCTGCGCTTAGGATGACAGGCTTTGCTCCCGACTCCTGGCTCCCGACTCCCGACTCCCCGCGCTCGAATCCACTCACCCCGAACCGACGCCAGCCCCTCTCGCACGTCGAATCCCTGCGGCCCGCTGGTGTCGTACACCCGAAGCGGGCGCTCCCCGCCGGACAGCGCGATCTCCCGCATCGGGACTCGCACGCCCTGAGGTCCGTCGACGTACACCTTGGTGGAATTGGGGAAAGCGTCTTCGAGGCGGGGCGGCGGGGCCGCGGAGCGGCGGGGCAGCTTGGCGCGCGGCAGCGTGCTGGTCATGGAATGCTCCCTATTAGAAAGGGAGCGCTGGAGCAGATCGCTCCGGCCGCGCTCCCTTCGCCGGTATCAGCCGGATCAGGTTCCAAGGGTGACTTCTCAATGTGGGCTATGCGCTATTGGCTATGGGCTCTTGGCTGCTCCGCTTCCGGAGAAGGTCGTCTTGCTCTGCCAATAGCGAATAGCCAGTAGCCTTTCCACATGCCCCTGGCGGCAAATGAACCTTAACGCGTTGAAGCCGGTCGGGTCAAATGAGACCCATCAAGAATGACCACAGCACCCCAATCAAGGCGCTCTGGACGATACCAACCTCAATGCCTCAATCTCGCTTATCTCCCGGGGCGCCCGGGACAGCCACTCCACCCCGGTCGGCGTGATCAGATAATCGTCCTCGATCCGGACCCCGGTGTTCTGATACCGCTCGACTGTCTTCCGGACCTTGGCGATCATCGCCCGGTTCTTGGGGGTGTCGGGCAGCATGTCGAGCAGCTTGGTGCTGATGTAGACCCCCGGCTCGATGGTAAAGACCTGGCCCGGCTCGAAGGCCCCTTGGCCCAGCCACGGATGCGGCGGGTCATGCACCTCCAGGCCGATGCCGTGCCCCAGGCCGTGCGCCATATAGAGGAAAGCCTGCGTGCAGCTCACCGGTTTGGTCTGGCAGCTCGAGCCCCAGGGCGGATCGAAGGTGGCGTCGGGCGACTCGATCAGGCCGAGCTTCGCCAGCCCCCGAGCCTCGACCATGCGGGCCGAGTCGCGCCAGGCCTCCCACGATGCCCCCGGCTTCGCCACTTTCTCCGCCGCGGCCTGGGCATCGCGCACCAATTGGTAGATCTCCCGCTGCTCCGGGGTGAAGCGTCCGCTCACCGGTATAGTCCGGGTGACATCGGCGGCATATCCCCGATAGGCGGCACCCACGTCCATCACCACCACGTCTCCCGCAGCCATGCGGCGGTTGTTCTTCTCGTAGTGGTACTGGGTCGAGTTGGGACCCGAGCCCACAATCGAGCCAAAGGACGTGCCGTCCGCGCCGGCGCTGCGGAACCCGCCCTCGATGAGCGCCTCCAGCTGGTACTCCCACATCCCCGGCTTGGCTGAGCGCATCGCCTGCTTCAGGCTCCCGACGGTAATTCCGATTGCGCGGCGCAGCTGGGCCAGCTCGGCCGGACTCTTCCGGGCCCGGAGGCTGTCCACGATCGGCTGGGCGTCGCGGATCGGCAGCGCCGGATGGCGAGTCACCAGATCGGTGGTGAGGCTGGACCCTCGAGTCAGGGAATCATCCATGGCAGCGTCCGCCTGGGCATAGTCGCGCAGGGTGTAGACCGGGAGTCCCAATCCCACCATCGAATCCACCATGGGCCGGAACGCCGGCAATGACCGAACGGCCAGGCCGGTTTGCCGGGCGACCGCCGCGGAGTCGGGCGGGAACCCGTCATAAAGCGCGCGGCGAGGGTCTCTGGTGGCGGTGAACAAGGTTCCGGCGGCCCGGCCTCCCCGTTTGACCAGGAGAAACGCCGCGTTGGGCTCCTGGAAGCCGGTCAGATAGTTGAAGGCGGGGAGTTGGGTCCACTTGCCGATCCGCACCGGCTCCGGCGCACCGAAGGCGATCACTACGCCACTGTCGATATGGGCCGCGAGCGAGTCCCGTCGCGCGGCGTACTCGGCCGAGCTGATCTCTTGAGCTCGGAGACCCGAAGTGAGAGAAAGGACCAGAAGGCCGGAAAGCAATGAAAATCGCATAGGAGTGCGCAACCCAGTGAGTTGTCGAGAGATTCAATCTACCACTACCGCCAACCTCGGGTAAAAGCTCACCACAGAGGACACAGGTGAAAGTTGGTTCCCGATGGTCGCAATCGCGATGTCATGAGCCGCATGATTGGATGATCCCTCTGTGTCCTCTTTGTCTCTGTGGTGAACCTTGGTTAAAGCTCCTGCTTGACAAAAGACCCAGAGCCAGGCATAAATATGCATATGATGCCGCTTCGTTCCAGCAATCTCTCCGCCGCCAATGCCTGCGCCCTCGGGCGCATGTGTTGTGTTTGTATGACCCTTCCCGGGAGAGCGACCTTCTAGCGGCGAGTAGTAGCATGCGCAGTGTTGGCCAGGCCCGCGGAAGGATCCGCGGGCCTTTCTGTTTTTATGCTCTGGAGTCGAGACCGTGGCAACTGAGCTGGGCGTTCAACCGATCGATGAGCACACGCCGACGGAGGAGTTCATCGCCTGGACGGCGGAGCGGTTCCGCAACCGGCGGGTGGTGCTCACCACCTCCTTCGGCATGGAGGGGTGCGCCCTCATCGATATGTACGCCAAACACGGGGCGGCGCCGACGGTGGTGTATCTCGACACCATGTTCCTGTTTCCCGAGACCTACGCTCTGCGCGACCGGATGGTGGCCCGGTATCCGCTGGTCACCTTCGTGAACCGGGGAACCTCGCTGACCCCCGACGCCCAGGAGGCTCGCTATGGACCCGAGCTCTGGCGACGAGATCCCGATCTCTGTTGCCAGCTGCGCAAGGTCGCCCCCCTGCGCCAGGCCCTCACCGGCGCGGACGTCTGGATCACCGCCATCACTCGAAGCCAGGGCGGGACCCGGAGCGCGGTCGAGCTGGTCGGCTGGGACTGGCACTACCAGGTGCTCAAGATCTGCCCCCTGGCCGCGTGGGACCGGCAGCGGGTGTGGGACTACGTGCGGGAGAACAACGTGATTTATAACGAGCTTCACGAGCAGGGCTACCCGACGATCGGATGCACCCACTGCACCGCCCCGGTGCCGGGCTCGAGCCTGGGCGAGTACAGCCGGGCGGGTCGCTGGGCGGGGACGGGGAAGACGGAGTGCGGGTTGCATTGGGAATCAGGAGTCGGGAGTCAGGAGTCAGGAGTCTCGGCTATCCAGACATCTCTGTCGAACGCCCCAGACCCTGTACTTCGCGCGCCCGACTCCCGACTCCCGACTCCTGACTTTCGGTAGAGAACAACTATGCCTCCCAAACCCGAATCGAAGGTCGAGAACGCTAAGCGAAACGGCCGCCATCTCCGCGGCAGCATCGCGGAGACGCTCGGGTCCGACGCCACCCACTTCGAGCACGACGATATCCAGCTGCTCAAGTTCCACGGGACCTACCAGCAGGACTCCCGGGACGAGCGGCGCGGCCGGGAGGCCGCCGGAGCCGAGAAGGCTTACTCCTTCATGATCCGGGTGGCCATTCCCGCCGGCGTCATCACCGCCGACCAGTACCTCGGCCTCGAGCGGATCGCGGACCAACACGCCAACGGCACCCTCCGCGTCACCACCCGACAGGGATTTCAGTTCCACGGCGTGCTCAAGGGAGACCTGAAGGCCACAATCGCCGGGGTGAACCAGGAGCTGCTCACCACCATCGCCGCCTGCGGCGACGTGGAGCGCAACGTCATGGGCTGCTCCGCGCCGCTGGCCGACGCCGATCAC
>DASYIX010000094.1:0-10970 GCA_035997125.1 Gemmatimonadales bacterium
CCCAGCGCCCGGCCGTCGCAGGAGATGTGCACCCGTGAGGTGGCCCGGAGCATGAGCAGCTCATCCTCGTTCAACAGGTCCCGGCGGCGGACGAACACGCCGCCGGGCTTGTCGATGGAGGCCACGTCGCTCAAGGCATAAACCGCCGAGTTGACCCGGTCGGCCAGCTCCTGGTAATAGGTCTCCGCGCGCTCGATGAGCACCACCACGTCCACCATCATGCCCCGGCGCCGCCAGTAGCGGTGGGCGGTCAGGATCTGCCGCAGCGTTGGCAGTCCATCGGCGGAGTCGATGGTCGCCAGCAGAATCGGCCAGTCTCCCGAGACGCCGTTCCTCCACAGGAGCGGCTGCGACCCCCGGTTTCGCCGCAGCTCGGCCTGAGGCGCTCGCAGCGCCGCGCTGCCATAGAGGAGATGCCCGGCCAGCTCCTGAAACACAGCGGCATCGCTGGGAGTGAGATGGAACTCGCGCAGCTCCACCTGGCTGGAGGTCCACGCCAGATCCAGTGCCCGCTGTGCCGCATGGGAATCCCGGTAGCGGTCGGCCAGCTCGAAGGCTCGGTCGCGGCTGGTGGCGACCAGGGTAGTGAATGCCACCGAGGCTGACTGACCCCGGTCCAGCCGGACCCGGGCGCGGATGGCGAAGATGGGGTCGAGCACCGAGCCGGTGGTTCCCGACAACGTTCCATCTTCTTCCAGAGCCATCGGATCGCGAGTCGAGCGCCCCCGGCCGAGGAAGCGCGCCCGGTCGGTCTCATAGGTCACCGGCCCTACCCGATGTCTTCCGGTGTCCACCACGTGCACGCACCAGAGTGGCTGTTCCTTCGAGGAGCGGGGCCGGCGGGTGGCGGTGATCGCATTACACCAGTCGTGCCACTCGGTCTCCACGAAGAGATTGCCGAAGGCCGGATGGATCCGGTCGGCCTCGGGCGTCGCGAGCACGATCTCGCCGTAGCTGGTGAGCTCGATCTCCCGGGTCTCGTCGCTGTTGTTGGTGAGGGTGACTCGGCGCACTTCCGCCGAGTCCTCCGGCACCACGGCGATCTCGGTGCGGGTCTCGATGTCGCCGTCGGCACGGTGGAAGGTGATCCGATCGGTGGCCATCAGCGCGTTGTACCAGTCCGCCGGCGCGCACACCGGTTGGTGCGCCGTGGACCAGACCCGCTCGGTCGACAGGTCCTTCACGTAGCAGAACTGTCCGGTCGAATCGCGGGTCCCGTCCGACCGCCAGCGGGTAACGGCGAGCGATTCGTAGCGGCTGTAACCGGCGCCGCAATGGCTCACCATGATGGTGTAGGGCAGGTGACCCAGCAGGGCGACGTGGGGTTGGGGCGTGTCCGGCGTGTCCACGTGGCGCACCGCGGGACGGTCCACTTCCGCCTCGGGTAATGCCTCGTCCGGCCGCGCTCCCTGCGGCTCCTGCAGCACGAGCCGCCGGGGGATCCGCTCGTGCAGCAGCAGTTCGGCCGAGCGCACCACCGCGTCGGCATGGAAGCGGCGCTGCCAGATCTCGGAGCTCAGCACATTGGTCAGCGCGACGAGACCCATACCGAGGTGATGCGCCATGTAGGTGCCGACCACGGCGTTGGGCTGGTCCGGATCGGGACGGGTGTAGTCCAGCGCATCGCGGAAGCCGTAGCGGCCCAGCGCTCCCTCGGTCTCCAGCAGCCGGAGATTCACCAGGGCCTTTGCCGGGTCGACCATCGCCGCGAGCACCGTGGCGTACGGCGCGATCACCAGCTCCCGACCCAGTCCGCGCTTGAGCGCGAGGTCGGGCACGCCGAAGGGACGATACTGGTAGGTGAGATGCCGGTCGCGCACGTTGTACGCGCTCTCGCTCACTCCCCAGGGGACGCCGCGCTCGTTGCCGTAGGAAATCTGCCGTGCCAGCGCCCCGTCGTAGGTCTGCGCGAGCACGGTGTGGGGATACGACCGCATGACGAGCATCGGCATGAGATACTCGAACATGCTCCCGCTCCACGACACCAGGGCGGGCGCGCCGGCGGCGTAGGTCAGCGTGCGGCCGAGGCGGAACCAGTGGTCCACCGGGATGTCGTTCTTGGCCACGGCGATGAAGCTCGCGAGCCGGGCCTCGGAGGCCAGCAGATCGTAATAGGACCCGTCCAACGAGTGGCTGCTCTGCTGGAATCCGATCGCAAACAGCTTCCGCTCCCGGTCGAACAGGAAGCGAAAGTCCATCTCCATCGCATAGCTGTACGCCCGCTCGGCGATCACCTGCAGCCGGGTCACCAGCTCGGTTCTCTTCTCCGGACTCTCCATCGAAGCGCGATGCGCCGCGATCAGACGGATGCTCCAGGAGATCCACTCCAATGCCGCATCTGCCACTTCCGGCGCCAGACCGGCTCCGTTGAGTGCCACCTCGCACCGCTGGAGCGCTTCGGCCACGCGGGCGAGCGAGGCTGAGGTGCGCTCCCCACTCGAGCCTGCCAGCCCGGCCCGGGCCGCGCGGAGGTATTCCGCGCCGTGCCCCGAGGGGACCGAGCGCATCCGCTCGTCGGCCAGGGTCAGCGCAGTCTCCAGCGCCCGCCATACCCGGGAGTCCAGGACTGGCGTGTCGATCAGCTCCAGGCACCCCTGTCTCAGCGCGATGAGATGGCCGGCCAGGTTGCCGCTGTCTACGGTGGAGAGGTAGGCCGGCTCCAGCACGCTGAGACTGGTGAGATCGTACCAGTTGTAGAAATGCCCGTGGAACCGGCGCATCCGCTCGAAGGAGCGAAGGGCCAGCTCCAGACGCCGGACCATATCGTCGAGCGGGATGAAACCGAGATCGTGCGCGCTCATCGTGGCCAGCAGCTGGAGACCCATGTTGGTGGGCGAGGTGCGCATCGCCACGACCGGCTTGGGATCCTCCTGAAAGTTGTCCGGCGCGAGCCAGTTGGTCTCGGTGCCGACGAAGCGATCGAAGAAGCGCCAGTGCAGCAGCGCGTAGCGGAGCGCCTCCCGCCGGCTGGCGGCGGGGATCCGCAGCTCGCGGCGCACAGCGGGGGCCCCCAGCGCGTGGGCGATGAACGGCGAGGCAATCCACACCAGGATGAACGGGAGCACCGCGACGGCGAGCTCCCAGATGGGGACCGCGGTGCCTGGTCCTTGCACCACTCGCCAGGTCACCGCCGCGGCGATGGCGCCGGCCAGGAACACTGCCGGCCACATCCCCCGCCACACGGGGCGAGCCGAGCTCTCCATGGCGCGCTCGGTCTGCGACGCGGTGCGCCACTCCAGCAGGTGATTCCGCGACATTCCCATCCGCCACAGCGTGCGGAGGATCGCGTCGGCCGAGACCCACGCCTGGTGCGGCAGGAAGACGATGGCGAGCGCCACCTGCTGGATGCTCGTCGCAGCGTCCCGTCCCACCGCCGCGTAGTAGGCGCGCCAGGACTTGTCCAGCGGCGGCCGCAGCAATGCGAGCACGAGGGAGACGATCCAGGGCGCGGCGATCGCGCCGAGGCCGAGGAGCGTCCAGCGGATGAGAGAGCCGGGCAACAGAGTCCATCCGCCGACCAGGAACGCGAGTTGGGCGAGCTCCACCATGCTGCGGCGGAGATTGTCGACGATCTTCCAGCGGGAGAGAACCGACAGCCGGTTGGGCTCGGAGCCCTCGGGGCCGGGCACGAGCGACCTGAGCCAGGGCAGCAGCTGCCAGTCGCCTCTGATCCAGCGGTGCTTCCGACGGGTGTAGGTCAGGTACCGGGTGGGATAGTCGTCGTAGACGATCACATCGGTCGCCAGGCCGGCGCGGGCGTAGCTCCCCTCGATCAGATCGTGAGACAGGAGCGTATTCTCGGGGAAGCGGCCATGGGTCGCCCGCTCGAAGGCCTCGACGTCGTACACGCCCTTGCCGGTGAAGCTCCCCTCGCCGTAAAGGTCCTGATACACATCGGACACCGCGGTGGTGTAGGGATCCACGCCGGGATGGCCTGAGTGAATGGCGGCAAAGATCGAGCGGTGCGCGCTGGGGAGCGACACCCCCACTCGCGGCTGGAGGATCCCGTAGCCCCGCACCACCCGGCCGAGTGTGGGGTCGAAGACCGCGCGGTTGAGCGGGTGAGCCAGCGCTCCCACCAGGAGCGGCGCCGCGTCCGGCGGCAGCACCGTGTCGGAGTCGAGGGTGATGACGTAGCGCACTCTCCTGATCGGTTTCACGTCGCCCACGATGACCGAAAAGGCGCCGTCGTCCCCCAGCCCCAGCACAAACCGGTTGAACTGGGCCAGCTTGCCCCGCTTCCGCTCCCATCCCATCCACACACCCTCGCGCGGGTTCCATTTCCGGGGACGGTGAAAGAGATAGAACGCGTCGGGGCCGGCCTCGGCGTAGCGTGCATTCAAGGCCTTCACCCCGTCGACCGCGGCCTCTACAATGGCATCGTCGCTCTCTCTGGTCTCGGTGGGCGAGTCAGTGAAGTCGCTCAACACCGCGAAGTGAAGGTGTGCCTCCCGGTTCGCCAGGAACTGGACCTCGAGGTTCTCCAGCGCCTCGTGAACCGCGTCGACGCTGCCGAAGAGGGTGGGGATGACCACCGCGGTGCGATACTCCGGCGGGACGCCGTACTCGTGCAGGTCGAGCTTGGGGAGCGGGCGGGGCGACAGGAAGGCGGTGACCAACTGGTTCACCACGTTCACGGCGATGTCGTTGGCCAGGATGATGCCGAGCAGCAGCACGGCAAACCACACCGCCCGGGCCGTCGGTCCGCCCAGCCAGAGCACGGCGGCAAGCGCGCCGACCGTCGCCATGACCACCCCGCCCACGAATACCGGGTTGGGATGGCGCCGCACCCAGCGGTCCACCGCCTCTCCCGGCGCCGGCCGGTATCCGGTGACCCGCTCCAGCTCGGCGAGCCCCTGGTCGATCAGGTAGTAGCCCACGTGCGCCTGACGGGGGTCGTGGGCGCTGACCATCAGACCGGCGCGGGCAAGCTCGAGGGCATGCCGAGCCACCGCCTCCTCCGACCGGCTGGTTCGCTTGGCGATCCGCTCCACCGCGTGGCGGTAGCGGTCGCGGGTGGCAAAGGTCATGGTGGAGTAGAAGCCCGAAGGATCGTCGCGCAGGACCGCCTCGATCCGGCTCTGCTTCTCGACGAAGGCGTTCCACTCCATCCGGCCGATGGCTCGGAGGCTGGTGATGCTGTTGGCCATCACCACCTGAGTGAGGGCCAACCGCTGGGTGGAGCGGGCCATCGCTTCTTCCGCGCTCAGCGCCTCATCCGCGATCCACTGCTCCAGCCGCACCACCGCCGGCAGCGCGCCCCCCTCGACCCGAAGCTGTTGGAGGAAGCGGGAGACGAATGCCGGGGTCAGCGGTGGCGGGTTGGAGGCAAAGCGGTCGAGCTCCAGATCCAGCGCGGTCTGTCCCTCATCCGCCGCCCGGGCGATCCTGGCGGCCTCGGCATCGGCCACCTCCAGCTCGTCCAGCCGCTGCACCGTGCGGAGCGCCATCCGGCGGACGTTCTCGATCAGGCCGAGTCGGAGCATCGCCGGCACCGCCCACAGCTCACCGATGGTGAGGGGTGTGACCTCCTGGAAGGCCGCGACAAAGCTGGTGACGTTGTCGAGGTCGATTCGCCCTTCGGTATGGGAGATCAGGGTGATGGCGAGCTCGTAGACCCGGGGATAGCCGGACAGCGGGCCACCCTGCAGCTCGGGGAGCTCCCGGTAGTAGCCGCCCGGCAGGCTCTCCCGCACCTCACCGATGTGCTCCTGGATGACGTGGAAGTTGTCGAGCAGCCACTCGCCGGCAGGGCCGACGTCCCCCACCCCGTCCGAGGCGGTGAGCCGGGCGTGGGCTTCTTCCAGGATCTTGCGGGTCCCGTTGAGCCGGGCGAGCAGCGGGGTCCGGCGCCGGGCGCGCCTCCCGGTCGCCAGGCGCTGGCTGGCCGCGACCTCCTGGGCCCGCTCCGCCAGGCGCTCGGCGCCGAGCAGCTCGCCCCGGATGGGCCCGGCAAGGCGGTCCTCGCGGGCGTCCGTGCGGACGAGGGGCATGAGGGAGATGAAGGAGCGGCGCGCGTTCAGGGGGATGGCCGTGGCCTCAAAGGCGGTGTGAGTGCTTGCGAACAGGCAGTATAGGGGGAAAGGCGGAAGGGGCGGAAGAGGCGGAAACGGCCGAATGACGAATGACCCGGAAATGGGCTCGAGCTCGGCAAGGCTCGGCGATGTAACCGCGACGCCGCCTGACGGCGGGCGTGCGCGCATCGAAGACGATAGCCTATTCCAACCCGGCGTTCACCGCGCTCAGCTTTGCCAGCGCGGCCCAATCGAGGTCGCCCCAACCGCGGGCCATCGCAGCGAGGTACTGATCTCGAACCAGGCTCGCCGTCGGCAGCGGGACGGTGGCCTCGTCGCCCGCGGCGAGCGCCAGTCGCATGTCCTTGAGCCCGTGTCGCAGCTTGAAGCCGGCCGGTTGGTAGCGCTGGCCCACGATGAGGTTGCCGTAGTTCTCGTAAACCGGCGAGCGGATCAGCCTCCCGTTGGCGATCTCGAGGAACCGCTTCGGCTCCACTCCGTACTTCCGCACCAGGGCCAGGGCCTCGCCCATTGCCTCGATGGCGGACGCCAGGAGAAAGTTTCCGGCCAGCTTCACCACGTTGGCCACCGGCGGGTCCTCTCCCACCACCTCCACTCCTTGACCCATCGCCTCGAACAGCGGACGGCAGCGCTCGATAGCCTCGGCCGGTCCCGCGGGGACGATCCAGAGCTTGGCCGCCTGGGCGGCATCGGGTCGGCCGAACACCGGAGCGGCGATGTACTTCTGGCCTCGAGGAGCGTGCTCCGAGGCGAGCCGGCGGGAGAGCAGGTGGCCGATGGTGCTCATGGAGACATGGATCGCGCCCCGGCCGAGACCGAGGAGCGTTCCCTGGTCGCCGAACATCACCGACTCCACCGCGACGTCATCCGCCAGCATGGTGATCAGGACCTCGACGCTGGCCGCCGCCTCGCGGGGCGACCCCGCCACTCTCGCTCCCTGCTTGGCCAGCGACTCGGCGCGCTCCCGGGTACGGTTGTAGACGATCAGGTCGTGGCCGGCCTTGATCAGGTTGGTCGCCATGGGGTGGCCCATGCTTCCGAGGCCGATGAATCCGATTTTCATAGAAGGCTCACCTCTTCGCTACGTGATTGGCACAACCACGTCCGCCCGCAGGCGGGCGTCGCAGGTCCCGGCGCCAGTGGGCCCAGGGATCCAATCTCCCCTCCGCGGCGTTATCCTAGTACACCTTCCCGGAGTTGTCTGTCATGCATCGCTCCATCCTCCGCTTCGCCGGCGTAGCCGTCCTCGGCCTGCTGGGCGCCCTGCTCGTCGGTTCCAGGTTCCGGACCCCTGTGGGCCGCGACCTCCGGCCGGCCGTTCTCCCGGTCCCCACGGCGGCGCAACAGGTGGGGACCTTTGCCGGTGGCTGTTTCTGGTCGATGCAGAAGGCGTTCGACGGAGTTCCTGGTGTGGTCGCGACTACCGCGGGCTATTCCGGCGGCACCGTCCCCAAGCCCACCTATGAAGAAGTCGAGTCCAGCCGGACTGGGCACGCCGAGTCGGTGCAGTTGATCTACGACCCGGCCAAGATCTCCTATCAGCAGCTGCTCGACATCTACTGGCACCACATCGACCCGCTCACGCCGGACCGGGCGTTCTGCGATCACGGCCCGCAGTATCGCTCGATCATCTTCTATCGTGACTCGGCGCAGCAGCGGCTGGCCCAGGCGTCCAAGCGGGCACTGGACCAGTCGCACCGGTTTCCCACCCCGATCGTGACCGCGATCCAGCCGACGACTGAGTTTTATCCGGCCGAGGAGTATCACCAGCAATTCTACAAGAAGAATCCGGCGCGGTACGAGGCCTATCGCATCGGCTGTGGCCGGGACGAGCGGATCCGGGAGCTCTGGGGCGACGTGGCCGTGGGAGCCCATTAAGCGCCCCAGAAGGGCGCAAGAGGCGGCTGCGCTGTACTATTCTCCGTCAGAAATCCATATCAGCCATCTCATTCCAACCTAACCACGGAGGACTCCGGTGGGACTGTCCCCTCTCGTTCTTGCCGTCGGTATTGGTATCGTAGCTGGGCTGCGTTCGCTGACGGCTCCCACGGCGGTGAGTTGGGCGGCGCACCTGGGATGGCTGGATCTCCAGGATACTCGTTTGGGGTTCATGGGATCGACGCTAACGGTGGCGATCCTCTCACTGGCGGCGCTGCTCGAGTACGTGGCGGACCTGCTGCCGACCACGCCCAGGCGAACCCTGCCGGGTCCACTGGTCGGGCGGATAGTGCTGGGCGGTTTCTCCGGCGCCTGCCTGACGGTGTCGGCAGGTCAGTCGTGGCTAATGGGCGCGGTTGCCGGTGCTGTCGGAGGGTTGGTCGGCACGTTCGGTGGCTATGAGATCCGGAAGCGGCTGGTTGCCAGGCTCAAGGTGAAGGACCTGTTCGTCGCGATACCGGAAGACCTCGTCGCGATCCTGCTTGCGTTTTTGATCGTCGCTCGCCACTAGGTCCCTTTCGACGCTACTCCGTCCGCCCGCCGTCAGGCGGGCGTGGCGGGTTGAAGGGCCGCGATCCCGCTAATCGGGTCCCGGGCCTGCGCCGTTATCTCGTACGACCTCAGCCGAGCGGCGTGATCGAATATCTGCGACGTCACCATCAGCTCATCCGCCCCGTTCTCCGCCACGAACGTCTCCAACCCCTGCCGCACCGTCTCCGGCGATCCCACAATCGAGCAGGCCAGCGTCTCGTTGACGATCGCCCGCTCTACTTCAGTCAGCCGATCGCCATAGCCTGAGATCGGCGGCGGAAGCTGGCCCGGTCGCCCCAGGCGCAGCCGGACGAAGGCCTGCTGCAGCGAGGAGAACAGTCGCTCCGCCTCCGCATCGCTGCCGGCCGCAAAGACGTTGACGCCGAGCATCACGTAGGGGCGTTCGAGCTGGTGCGAAGGGTTGAATCGCAGGCGGTAGAGCTCTACCGCCTGGGTCATGAGCCCGGGGGCAAAGTGAGACGCAAACGCGAACGGAAGACCCATCGCCGCAGCCAGCTCGGCGCCGAAGAGGCTGGAGCCCAGAATCCAGATGGGCACATCGAGGCCGGCTCCGGGTACCGCCTGCACCGCCTGGCCCGATCCTACCGGATGGAAATAGCGGATCAGCTCGCCCACGTCGTGGGGAAAGGTGGCCGCGGCGGCGGGACTCCTCCGCAGCGCACGTACCGTCGCTTGATCGGAGCCGGGTGCCCGTCCCAATCCCAGATCGATTCGTCCCGGATAGAGCGCCGCCAGGGTGCCGAACTGCTCGGCGATCACCAGCGGCGAGTGGTTGGGCAGCATGATCCCGCCGGCGCCGACCCGGATGGTCGAGGTGCCGCCGGCGATATACCCGATCACCACCGAGGTGGCCGCACTCGCGATCCCCGGCATGCCGTGGTGCTCCGCCAGCCAGAACCGGCGGTACCCCCACCGCTCGGCGTGCTGCGCCAGATCCAAGCTGTTCCTGAGCGCCTGGGCGGCCGTGCTTCCTTCGGGGATGGGGGCCAGATCGAGGACGGAAAGGGGAATCATGAGAGGGCAACACTCGGGTTAGGGAATCGGTTTCCTGGTGATCGCTATTGGCTTACCGCCAACCCCCCAATCGCCAATAGCGAAGCCCCTTGCAGTTTGTCAAAATATCGGTCGATTACGAGGGCCGCTTTACTACGTTAGTCTCTTACCCCTCCAGCACTTACACCTCTACGACATCCCGGTCCGTCTTTTGCCTCCCAGGCCCTCACCTCAGCCCGGTGAGACCATGCCGAACTCATTTCTGGTAGTCGACGACTCCAAGCTGCATCACCAGATGTATAAGGTGGTCTTTTCGCGGGGCAAGCTCGCCGGCAGCACTGTCCACTATGCGACCAATGGAAAAGACGGGTATGCCCTCCTTGCCGCCCATCGCGAGCTCACCCTGGTGTTCCTCGACCTCAATATGCCGGAGATGAATGGCCTCGAGCTGCTGGAGCGCCGCAAGACCGAGAAGCTTTATCTGCACATTCCGGTCGTCCTGGTGACCACCGAAGGCACCCCCGAGGATGAGGCCCGCGGCCGCGCCGCGGGGGCCTGGGAGTATCTCCGCAAGCCATTCAAGCCCGCTGACCTCGAGGCCGTGGTCGAGCGCGCCCTGAAACAGAACAAGTCCCGGTCCGCCTGATCATGAGCAGCGACGAGAATGCCTTCGGCGACCTGATCCAGGACTACATCGTCGAGTGCCTTCCGCTGGCGGAGCAGGTGGGCGACGCCTTCGTAGAGCTGGAGCGGCGGTGGCGCGAGGGTGACACGGGCGATGATCTGCTCGCGTCGGTGAAGGGCCGGCTGCACACGGTAAAGGGCAACTCGGCAATGATGGGTCTGCCACCGATGCAGACGGTCGCCCACGCGCTGGAAGACGCCTGCGCCCGGCTCGAGGCGGATGCGGATCTGCGAGGCGACCCCTCTGCCGCTCTCCTGGTCCGCGGCAGTGGCCTCCTGATCGAGCTCATCCGTAACGCCGCGCAGGGTACGGATGCCAAGGGCGCCGCGCGATTCGTCAAGCGAGTCCGCACCTTCCTGGCCCGAAATAAAAACACGAAAGAGCCGGCCAAACGGCCGGGGCTGTTACTCGAGCGCCGCCGGGGCGATCGCCGGGCCGACGAAGCCGGGGTCGTTGAAGCCGCCAGCGGCACGGTCCGGGTCGACTTCCGCCGGCTGGATGCAATGCTCGAAGTGCTGGGCGAGGGCATGATCGAGCAGGCGGCAGTGGCCGAGCTGTATCGCGGGCTGGCCCGGAAGCTGAAAGCATCCCCCGAGCTGGTCGATCTCGACCGCGGTATCGTCGCTCTCCAGAAGACCATGAAGCGGCTCGAGGGGATTCTGATGGAGACTCGGCTGCTGCCGATCGCTACCGTGTTCGGCCGCTTTCCCCGCCTGGTGCGCGACCTGGCCCAGGCCCGGCAGAAGCAGGTCCAGGTCGTGAGCACC
>DASYIX010000095.1:0-9327 GCA_035997125.1 Gemmatimonadales bacterium
CGGCGGATGGGCCCCTGGGAGCTGCTCGCCGCCCGTTTCGTCTACGGCACGAAGGCCGCAAGCATGGTCTTCTGGGGACTCCACGGGCTTTCGTTGCCCCGCTTTCTGCTGATCGACACGCTGGGCTGCGCCATCGGCGCGACGGTATTCACCGGGCTGGGTTACCTGGTGAGCGGTAGCGCCACGGTGTTACTGGGCAAGGTGAGGCGGGTCCAGTTGTGGCTGTTGGGCGCGCTGGTGGTTGGGGTGGTGATCGTCTACATCATCCACCGCACCGCCAAACACGAGCTGCATCTGGATCGGGCTGGGGAGGACGGCGAGGGCGGCGAACCGGACACCGCTTGACCATTCCGTTCCCAGATCCTACTGTCGAGCACTGCCTAAAATTGTCGCCCGCTCAACGGTCCGGGATAACGAAACCCCACGCCCTCGAAGCCAAACCCGATCCGGATCGGCACCGGCACCGGACGCGCGCCCGGCGTGAGCTTGATGTGAGGCTCGATGTCGAGGAAGCTGAACAGGTCGTCCAGATAGAGGCTCTGCTCGAACAGCAGAGTTCGTGACCGGTGCTGTCCCGATGGGTGCGGATGCCTTGACGAAGCTTCCGCACCTCGGCCATCAGCTGCTCGCGCGACATGCCGGCCAGATCTTGGTCCATGCGTCCCTCCCCAGAAGCACTCCGTGACCTGACCTCACCAGACCCGCACCCTTTCCGCCGGGGTTAGGTAAAGCCGTTCTCCCGGCTTCACGTTGAACGCGGGGTACCACGCGTCGAGGTTCCGGACCGTAGAGGCCCGATACTGAGCCGGCGAGTGTCCGTCGGTCAGGATCTGATTGCGCACGGCAGGCTCCCGCGCCTTGGTGCGCCAGGCTTGGGCAAAGCTGATGAAGAACTGCTGGTCGCCGGTGAAATGCTGCACCGCCGGTGCCGGCTTGCCGCCGAGCGAGCGATGGAAGGCATCGTACGCCGCGGCCAGGCCGGCCACGTCCGCGATGTTCTCACCTAGGGTCTGCTGCCCCTTGACCGCGAGGTCGGAAAACGGCCGGTACTGATCGTACTGCGCGACGAGCTGGGTTGAAGACGCCTCGAAGTGCTTGAAATCCTCCGGCGTCCACCAGTTGTGCAATCGCCCCTTGGCGTCGAAGAGCGCTCCCTGGTTGTCGAAGCTGTGACTCACCTCGTGGCCGATGATGGCACCAATGGCGCCGTAGTCCATGGAGACGGGCCGCCCGGCGTCGAAATAGGGCGGCTGGAGAATTGCGGCCGGGAAATTGAGCGCATTCATGGCCGGCAGATTTACCGCATTCACCGTCTGCGGGGTCATCACCCATTCGGCGCGGTCCACCGGCTGGCCCAACCGCGCGAGTGCCTGTCGGTACTGGAACAGCTGGGCGCGCTCCTGGTTACCGTAGGCGTCATCTTTCACCACTTCCAGCCCGGAGTAGGCCGGCCATCGGTCGGGATAGCCGACTCCCACCTTGAGCACGGCGAGCTTGGCCTTGGCCTCCTGCTTCGTGGCCGGCGCCATCCAGTCCAGGTGATCGATCCGGTCCCGGAACGCGGCGATAAGGTTGGTGACCATCGCCTGCGCCCGCGCCTTTTCCGCCGGCAGGAAGTAGCGGGCGGCGTACAACCGCCCGACGCCGAAGCCGAGCGCGTTGTTGGTGGCCGTGACCGCTCGCTTCCAACGGTCGCGTGGCTTCTGCGCGCCGCTCAGGACCGGCCCGAAGAAGGCGAACGACTCCCGGTACAGCGGGGCGGGGAGCACGGCCACCCGGGACTGGATGGCGTGGAAAGTCAGGTAGTCCTTCCAGGTGTCGAGCGGCTCGCTCGCCGTGAGCGCGGAGATGCCGGTGATAGAGCTGGGCTGCCACACGACCACTCGGGGGGCCTGCTCCAATCCTGCGGCCGCGAAGTAGGTGTCCCATTCCAGCCCCGGGGCCTTATTGGCGAAGTCCGTCTTCTTCCAGTGGTTATTCCCCTTGCTCACGTCCCCGGATGCCTCGCGGGTCCAGTGTGCGTTTGCGATTTTGGTCTCGAGCCGCACGATCCCCGCGGCCTTGGCCGCGCTGTCGGGAATTCCGGCGAGACCCAACGTCGCGGCGACGTGGTCCTGATACTTGGCGCGGATCGAGGCCATCGCCGACGAGGTGTCGACGTAATAGCTCCGGTCGGGCATGCCGAGCCCGCCTTGAAGCAGGAACGGGGAGTATTGGGTCGGATCGTCCAAGTCCTGGGCGACCCAGAGGCCGAACAGGTTCTCGGTGTAGAAGTTTGTGCTGTTGAGCACGTCTACGTCGGCCCGCAGGGTGGAGCCGAGGAATCGGGCCAGAGCCTTCCGGTCGGGGATGGCGGCGATGGAATCGAGCGTAGGCTTGAGGGGCCGGAGACCGGCCCCCTCGATCGCCGTCGTGTCCATGAAGCCGGCGTAGAAGTCGCCGATCTTCCGTCGCTCCGAGCCCGCCGCGCCGGATGCCTTGGCCACTTCCTGGATCAGATCCGCCACCCGGCGATCGGTGAGCTCACCCAGGATGGAGCCGGCGCCGTAGGAGCTGCGGTCGGGGGGGATCTCGGTCTCGCTGAGCCAGGTGCCGTTGGCGTAGGCGAAGAAATCGTCGCCCGGCTTGACCGAGCGGTCCATGCCGGCCACGTCGATGCCGGGGGATCGGGCCGCCTGCCTAGTCTGGGCCGGGAGGGTGCGGGGCGGGGACCCGACAGCCAGAACCATGGCGGCGACGAAAAGAGCAAACCGGGGGCGAAGGCGAAGCATGGGAGTCCTCGAAACGAAGCCGGTGTATGGAGGTCGATTGAACTGCCGGGTAAACATACGTTGCGGACCAGTGAAACGAGTCATTGCGAGGGGCAATGCCCCGAACTTAAACTCAGTCATTGGCTGCGGGCAGAACTCGTGGCCGGATTCACGTTGACTGCAATCAGAGGAGACCAGTCATGCCTACCCCACAACCCATCACCCCATGTCTCTGGTTCGACAGCCAGGCCGAAGAGGCAGCCCGCTACTACACCGGCATCTTCAAGGACTCCCGGATCGGGCGGATCAGCCGGTATACCGAAGCCGGGCGTGAAGTGCACGGGAGACCCGCCGGCTCGGTGATGACGGTCGAATTCGAGCTCAACGGGCAACCCTTCACCGCACTCAACGGTGGCCCGCACTTCAAGTTCAACGAGGCACTCTCCTTCCAGATCATGTGCCGGACTCAGGAGGAGATCGATTACTACTGGGACCGGCTCACTCCGGGTGGAGACCCGAAGGCGCAGGCGTGCGGCTGGCTCAAGGACAAGTACGGGCTATCCTGGCAGGTGGTGCCCACCGTACTGGCGGAGCTGATCAGCGATCCCGATCGAGAGAAGGCGTCACGGGTTATGGAAGCGTTGCTGCAGATGAAGAAACTGGATATTGCGGCGCTGGAACGGGCCCATGAGGGTGAGCCGGCGGGGGCGAGGTAGGTTTACCCCCGGCGCCGCCGGTTGCGCCATGGGTTGCTAATCGGGCTGGTCTGTCCTCGAACACCATTCGGCAACGGGGACAGACCAGCCGGTCCCGGCCCCGCCTTTCGTTCCAACGCACCCTCCGGCCGCAGCCGGGACAGCGCAGCTCCCCATTCTTGCCAGCCATAAGCACGCCTCCGCTACCAGCAGAGCGTCTCAGGCGGTGCGATTGTGACGTGGAGTCCAGCGTCTGACCCGCTGACAGTAAGCCAGGTAGGCAGGGCCGAAGGTAGCTCGGAGGGTGGGTTCCTCGTACGCCACTACGAAGAGGTGGGTCACCAGCAGGAACGTCGCACAGCAGAGCAGTAGCGCCCAGGACTGGTAGAAGAGCGCCGCCCCCGCCAGGGCGAGAGCTGCACCCAGGTACATCGGGTTCCGCACCATCCGATAGGGGCCGGCCACTACCAATTGCCGTGGCGGGTCGAATGGCGCCGGTGTCCCTCGGCCGCGCACGATGAAGGTGACGATGCACCACAGGGCCAGGGCGGCACCAGTCGCCCCAAGAATGACGCCGGCGACTTGGGCGGGGCCCACCTCGGCGGGTTGGACCATCCCCGACCAGGCCAGGACCCGGGCCGGCAGAAATACCAGCAGGAAACCGATGAAGAGGGTCGAGTAGGTGAGCGCACGAATCAGAACGCTCATGTCCTGCTCTGCGTGGCTAACTCAGCAACTCGCGCTTTGACCAGCCGCCGGACCAGCGCCGCCGGCAGGGGCTTGGTCAACGGAAACTGGATGGTTCCCTTCGAGGTCTTGTAGCCCTTGAGATCGGCCGCATGAGCTCGTCTGATAACGGCGGTCATCGGGTAGAGGCTGGCGTGGTCTTTCCAGCCGGCGTACCACACCAGCGGCCGTCCTTCGAGCCTGAAGCTGGGAATCCCGTAGCTGATGACCTCGACGGCGCGGGGCGCCGCGGAGCGGACTATATCGCGGAGCTTTCGGAGGTGCCGCCGCGCGTTGGGCGGTTGCTTTGCCAGGTAGGCGCGCACCTGTACTCCGGCCCGTCTTGCATTCTCCCTTGGTGACGAAGCTGTTGTCAAAGGGAGGTCTCGTTAGAAGCATCTGGAAAAAGCCCACGACTGGCCATAGGTTCTCGCGGTGACACTATCACCCGAAGTGACGGCCGTCAACGATCGCCGTCTCCCCCCCGCCTTCGCTCTCGCCGCATTGTTGACTGTCGCATCCAGCACCGGCGCAATGCTGCCGCCCCATCGGTGGGGCATTCAATGCTGCACCGCGACCATCCGGGTGCGCGTACCCGCTGGCACCGGGAAGGTCTACCTCGCAGCCAACCTCCCTCAGTTCGGACCGTGGCGTCCCGACGGACTCGCGATGGTCGGCGCGGGCGCGGAGCGCACTGTCCAGATCACGGCGCCGCCGGGCACCACACTGGAATACAAGCTCACCCTCGGCTCCTGGGACCGCGAGGCAGTGGGACCCTCCGGCATCGTCCGACCCAATTACCAGCTGGTCTTTGATCGCGACACGGTGGTCGTCCACCAGATCGCCGGCTTCAAGAAGGATCCCCTCGAGTATATCGCCGACTGGCGCGGCTCCGGGGTCAAAGGCCGGCTGGTCTACTGGACCGACGTTTCTTCGAAGTTCCTCGGCCCCAAGCGCCACGTGGAGATCTGGCTGCCGCCGGGCTACGATGAGAATCCGACCACACGCTATTCCGTGCTGTACATGCATGACGGGCAGAACCTGTTCGACCCCCGCATCGCCAACACCGGCGTGGACTGGGGGGTGGACGAGGCGGTGGTGCGGCTGGTGGACCGGGGCGTCATTGCGCCCGTCATCGTCGTCGGGGTCTGGAGTTCGGCGGAGCGTTCCCGGGAGTATTCGCCCTGGCACGATGCGCCGGCATATGCCCGCTTCCTCATCGAAGACCTCATGCCGAGGGTCAACCGGGAGTTCCGCACCCTGACCGGCCCGGCGAACACCGCGGCCATGGGCTCATCCATGGGCGGACTGCTGTCGTTCTACCTGGTCACCCACCATCCGGACGTGTTCGGGGCCTGCGGCTGCATGTCTACTCATTTCCCGCTCTCGGAGGAAGTGGCCGCCCGGGTATTGAACCTCCCGGCCAAGGGAACTCCGGACACGACGCCGTACGTCGTGCGTGATATCCGTTCCGGACTCAAGGTCCCCTCCGGCGCCCGATACTGGTTCGATTACGGCAGCATGAGCCTCGACTCCGCCTACGGCCCCACTCATGCCGCGGTGCGCGCCTGGCTGCTCGGCCAGGGCCTGGTCGAGGGCCGAAACTTCGTGATTCGCCGCTACGAAGGCGCAACGCACAACGAGACCTCCTGGCGCGCGCGGCTCGAGGACCCGCTGACATTCCTGTTTGGAAGTAGACCGAGGGCGGCGGCGGCGGCGAGCCTCGACGTGCCCGCCTGGGCGGGAGATGCGATCTGGTACCAGATCTTCGTCGAGCGCTTTCGCAACGGGGACCAGTCCAACGATCCGACCGCGCACGACATCGAGGGAGTGACCGATGAGCCGCCGCCGCCGGGCTGGCGACCGACGCCCTGGCCGCAGGACTGGTATAGGCAGGAGCCTTGGGCCAAGGCCACCGGGAAGGACTTCTACGCCACGGCTCAGTCCCGCCGCTACGGCGGCGACTTGAGTGGTGTCATGGATCAGCTGGACTATCTCCAACGGCTCGGCGTGACCGCCCTGTTTCTCAACCCCATCAACGACGCGCCCTCGCTGCACAAGTACGATGCCCGGAACTACGCCCACATCGACCGCAACTTCGGACCCGACCCGAAAGGCGACGAGGCCCGTATCGCCACGGAGAATCCCGCGGACCCGGCGAGCTGGGGCTGGACCGCCGCCGACAGCTTGTTAGTCGCTCTGGTGCGCGAGGCCCACCGGCGCGGCATGCGCATCATCCTCGATGTTTCCTGGAACCACACCGGGATCACCTTCTGGGCCTGGAAGGATGTGCTCGCGCATCAGCGGGCATCCCGGTTCGCCGATTGGTACCAGATCGAGCGTTTCGACGACCCAGCCACGCCGGACACGAACGAGTTCCGCTATCGCGGTTGGCTGGGTGTGCCCTGGTTGCCCGAATGGAAGAAGGTTGGCCGGCCGCTGGGGCGGACCCACGGCCCGATCGAGGGCAACCTCGTTCCTGGGGTCCGGGACCTGATCTTCGCCGTCTCCAAGCGCTGGCTCGACCCCAATGGGGACGGCGACCCCTCGGATGGGGTGGATGGCTTCCGGCTCGACGTGGCCGAGATGGTCCCGCTCGGCTTCTGGCGGGATTACCGGCGCTTCGTGCGGAGCATCAACCCCGAGGCGTATCTGGTCGGCGAGGTCTGGTGGGAGAAATGGCCAGACACCATCTGGGACCCGGCGCCATGGCTCAAGGGGGATGTCTTCGACGCCGTGATGAACTACCGATGGTATATGCCCACGCGCGGCTTCTTTGCGCATGCGCCGCCAGTCCTCACTCCCACGGCATACGCTGCGAGTCTTGACTCGCTGGCCCACGGCATCGGCCTGGCGCAGCTCAAGGCGATGATGAACCTGACGGCAAGCCACGATACCCCGCGGTTCAGTACTTCGATCTACAACCCTGGGCGCTACAAGTACCACAACTCTCCCCGGGAGGCCCCGGGCTACCGGATCGACCGGCCGGACGCGCGCGCCCGCCGGATCCAGCAGATGATCCTGGTCCAGCAGTTCACCTACATCGGGGCGCCGCATATCTGGAACGGGGACGAAGTGGGGATGTGGGGCGCAGATGATCCCGACGATCGGAAGCCCCTGGTCTGGGGCGATCTGCGTTACGAGGACGAGAGGGTCCACCCCTTCGGCCGGCTGCGGCACCGCGATCGGGTCGTGCCCGACACGGCGCTGTTCCGGGTGTACCGGGAGCTTATCGCGCTGCGGAAGCAGAACCTCCGGCTCCTGGTCGACGGGAACCTGAACTGGCTCCTGACCGACGATAAGCGCGGCCTATTAGTGTATGACCGTGTGCTCGGTGACCGGCGCGCCGTTGTTGCCTTTAACGCTTCGGATGTGCCACAGCAAATCTCAGTAGCTGCGGATGGGAGATATCGGCTCGCCTTCCCGGCGGGCGCGGCGGCGACCAGCGCCAACGGAAGCCTGAAAGCCCAGCTACCACCGCGAGCGGCGAGGGTGTGGATCAGAGAATGATTCCGCCACTGCAACTGCTCACCCGGAGACACGGAGGACACGGAGATAGCACGGAGACAAATTAGAACAGTGCTCTTTTGATGCGTGGTGCGCAGTTACCGGTTCTCAGCAAGCAGTACCAAGCCCGACCCGGTCGTGAGGCTGACAGCGCCCTTCCTCACCGTAGCACCGACGCCTGAGTAGGCGTCCACCAGCCTGGTGCCGTCAGGGAACACACCAAAGACCGATATCGTCTTGGCGCCTGTTCCCTGATCCATCGCCACCAGAACGCGATCGGGCCTACCCCCGGACTCGAGCGTCCGGCTGAAGATGAACGGCTTCACCTGCAGAGTGCGATGGATCCCAGCCCCCACAGCGGGATGGTCCCGGCGGAAGCGGCCGACCTTGCGCCAATGTAGCAGGACCTCAGCCCGCCGCCCCAGATCCCCCCAGTTCATGAAGGAGCGCAGATTGGCATCTCCCTCGGCCCCTGCCACCCGGAGGGGACGCCCCAGCTCGTCCCCGTAGTAGATCTGGGCAGTGCCGGGTGCCAGGAGGAGGCGCGTTCCCGCGCCGAGGGGATCCTTGCGGTCTCCGTCGTAGGGCGACCCGTCGTCATGTGAGCTTAGGTAGTTGAGAAAGGTGACTCCGCGCAGCCCTCCCCCGTGGAGTGTCGCAGAGTACCGAGTAAAGAGGCCGTCCAATGACCCGGTGTCGCTCTTGAAACCAAAGTTGATGAGGCCGTCGTAGCCCTTGGAGAAGAAGTCCACACTCCGGTCACCAAAGTTGTAGTTCCTCCCCTGGCTCGGCTCCCAGCCGTAGACCTCGCCTACCATATAGAAGGGAATGCTGTCCCCAACCTGGGCCGGATGGCTCCGCCTCCAGTCCGCCAGGGCCGTCTCAGCCTCCTGCTTCAGCTCGGCGCTGACCGCCGACTCGAAATGCTTGGCGGTGTCCACCCGGTATCCGTCGAAGCCGAACTCGCGGACCCAGTCGGTAAGCCACTTGATGACGTAGTAGCGCGGGGCGCGGGGGTAGCCGGTGCGCCGGAAGAAGTCGTCGAGCTCGGCCACTTCCCGCTCCCGGCGTCCCTCGTGCGCCCACTTCTCGAGCAGCGCAGGAGGCAGCTGGACCGGCGCATCGCGATCGGTGCGGAGGTCCGGGAGAGTAGCCACCAGGTTGCAATTCACGGTGGTGTTGTAATCCCGGTAGGAGCAGTTAGGTCCGCGGCGGACCCAATCGCCGGGCCACGGCGGATCCTGTTGTGTCGCCGGCCCGGTGTGATTGATAACGGCGTCCATGAGTACGCGGATACCGTGCCGGTGGGCTGCATCCACCACCGCGCGAAGGTCGTCTTTCGTTCCCAGCGCCGGGTCCACGGCAGTCCAGTCGCGGGTCCAATAGCCGTGGTATCCGTAGGTCTTGCCGGTTCCCTCATCGACGCCGGCGTGGATCTGCTCCACGAACGGGGTCAACCAGATGGCGCTGACTCCCAAGCTGTCGAAGTAGCTGTCCTCGATTCGGGCACGGACGCCGGCGAGATCGCCGCCTTCGAAGTTGCGCAGCAGCGCTCCGTCGTGGGCACGGCCGAGGGCGTGGTCGTTGGTGGAGTCGCCGTTCTGAAAGCGGTCGGTGAGGAGAAAGTAGACTGTCGCGCTGTTCCAGAA
>DASYIX010000096.1:0-4430 GCA_035997125.1 Gemmatimonadales bacterium
CCCCAGACGCAGCGGGCGCCAGGTGGGGCCGAGGGTGCGCTGGGCGGCCTCGATGTCTGCGGGGTCGAGGGGATAGGCCAGATCAAGACATTGGGAGGCGGGATCGATCCCGAAGGGCAGGAGCAGCTGCGCCAGCCGCTCCACCGGGTGGACCCGGCTTCGATCCAGCATCCCCGCCGCGTGGGTGTAGAGACCGGACTCGGCGTGGAGCAGGCCCACGGCGGCGGGGGCCCCGGACCAGCGGATCACCAGCTGCGCGGTGGCGGAAGGGTTGTCCACCAGGTCCACCACCACGTCGTAGCGGGCTCGGCGGAGCTCCCGCAGCAATCCAAGGGCCGACCGCACCGTCTTGTCGTAGCACCAGACCCGGTCCACGAACGGCAGCACCGCGTCGCGCACCGCCAGATTGGCCCGGCTCACCAGCAGATCGATGCGACCCTGGGGATACCGGGCGCGCAGGGAACGGAGCACCGGCACGCTCACCAGGACGTCGCCGATGCGCTCCATCCGGATGAGCAGAATCCGGGGCGCCGCCGACAGCTGGAGCAGATCTCGTGGTGCGGACGCCACCTGGCCGGCAAAGGGACGGCGCCCGGCGGCGAGCAGCGCCCGGCGCCAGCGGAGCTCCAGGGTCTTCAAGGCGGTTGGCATCGCATCTCCAGCTGGGGACCTCGCGGTTGGCCGGGCGTGAGCACAAGGGAGCGAATGACGGGGCGGTTTTGTGACGCGCTCGGCTCGACTCCCTTCGCACGGGTGCAACCGGGAACAACCTGCCGAAGTCAACCGGTAGGAAAAAGGCCCCGCCCCGTCCCTCCACGTTTCTTCCCGACTACAGTCGCCATTGTGGGGGCGGTTCGGGAGCCGCTGGTGCTGCTGGACACCGGCCTGCGGGTCCTCGTCGCCAACGCGGCCTTCTATCGAACGTTTGAGATCACCCCGGACGTCGTCCGGCGGCGGGGTCGCTGTTCGACCTGGCCCACAGCCGGTGGGACGCTCCCGAGCTCCATTCGGTGCTGCAGGAGCTGCAAGTGCGGGATGTGGCGTTTGAGAGCCACGAAGTGCGCGTCACCATTGATGGCAAGCCGAAGGTGTACCGCCTCAACGCTCGTAAGCTCGCCGCTTCGGAGCGGGACAGTCAGAACATCTTACTCGCGTTTTGGACCCGGCGACGACGGCCGGACTTGGCAGGAGAGCCTACTGCGAAGTTGAAACCTTGCCTCTACGTCCTCACCATTGATAGGCCGTCTACCGGGTTCGCGTAACGCTGGAAAGTCAGGGCCGGGGAAGCGGACGGCTGGGTGACGGCATCCGTCCCGGACTTTCCAGCATGGCAGCCCAAGGTGACCGCCACCAGGGGGGCCAGCAGGCAGGGGACTGAGCGCGCCCTCGCCGAACGCCGGCCATGATTCCAGCGCGACCAGATGGGATACGCCAAGCCGACCAGGAGGGCCCCGGCGGCGGTGCCAGTGGAGGCCAGCTGGGCATGGACGAAGTACCTGAAGCCGTAGACCCCGAGAGGTAAATAGAGTAAGACGGCGGTGACGACTCCGGGCGAGTAGGCGCGGGTCCGCAACACGGCAGCGACGTGAAATCCCACGTTCCCCAGCAGGATGGCGACCACCGTGAGCCAGAGCACTACGCCCTGCAGGGTCGGTCCCTGGAGCGCCGCGCCGAGGCAGGCCAGCAGCAGAATACCGTTGATGACGACCGCAAAGCGCGGGGTGAAGCTGAGCGCGACCGACGGCTGGTAGCGGCGATACCATTCGGAGAAGCCGCCCGGCCAGACGAACTCCTCGAAGATGTGGAGACTCGCCGCGATCAGCGGGGCCCAGCGCAGCCAGCTCATAAGAAGGCGACTACTTCTCGTAGTGTTGGGGGTCTGCTATCCTAGCCTCTGGATATGTGCTCGGCTAGGGTGGGGTAGAACGCACGATCGCGGTCGAAGCCAATCAAACGGGCGGCAATGGAGGTGATGAGCGTGTGCCTGGTCCTTTTCGCCCTCGATTCCCATCCCGACTACTCCTTGATCATCGCCGCCAACCGCGACGAGTTCTACGACCGGCCAAGTGCGCCCGCCGCATTCTGGGAGGACACCCCATCGGTTCTGGCCGGACGCGACCTGAGGGCCGGTGGCACCTGGCTCGGCATCGACCGGCAGGGCCGCTTCGCCGCCGTCACCAACTACCGCCAGGGTGACCGCGAGACTCCTGCGCCCCGCTCGCGGGGGCTTTTGGTCAGCGACTTCCTGACCCGGGACGCCGGCGCGCTGGAGCATGTGGAGCGCGCCCGAGCAGAATCCGATCTGTATAATGGCTTCAACCTGATCGCAGGCGATCCTTGGGGGGTCTTTTATTTCTCCAATCGGCAGCGCCGCGTCCGGCACCTGGCGCCGGGGGTGTATGGGCTCAGCAATCACCTGCTCGATACCCCGTGGCCCAAGGTGGCGGCGACGAAGAGCGCCTTGGGGATCCTGCTCAACGATCGAGCTTCCGACCTCACCGCCGAGCTGTTCGCGCTTTTGTCCGATCGCACTCGGCCCGCCGACGCACTGCTCCCCTCAACCGGCGTGGGTCCCGAATGGGAGCGGCTCTTGTCGTCCGCCTTCATTGCCTCGGACGATTACGGCACCCGCTCCTCCACCGTTGTGCTGATTGGTCGTGACGGCAACATCGAGTTCGTGGAGCGGGGCTTCGGGCCTCGAGGTGTTCGAGGCCCGGAGACTCGATTCGATTTCTCAGCGCGACAACCGCCCAGCGACTGACCGCTCCCCGGCGAGGATGGCGAGCGCCACGCCAGCGGATTCGGTGGTGGCTAGCGTCGAACAGGAGGGGACCGTTTCAGGAGCCAGGCGAGGAATGCGGCTGCGGTGATGTCGAAAGTCATGCAGAACGCCGGCCACCACGCCGGCACGCCGGGATTGGCGACGATCCGGCGGTGGAAGAAATCGAAGATGCCGTGGGCGGCGAGGGCGACGACGACGAGCCAGAGGTTCTTCTTGAAGCCGATTGCAGCGACGAGCAGAAACCCCACCATGACCAGAGTTTCCACCACAAGGGCGTGACCGGAGTCTCCCACGACGGCAAAGAGGACGTAATAGGAGGCAACCACCACGAGCAGGGTGGGATAGAATGCTCGATCGCGGTCGAAGCCAACGAGGGTCGCGAGCAGGGAGACCATCAGCGCGAGAATGATTCCTGCTAGATACGGCATTCCGTCCCCTTCACGGCTTCTCGCCGGCAACGCCGGCCACCAGTGCCCGGGGCAGCACTCGGCCGGCGTCCTTCACCTCGCCGGCGACGCAGACCATGTCGTGGATCCCGTTGTAGGCCCAGAGCGCGGCCACCAGCGCCAGGCCCACGCGCACCGAGTCGGCCGGTGGTGCCCCGCGGCCCAATGATCCGGAATTACCATCCCCCAGGAGAAATGCCGCCAGCACCAGCGTCGCAATCGCGGCCACCTTCGCCACCGCGGCGACGCTCAGGAACGCGCCCAGTCTACTGACGGAGCGGTACGCTGACACGCCCACCAGCAGGATCAGGAGCGCTGCCACGCCCCGCACGGCGAAGGGGGAGAGCGAGACCACCGTGCTGAGATATTCGGCGAAGACCAGCGCGATTCCGCCGATCGAGGCCGGCGCGAGGAACAGCTGGGTCCAGCCGAAGAGGAAGGCGACCAGCGGGCCGTATGCCTGGCGCAGGTAGACAAACACCCCGCCCAATTGCGGCAGCGCCGCCGCCAGCTCGGCCAGAGCCAGCGCGCCGGAGAGCGAGATCACTCCGCCCAGGACCCACACCAGCATGATCGCGGCCGGTGACCCCACCTCGGCTGCGACCGTGGCCGGCACCCGGAAGATCCCGCTGCCGATGATGGTGCCGACAACAACGGCGGTGGTGGCCCAGAACCCCAGTCGACGGGGGAGCTGATCGCTCGCGGGGATCGTTGGTGTGCCGATCTCGAGTGGAGTTGCCGTTGTCATCATGTAACGCTTTCGCAGGAATCCGGCTGGCAGACTGAGCTCAGAACCTGCCTCTTGGGGGCAGCCCGCCTGCGCGCAAAAATGCAACGTTTTCGTTGATCTGCGGCAAGGCTTCTGGACATGCAGTCGCAATTATGACCGGGACTATTCGATTTGCGCCATTCATCACGTTCGCGCGGGTGAAATCCCAGCTGACTTGTCTTGATGTTGAGCATTTACATCGTAGAATTGTGCTGACCCAAGGGACAGCACCTCTACCGGTTTAGCTTATACCTCGCCGACGACCATCAGACGTCAGGCGGCTGGTAGCTCGCTGGTTTGTCGCTATCCAACAACTCTACTTCCGCTTCGTGGATTCCAGGAACGTCTTCGCCTTCGACACTTCCGGCCGCTCGCCATCGCCCGCGCCGAGAAGCTCAAGGAATGCGCGGTACGCCGCCTTCGCTGCGACTGA
>DASYIX010000097.1:0-18078 GCA_035997125.1 Gemmatimonadales bacterium
GCCGGCAGGTCAGCGCTGCTGCTCTCCACCTGCAATCGCTGCGAGCTCTATTGGAGCGGGGACGGTGACGGCGAAGCATGGTTTCGAGATCGGGCACAATCACGCGGTGTCGCGCCGCCCACCTCGCTCGACCGGTACGACGGCATCGCGGCAATCCGGCATCTCTTCACCGTCACCGCAGGTCTAGACTCCCAAATTCTGGGAGAGACTGAGATTCTGGGTCAGGTGCGGCGGGCGTACGACGCTGCCCGGGCAGCCGGTACTACGACCCGCGACATGGACTCGATCCTGTCTGCCGCTCTCTCTGCCGGCCGGCGAGTGCGGCGGGAAACTCTGCTGGGCCGCCATCCCGCCTCCGTCAGCTCAGCGGCTGTCGACTTGATGATGGAACGCTGGGGTGTCATCAGTGGCAGGGTGGTCGTCGTGCTGGGGGCGGGTGAGGCCGCAGAAGGAGTACTGCGCGCGCTGCAGGAGCGGGGCGCGTCGAACGTGAGGCTGCTAAGCCGGCACCCCGAGCGCGCCCGGGTTCTCGCGCAGGCCTGGGGTGCTGACGTCGGCGGCTGGGACGAGCTGCAGCCGCGACTCGAGAACGCCGATCTTCTGCTGGTGGCAACTTCCTCCTCCCGCCCAGTGGTGACCGCCGCACAGTTAGGCGCCGGACGCGAGCGGGAGCTTTTCGTGATCGACCTTGCGGTACCGCGAAACGTGGAGCCGGGGGCGCGGGACATTCCTGGAATCCAGTTGTTCGATCTCGACGATCTGCAGCGACTCTGCTGTCCGGCCGCCGGCACCGCCTCCTCAGCGCTGGCCGAAGCGGAGCGAGTAATCGAAGACGAGATCGATCGGCTGAGGTCGACCCTTCGCGGCCGCGTGGCTGCACCCCATCTGGCAGAGCTGCATCGCCTGGGTCTCGAGATGGCGGAGCAGGAATCGGCATGGGCGCTGGAACAGCTGGAGACGCTATCCGATGGCGAGCGGGAGATCGTCAGGGAGATGGCGGATCGTCTGGTGCGGCGGGTGTTGTACCCAGTGAGCCGCAGCCTTCGAGCAGAATAGCTCGGAGTCGGGAGCTAGGAGTCAGGAGCCCGCGACAGTTCGATTCGTCGCTCTGGGGTGAGCTCCCGACTCCAGACTCCCAGCTCCCGACTTCGTCCCCACCGGGCTTAAAATATTCCGACATTGCGGGTTGGTGCATCCAGCGCAGCGCATTGGATACTGGGTGCTGTGAGCGGCGCCTGAGGCTAGGTGATCGCGGACGATTTCCGCCAGAGCATCCAGGAAGTCCGGGCGGTCGTTGAGCGCGGGCGCCCGCTTGTAGTGCGTGATCCCAGCCTGAAGAGCCACCTCGCCATATTCGCGGTCCAGCTCGTAGAGCGTCTCGATGTGGTCGCTGGTAAAGGCGATCGGGACGACGAGGACATGCTTGTGGCCCCGGGCGCCGAGACGCCGGATGACTTCTTCCGTATGGGGCCCGAGCCAGCGCACCGGGCCCACCTCTGACTGGTATGCCAGCAGGTATGGGTTGGAGACCGCCAGGCGCTCCACCACCCGTTGCACGCTGGCACCCACCTCCTGGGGATACGAGTCCCCCCGGTCGATTACGCTCAGCGGAAGGGAATGGGCGCTGAACAGAATCACCACCTTCTCCCGGTCGGCCGGCTCGAACTGCTCCAGCCCGTCGCGCACCGTCCCCGTCATTGCCTCGATGAAGGCGGGGTGCACCGGCCACCGATCGATGAGACTCCATTGGAACGCATCGCGCAGCCCGACCCGGGCCGCGGCTCGCCACAGCTCGTTCAGACTGGAGCCGGTGGTGCTGCAGGAGAACTGGGGATACTGAGTGAAGGCTATGGCGCGTTCCACTCCATCCGCGTGCATCTGCCGCAACGCATCTTCGCTTCGGGGCTGGGTGTACCGAAAGGCCACGTAGAACTTGTGTGGAGCAGTGGAGGGAGACAGCCGGTCGAGCCGCGCCACCATCCCGCGACCCTGGGCCTGAGTGTAGTGCAAAATCGGCGATCCGCCGCCGATGCTGGCATACAGGCCTCTGACTTTGGGCGTGCGGCGCCGGGCGATGAGTGGACCCAGCCACCGCTGTAGGGGCAACGGAATGATCTCCCGATCGGCGAAGAGCTCGAGCAGGAAGGGCTGGACATCGTCCAGGGTTTCCGGTCCGCCGAGGTTGAGCATGACGATGCCGGTCCGGGGACGCTGGCTGTCGCTGCTGCGCAATGGGGAGGCTGGAGCCTGAA
This sequence comes from Gemmatimonadales bacterium, assembly GCA_035997125.1. Classification (GTDB taxonomy): domain Bacteria; phylum Gemmatimonadota; class Gemmatimonadetes; order Gemmatimonadales; family GWC2-71-9; genus CAVVWJ01. Next base: position 2,253 of record DASYIX010000097.1, read on the forward strand.
AGGTCTGTGCGTCGGTCATGCTCTCAAGATACCTGCGCCCAGGGCGAAGCGGGTGAGTTCCGCCACGGTCCGAATCTGCAGTTTCTTCATGAGACTTTCCCGGTGGGTCTCAACCGTGCGGTGACTGATGCGGAGCTCGGTCGCGATCTCCTTGTTGGTGCGGCCCTGGGCGATACCCAGGAGCACCTCGCGCTCCCGTGCGGTGAGCTGCTCCAGTCCGGCAGGCCGCTGGTCGCGCTCCCCCCGGACGGCGGCGCTCAGCCGGCTGGCCACCGGCGGGCTGAAGTAAGACTCGCCCTGGCAGACGGCACGAATGGCGGTGCGAAGCTCGGTGGCCGCGGTATCCTTGAGCAGGTATCCGTGGGCTCCGGCGCGGACGCTTTCCAGGACGTATTCGGGATTGTTGTGCATGCTAAGTATGAGCACCCGGGTCCCACCGGTATCACTGAGTCTCGCAGCCAGCTCCAGCCCGGACACGTCGGGCATAGAGATATCGAGTACCACCACGTCGGGATGCAGCTTTGCGGCCAGGGAGAGGGCCTCTGCCCCGTTGGCGGCCTCGCCCACCACCTCGAAGCCAGGCTCGCTCTCCAGCACGTGCCTGATGCCGGTGCGGACGATCATGTGGTCATCGGCTAGCAGGACCCGTATGGGTTTGGTCATGAGCCGGCAGCGGCGGGGGTGGGAACCAGCACTTCCAGCAGCGCGCCGGTGCCGCCTTGCCCTCTAAGCCGGACCGTGCCGCCGAGCGCCGTGATCCGCTCCCGCATCCCCGCCAGGCCCATGTGCCCTCCCAGCTCCAGCCGGTCGGCGCTTACGCCCGGAGGGAGTCCCCGGCCGTCATCGCTCACCTGCAGCAGCACTCCATCGGGATTGACTGAGATACCGATGTCCACCGAGCGGGCATCGGCATGCCGCAAGACGTTGGACAAGGCCTCCTGGAGCGCCCGAAAAAGGGCGAGCTCGGCTTCCCGCGAGAGTGCGGGCATGACGGAAGGCACCGCGAGCCCGGCTGGTATGCCACTGCGCTCGCTGAAATCGGCGACCAGCGAACGGAGGGCGGGGAGCAGTCCCAGGTCATCCAGCAGCGAGGGCCTAAGATCGTTGGTGACGTTGCGAATGCTGCGGATTCCGGTGTCGATCAACCCGAGGACCTGATCCAAGCGGCCGGCCTCCGCGGCGCCTACTTTGTCGCGCAGGACTCCCAGCTCCATCTTCACCGCGGAGAATACCTGCGCGGTCTCGTCGTGCAGCTCCCGGGACAAACGGCGGCGTTCCTCCTCATGCTGCTCGACCATGCGGGCGGAGAGTCGCGCCAGCTCGATCGTGCGGGTCTCCAGCCGGCTGTACAGGTCGGCGTTCTCCAGGGCAGCTCCGACCTGGTGACCCAGCGCAAGCAGGAACTTGTCATCCAGAGCGGTGAAGGGATCCCGCGCGTGCCCAACCAGCACCAGGGTGCCGATGACAGCCCCGGCTCGGAAGATGGGCAACACGGCTGCATAGGCATACGGCGATGGGCCGGGAGAGCCCGCAGTGGACCACTCGCCGGTGAACTGGGGCCGGCCGCTCTCCAGGGCTCGGCCGAGCACTCCGGCGGCCGAGGGTGAAAGCACCTCTCCGGCCCACGATGCACATACGCCGGCACCCCGCACAAAGCGAACGGCACCCCCTTCTACACCGTACAAGGCAGTTCCGCTCACGGCCGGGAGGGTAAGCGGCCGGGCCAGCAGAGCGTCGAGCACATCCTGCTCCCGGCCCGCCCGCTGCAAGTCCCCCGAGAGCGCCGACAGCGCGCCCAGTCCCCCGCGGAGGTCATCCAGCACCAGCAGGAGAATTCCGGCACCGACGGCGAGGGCCAGAAGGATGTCCAGGTAATAGCCCCACGGCGCCCAGGTTCCCCGCGCCCGCAGGAACGGGTAGTCCAGGTGGTGCAAGCCCCAGAGACCGAAGGCGACGGCGAGCAGCGTCGCACCACTGGAGACCACCCTTCGGCGATAGCGGAAGAAGACCCATCCAGTCCACAGGGTGGCGAAACTCAGAAAGAGGACCATCGGGCCGGCGGCCCAGAGGAAGTGCTTCAGCCGGTAGATGGCGACGTACGACCACAGCGGTGGAAAGAGGACCAGGGCCAGGTACCACCGGCGCCAGGGGACCTGCTGAGAGAACACCAGGGCAGCGTAGAGGAGGGCCAGCGCGGTCCATCCGGTGACGACCTGATGCCAGTACAGCCAGAACCGGTGAGAGGTGAGCAGGAAACTGGTAATTGCAACGACGCGTAGGAAGTACAGTCCCCACGCTCCGGCCCACCAGGCAAAGTACGGCTTTCGGTAGCGAGAGAAGAGAAAGGCGCAGAGTGCCGCAAGTGAGGCGGTGATCGTCGCCTGGAGCAGGGCCGCATCCAGCTCAATGGAGGTGGTGGGTACGGGGGTACCTTGCATGATTCGAAACAAACGGGAAGAATCCGGGCTGCGCAACAGCCCCTAACCCTCTCGGAGGTCGCATGCTTCGTTGGCCCGGTCTGTCGCTTCTGCTCGCCGTTGCTGGACTGCTCAGCGCCTGTCAACCTCGGTCAGGCGGGCAGGATGGAGACTGGAACCGCTTCGTGGCCGGGTTTCTCGAGACCTATTTCGAGGCCAACCCACTCTTCGCGGTCTATCAGGGCAGACATGAGTACGACGGCAAGTTTCCCGACTGGACGGAAGCTGGTATTCAGGAGTGGAACCGGCGCCTGCACCAGCTCCGTGACAGCGCCGCGGCCTTTCGCATTGCGCCGTCTGACAGCGGGGCCCGGTTCGAGCGCGACTACGTGATCTCCCGGATCGACCACGATCTCTTCTGGGCGGAAAGGGCGGATTGGCCCCACCGAAACCCCGAGTTCTACACCGAGGGCATCGATCCCAACGTCTACATCGCCCGGGAATACGCGCCGCTGCCCGAGCGTATGCGGTCCTTTACCAGGTATGCCGCCAACCTGCCTGCGGCCCTGGCCAGCGTCCGGGCCAACATCCACACTCCCATGGCCAAGCCATTTGCCCAGATTGGCAAGGGGCGGTTCGCGGGCCTGGCCGGCTATCTCAAGGGAGACGTGCCTCAGGTCTTTGCGTCGGTGAGCGACACCGGGCTTCGGCGGGAGTTCGACCAGGCCAACGCCGGAGCGGTGAAGGCTCTGGAGCAGACCGCGGCCTGGTTCGGTGAGCAGGAGAAAGGGGGCAACAACGCGTTCGCATTGGGGCCCGAGCGATTTGCCGACATGCTCCGGATGACCGAGGGCGTAACCGTACCGCTCGACTCGCTGGAGCGGCGCGGGCGAGAGGATATGGATCGGAACCTGGCAGCGCTCAAGGAGGCCTGCGACCAGTACGCGCCGGGTCGCCCGATCGGCGAATGTGTCCAGCGAATGAATGACCACAAGGCTCCCGGGAGTCCGGTGGAGGCCGCCCGGCGCCAGCTCGACACCCTGGAGGCCTTCGTCCGGGCAAAGAATATCGTCTCGGTCCCGGGAACCGAGCGGGCTCTGGTCCATGAGTCTCCGCCCTACCAGCGCTTCAACTTTGCCTACATCGATATTCCCGGCCCATACGAGAAGGGCTTACCCTCGATCTACTACATCTCACCGCCGGATCCCAACTGGTCGAAAGCGGAGCAGGCGAGCTACGTCCCGGGAGCGGCCGACCTGCTCTTTACCAGCGTGCACGAGGTCTGGCCGGGCCACTTCCTCAACTTCCTCCACTCCAACCGGGTGCCCTCCATCTTTGGACGGGTCTTTATCGGCTATGCCTTTGCCGAAGGCTGGGCGCACTACAGCGAGGAGATGATGTGGGAGGCCGGTCTGGGGGATGGAGACCCGGAGACGCACATCGGGCAGCTGATGAATGCCCTGCTCCGGAACGCTCGTTACCTCTCCGCCATCGGCATGCACACCAAGGGGATGAGCGTCGCGGAGTCGGAGCGCCTCTTCCGTGAGGCCTATCAGGATCCCGGCACTGCCCGGCAGCAGGCGGCGCGTGGGACCTACGATCCGGCCTATCTCAATTACACGTTGGGCAAGCTGATGATTCGCAAGTTACGGGAGGACTGGACCAAGGATCGCGGAGGAAAAAACGCCTGGCATGACTTCCACGACCGGTTCCTGTCGTATGGTGGTCCACCGATTCCCTTGGTCCGTCAGGCCATGGTGGGCGGGGGTCCGGCCCTCTAGGACCTGCGATCAGTCCACGATGGCAGGATAGTCGTACGCGTAATAGCTCTTGTCGAAGCGGCCTACCAGGCCGTCCGGATCATTCAGTACCGCACCGAAGACGCGGCCCCCGGCGGAGCTCACCCGCTGCCGGGCTAGTTCGGCGGCTCCCCGGTCGGTCTGGCCCGCGCGTACGACCAGAATGACTCCATCGGCCGACGCTGCCAGCGTAGCGGCGTCCGCACTCACCAGCACCGGTGGGGTGTCGAGGACGATGACATCGTACTCGGTTCTCAGTTGGAGCAGCAGCCCTCTCAGGTTCGACGGCTCCAGCAATTCGGGCGTGCTCTGTGCGTCGGCCCCGCAGGGCAAGAACGAGAGCCGCTCGATGGAGGTCTTCCGCACCGCGGTCAGCCGCTGGCTCGTGGCAGTCCGGCGCGCCGTCTCATAGTGGAGACCGCCGTAATCCATCCGCAACAGATCCATCAGTCCCGGGGCGCGGGACACCTCGAACATTCGGTGCAATCTCGGGCGGTGGATGTCGCAGTCAACCAGGAGCACGTCGGCCCCAGCCCGCGCGAAGGTGGCAGCCAGGTTGGCGGCAATCAGGGTCTTGCCCTCCTGCGGCGCCGCGCTGGTAACGACCAGGGTGCAGGGGCGGTCGCCCCAGGAGAACGCCAGGCTGATCCGTAAGAGGCGGAACGCCTCTGCCTCAGGTGAGAGTCCGCCGGGAGAGAATACCACCTCGGTGGGGGCGAGATGTCCGATCTGCTTGAGATCACCTCGCTCGATCCCTGCCGTAATCCGGGGAATGATGCCCAGCTCCGCTCCAATCATCCCGTGCAGCTCCTCCGGGCGGCGCACCGACCGGTTAGTCACCTCGGCCAACACCGAGACTCCCACTCCAATGGCGAGCGCGAGCAAGAGCGCAAATCCCGCCTGAATCGGACGGGGCACTCCGCTTTTCCGGTAGGGGAGCGGCGCCATATCAAGAATTTCGATGTCGGCAGCCCCCAGCGCTTCGGCGATTCGAGCCTTTTGATACTCCTGGCGAAGCGCATCCGCAGTGGACCGTATGGTTTCGACCCGCCGGTCGAGACCTGCCTCGGTGGCTTGCTGCGCCGGCAGGCGCTGGATCAATTGTTCGCCCGCGGCCTTTTGATTCGACAGGACTACCAGACGTGCGTCGATCGAAGTCACCCGCGCCTGCACCGCGCGGATCAGCTCCTCACGCGTGCCTTGAAGCAGGGTGGTAAGCTGCACCACGTCGGGGTGGGTGGCGAGACTCCGCCAGGGACCGGTAGTGAGCGAGTCGAGCCGGGTACGATAGTCGAGCAGGCGCTGCTGCAGGTGAGCGAGGATCGGATCGGCGGCTACTTCGGGTGAGTAGGCCAAGGCGCGAAACCCGGTCTCCTGGGCAGCGGGATCGGTCTCTCGCACTCTCTCGAGCAGGGCCGCGAACACCCGGCGATCGGACCGGAGCTGTGTCTGTTGGGCCTCGAGCGCCGTGGCGCTCGCCTGTTCTGCCGACAGGTTGTCGCGAGAGCTACCCATCTGCTGTCTGCTGCGGAACCCGCTGAGCCCAGCCTCCGCCATGACCAGCAGTGAGTCCGTCACCCGGAGCTGCTCCCCCAGAAACTCGCGCCGGCGCCCTGCCAGCCCCTGCGCCGAGTGTCCGTTGGCTGCCTGAAAGAGCAGAACCAGCTGATTGGCAAACTCCTGGGCCAACGCTGGATCGGCATCGACGAACTTGACATCGATGACGTCGGTTCCGGGTCGTGGGACGACCTTCAACCTCCGGAGCGCATTGTCGATCGTGACATCGCGGGGCTCGATGGCCAGCACCGCGTAACTCACTCGAGGACGTGCGGACACCGTCAGCCGGACCGGTCCGATGCGCAGCTGCTCGCCCAATCGCGCGATCCCATGGGCGGTACGAGACCTGCCGATCACCCCGTGGTCGGAGAACCGTAGGACGAGAGTATCGGGTGAAGCGCTGGAGTCGACTGCCACCGCTTGGAGAGCCCCGGTAGGAAACCTGCGTCCGAAGAGCGGCGCGCTCAGGGTGAGGCCGCTCACCGGCTGTAGTCTCAAACCGAGAGAATCCACCACCGAGCCCACCAGCGTGCGGCTGGTGAGCACCTGGACCGCGGAAAGAGTCGGATCCACCGGGCGATCCAGCGCCTGAGGAGCATCCTCCACCCCACTGGTGAGAGTGCGCCGCTCGCTCGCCAAGCGGATGACAGCGCGGGCGCTATAATCGGAGGGGGAACCAAGCATGACCACGGCGGCGAGCCCCAGCGTCAACCCAGCTGAAATGGTGAACAGCGGGAGATTCTGACGGATTGCTCGCATCACCCGCACAGGCGTGATTCCATCATCTGCCAGCAGCGGGTCATGAGCGCCGTTGGACTCGGCTGGAGCCCCAGTGGTCTGGGCCGGGCTGTGGCGTGAGTGCATGGTACGGTCAGTCATGAGCTGGACGGCGAAGCGCCGAGGCCGTTGTCGGTCCCATCCCACAACAACAGGGTCGGGCGTGAGGGGACGCGGCCACATTGGAACGCGCAACTCGTTGCACTCTGGGGTGCTCCTCTCTCGCCTGAAGCGTTCTTCGGCCCCGGGGACTCATCCGAATTCGGTGGCTACTCTCGTGGGAGGCTGAAGCCGGTATGGCCATCAGACAGTGGGTAGCTGTACTTGCATCGGTTGTGCCGCTTGCAGGCTGCGCCGATCCCAAGCTCGGGCGTCCGGCGAGCGCCCTGGCCGATCCGGTCGGCTACACCCAGCCTCCCGCCACCAACCCCCGGAACCCTCCAGCGGTGCGTTTCTACGTCGATCCCAAAGGGATGGACTCGAATCCAGGCACGGGTGCCGCCCCCTTCAAGACCATTCAGCGTGCGGCCGACACAGCCGGACCGGGCGACACCGTCGTTGTCCGGGCCGGCCGATACACCGGGCCGAGCCGGATCGTGTCCCTGAGCCGGGGTGGCGCTCCTGGGGAGTGGCTGACGTTCAGGTCAGAACAACTCGGAGGAGCGGTGCTCGACGGCCGAAACGGCGAAAGCCAGGAGGCGTGGTACTTCGGCCCTCAGGTGGCGTACGTGCGGGTGGAAGGCTTCGAGATCACCGGGCTGCAGGAACACGGATTCGACACCTACGGCGGGGGCGTCCACGACCTGCTGATCGCCCGAAATCACGTCCACCACATTGGACGGAACTGCACCGATACCAGCAACGGACGGACCGGCGCCTCGCTGGGCGAGGGGACGCATCGGGTCACATTCGACGGCAACGTGTGGCACGATATCGGGCGGTTCGCTCCGGGCGAGAGTGGCTGCACTCCGGCCAACCAGAACTACCAGAATCACGATCACGCCATCTACGTTGCCGACGCCAACGAGATCACCATAACAAACAATGTCTTCTACAATCTGGCCCGAGGCTGGGCGGTCCACCGCTACTTTTCCAGGGGCTCTCCATCCCACGGCCTGACCATCGTGAACAACACCTTTGCCGGGCAGAACCCATATCGGCCGGGGCAGATCATCCTGGCCACGCCGACGTCAGGGCTTCGGATCGAGAACAACATCTTCTATGGCCCGCAGGAGGCAGCGCTCTACTTCGAAGATCTCGATTTCCCCGGCGCGGCCGTCCGGAACAACATGATCTATCAGGGCGTGACGAAGGTGGGCCGGCCCACAGGAGTGAGCTTCGGAAAGAACTGGGAGAAGACCGATCCTCGAATTGCCGGGGGAACCGATTTCCATCTGAGATCGGACAGTCCGGCTATTGACGTCGGCCTTCCCAACCCTCAGGTCACCCACGATGCGGATGGGGTCACTCGACCTCGCGGAGCCGGTTACGATCTCGGCGCCTACGAGCACTAGCTCACATTGAAGGCCCGCATCCACATCTCCAGCGCGAGAACCCGAAACAAGCTGCCGTAGGCTTCCTGCCCAGCGGTTCTAGACTCGGCGGAACGGTACCACTGGCGCAGCGGGGCCGGGTCGATGAAGCGGTCGCAGCGGAGGTTGCCCTCGATCAGGTCGGTCACTTGGGGCCGGAGCTCGCCGTTCAGCCAGCGCCGGTCGGCTCCGGCAAAGCCCAACTTGGTCCGCCGCATTCGCATCTTCTCCGGGATCAAACCACGGGTTGCCTGCCGCACGGCGAACTTGCTGAAACCTCCCTGGATCTTCTGATGGTCCGGCAGGGAGACTCCGAATTCCACCAGCTTGTGATCGAGCAGCGGGACCCGTGCCTCGATGGAGAATGCCATCGAGGATCGATCCTCCATCCGGAGAATCAGGGGAAGGGTGTCGACCTGAATGTCCTCGATCTGCACCGCCTGCATGAGGGAGAGCGGGGATCCCTTCTTGAGCGAACTGGCTGCATGCCGCCACCAGCGGGTGGCTGGAGTGCTCTCGCCACCGACCGCGCGTTCCCAGTCGGCGTGCAACACGCGTTGGAGTAGGGCGTCGACGCCGAGCAGGCCCCGCAAGCGTCCTGGGAGGTAGCGGTAGCCACGCCGGATGTCGAGCAGGTAGAGGTCTCGTTGGAGCACGCTGGCCCAGGCTTCCCGAGCCATGGTTCCCAGGCGGCCGCCGCGTAGCAGGGAAGCCAGATAGGCATACCGGAACTTGGCATAACCGCCGAAGACCTCGTCCCCGCCTTGTCCGTCGAGCAGGACTTTGACTCCCGCCTCCTTGGCGGCACGCATCACCCGCCACTGGGCATAGAAGCTCAGGCCGGAGAACGGCATGTCCTGGTGCCAGGCCATCTGGCCGAACGATTCCCAGAAGTCCGGGGCGGAGGGGAATACCAGGTTTGACGTCGCGCCGATCGCATTGGCCATCTCCAGCGCGTACGTGCGCTCGTCCAGCTCGGGATACTCGTAGCAGGAAGTGAAGGTGTGGAACTGGTCACCCACGGCCGAGGCCGCCTCGGGCTGTTCCCGCCAGATCTTGCCGATCAGCGCCACGACGGTGGAGGAGTCGAGGCCGCCGCTGAGGCAGCTCCCCGCCCGCACATCGCTGATGAGATGCGAGCGGGTGGTGCTCAGGAGGCGACTCCGCAGGAGCTCGATGCGCGCGGTGTCGTCCAGGCCGCTCCATTCCTGGCTCGGAGTCGGGTCCCAGTAGGACCAGCGTCTTACCTGGCGGGTGGCCAGGTCCAGCGTGAGCGCGTGAGCCGCCGGCAACGCCTTGACCTGCCGTAGGATTGTCCGCTCCCGGTAGTCGCAGTTGCCGTGCACCAGGAAGCCGAGCACAGCCTCATCATCAGGCACCGGATCCAGACCGGGAAAGGGTAACAATCCCTTGATCTCGGACGCGAAGATGAAGTGGTCCTGGGGCGTCGCGTAGTAGAACGGCTTGATGCCCAGCCGGTCCCGCGCGCAGAAGAGTCGCCCCCTTGCCCCATCCCAGATAGCAAAGGCGAACATTCCCTCGAGATACTGGAGACAGTCCTCTCCCCATTCGAGGTAGCTCACTAGCAGGACTTCGGTATCGGTGCGGGTGGCGAAGAAGTGCCCCCGCGCCTCCAACTCAGACCGCAACTCGATGTGATTGTAGATCTCGCCGTTGAAGACGATCCAGGCGCCGCTTGCGCCGGCCGACATCGGCTGCAACCCGCGATCCGACAGATCCAGAATGGCAAGACGGCGGTGCCCCAAGGCCACTCGAGCGGGCGGAGCGGAAGCTCCCTGCTCGGTGTGCCGGAGAAAGGCGGAGCAGAAGCCGTGGGACTCGGCCCAGCTCACCGCGAAACCCTGGCCGTCCGGCCCTCGGTGAGCCTGGGCGTCGTTCATCCGCTGCAGAACGCGGAGGTCCACTGGGCGCCCGTTCAGCGCGGCGATGCCGGTTATGCCACACATGAGCGATGCTCTCCGGTCAGCTGATTGCGAGGCCTGCGCCGGCGCAGGCGGGCAGGGCTCTCGTGGCCGGCAGGATGGAGCGATAGACGTCAACCAGCTGCTGGGTGAGCAGCCGTTCATCCAGATCCTGCATCGCGGTGCGGCCGTCACTCCGCCCGCCCCGCTGGAGCACTCGCCCCAGCGCGGCCGCAATGGTCTCGATCCGGTCGTCGGCGCACAACTCACAACCAGCCACTCCGCGGAGACGCAACGGTACGTCACCCACCGGGACCGACACCACCGGCAGGTTGCAGGCCAACGCTTCCTTCACCGCGTTGGGAGAGCCTTCCTGCATCGAAGTGCAGAGCAACGCATCGCTGGCATTCATCAGCGCGGCGATCTTGTCGTGGGGTAGCTCCCAGCCAACCACCAGCCGGGTGGGTATCGTGCGATTGACGAGGGCTACGACTTCTTTCGCCAGGCCATACCGCTTCCGGGCCAGCTCCGGGTTACCCACGAAGAGGACCAGACGCTCTTCCCCCGAAAGGCTCAGCCTGTGCCTTGCGGCTTCCTGCGGCTCAGGGTGGAAGAGCTCGAGGTCGATGCCCGAGGGCATCACATGAGCGGCCACTGACCGGGGGAGATACCGCTTCATGTGCTCCGACACCACGATAGCGGCATCGGCGCGGCGAGCCACGATACGGGAGATGAAACGCAGCAGCCATCCGGCGGGGATGTAGCGCCCGTTCTCACCGATGATCCCTTCGAGGTCGTCCCCCCGAAACGTCACCACCAGGGGCACCCGCTTGGGGAGGGCCGTGAGCCCGCTCTGCCCGAACTGGGCGTGCACCAGATCGTAGCTTCCTGACCGGACTCGCCGGCGCACTTCCTTCCAGGCCGCCAGGTAATTCCCCGGGTGGCGGGAGCCGCGAAAGGGAAAGAGGTCGACCTCGACTCCCTCTCGCCGGAGAAACTCGGCTTGCCGAGCTATGAAGACTGCCGGACCACCCCAGCTGTTCCATAGCCAGTCGCTGGTGACCATGAGCACACGGAGCTTGGGAGCCATGCTGTTCTCCTAGCGGGACAACCCGAGCGCGCTGGTCCGAGGCGCGCTGCGGGTCAGAAGGTGATCGCGAATGCCCAAGAGAAATCCGGCCCCGTAGCTGAAATGGAGGGTCGGAAATACGGCCAGGAGTGCGGTGCCGCAGCGGAGGCCATGAGTCCGCGCTGCGCCTGCCGAGCAGAGTAAAACCAGGCTTAGATAACTGCCGGCCACCAACGCAAAGGCCACTCGCGCCGCCGGGAGCCACATCCCCAACGCGGCGGAGCCTGCGAGCGCGGTCACCAGGAGGCCGGGGACCAGCTGGCGCACAGTCATCACCCGGCCCACTTTGCGGGCGACCAGCGGCTTGAAGTAGCCGTACTGGTAGTACATTCGAGCGAGCTGCTTGAACGACCGGCGGGCAAAGTACCGGCAGAACACGTCCGGCAGGAGCAGTACCCGGCCGCCGCGAGTGATGATGCGGAAGTTGAACTCGTCATCCTGATTGCGGATCAGCTCCTCATCGAAGAGGCCGATTCGCTCGAACACCTCTCGCCGGAAGCAGCCAAACGGGACGGTGTCGACCTCGCGCCGCTCGCGGGTGCCGACGCGGAAGTGGGAATTCCCCACTCCGAAGCGGTGAGAAATGCCCAGCGCGATGGCATTGGCGGTCGGGGTGTCCTCCCCCGGCACCGTCTCCAGCACGCCGCCCACGTTGTCCGCCCCGCTCTCCTGCAGCCCTTCCACCAGCCGCCGGATGTAATCCGGCGGATAGAGGACGTGCGCATCCATCCGGACGATGATGCCGGCCGTGGCGGCGCGGACCCCGATGTTGAGCGCCGCGGGCGTGGTGCCTCGGAGGTTCTCCAGCGCGACGATGCCCCGGTGCGTGGCAGCATAGTCGGCCAAGATTTCGGCGGTGCGGTCGCTGCTTCCTCCATTCACCACCAGGACCTCCAGCATCTCCCGGGGGTAGTCGCCGGCGAGAATGGAATCCAGGCAGCGAGCGATATAGGTCTCTTCGTTCCGGCAAGGGACGATGACCGATACGAACGGCATGGTTTCCGGCAGACTGTTCGTCACCATGCCAGCCTCTGTTCTCTCATCCAGAGCTCCAAGGCCAACAGCATGAACACCCGGAGGTACAGCCCCTCCCGGCTGATCGCCCCCCCGCTGTCTCCCCCGGAGGCCGACCGGAACTGGCGCAGCCAGGTGGCTACCAGATCGCGCTGGAGAAACGCTCCGGTGCGTGAGCTATCGCTGGCGAGCAGGTCACCCAGGGCATCGTGGAACGCTGGGCGAACCATCACGTCGAGCGGAATGGTGAAGCCGTGCTTGGGGTGGCTTGCAACCTCCGGTGGCAGCCAGCTGGCGGCCACGTCCCGCAGGACCAGCTTGCCGGTGCGCCCGTCGGTTTTCATCCGGTGGGACAGCGATAGCGCCAGGCCGACCAGATCCTCGTCGAGCATCGGTACCCGGACTTCGATTCCGGCTCGCATGCTCATCATGTCGACCTTGCGCAGCATGTCCGAGGGCAGGCTGACATCGAAGTGATTCAATGTCATCTGCCGCGACAGCGATTCGATGCCAGAGAAGTTTTCGTAGGGATCGCCGAAGTGACGGTCCCCGGCCTGCAGGCCCCCCCGGGCACCGGGCAGTACCAGCTCCTCCTTCTCCGGCTCACTCAAGTAGCTGCTCAAGCCCGCCAGAAGCGCCGCAGGGCTACTGCGTCCGGCCCGGGCAAGCCGTACCGCCTTGAGCGCCTGGCGGCCCCGGTCTCGAGTCCAGCCGGCCAGTGGACGCGCGACGTTGCCGGCCGCGGCCAGCATCCACGGCGGCGTCGCCATCAGCTGGACCAGACGCTCGGCCCGCCAAAACTCCGGATAGCCGCCGAACGACTCATCGCCGCCGTCGCCGGTGAGGGTGCAGATGATGCCCTGCTGCCGGACCGCCTTGGCGACCGCGAACGTCGGAACCAGGCTCGGGTCGGCGAACGGCTGATCGAAGTGGCCCAGAGCGGAGAAGACCGCGTTTGGAGTGATGTCCGCTGCGTCGAGCCGGATGGTATGATGGTCGGTGCCGTACCGCCGGGAGGTGGCGAGCGCCATGGCGGTCTCATCATGAGCCCGATCGGGGAAGCCGACATTGAAGGTCTGGATCGGATGCGAGGTAGACCGGGCGTGCGCCGCCACGACGAGCGAGGAATCGATTCCGCCGCTCAAGAGCGCCGCGACCGGCACATCGGCCACCGACTGCCGCCCTACCGCTTCGGAGAGCCGCTGTCCGGTCCGGGCGGCCAGCTCGGAGCGAGGTGCGCCGGAGCTCGAGGCCATGGTGACTCGGGCAAAGGTCGACGAGCGAGCTCCCCGCTCGTCGAGTACCAGAGTGGTTCCCTTCTCCAGCGCAACGATGTTGGCGAATCCGGTGGCGGGCTCGGGGATGTAGCTCAGGCCGAGGAAGTCGTAACACGCCTGCCGATCGAGCTCCGGCCGGAAGCCCTGCAGCGCGAGAATCGCCTTCATCTCGCTGGCGAAGACCCACTGGCCCTGGTGGCCGGCCCAGAAAAGCGGCTTGATGCCGAAGCGGTCTCGTGCCAGAACCACCCGGTTGCGGGGGCGGTCGAAGATCGCAAAGGCGAACATCCCCTTGAGCCGGGAGGCCATGCGCTCGCCCTGTTCCTCGTACAGATGGACCAGCACCTCGGTGTCCGAGCTGCCGCGGAAGACGTGTCCCCGGCCCTGCAGCTGCGACCTCAGCTCCCGGTGATTGTAGATCTCCCCGTTGAACACCACCTGCACGCTGCCGTCCTCGTTGGACAGAGGCTGCGCCCCGGTGGGTGAGAGATCGATCAGGGCGAGCCGGCGATGCACCAGCTCGCACCGCGCATCCCGGTAATGGCCTCGGCCATCCGGCCCGCGGTGAGCCAGGAGGGCGTCGGCCCGGCTGGCCCAGAGTGAGTCGGGCGGGAGCGACAGTGGATGAAATCGTCCGGCGAGTCCGCACATACTCAGTACCTCCGGCCGCGGAGGTTGGGTGCGGCAGGGACGTGGGCGAGCGAAAAAGCCGGTTGGGCGGGCGCCGGTACTCGCAGGCTCAAGCGCGTGGGCTGCCACTTTTCGCTGGCGAACGCGTACGCGAGGACGACCCAGATCAGCTTCGCGGCAATCCAGTCGCCACTCATGTTCGAGATCAGCACCGAGCAGAAGAGCGCCAGAGGCAGCATCCCGTGGGGGCCTCGGCGGGATCGCCAGGCCGATCGAACGCAGAGCCAGCCGCCCAGCAGGAACGGAATGGCGCCAATGATGCCGGTGGCGGTGAGCAGCTCCAGCACGATGTTGTGGGCCGCTCGGAGCGGGCGCTCGCGCTCGCCGATCCTGGCCGCCAGCTCATAGGTATTGGCGACCGGTCCCCACCCCAGCGCGGGCTTCTCCAGGAACATGGTCCAGAGGGCGGGATAGAGCTGCTCTCTGCCGGCCATGTTTCCGGTCTTCATGCTGTCCTCCAGCCGGTTCTTTATGACCGGCAGGTGGAGGATGCCGAAGATCAGCACGGCAATGGCAAGCGCAGCAATGACCGCGTTGCGCAATCGGGTGCGAAGCGTATCGGCCGCCAGGGCGAACACCAGAACCCCACCTACGAGCGAGGCCAGTCCTCCACGGGACCCGGTCTCGAGTACCGCAAAGCCAAGCAACGCTCCCAGAAGTCCGGTCAGAATCAAGTGGGAGCGACTTCCCCGCCGTCCATAGGCCAGACCGATCAGCGCTATGAGGCCCGCCGCGAGGATCATGGCCGCGCTGTTGGCGTTCTGTCCCAGCGCGGAGACCCGCTCCCCGCCGGTCCAGACCACGCTGGAGGTCTTGGCGAACCCGAGAAAGGGAAGCGCCGCTCGGATGACGCAGGCCCCCACCAGCGTCGTCATAGCTCGAGTGGCGACCCTCTCGTCCTGCATGAGGTTTCCCGCTGCCAGGAGGACGAGTACGCCCTGGAGTACCACGATGAACTCCGAGATCGCCGCAGAGGTGTATTCCCCACCGCTCGCGATCATCGAGAGCAGAAACACGATCAGGTAGACTGCGAACCAGACCACCGCCGCTGGCACCCGGCCGTAACAACGGCGGGGATAGAGCAGGGTGCCGAGGAGAAACACCGCCCCGGTGAGCGTAGGGATCTCGAGGGGGATGCTCCGCTCCGGATACTCGAACGGGATCGATGCCACGAGCAGGTAGAGTCCCCCCTGGAGCAACTGAGGGGTGGCGATCCGGTTCATAGAGCACCGGACCGGAAATCGCGGTGGCCCAGGCGCTCGAGCAGCCCGGCCAGTCGAGTGCGTACCGAGGCACGCAGGTCCATGGGCAAGCCCCACTGCAGCGCAACCAGGAAAGCCGCGGCGGCGGTGAGCAGCACTGCGAGGGCCCAGAGGGACCAGTGCTGCAGTATCACCTGCTCGCCCAGATACGCCGACGCGGCGAAGAGAGTTCCCATCAGCACCAGCGTGCGGGTCAGCCACCGACTGGAGAGCTGGGGGGTCCGTTCCAGACAATCGCGCACTACCAGGGGGTACCAGATCGTTTGGGTGGCGCGGCCAGCCAGAACCCCGAGGCAGAGCCCAACCAGGCCGGCATACCAGGTGAGCGCCACAGAGAGGGCCAGAGCAATCACTGCCGCCACCGCGCTCACCCGCACCCGCCGTCCCGGCTGCAGGGCGGCATCGATGATGTAGGCGTCGCAGCGGATGAAGGCGGTCTGCACCGCAATT
>DASYIX010000098.1:0-28084 GCA_035997125.1 Gemmatimonadales bacterium
CGGCCTGGAGAAACTGATCGGCAATGCGGGCGATGGGGATGTCGGCGATCTCGAGCTGCTCCTCTCGGAGAAGATGCAGCAGCAGATCCAGCGGGCCGGAAAACGCCTCTAGCTCCACCACAAACGCCGGACCCGCACCCAGCGCCATGGTGGGCGCCTCGGGTTCGCTCATGATATTAAGGCTTTCCATTAGAGGCCCAAGCTATAAGGCGAGACGACACGCAGGAGGAAATTCATGCCTATGTACGCCGGCGTCAGAAGGATCGGCAGAAGGTCCCGGCCCAGAAAAATCAGCGCGCCAATAAGAAGGTATCCGTACCGGTTCAAGCCACGGTACCAGGCGCCCGCACGGGGCGGCAGGGCGTGGTACAGCAAGTGAGAGCCATCCAGTGGTGGAATGGGAATCAAGTTGAAGAAACAAAGAATCAGGTTGATAAACATCCCATAGACCACCATCTGTTGTGCGGTGCGGAACACCGGAACTATGCCGGGCGCTAATCCGGCCGCCACGCCCAGCAGAATGAAGACGACGGCGCATACCACCGCCAGGAGCAAATTCGTGGCGACGCCCGCGACCGAGACCAGCAGGTCGCCTTTCACATAGTTCCGAAATTTGCGCGAATTCACCGGGACGGGCTTGGCCCCGCCGAAGGTGTAGGCCCCATGGCTCGCGATCCAGATCAGCGCAGGCACGAGGAGGCTCATGATCGGATCGATGTGTGGAATGGGGTTGAGTGTTACCCGGCCCAGCATATAGGCCGTGTCGTCTCCCTGGCGGAGCGCGACGGCCGCGTGGGCATATTCGTGGGCGACCATGGCGAAGACGAGCATGGGAAAGGCGAGTACAAAATTGCTGAGTTGCTCCAGGCGACCGTCCTCGGCGCGGGTGGGTCGAAGGTTAAACGTGGCATCAGGCCAAGTCAAAGCAGCCTGGCGCTTGACCTTGCGAGCTTGGTCGTCTAGCTTTGCCCGCTCAGTTGCCGGAGCCACTCCGGACCGATCCATCCGTTCACCGAGGTTGCCGTGCCCCGTATCCAATCCGCCGCCAAGCGCATGCGTCAGGCCCGCGCCCGTGCCACGCTCAATCGGACGCACCGCAGTCAGCTGCGCACCGCGCTGAAGAAGGTCCGCGCGGCCGCCGGAGCCGAGGCGAAGGCCGCGTACGACGAAGCGGTCAAGCTCCTCGACCGCGCCGGGCAAAAGAACATCATTCACAAGAATGCCGCCGCTCGGCACAAGAGCCGCCTGGCCAAGCTGGTGGCGGCCAAGAAGTAGCCCGGCCTTCTGGGCCGGCAGTAAACGGGGGCGCCGGAAACATCTCTGGCGCCCCTCGTGTTTTTTCGGCAATGCGGCTAACAAACCAGATCCGCTCGTTTCGGTAAATGCCCTTATTGAGCGCACTTCCCGCTAACCTCTCACCTCGTACCTCTCGCCGTCATACCCCTGCGAGCTCAGCGCCGCAGCGCTCACAATACCACTCGGTGGGCCGGTTCAGGGTGCCGCACTCGCCGCACTTGAGGGTCTTGGCAACACCTGCTGGGGCTTTCCCCACGCTGGGGGTCGCGGTCTGGGGAGGAGCGCTGGTGGCAGTCTGAGCCGCCATGCCGGGATTGCTAATCCGGCGTCCGATCGGCCGGGTATCTTCGTTGGCGACCGACTTGAGGAAGGCCAGCTCGTCTGGAGGAGGCGCCGGCGCTGGCTCGACGTCGGTCGGCTTGACCGTCAAATTGGGCGACTGAACCGACGCGGGCTCGGCCATCGGGTCTACATGGGTCACCAGTGGGGCCTGCTCGATTACTTCGGGCCGGGCCGCGCGGGGTGCCGGCGCGGCAGTGGGTGCCGGTGCTGGTGCTTGCGCCACCGCGGGTGCCGCGCCGCCACGGGGTGAGGTGATGAGAGCCTGCACCTGAGTAAGGTGGGTGATCTCCCCGCCGATTCCGCGGAGCTTGGTCCGCAGCTGCTCGATCTCTCGACGACTCTCTTCGCTCAGCCGACGCCATTCGTCCTGGGTGTACTCTCCGACCGAGTGACGGACCTCGGCCTCGGCCAGGGCCTCTTCGGCCGCTCGGCGTTCCCGGTCGAGCTCGGCCTGGGAGGCGTGATGTCGCTCGAGCTCTTCAGCGATCGAGGCTCCTCGACCGCGCAGCAGCTCCATGACGCTCTGCAGCCGAGCCTCGTAGTCCCCGCGGATCCGCTGCCTAACGGCGGGTGGCGCCTTGTCGCCCGACGAATCGAGCTTGGCCAGCCACTCTTCATATTGAGTGCGTTGCTCGAGCAGCTCTTCAATGCTGAGTTCAGTATCCGAGGTCGGTTTGGCCATGAAAGACGTTCCTCTCATCCGCTCTAGGGCATCGATCTGGTCCTGGGTGAGCCGATTCACTATTGCCAAGAGCACCTGCCGCCAGGGGAATTCGGATTGCGACGTGTGGGGCGAGATATGGTTAGCTCTGAGCTGTAAATCTAAATTCGGTCGGCTTCTAGCGGTACCCGCTCCAGCACTTTCCGGCCAGATTGACCTCCCCCAATTCTCAGCCTCAGCGCTGAAACACCACGTTGCCCCGGACGATCGTGGCCTCGGCCCGCCCGGTAAGCCGGCGGCCGGCAAAGGGTGTGTTCCTGCTCTTGGAGAAGAACTCGCTCGGGTTCACGGTCCAGACTGCCTTGGGATCGGTGATGACCACGTCCGCCGGAGAACCGGGCGCCAGGGTTCCTCCCGGCAGATTGAAGATCCGGGCCGGCATGGTGCTCATGCGGTTGACCAGATCGCACAGCGTGAGCAGCCCCGGCTCCACCAGCTCGGTAATGGCCAGCCCCAGCGCGGTCTCCAGACCGATGATTCCGTTGGGGGCATCGTCGAACTCCCGCTCCTTGGCGTCGTAGTGATGGGGCGCATGATCGGTGCAGATGGCGTCGATGGTTCCGTCGCGCAGCGCCTGCCGGATCGCCTCGCGATCCTCCGGCTCCCGCAGCGGGGGATTCATCTTGGCGTTGGTGTTGTACCCTTCGCAGCTCTCGTGGGTGAGGGTAAAGTGATGGGGGCAGGCTTCGGCCGTCGCTCGAATCCCTTTTTCTTTAGCGCGGCGGATCAGCTCTACCGATCCCCTCGTCGACATGTGGCAGAGATGTACATGTCCCCCGGTCAGCTCGGCCAGCAGAATGTCGCGCGCCACCATGATCTCCTCGGCCGCGCTCGGAATCCCCTTGAGACCGAGCCGAGTGGATACGATGCCCTCGTGCATGGCGCCGCCCGCGGAGAGCGTGGGATCCTCGCAGTGGTCGGCCACCGGAATACTGAAGGTGCGAGCATACTCCAGGGCTGTGCGCATGAGATGACTGGAGACCACCGGCTTGCCGTCGTCGCTCACCGCCACGGCGCCGGCTCCGACCAGCTCTCCAAACTCGGCGAGCTGCTGGCCCTTCTGCCCCAGCGAGATGGCACCGAGGGGATACACTCGGGCCTTCCCCGCCCGCTGGGCCTGGCTCACGATGAAGCCGATCGCCGCCTGGTTGTCGGTAACCGGATCGGTGTTCGGCATGGCGCACACCGCGGAGAACCCACCGGCGGCCGCCGCCATCGCCCCGCTGGCAACGGTCTCGATGTCCTCCTGGCCTGGCTCCCGCAGGTGCACGTGGAGATCGATGAATCCGGGGGTGACAATCTTGCCAGCCGCATCGATCACCAGCGCCTCGTCGGGCGAGCCAATGTCCCGACCCACGGAGGCGACTTTCCCGTCCTCGAGGTACACATCGGCCACCCCGTCCATTCCCCGCGACGGATCGATGACTCGGCCACCCCGGATCAGAATGGGTCTCACCGCTCGTCCCCTCCCCCGGCCCAGTCCGGGGATCCTCCTGCGAGGAGATACAGCACCGCCATCCGCACTGCGACCCCGTTCGTGACTTGAGGCAGGATGACACTGTGAGGCCCGTCGGCCACATCGCTGTCGATCTCGACGCCGCGATTCATCGGCCCGGGGTGCAGGATGACCAGATCCTTAGGTGCCCGGGACAGGCGCTCGCTGGTTACCCCGAACACCCGGTTGTATTCCCGGAGGGACGGAAGGAACCCGGTTTCCATGCGCTCCAGCTGCAGCCGAAGGACGTTGAGCGCATCGGCCCACTGAATTGCATCCTCGATCCGGGGCAGGATGGTGACGCCGAGATCTTCCACGTGCCGGGGCAGCAGCGAGGCCGGACCGCACACGCCGACCTCGGCACCGAGCTTGGTCAGCCCCCAGATGTTGCTCCGCGCCACCCGGCTATGGAGGATGTCACCGCAGATCGCCACCTTGAGTCCTTTGATCCGATGGAACCGGTCCCGCAGAGTCAGCATGTCGAGCAAACCCTGAGTGGGATGCTCGTGCTTTCCGTCTCCCGCATTGATCACGTTGGAGCGGATCCGCTGGCCCAGGAACTGGGCCGCCCCAGAGGAGCCGTGGCGGATGACCACCATGTCGATCCGCATGGCCTCGAGGTTCCTGGCGGTGTCCACCAGGGTCTCCCCCTTGCTCACCGAGCTGCCGGCGACAGCCACGTTGACGGTGTCGGCGGAGAGCCGCTTCTCAGCGAACTCGAACGAGATCCGGGTGCGGGTGGAGGGCTCGAAGAAGAGATTGACGATGGTCTTGCCCCGGAGAGCCGGCACCTTCTTGATGGCCCGCTCGCTCACCTCCTTGAACGGCTCGGCGGTGTTGAGGATCAGCTCGATCTGTTCGGCGCTCAGCGGCTCGAGTCCCACCAGGTCCTTCCCCAGGCTCGGCGCGCTCACTTCAACCTCGCACCAGCTCGACGGCGTCGCGGCCATCGAGCTCGGAGATGAAGACATCCACCCGGTCGCCCGCACCGGTGCTCACCTTGGTGCCGACCACGTCCGCCTGAATCGGCAGTTCGCGTCCGCCGCGATCGATCAGCACGCAGAGGAGAATCCGTTTGGGACGCCCAAAATCGGCAAACTCGTCGAGGGCTGCGCGCACTGTGCGCCCGGTATAGAGCACGTCATCCACGATGACCACGATCTTGTCGTCGAGGTCGGGGAGCCGGGTCTCGCCCACCACCGGACGGGGACCGATGGTCTGGAGATCGTCGCGATAGAGGGTAATGTCGAGCTTGCCGCAGGGGAGGTTGGAGCCTTCGGATCGGTCGATGAGCCGCTTCAGCCGGTCGGCCAGCTCGACCCCGCGGCGCTGAATGCCCACCAGGACCAGGTCTTCCGTGCCCCGGCTTCGCTCGACGATCTCACTGGCCATTCGCGCCAGGGTGCGACCGATGGCGCGCTCGTCCAGAAGAGGCTTGCGGGAGGGCATCGGGGCGGGAAGCTAGTGGGAAGGCGGAAGCGGCGGAAGAGGCAGAAACAACGTTAAGATACGCCGCTCGGGGGATCCGGTTCTGGCACGGACAGGGAGGGATTCGAACCCTCGGTACGCTTTTGACGTACACACGCTTTCCAGGCGTGCGCCTTCAGCCACTCGGCCACCTGTCCTGAATCGTTGTCGGGCGGCAACTTAGTGGGCCGCGAGAGGGATTTCAACGTGAGTTCTGAGCCGTGAGCGACGCATTCATCACTGCTGCCGTGCGCACGCCGGTCGGCCGGGCCGGAGGCATCCTCGCCGACGTGCGGCCGGACGACCTGGCCGCAGCCGCCATACGGTCGCTGCTGGAGCGCGGCCGCATTCCGGCAAACCGAGTAGACGACGTCATCCTCGGCTGCGCCAACCAGGCCGGGGAGGACAACCGAAACGTTGCCCGAATGGCGGCGCTTCTGGCCGGGCTGCCGGTCGAGGTCCCCGGCCAGACCGTGAACCGGCTCTGCGGCTCCGGATTGCAGGCGGTGGTCAGCGCGACCCATGCGATCCGAGCAGGCGAGGGGAATCTGTTCGTCGCCGGCGGGGTCGAGAGCATGACCCGCGCGCCGCAGGTCATGCTCAAGAGCGCGCGGCCCTGGGACCGGTCACCACCAGCTATCGCGGACTCGACGGTGGGTTGGCGCTTCGTGAATCCGCAAATGCCGGCGGAGTGGACCATCTCCCTGGGCGAAACGGCCGAGCGAGTGGCGCAGATGTATGGGATCAGCCGGCAGGAACAGGATGAGTTCGCTCTCGGGAGCCAGCGAAAGGCGGCAGCCGCCATCTCCACCGGCGCGTTTGCCGATGAGTTGGCGCCGGTTGAGATAAACGGGAGCGATGGGGTCAGAACGGTCAACCGGGATGAGCCGCCCCGCCCGGGCCTCACCATTGAGGCACTCACGAAGCTGGAGCCCGCGTTCGTCCGGGGCGGCAGCGTGACCGCAGGCACCTCCAGCGGAATCAACGACGGCGCTGCGGCGCTGTCCGTCGCCAGCTCTCAGGCAATGTCCGTCTCCCGGTTGGAGCCGCTGGCGCGGGTCGTCGCCACCGCCGTGGCGGGCGTGGACCCCAGTTGCATGGGACTGGGTCCGGTCCCTGCATCCAGAAAGGCCCTCGACCGGGCCGGCCTCACAGTTGCCGATCTCGACCTCGTCGAGCTCAACGAGGCGTTCGCGGCTCAGGCCATCGCCTGCATCCGCGAGCTTGGCCTGGATTCCGCAAAGGTGAACATCTACGGCGGCGCCATCGCGCTCGGCCACCCTCTCGGCGCCAGCGGGGCGCGAATTCTCACCACCCTGGTGCACGCGCTGCGCCGCACCGGAGGCCGCTACGGGCTCGCCACCATGTGCATCGGTGTGGGTCAGGGGATCGCGGTGATAGTCGAGGCTAGCGGCTGAGCTGGGTGAACTCCTCCCTCGCCCGCTGAAGAGTGGTCAGAACCTCAGATTTCTCCTCCTCGCTGTTCCAGTCGCGGTTGGCCTCGACGCCCGTCCGCAGCCGGTCAATCCAGGCGATGAAGTACTCCGCGTCGGCCGGCGAGCGGACCTTGGTCCCACCGACAGTCACGTAGATCGGGCTGGTGGTGGCGTAGGGATAGACGTCCAGAATCGGGTACGCCGGACGATCCCCCCGGGCGCGAAGGAGATACCAGCCGCTCCCCTGCACCGGGATCTTGAGCATGGTGGACAGGGTCGTTCGATTTCCTCCCAGCGGAATCTCCGCCACCACCTTGCCATTCCCCACGATCTCCAGGTGATCGACCGGAACTATCGATCGCAGGCTCACTCGGGCGGTCAGCTCTCCACCGCCGACGGGAAGCTTCAACTGGTCTCCCAGCTCCCTGCCATTCAGCGTTAAGCTCAGCAGTGGGCCGTTGGTGGCAAAGCTCCGGCCGACCTTCAGTGCCGCCAGCCACCGGCGGTGCTCCAGCGGTGCGCCGCTCTTCACGAACACCCGGTTCATTCCCACGGGTCCCCGGAGCGAAGCGAAGTTGGCCATGGCATCGGTACCGGCGCCCGCGGGAAGTCGGAAACCACAATTCAGCAGTTGATACCAGACCCTGGCGGTGGCCATGTAGTCGTCCACGAAGCCCAGAGCCTCATAGTAGTCAACCTTGCCCAGCGCCACGTCCACTGGCAACTCGTTGGTGAGGGGCTTGGTGGTATCGCTTGGCTCGGGATAGCCGTCGAAGGGGTGAACGTAACCGGTCACCCCACCCTGAGCGTGAGCCAGGTCCATCACCGCGGCGTTGGTGGGATAGAGGCTGGCCGCCGCGGTGTTCACGTACCCGGAATAGCCGGGTAGCACGATGTTGTGCCGGAGACCCAGCAAACCGGCGTGCCCCCAGTAGCTGGTATGATACTCCTGATCGTGCACGATGACGGTGCCGGGCGTGGACACCGGATCAGGATGCCCGGTGAAATACTGCAGGTCGGGAATCCTGCCTTCCTTGTTGACAATCAGGTTCTCCACCAGATGCAGATCCTCGGCCCGGGCCTGCGCCGCCAGACGACGCGGCGTGTTGCGGTACGCGCCGCCGTAGTTCATGTGCACGTGGAGGTCGCCGCTGTACCATCCGGCCGCTGGGAGATCGGCAAGCCGTTCGAGCGCCACCCGCACTCCCCGGGTGGAGTTGGGGACGACGTTCAGGGTCCGTCGGACGACTCGATACTCGGGACCGTGCGAGATCTCCAGGCTAATGGCGCCGGCAGGAACCGTAACCGTCGCTACGCCCGATGTATGGAAGTAGCCGTACTCGAAGCGACGAACCGAACGGTCGTAGCCGTCGTCGGCGTGGCGCCAGGCATTGTCAGGGGCATAGCTTCGGCCGTCGGGTCCAGTGATCGAGATCCGCGCAGGACTGAGCCGGCCAGCGCGGTCGGTGACAACCAACTGAAGCCGGCCCACGGGCTCCAGATAGATTCGCCGGTCAATAACGACCCGCTCGATCCTGCCGCCGGGCACGTCCACAACGCTGAGGCCGGTGTTCCCCCGGTCATTCGTGATATAGGCGATCCGCCTGCCCTCAGGCGACCAGCGCGGCGCGGTCGCATCGCCCTCACCATAGGTGAGCTGAAAGGGATCCCCCCCGTTGGCCGTCATCAGCCAGAGCTGGTGCCACTGGCGGCCGAGGTAGGAGCTGTAGACCACTCGCTTGCCGTCGCGGCTCCAGTCCGGCCGGGCCTTCCAGGTAGTTTCCTCGAACCGGAGCTCTTGCGGCTCCGCATTGGGCCGCGCCGGCACCCGCCAGAACCCGCCGGAGCCCCAGATGTGGCCCCGGTTGGAGATGAAGATCAGATCCTGCCCGTCGGAGGACCATGTCGGCGAGAGATACTGATCGTGGGTGCCGTAGTAGTATCGGGGAAGCCCGCTCTCCCGATCTTCAGTGATCCGCTGAGACGACCCCAGGCTTCCATCGCTCACTTGAGCGATGAAGATGTGCCAGCGTCCCTGGTAGGCGGTGGACACGTAAGCAATCCGGCGCCCGTCGGGCGACCACCGAGGCTCCACGTTGACCCCGCCGTCTGCCAGCAGGGAGCGACTCTGTCCGGTGGAGAGATCAAGAACCCGGAGCTCGATCTGGTCGTCGTGGTACGATGAATAGACGATCGTCCGGCCATCCGGGGACCAGTCGGGTTGGTAATCGTAGCCGGGCCCAGACGTGACCTGACGGGTTACCTTGCTCCCCACCGGCTGACGCCAGAGCGAGCCCTGCATCGAGTAGATCAGCTCCCGCCCATCCGGCGACCAGGTAACAGCGCTCGGCCCACTGGTGACCTGGGGCAGGTACATCTCGCGGTAGTAATAGCTGTGGGGAACCTTGATCTGTGGCAGCACTGGCTGGCGTTGCGCCGCCAGCGATGGGGCCAGGGCAAGCAGGCCCAGCGCAGCACAGGTGAGCTTGACGAAACTCATGGGCGGCCCGCATAGGAGAGGGTATGACCCGGTATCGCTACGTCATTCTGGGAAGCGGGCGTCAAGGCACCGCGGCCGCTTACGATCTTGCGCTCAGAGGTGATGCGCGCGAGATCGTGCTCGCCGACGCCTCCGACGAGCGAGCCCGTCAGGCGGTGAGCTGGGTTTCGAGCCGACTGCCCTCGGATCATCCGGTTCAGGTCACTCCAAAGCCGGTCAACGGCGGCAACGCCGACTCGGTGTTGGCTCTGCTCCGAAATACCGACGCAGCCATCAGCGCGCTTCCCTACCGCTACAACCTCGACATCACCCGTTACGCCATTCAGGCCCGCTGCCATCTTTGCGACCTCGGAGGTCACCCGGACACGACCACCGCGCAGCTGGAGCTGAACGACTCGGCCCGCCGCGCGAGGGTGTCGGTGGTGCCCGATTGCGGCCAGGCGCCGGGGATGACCACCTCGCTGATGGCGCTTGCCCTCAGCATGGTTCCGTCACCGGAGAATCTCGAGGTCTGGAATGGCGGCCTGCCGCTGGACCCCTCGCCGCCGCTCTTCTACCGGCTCACCTTTGCCGTACAGGGGCTGACCAACCAGTATGACGGGCCTTGCTACAATCTGCGCGACGGAAAGGTCGTGGCACTCGAGAGCCTCTCCGAAGTCCAGACCGTCGACTTCCCCCGGCCGCTGGGCCGGCTGGAGGCATTCTGTGCCTCCGGCACCGGCTCGACGTTCCCCTGGACCTACCGGGGCAAGCTCCGGCAATTCACCAGCCGGATTGTGCGCTATCCCGGCCACCTCGACGTCATTCGAACGCTAAAGAGACTGGGCTTCTTCTCGGAGAAGCCGCTCACGGTCGATGGCTGCGTCGTGTCTCCTCGCCGGATGACGGAGACCCTGCTCGAGCCGCTTCTGATGGGCGACTCCCCGATTCAGGATGTGGTCGTGGTCCGGGTCCACTGCACCGGCCGAGCCAAGCGGCGACCGGTCCGCGCCGAGGTGGATGCGCTGGTCCACCACGATCCCAAGACCGGACTGACCGCCATGCAACGGTGCACCGGCTTCGACGCGGCCATCGTGGCCGCGATGATGGCGAGCGGGGAGATTGCTCCCGGTGTGGCGGTCCGGGAGCTCTCGGTCGATCCGGAACGGTACCTGGCCGAGCTGGCGCGCCGTGGGTTGGAGGTTACCCGCAGGGTCAGGGACTTGACCGCCGCCCGCGCCAGTAAATCACCCCGCCGAGGAAAACAAACAGGCCGGCGCCGCCGATGACCTTCAGCCGGAAGAGCCACGGATCCGCCGTGTCGCTCGGCGGAATGGTGGCGACCAGCATGGCCCCCAGGGTGAGCAGCAGCCCGCTGAGGCCAACGATCCAGGTGGCGGTTTTGCCTCCTCGCCCCTCGGGGTCCTTCAGCCGCACCATCAGGTAGCAGATAAAGAGGTAGATGTAAGGAACGAAGTAGATCAGCAACATCGTGTCGAGAATGATGAGATAGGCCTTCTCGACCGTGGTCCCCTTCCCCAGCACCGACAGCATGAGAAAGATGGTGGCCAGTACCGCCTGCGTCAGAATGGCGACGTAGGGTGTTTTCCAGCGGGGATGGATCCGTCCGAAGGCGGGGGGGAAGTAGCGATCGAGCCCAATGACGAAAGCCACCCGCGCTGGTCCGGTAAGCCAGGCCCCAATTCCGCCGATGTTCCCGATCACATAGACGGCCGCCGCGGCCGGTATGATCCAGCCGATCCCGCCCACGTCCCGGGCACCTATCGAGATCGCCTGAAAGAAGCCCGACACGACGTGGACGTCGGAGCTCGGCACCAGCCACAGCAATGACACCGTGCCGGCGATGTAGAGGAAGGCGATGAACGGGGCGGCAATGTAGATCGAGCGGGGCAACGTTCGTTTCGGGTTCTTGATCTCGTCACCCATCACAGCGCAGAGCTCCAAGCCCGCGTAGGCAAACGCGATCGAGGCCCAGAGGTTGAGCTGGGACATGTCGCCGAAGCGAGGGGTGATGCTGTGCAGCGTGATCGGGGTAGCCGCAGGGTGGGTGAGCATCGCGTGCAATCCGAAGCCGACCAGCACCGCGCCCGGGAGATAGGTGCCGATGGCGCCGACGTTCTGCAGCCACCGTCCCGTCTTCAGCCCGACCACGTTCAGCCAAACCGCCAGCCAGAGCGCGGTGAGCGTGGCGGCGAAGATATAGGTCCAGTTGTCCATCAAGTCGGTTTCGCCTCGCCCGATGGCAAAGGTGGCGATCACCGCGGTGGACATGAGCAGGTTGGGGTAGTACAAGATGTTGTTGACCCAGTAGCACCAGCCGCAGAGAAAGCCATGACCTTCGCCGAAGGCGCGCTTGCTCCAGAAGTAGATGCCGCCTTCCTGGGGGAAGCGAGCGGAGAGGTAGCTCACCGCAACACCCTGAGGGATGAAGAAGAACAGCGCCGCCAGGACCCACATCGAGAGCGAGCTGGGTCCTGCGGCCGCGGCGGTCGCAGTCCAGCGGAGACTGAGGACGGCGACGATGTTGAACAGCACCAGGTCGCGCAGGGTGAGGACGCGGGGCAGATCCACGTGCTGCGAGACGGGGGCCGCTGGCGCAGAAACGGTGCTCATACGCTCCTGGTCATTTCTTGAGATACAACTGCTGGGGGTCGAGCACCTCGCGCAGGAGGTGCAGCTCCCGGGCGGTCGGTGGCTCGATCCGGCTAAGCCGGTCGCGGATACGAAGCCGCCAGCCTATCCCCGCTGCGACCTCCGTGGCCTCCACTCCAGGATAGAGCGCCGCCAGCTCCAACTCGCCACTCTCCCCGTTCGCCTCCAGAATCGCCTTGTCGGTTACCACCTTGGTGGGACCGGCGCCCGGCATGCCATGCTCTCGACGACTCCGGCCCTTGGCCTGATGACCGGGACTGGTGATGAAGTCGACCGCCTCGGGAAACGCTCGCCGATCCAGTCGGCTGATCACCACCGTCCGGCGCGCATGGATGGCAATCTCCGCCGCCCCGCCGCTGCCGGGGAGGCGAACCGCTGGATGCTGGTATGATCCTACGACCGTAGTGTTGATGTTGCCGAACCGGTCGATCTGGGCACTGCCGAGGAAGCCGACCTCGATCCGACCGTTCTGCAGAAGCGACTGAAATACGTCGGCCATGCTGCAGACCATGAGCGAGCCGGTCACCAGCGCTGGGTCACCAATGGAGACCGGCAGCCGTTCGGGCACCGCTCCCACCGCTCCCGATTCATAGATCAGCACCAGGTTGGGCGCGTGGGTAGCCCGCGCCAGGTTGCACGCGAGATTGGGCAGGCCGATCCCGACGAACACGACCTCGCCGTCACGCAGCTCCCGCGCGGCGACAGCGGTCATCATTTCGGCGGGGGTGTACGTGCTCAGAATCCGTAATTCACGCCGGCGCACACCCGCTCTGCCGCGCGAAGCCGCTCGAGGTTTCCGCACTTCTCGACGTACTCCGCCCGATCCGCGAGCCCGTAGACGTACTGGTCGAGATATCCCCGAAGTAGCGCCGGGTCGCGCGAGATTTTCTCCCACCCGATGTAAAACTCATTGTCCCGGTCGTAGTAGCCCTGGGCGTATGACGGATGAGCACCCCATGGCTCCACCACCACGGCATCCACGATCAGGCCAGGAATGGCCGTTCGGTTGGGGTCGGCCCGGATGACGGATTCGTCCACCAGCTCTTCCACGACAACGATCACCCGGCGCGACGCAAACGCCGCTTCCTTTTGGACACCGAGCAGGCCCCAGATCTGGGCGTTGCCCTCCTGGTCGGCCCGTTGGGCGTGAACCACGGTCACGTCGGGGTTGAGCGCGGGCACGGTGGCGAGGACCTCGCCAGTGTAGGGACAGGTCACCCCCCGTATCTGCCGGTTCACCTCCGGCAGATCGGTCCCCATGTAGTTCCGGAGCGGCCAGAACGGAAGCCGCGCCGCCCCGGCGCTGAGCCGCGCCACCATGCCGAAGTGGGAGTATTCCTCCAGCTCCAGCGTCGCAGCCTTCCCTTCCACAGCTCGGCGGAAAGCGTGCAGCGAGCCCGCTCCCGGGTTGCCCGCCCAGGAGAACACCAGCTTTCGGGCGCAACCGGCGGCGATCATCTGGTCGTAAATGAGGTCAGGCGTCAGCCGGCAGAGTGTCAAGTCCCGGCGGCGTTGCCGAATGATCTCGTGGCCCGCCGCAAAGCAGATCAGGTGGGTGAACCCCTCGATGACCACGGTGTCACCATCACGGACATGCGCGGCCACCGCCTCCGCCATGCTGACGACCTTGGAGCGATCGCTCAAGCGAGCTCGCCGAGGCAGGTGTCAATCATGCCCATGGCGGTGTCGAGATCGTGCTCGTCGATGATCAGCGGGGGCGCCAGCCGGAGCGAGCTCTTCCCGGCGCCGAGCAGCAACAGTCCCTCGCGGAAGGAACGCTGCACCAGTTGCTGCACCAGATCGGGATGGGGCTCCCGGGTCGCTCGATCCTTGACGAACTCCATGCCCACCATGAGCCCCCGGCCCCGCACGTCGCCGATATTGCGGTGCTTGTTCATCAGCACGCAGGCACTGGCCAGGAGCCGCTCGCCCATCTTGGCGGCGTTGGCCATGAGTCCGTTCTCGACCAGGTCCAGCGTCGTGAGCGCCGCGGCGCAGCACACCGGGTTGCCGCCGAAGGTCGAGCCGTGCGCGCCGCTCTCCCAAGTGGTGATCGATTCCTTGGCCACCATGGCACCGATGGGCATGCCGGAGCCGAGCCCCTTGGCGGTGAGCAGGATGTCGGGCTCCACGCCCTCGTGCTCGCAGGCGAACATCTTGCCGGTGCGACCCACGCCGCATTGGACTTCATCGGCGACCAGCAGGATGCCGTAGCGATCGCAGAGCGCCCGGAGCGCCGGCAAATAGCCTGGCGGCGGAACGATGTAGCCACCCTCACCCTGAATCGGCTCGATGAAGATCGCCGCCACATCCCGGGGATCGAGGTGCCGGGCGAACAAGTCCTGCTCAATGACTCCGATGCACCCGAGGGTACAGGCCGGCTCCTCGGCACAGAATTGACAGCGATAGCGGTAGGCGTAGGGGACATGGTGCACGTCGGGCAAGAGCGGGCCGAAGCCAGCATGCTGGCGAGCCTTGCTGGAGGTGAGGCTCACTGCACCGGTGGTCCGGCCGTGAAACGCGCCGCGAAACGCGATGATGGCGGTTCTCCGGGTGGCGTGACGCGCCAGCTTGATGGCCGCTTCGACCGCCTCGGTGCCGGAGTTGGTGAGGAACACCCGCTTCTTCGAGGTGCCAGGGGCCAGCTTGGCCAGCCGCTCGCAGAGCGCGGCCATGCCCTCGTAGTAGAAGTCCGAGCCGCAGATGTGGAGGAAACGGTCCGCCGCGTCCTTTACCGCCGCCACGACTTTCGGATGGCCGTAGCCGGTGGACGACACCGCGATGCCCGCCATGAAATCGAGATAGCGATTGCCGTCCACGTCCTCGACCATGACGCCGCGGCCCCGAGACACCACCAGCGGATACTCTTTGATGTAGCAGGTCGAGGTCCACTCCGCGTCCCGCGCGACGACCTGCTGCGCCTTGGGGCCGGGGGGAGGAACCACGATTCTGGGATAATCCCGTTCGGTCATGGTTACTTCCTCATCCGTCGATTACGGTGCGACTCTGCTCTCGCATGAACTGGGCGACGTAATAGGGCCCGCAGCCGCCCTTGCCCGTGGAGCCCGAGCCTTTCCAGCCACAGAATGGCTGCGCACCGGGCCAGGCACCGGTCGTCGCGCCGGTGCGCTTGTTGGCGTAGCATACCCCCGCCTGGACTTCGTCGAAGAAGCGGGCCACCTCCGCCGGGTTGCCGGAGAAGATACCCGCCGTGAGACCGTAGTCGACCCGGTTGGTTTCGGCGATAGCCTGATCCAGACTCCCCACCTCACCGACGGCGACGAAGGGGACGAAGAGCTCCTCTTGGAAAAGCGTGCTTTCCAACGGCAGCCGGGCGATGGTCGGCGCCACGAAATGGCCCCGGTCGAAGATACCGCCGCTCAGGCGTTCGCCGCCGAGCAACAGCGTCCCTTCCTTCCGAGCCTGCGCCACCGCTCGCTCGTAGCGCCCTACCGCCCGCTCATTGATGACCGGACCGAAGAATACGTCTCGCTCGGAGGGATCGCCCATGCGGATGGCACGGGTCTTCTCGACCAGCCGGTCCAGAAACGGGGTCAGTACCTCTCGCTGCACGTACACTCGCGAGGTGGCGCTGCACTTCTGATTCTGCAGGCTGAACCCCGAGCGCATGACCCCCTCAGCGGCGGCATCGAGATCGGCGCTCGCCAGCACCACGGTGGCATTTTTTCCCCCCAGCTCCAGCAAGCAGGGCTTGATCCAGCGGCTGCTGAGGCCGGCGTGAATTCGCATACCGACCTGCTTCGACCCGGTAAACACTACGCCGTCTACGCCAGGATGCTGCCACAGCGGGTCGCCGATCTCCTCCCGCCGGCCGAAGAGAAGGTTGAAGACGCCGGCCGGTAACCCGGCGTCCCGGTACACCTCGTACAGCTTAAGCCCGGTCCAGGCGGTGTCCTCGGCCGGCTTGTAAACCACCGCGTTCCCCGCCACCAGCGCGGCCGACGACATGCCGGCCGACAGAGCCAGAGGAAAATTGAACGGCGCGATGCAGACGAAGACGCCGTAGGGCCGAAGGACATCGGTGTTCCGCTCCACCGGAGTGATCCGCGCCATCGGACGAATGAAACCATCGGCGTCCTCAACCTGCCCACAGTAGTAATCGATCAAGTCGGCGGACTCCTCCGCGTCTCCCATGGCCTCCAGCCGGCTCTTGCCGACCTCCAGGCTCATCAGCGCGGCGAGCTCGTACTTGCGTTCCCGGATGATCCCGGCGGCACGGCGGAGGACGGCGACTCGCTCCTGCCAGGGAAGCCGGGCCCACGCCAGCTGGGCTCGGCGCGCGGAGGCCACCGCGGCATCGACGTGTTCGGCGCGGGCGGCGGCGAATCGTCCCAGCAGGAAGCTGGTGTCGATCGGAGAATGGTCGAGCAGAGGATCTTCCCTGGTCTCCACCGGTTTGCCGTCGATGTAGAACGGGTGTAACCGCCCGGCGTCCTGTCGGACCCGGTCGAGCGCGGTATCGAACCGGTGGTGAAACTCCTCCAGGTCGCCGCTAGTGGAGGTGTAGGTGATTTTGGCCGCCGTCGTCATCTCCGTGTCTCCATTTGTGCCGCGGCCCGCTCTACCGCTTGACGGAGCAGCGTTACCATCTCGCCGATCTGCTCCTCGTCGATCACGAACGGCGGCGCTAGCATAACGAGGTCCCCGGTCCCGTCATCGAGTTGGCCAGCGTTGGCCCACACCACCAGTCCCAGCTCCAGCGCATGGGCCGCGACCGACTCCGCAAAGCGGGCAGCCGAGGGGAACGTCCTGCGCGACAACCTGTCTTCCACGAACTCGATCCCGGCCAATAACCCTCTGCCCCGCACATCCCCAACCGAGGGCAACTCCCGTAACTCTTGCAACCGCCCATGCAGCACCGGACCCATGGCGGCACTGCGCTCGATCAGGCCATGCCGTCTGAGATACTTGATGGTGGCGACCCCGGCAGCGCACAGCGTCGCATGGTGGGAGAAGGTCTGGGCATGAAGGAAGCTCCCCGAGCCGCGAGCCAGCGCATCAACGATCCGGCGGGGAGCTACCACCGCAGAGAGCGGGGCGTAGCCACCCGCGATCCCCTTTCCCAGGATCATGATGTCCGGCACCACCCCGTACGGCTCCAGCGCTGACCAGGTTCCCGTCCTGCCCGCTCCGGTGAGTACCTCGTCGGCGACCAGCAGAATCTGGTGCCGGTCGCAGATAGCCCGAACCAGCGGCCAGTATTCGGAAGGTGGAACCGACGCCCCGGTGGAGGAGCCGCCCACCGGCTCGGCGATGAGAGCCGCAATGGTCTCCGCGCCCTCCCTCAGGATGGCCACTTCGATCGCCTGGCCATTGCACGCCGGACAAAGGGGCGGCTGCCCGTGACATTCACAGCGATACGGATACGGCGCCGACACCCGGACGATTTGGACCAGCCACTCGCGGTATTGCGCCTTGTAGTGTTCCCGGGACGAGGCCGAGAGCGCGAGAAGCGTGTTGCCGTGATAGGAGGGAGCGAAGGCGAGCACCTTGTGCTTTTGGGGTCGTCCGGACTCTACCCAATACTGCCGCGCCAGCTTCAGTCCGGCCTCGACCGCCTCGGAACCGCTAGCTAGCGGGTAGACCAGCTCGAGGTCCCCGGGTGAGAGCCGGGCGATCTCGGCCGCGAGCTCCTCTACTGCGTCGTGGGTGAATGCCGTACCGGTCACATAGGCCAGGGTGCCAGCCTGGCACGCCATTGCGTCCGCGATCTCGCTCACCCCGTGGCCGACGTTCACCACGTAGGCGCCGCCGCTCCCGTCCAGGAAGCGACGTCCTTGATCGTCATACAGATAGCAGCCGTCACCTCGAACGATGCGAGGGTAGTGACGGGTCAGCTTCCTATAGAAGACGTGGGACTCGGGATACCGATGGCTGGTCATGGGGAACCGCGGAATGTCGCCATTGCTCCCGAGCCGCGCCAGGGGAGGAAATCAGGCACCAGTTTGGCCCACATTCTGCATACATAGAGACCGACCGGCCGCCCTCGGGCCAGTGCTGCAACCCTTTCTGCTGGTCGGAACCATGCCATCTCCACTGGTAGTCGACGCGTTACGAGAGCAGCTCGTCAGAGTGCTCGAATGGTATCGCCAGGAACGGCCGGCGTTCGCCTGGGGAGTTGTCCTGCACCGGCGGAACGAGCGAGGCAAATTGCGGTTCGGGGCGGTGACTCCCGCTGGGGAGAGCCTCCTCTTGAGCCAGCCGCTGCTCGCGAGCCTGGCGGAGGGTCCGTGCTGGTTGGACGGGGCGGTAAGGGTCCGATTGGCGTGCAGGCAGGCCACTCAAGTCCACCCCTGGCTGGACGCGCTACACCGGCCCGATCGGCCTCCCTTGGTAGAAGCGCTCGCAGTGTGTTTCGATCCGGATGCCTCCCCCGCAGAATGCGAAACCTTTCAAGCCATGGCCGGGACGTTGACCCCCGCGACCCTGCCCTCCGAGCTGTTCCTCCTTCTTAAAAAGCGATCCGTCGGCTGGCCGTTGTAAAGAAGGCTGTTGGCCGCCAACGGCGACCACGCCTCACTTCAAAAACAGAAGATCCCTATACGTCGGCAACGGCCATAGATCCGCGGCCACGAGAGTCTCCAGGTTGTCGACCACAGTCCTGAGCTCGGCCATGGCGGGCTTCAGCTCCCTGCTGATCTGGGTGGCGTGCTTCATCGGATCGGCCTCATGATGAGCCGCGGCCTGCTCCACCGCCGCCGTGGCTTTCCGCAGCTGGCTGACCAGATCCACGAAGCTTCGCAGGGCTGTGACGGTATCGGCGCATTCGACTCCGGCCGCCTTGGTTGCCGCCACCGCCTCCGCCGTCCGCTGCTGATGCCGTAGTGCGGCAGGCAGGATCTGACTCTTCGCCATCGACACCATGGTCTCGGCCTCGATGCCAAGCTGCTTGATGTACTTCTCGATGGCGATGTGGGTCCGGGAGTCGAGCTCGGGCTGAGTGAGCACACCGTATTTCTTGAACAACTCAGCGTTCTTCTTGTCTCGCAAAACTCCGAATGCAGCCACCGAGTCCTTGAGATTGGGCAATCCTCGCCGTTCCGCTTCGGCGTGCCACTCCTCGGAGTAGTTGTCGCCATCGAAGATCACCCGCTTGTGCTGATGAATCAGCTGCTTCAGCACTGAGACCACAGCCGACTGCAGCTTGGCTTCCGTCGGTTTGGCCCCCAGGGCGCTCTCCAGCTCTCCCGCCACGTAGTCCAGCGACTCGGCCACGATGGTGTTCAGCACCGTGTTGGGCCAGGCGATGCTGGCGCTGGATCCCACCGCTCGAAACTCGAACTTGTTTCCGGTAAAGGCAAAGGGAGAGGTGCGGTTCCGGTCACCCGAGTGGCGAGGCAGCATGGGCAGAGTCTTGGCGCCGAGGTCCAGCACGCCGCCTTTGATGGTGCGTTTGGCCCCTCCGCCCTCGATCTGCTCCAGGATGTCCAGCAGCATCTGCCCCAGAAATATGGAAATGATCGCGGGAGGCGCCTCATTGGCACCGAGCCGGTGATCGTTGGCCGCGGAAGCGATGGAAGCCCGCAGGAGATCGGCATGCACGTCCACCGCCCTGATGGTGGCGCAGAGGAAGACCAGGAACTGCATGTTGGAGTGGGTCTCGTCCTGGGGATCCAGCAGGTTCACGCCGGTGTCGGTGGACATGGACCAGTTGTTGTGCTTGCCCGACCCGTTGACCCCGGCGAACGGCTTCTCGTGCAGCAACGCCTGCAGCCCGTACCGCGGGGCCACCCGCTTCAGCGTCTCCATCAACAGCATCTGGTGGTCGCTGGCAATGTGACTCGCCTCGAACAACGGAGCGATCTCGTATTGGCCAGGAGCCACCTCGTTGTGCCGGGTCTTGACCGGCACGCCCAGCCGGTACAACTCCCGCTCCGCCTCGGCCATGAAAGCAAGCACCCGAGGCGGGATGGTCCCGAAGTAGTGATCCTCCAGCTGCTGCCCCTTGGGCGGCTTGGCGCCGAAGAGGGTGCGCTCGCAGGTGAGCAGGTCGGGCCGCCGGTAGAACAGCTCGCGGTCCACCAGGAAGTACTCCTGCTCCGGTCCCACCGTGGTGACGATCCGGGATACGCCCTGATCGGTGCCGAAGATCCGCAGAATTCGCAGCGCCTGCTTCGAGAGGGCGTCCACCGAGCGCAGCAGTGGGATCTTGGTGTCCAGTGCCTCGCCGGTCCAGGAGACGAAGGCGGTGGGAATGCACAGGGTGACGTTGTTGTCCCCCCGCATGAGGAAGGCAGGACTGGTGGCGTCCCATGCGGTGTAGCCGCGGGCCTCGAACGTTGCCCTGAGTCCACCCGAGGGAAAGCTCGACGCATCGGGCTCACCCTGCACTAGCTCTGAGCCGGAGAAGTTGAAGACCACCCCACCGGCGCCATCCGGGGCCGCCAAGGAGTCGTGTTTTTCGGCGGTCAGTCCGGTGAGCGGCTGAAACCAGTGGGTGTAGTGGGTCGCCCCATTCTCGATGGCCCAATCCTTCATCGACGCGGCCACCACGTCCGCTACGGCCGGATCCAGCGGCTCCCCCCGATCGATGGTGCGGAGCAGGCTGCGGTACACCTCCTTGGGAAGTCGCTGCCGCATCATGCTGCGGGAGAAGATGTCGCTGCCGAAGATGGCGTCGATCCGGTCTGCCTGGGTCATACCGCCGTTCAGGGAACGCGCAGGGGTGGTCACGGGTGCTTGCGCCTCGTGCGGAAGAGAGGAGAGAAAGGCTCAGGAATGCTTCAGGCCACGCCGGCCGGTGTCGCGATCGCATCCTCGACATCGGACATGTCGGGATCGAGCAGCTCGGCGTACACCGGGTTCGAAAGGTACCGCTCGCCGAAGTCGCACACGATGGAGACAATGAGCTTGCCGGCATTTTCCGGCCGGCCGGCGACCTGAAGCGCGGCCCAGGTGATGGACCCGCTGGAGATCCCGGCGAAGATGGCCTCCTCTCGCGCCAGGCGGCGAGTGGTGGCGATGGCGTCCTCGTTGGTCACCCGGATCACTTCATCATAGATCTTGGTATCCAACAGCCCGGGGATGAACCCGGCGCCGATGCCCTGCTGCCGGTGGGGCGATGGCTGGCCCCCGGAAAGCACCGGACTTTCATTCGGCTCCACCGCAACGATGCGGATGTTGGGTTTCTTCTCCCGGAGGTAGCGGCCGGCACCGGTGATGGTGCCTCCGGTTCCGACGCCGGAGACGAAGATGTCCACGGCTCCGCCGGTGTCCGCCCAAATCTCGGGTCCGGTGGTCTTGTAATGGATGGCGGGATTGGCGGGATTGTCGAACTGGCGCGGCATCCAGGCCCGGGCGCCGAGCCGATTCAGAATCTCCTCAGCTCGGGCGATGGCTCCCTTCATTCCCTTGGGGCCCTCGGTCAGCACCACCTTGGCCCCGAGTGCCCGCAGCATGTTGCGGCGCTCGATGGTCATGGTTTCCGGCATGGTGAAGATGCAGCGGTACCCTCGAACCGCGGCCACATAGGCCAGGCCGATGCCGGTGTTTCCGCTGGTGGGCTCCACGATGATCATGCCCGGCCGCAGGCGTCCCTTCTCCACCGCATCATCGATCATAGACGCGCCGATGCGGTCCTTGACCGAGTCGTAGGGATTGTAGCCCTCATGCTTGACCGCAATCTTGCCGGGAAGACCGGCGGCCATGCGGTTCAGTCGGATCAGTGGAGTATTGCCGACCGTCTGGGTGACATCGGGATAGATCTTGCCGTGCGGCATGGGGGCCTCGACGCTGGGTTCTCGCAAGAATAATACGGCTCGAGCCGGGCCGCTCACTTCCCTCGCTTCCCTGCCTTTACGATCGCCGCACAGGCCGCCGCCAGCTCGGCCAGGGCGTCGGCTCCCCACTCCCCCTGGTCCGTCAGGTAGCCGAGCAACCCTGCCGGCAGCGCCGCCACTCCGAGCCGGGCGCCGCTGATCGCCCCGGCGATCGCCGCCATGGTGTCGGTGTCACCGCCCACCGCGATGGCGGTGCAGATGGTCTCCCAGTAATCGTCGGGCGACCGAACAAAGGCGTACAGGCTCCAGAGCACGCTGGGCGTGACGAAGGCGGAGATTCCTTGCCACCGGGGATGGGCGGGATCCAGGCCGCTCTCGTGGACGTGTCGCGCGGCCTCGTCCGGGCTGAGCGATCTCCATTCGACCAGTCCCCGAATGGCCTCGGCCACCGATTTGTCGTCCAACGCGGCGCAGTCGGCGATCTCGTTGAGGAATCGGTCGCCACCCATATGCTGGATTTGTCCGGCAAAGAAGACCGCCGAGGCAACGGCTCCCGCGCCGGCGGCGCAGCGGGGATCAAGGTGGGTAATCCGGCTCTGCTGCCGAGCCGCGAGGCAGACCGCAGCGCAATCGGGGAGAAGAAGCCCGAGCGGAGGGCACCGCATCGCGCTCCCATTTCCCGCATAGGGCGCCGGGGTGCCGGCCTCGTTCCAGGGAACGCCCATGAGTAGCCGGAGTGCCGCGG
Source organism: Gemmatimonadales bacterium (assembly GCA_035997125.1). Lineage (GTDB taxonomy): Bacteria > Gemmatimonadota > Gemmatimonadetes > Gemmatimonadales > GWC2-71-9 > CAVVWJ01. The sequence goes on from DASYIX010000098.1 coordinate 22,395, forward strand.
ACCGGGTCCCTCGCCCTGCACCCACGTCGCGCTTCTCCCGGAACAGCTCCGCCAGGCGACCGGCGAACGCGGCTGGATCCCAGCCCTTCTGGTCCTCGAAGCTGCGCAGGAGCTCGCGGGCGAGCTGAGTATCGTCGCTGTACTGCCCGAAGGGGTACTGCGGGTGGGATCGCTCGGGGGCCCGGCCGGCGCGGAGCCAATCATCCACATAGGCGCGGGCGACCTCCGGCGGCTGGGCCTCGACCACGAAACCGAGAGCGTCGCCGAGCGCCTGGCCCAGGATGCACCCGACGAGGTGATCGCCGATCACCCTGACACGGGCACCACGTCCCGCCCACAGTGCTTGCAGACCCGCGCGCGTGCCAGGATCCGCTCGGCGCAATACGGACATTCGCGCTCGACCCGCCCGGCGGTCGGCTCCTGATTCCCCTGTGCTGCCACTGGGGGACCGCGTCGTTCTTCGAGCGCCACCACCTGGCTCTGGATCTGGCGGCGAAATTCCAGGGGTTGGGAGATCCGGGGGAACGATTCCTCGGTGCCACCGGTGCCGGTGATCGTGATCGTACCGTAGCCGAACACTCGCCCGACGATCCCCTGATCGACGCTGATGGCCTCGATCTTGGTCAGCAGCGTCTCGATCGACTCCCGCTCGATGAAGCCGTGCTTGGCCAGCACCCGCTTGTCGGTGACGGCAAACTCCGAGCTGACGTAGCGGATGGCGGGTCCCATCGCCAAGAGGAGACCGATCCCGACAAACGCCACGCCGAGATACCAGTAGTCGTGCTGGAGGGTCTGCAGGATGATGGCAACCAGGACGCCGAGCACGGCCATGATGATCGAGGCGGCGAAGATGATCCAGTGGAGCCGGGCCCGGTAGACGATCTGCTCGCCGGTCAGGAGATGGTCGTCGAGGTAGCTCATATCCCAGAGATGAAGGAGGTAGCTGTCAGGGGACGACTGGGAGGAAGCTACAGCGGACAGGGTGGGATTCGAACCCACGATACCCGTGAGGGTATACCGGTTTTCGAGACCGGCTCCTTCAGCCACTCGGACACCTGTCCTGGTCACGGGGAAGATAAAACGTGAAGGGTAAACAGTGAACGGTGAACGGAGCTGTACCTCACGCCCGGTTCACCGTCTGAGTTCACTAGCCACGGGTTTCTACTGCTGGTCCAAATGCCGTCTCGCCTCCCGCGCTCAGCTCACGGGCCCGCTCCACCATGCTGATGAACTCCTCATGGTACCCTTCCACGTCCTCGCCGCGAGCCTCCTGCGCCAGAGCCATCACCATGGCATAGCTCGCCGCCCTTGTGTTCCGAGTCGCGAAGGACGAGAGCAAATGCCGCCACGGCGCGTCCGCCTGTACCGGAGCACGAGGTACTTTTGCACTATTGTATTCAGGGGTGGCACGGCGGATTGGTACCTCGACTACGGGTTCTAGGGGACTTACAGGCTCATCCGCCTGCTCAGGAAGAACCGCTTGAGCAGGTCTCCGCACTCCTCGGCCATGAGTCCGCCAACCACCTCGGGCCGATGATTGGTGCGTGGGTTCCGCAGCAGGTCATATACCGAGCCAGCCATCCCGCAGCGGGCGTCGTAGGCTCCGAACACCACCCGTCCCACCTTGGCCAGGACGATCGCTCCGGCACACTGGGCGCAGGGCTCCAGGGTCACATACAGCGTGGCGAAGGAAAGCCGGTCTTCGCCCACCTTCTGGAGGGCTCGTTGCACCGCCAGCAGCTCGGCATGAGCGGTGGGATCGCACCGTTGCACCGTCTCGTTGTGCGCCTCCGCCAGAAGGTCACCGTCGGCTATGACCACGGCCCCCACGGGGACTTCTTCCCGGACCGAACCCGCCCGCGCCAGCCGCAGCGCTGCCTGCATCCCAGTGAGGTCACTGGGCGAAGGCGTGCCTCTACGCACTGACCATTTCGGGCTCCGGTGCGCCCCGGTCTACTCGTTCGAACCTCAGCTCGTCGCCGTGGCGCTCGACCCGGATGGTGTCGCCGTCCTGGAAGTTGCCCTCCAGTAGTTCCAGGGCGATGGGATTCTGCAGCCGCCGCTGGATCACCCGCTTGAGCGGGCGAGCACCGTAGACCGGGTCATACCCCTCCGCAGCAATGAGTGCCTTGGCTTCCGGAGTGACCTCGAGCTTGAGATGCCGCTGCTCCAACATGTGTTCCAGCCGTTCCAGCTGGAGGTCGACGATGCGCACCAGATCCTCCCGGCTGAGCTGCCGGAAGACGATGATGTCGTCCACCCGGTTAAGAAACTCGGGCCGGAAGTGGTTGCGCAGCTCATCGCGCACCCGCCCCTCCACTCGTTCCCATCCCTTGGGATCGAGCTGAGCACCGGCATCGACGATATACTGGCTCCCGATGTTCGAGGTCATGATGATGACCGAGTTCCGGAAATCCACGACCCGGCCTTGGCTGTCGGTGAGCCGTCCGTCGTCGAGAATCTGGAGCAGGACGTTGAAGACGTCGGGGTGCGCCTTCTCGATCTCATCGAACAGGATGACGCTGTACGGACGCCGCCGCACCGCTTCGGTGAGCTGGCCGCCCTCTTCATAGCCGACATAGCCCGGCGGCGCGCCAATCATCCGGGCCACCGAGTGTTTCTCCATGTACTCCGACATGTCGAGCCGGACCATGGCTCGTTCGTCGTCGAACAGAAACTCCGCGAGGGCCCGGGCGGTCTCCGTCTTTCCCACGCCGGTGGGGCCCAGAAAAATGAACGACCCCAACGGCCGGTTCTGATCCTGCAACCCGGCACGGCTCCGGCGCACGGCGTTGGCCACGGCGGTAACGGCGGCGCGCTGCCCCACCACTCGCTGGCTCAGCTCGTCCTCCAGCTTAGTGAGCCGCTCGCGCTCCGATTCCAGCATCTTGGAGACCGGAATGCCGGTCCACTTGGACACGATCTCGGCAATATCCTCGGCGCCGACCGCCTCCTTGAGGTACATCGTTCCGGCCTGGACCTCATGCAGGCGCTTTTCGTCTTCGGCCAGCCTCCGCTCCAGCTCAGGAAGCCGGCCGTAGCGCAGCTCCGCCGCCTTCTGGAGATCGCCCCGTCGGGTGGCCTGGTCGACTTCCGCCCGCACGGTCTCGATCTCCTGCTTGAGCTGCTGAATCTCCTGGAGCGCCGCCTTCTCCGCCTGCCACTGGGCCTTCATGGCATTGCTCTTCTCCCGCAGGGTGGAGAGCTCCCGCTCCAGGGCTTCACGGCGCTCGACAGCCGCCTTGTCCTTCTCCTTGAGCAGCGCCTGGCGCTCGATCTCCAGTTGGACGATCCGCCGCTCCACCTCGTCGATTTCCTGGGGCAGGCTGTCGATCTCGATCCGGAGCCGGCTCGCCGCTTCGTCGATCAGGTCGATTGCCTTGTCGGGGAGAAAGCGATCGCCGATGTAGCGGTCGGATAGCGTGGCGGCGGCGATGATGGCGTTGTCGGTGATCTTGACCCCGTGGTGGATCTCGTACTTCTCCTTGAGACCCCGCAGAATGGCGATGGTGTCCGCCACGGTGGGCTCACCCACGAAGACCGGCTGGAACCGCCGCTCGAGCGCCGGATCTTTCTCGATGCGTTTGCGGTACTCATCCAGCGTGGTGGCTCCGATGACGTGCAGCTCGCCCCGGGCCAGGGGCGGCTTGAGCATGTTGCTCGCATCCACCGCGCCTTCAGCCGCGCCGGCGCCCACGATGGTATGCAGCTCGTCGATGAAGGTGATGTAGCGGCCCTGGCTCTCGGTCAGCTCTTTGACCACCGACTTGAGCCGCTCCTCGAATTCGCCCCGGAACTTGGCTCCCGCCAGCAGCGCGCCGATGTCGAGTGCCACCAGCTCCCGATTGCGTAGCGACTCGGGGACGTCGCCGTTCACGATTCGCTGGGCCAGTCCCTCCACGATGGCGGTCTTGCCCACGCCAGGCTCACCGATGAGTACGGGATTGTTCTTGGTGCGGCGGGAGAGGACCTGCATGACGCGCCGGATCTCCTCGTCCCGGCCAATGACCGGATCCAGCTTTCCCTTGCGAGCCTCTTCCGTGAGGTTCCGGGTGTACCGCTCCAGGGCCTGATATTTTTCCTCCGGCGTCTGGTCGGTGACCCGGTGCGAGCCGCGAACTTCCTGGAGAGCGGTGCGGAGCTCGTCGGCCGAGATGCCGTGAGCGCTGAGAATGGCCCGGGCGGTGGTTCCCTTCTCTTCCACCATGGCCAGGAGAAGGTGCTCGGTCGAGACATACGCGTCACCCAGCTTCTTGGCCTCCGCATCGGCCCGGTCGAAGATCCGCTGCACTTCGCGGCTGAAGCTCGGCTCGGCACTCCCACCTGCCTGGGTGGGAAACCGGGCAATCTCCCGCTCGACCTCCTGCATGATGGCTGTGACGTTGAGTCCGGCCTTCTGCAGCAGCGGCTGCACCACCCCTTCGTCCTGGGACAGGAGTGCCGCAAACAAGTGAGCGTCGTTCACCACTGGATTGCCCCGCGACCGGGCCAACTCGCCGGCAGCGCGGAGCGCTTCCTGAGCCTTTATGGTCAGTCGCTCTGGTCGAATCATCGAATCCTCACATGTCCGTCACCCAACCTCCGGGGAGATCCCGGAAGTGATGGATTAGTGGAACCTTAGACCTGCCCTGCCGGATGGCAAGGCCTATACCCCGCAATTCTGCCGCTTTGGCAGCGTAGCCATGTTTTCCGGGTCTTGGGGCTCCTCTTTTGACCCGTAAAAGAAGAAAGAGGCAGCCGTGGGACGGCTGCCTCTTTAGATCATCTCCCGCCTGCGATCTTCTTCTGGGCTATCATCTTCCGGGTGAACCGCTCACCGTCCACTATAAGCTGGTAGTAGTAGACTCCAGTGATGGCCTCCCGCTTTCCATCCAGATACTTGCCGTCCCAGACAGCGCGATACTGACCGCAACGTAGCCGCAGGCTGTCCAGCTTTTCACTCGATCCGTCGGCCAGGGTTGGAATGGCGACGACCTGCACCAACACATTGTAAATCTTCAGGCTGACTACCGGCTGATGACCCCTTGCGCATACCTCCCGGGAAATTTCAAAGGGAATCGTCGTCGCCGGGAAAAACGGATTGGGGTAGTTCTCCTTCAACTCGACTCGCGGCGGGAGCACATTCGCTTGTGCAGCTACCGGGGAGCCTGCCCCCACCAAAAGCCCGAGCCACCACCCCGGCCACGCCAAGCGGACCATGGGCGCTCCTCTTCATACAATAGTTGAAAACGGTGGTGGCACCTCCGCGCTGCTTGGGATGCAGTTGTGGAACACGTCTTTAGGGAAGGTCTAGAGTCCAGAGTCTAGAGTCAAGGGAGAAGACCCCCACGCTAAGCCCTCGTCTTGAGTCTCCGCCCGTCCCCTTCCCTGACCGTGATCCCCCTGCCGTCAGCCCATTCCAGCAGGGGGATTAAATACTTCCGGCTGATGCCGAGGCGGTCTCGAACCGCCGCCGGGATGATGGGACCGTGCTGCCCCATCTCACTGAGGACCTCGACGAATTGATCGAGCGCGCCCCGGACGTAGTAGCGATCGCGCTCGACTGCTTCCACCTGACCTCGCGCGGCAGCCAGCCGGAGCATGGCGAGGAGGTCCCCACGGCCGGTCGACTGTTCCAGCTCCCCCACCGAGGGGGGACTGAGATGCGCCTCGGTTAGGATGCGCACGACGCGATCGATCTCGGCGTCGCC
>DASYIX010000099.1:0-1859 GCA_035997125.1 Gemmatimonadales bacterium
CCTCGGCGAGGAGATCTGGAACCAGACCGAGGGAAAGGTCGACGCCTTCGTGCACTCGGTGGGGACGGCGGCTTCCTCCCGCGGGGTTGCCACGGTGCTCAAGCGACACCAGCCGAAGATAGAGTTTGTCGCGGTCGAGCCGGCGGAGTCCGCCGTGTTATCGGGAGGATCGCCGGGGCCGCACAAGATCGAAGGCGTCGGGATCGGCTACACCCCTCCGCTCTGGGACCCGGCGCTGGCGGACAAGATCCTCGAGGTCAAGACCGACGACGCGAAGGCCATGGCGAGGCGCCTCGCCCGGGAGGAGGCCCTCTTCGCGGGGACCTCGTCCGGAGCCAACGTGGTCGCCGCCATTCGAGTGGCCCAGCGACTGGGGCCGGGTGCCACGGTGGTCACGCTGATGGCCGACTCGGGCCTCAAGTATCTGAGTACCGATGTGTACAAGGACGGGAGAACGCCCTAACCGGCTCAATCGCGGTCGCTGAAGCTGTAGGTCCCGTCAAAGTCTGCCTTATTGGGGTCGTCCTTATTGACCGAGACGACCACCTGCGCGCGGAACCCACTGAGATGGCCGATCCCGCCCGAGAAGGTGCAGCTGCCGATGACGCCCTTGGTCGCGAAAAACCCGAAAATGTCGCAATGGTTGAGCGCGAGCTCGCCATCCCTGACATAGAGGAGGCCATCACTGTTCAGGGTGCCGGCTACCAGATCCGCATCCTTGAGGGCGAATTCCCTGGTGCCGACTGTGATCTCTTTTAGGTTCGATTTCGTGATCGTGCAGAAACCACCGGCCAGGGCCGTGTATTCCGAACACTCCTTCGTCAGATGCAGAGCCCCGCGCTTCCGGGAAGCCTCCGAGCGCGAACCATTCGTTGCGAGCTGGTTCGGAGCCGCCGTGTCCGAGCAGGCGAGGATGACACCAGAGACGACGATGGCGGTGGCGATAAAGAGTTTGTGGTGGATCATTGAAGCATCTCCTGAATTGGTGGCTAAATCACTTCCACGTTCAACATCAGTCCCATGTCCTCGTGCTGCAGGTTGTGGCAATGCAGCGGGAAGATCCCCCGATACCGGTTGAACCGGACCAGCACGGCCACGGTCTCCAGCGGCATCACCAGCACCGTGTCCTTCCAGCCCGCCTCATGCGGAAACACCTGGTTGCGGCCACCGCTGCGCGATTCGACCTGGAAGTGGGTGCCGTGCAAGTGCACCGGGTGGGGAAGCGCGCTGTCGTTGAAGAAGCGCCAGCGCTCGACCTGGCCCAGTGGGATTTGCTGGTCCACCCGATTCATGTCGAAGGTGCGGCCGTTGATCTGATGCATGTCCCGCTGATCGGTGCTCTGGAAGGCGAACTCGCGGACGGGGGCACCGCCGGGGACCAGGCGCGCCACACTGGATAGCATCGCGGGAAGTGGCGCGTCCTCCGCGTCCCTGCCGCCCCGGCAGACCAACTCCAGCAGGTTCATCTCCAGCCCCTGGGGGTAACGGCCATCCGGCGCGGACGGGAGCGACCACGGCAGCGACTTCAGCATGATTCGGGTGCCCACCGGAAATGCAGCGAAGTCGATCATGAAATCGATCCGCTCCCCCACTCCAAGGAACACGCTCTCCACCTCGGCCGCCGAAGGCAGCAGTCCGCCATCGTTGCCGATCACCGTCAGCCCGGCGCCGTTGTCCAGGCCGAGCCGGTACACCCGGGCCTGCGACGCATTCAGGACCCGGAAGCGGTAGCGCTGGGCGGAGACCTGCAGGCTCGGCAGCCGAGTGCCGTTGCCGAAGGGCACGTCGCGCAACATGCCGGTGCGGAGGTCGGCAGTCGTGGGAGCGTAACGGAAGGCCCCGGCCGCGTCGCCGTGGCG
>DASYIX010000100.1:0-9062 GCA_035997125.1 Gemmatimonadales bacterium
CAGCGAGATCTGGGCGATGGGCGCAAAGGTGAGACGATGGTGCCTGGTGGGACCCTGGACCCGAAGACCTTCCTGATGCTCCTCGGTGCCATAGCCGACGTTGGTGTGCCAGCCGTATCCCGGATAGCGGTCGGCAAGGCGCTGCATCAACCGGTCGCGCAGGGTCTTCGCCAGGATCGCGGCGGCAGAGATCGACTGACAAAGGGCGTCACCATCGATCAACGCCTCGTGGGCATACCCGATCTCCGGCAGCGGCAGCCCATCTATGATGATGCGAAAGCGCTGCCCGGCCCTGTCAGTGGGTCGGCATTGCCCGGTGGGAAACGGCGAGAGGGACGATTTTCGGATCAGCCGGGCAATGGCGCGCCGCATGGCGATGGCGCTGGCCACCCGGATGTTGTAGACATCGATCTCGTGGGCCGACGCGGCGCCGATCCCAAAAGCCAGGGCCCGTCGGAGAATCTGCTCCGCCAGCCGCGCCCGGACCGACGGGGGCAGGATCTTGCTGTCGCGCAGGCCCCGCACCGCCGAGCAACCGTAGGGAAACACGACGGCCGCTGCCACCACTGGTCCAGCCAGGGGGCCGCGGCCGACCTCGTCTACCCCGACGAGGAGGTGCTCCTCTGCCCAGACCGCCCGTTCGCGGGCCAGAGTGGGTCGAGGGGCCATCGCCTAGCTCTCGCGCTTCTCCCGGATGCGGGCGGCCTTGCCGCTCAGCGCGCGCAGGTAGTACAGCTTGGCGCGGCGCACCCGTCCCCGGCGGACCAGCTCGATCGAGGCGATCGTGGGACTGTGCAGCGGAAAGAGGCGCTCTACCCCCACCCCCGCGGAGATCTTGCGGACCGTAAAGTTCTCGCTGATTCCGCCGCCCCGCTTGGCGATGACCATCCCCTCGAACGCTTGCAACCGCTCCTTGTCGCCCTCGCGAACCCGGACCATGACCCGGATGGTATCCCCCGGATCGAAGGCAGGAATGTCCGTGCGCAAGCCCTCACGGGCCACCTCTGCTAGTCGTTCCATGGTCGGATACCCCTTCGGTCCGGCGTTTGATAAGGAAAACTGCAACGATCTTAGTATCCCGGCTCGATTTTGTCATCCCGGAGAGCGCCGCGGGATTACTCCGAGTGCGCCCGCTCGAACTTCTCCCACAGATCCGGCCGCCGTTCCCGGGTCAGCCGCTCCGATTCCGTCTGCCGCCAGGCCGCGATCTCGGCGTGATTGCCCGAGCGCAGCACCTCTGGCACCTCGAGCCCGCCGTACTCCGGCGGCCGGGTGTAGCTCGGCGGGCTCAGCAGCCCCTCATAGTGCGAATCGGAGCTGGCGGACTCATGGTCGCCCAACGCACCCGGCAGCAACCGCACCACCGCATCAAGCATACAGAGCGCCGCCGGTTCCCCACCCGAGAGGACAAAGTCCCCGATCGAGAGCTCCTCGGTGGCCAGTCCATCGGCGACCCGCTGATCCACGTCCTTGTAGTGGCCGCAGAGCAGGGTCAGCCGGCTGCCCAGCGAGAACCGCACCGCATCGTCGTGCCCCAACCGCCGGCCGCGCGCCGACAGCAGGACAATGGGACCGGTCGGCCGGAGGGTCTCGACCGCCTCGAAGAAAGGCTCCGGCTTGAGCACCATCCCCGCCCCGCCGCCGTAGGCGTAGTCATCCACCGTCGCATGGCGATCGTGGGTGAAGTCGCGCAGTTGCACCAGGCGGAACTGGACCAACCCTGCGGCCACCGCCCGTCCCGGGATGCTCGCCCCGAGATAGGGCGCGATGACTTCGGGAAAAAGGGTCACGACATCGATCACCAACGGCGGTAGGGCGGTAGGGCGGTAGGGTGGTACGCGTGCTTTGCTTTCGGATTCCATTGGGCACCCCTCACCTGCTACCTACCGCCTTACCGCCGTACCGCCGTACCGCCTATTCCAACAGTCCTTCCGGCAGCGACACTCGCAATCTGCGCCCCGCCCGATCCACCTGTTTTACGAACTCCTTCTTGTACGGCAGCAGGAACTCCCGTTTGGGTCCCTGCACCTCGATCAGGATCCCGGCGGGCAGGTCGTAGACCGCCGACACCAACCCCAGCGGAGTGTCATCCTCCAGGCGGACCGAGAACCCGTCCAGCTCGTGGAGGTAGACCTCACCTTCCGCCAGGGGGCCCAGCGCATCCTGCGGCACGCCGAGAAAGTGGGCCCGAAACGGGTCCAGCGCATCGCGGCTATCCACTCCGGCGAACTTCACCAGCCACTCCCGGTGATAGCTCCTGCTGCGCTCGATCTTGAGCGGACCGGCCACTGTGTCGCCCGCGAGGTTTACCACCCAGACCTCGCGGCCGGGAGCAAAGATCGTCTCCGGCTCGTCAGTCAGGGGAAAGAGAGTGCAGTCGCCCTTCAGGCCGTGAGGTTTCCGCAAGCGGCCCACCACCACATGGCGGGGACCCTCGGCCACTACGCCTTGGTCGTCTGGAACACCCCGGCCTGCTTGAGCAGGGACTGGACGGTGTCCGACGGCGTCGCGCCTTTGGCGATCCACTGCCGTGCCTTCTCCGCGTCGACGTTTACCTTGTCGGCCGCCGTTGCACCCTTCGGATTGTAGGTCCCGAGGATCTCGATGAAGCGGCCGTCGCGGGGCGCCTCCTGGTCGGCGACCACGATGCGGTAGAGGGGAACTCCCTTGCGGCCGACCCGGCGCAGTCGAATACGAGTTGCCATGTTGGTTCCTGGTGTGCGAGTTAGCCGGGGAATCCGCCACGTCCGAAGGGCAGCTTCAGACCGGCGCCTCCGGTCTTCCCCGCGATCTTCATGAACTTCTGCATCTGCTTGAACTGGCTCAGGAGGGCGTTGACCTCCTGCACTGTGCGACCGGAGCCTTTGGCAATCCGCAGCCGGCGCTGACCGTTGATCAGGTCGGGGTTGGACCGCTCCTTCGGCGTCATGGACAGCACGATCGCTTCCACATGCTTCAGCTTCTTGTCGTCCAGCTTGGCCGCCTGCAGCATGGCCGGGTTGATGCCCGGCAGCATGCCCAGCACGTTCTTGAGCGGCCCCATTTTCTGCATCTGCTTCATGGCCCCGAGGAAATCGCCGAGATCGAGCCCCTTCTTCGACTGGACCTTCTTGGCCAGCCGCTCAGCTTCCTTCTCATCCACCGCGGTCTGAGCCTTCTCCACCAGCGACAGGATGTCGCCCTGCTGGAGAATCCGGCCGGCCAGACGGTCGGGGTAGAACGGCTCCAGTGCGTCGAGCTTCTCGCCTACGCCGATGTACTTGATCGGCGCGTGGGTGGTGCCATAGATCGAGAGCGCCGCGCCGCCCCGGGCATCACCATCCATCTTGGTCAGCACCACGCCGGTGATGCCGAGCGCGTCGTGGAAGCCTTTGGCGATGCGGACCGCGTCCTGGCCGGTCATCCCGTCGGCCACAAGCAGGATCTCATGGGGCGACACCGCCGCCTTGAGCCGCTTGAGCTCGTCCATCATTTCGTCGTCGATCTGCAACCGGCCCGCGGTGTCGACGATGACGCTTCGGGCCCTCGCCTTCCCCGCCGCCACGATGCCGTCCCGCACGATCTTTACCACGTCCTGCGAGGCGTTGTCACTGTGGACCCCCACCTCGACCTGGCGCCCGAGCGCGTGCAGCTGGTCGATGGCGGCCGGGCGGTACACATCCGCGGCAACCAGGAATGGCGCCTTCTGCTCCAGCTTGAGCCGCTTGGCCAGCTTGCCCGCGGTGGTGGTTTTTCCCGAGCCCTGCAGTCCCACCAGCAGGATGATGGTCGGCGGCACCGTGGCGTGGGCGATCGGAGCCTGCTTCTCGCCCAGCAGTGCGACCAACTCATCGTAGACGATCTTGACCAGCTGGTGCCCGGGCCGAACCTCCTTGAGGGAGGCAAGACCGACCGCCTTGGCCTGCACCCGCTCCAGAAAATCGCGGGTGAGATCGAAGCTCACGTCGGCCTCGAGCAAGATCCGCCGGATCTCCCGGAGGCCTTCCTTGACCGCGTCTTCCGTTAAAACGCCGCGCCCGGTGAGCTTCTGGAGCGTGGCGTTGAGTTTGCTGGAAAGCTCGTCGAACATAAGCCCGTAAGCTTAACGGAGAAACGAGGTTTCTTCAAGGCTGTTAATCTTCCTCCATGTCGACGATGCAGGACATCAGTAACCCCGAGGAGCGGCAGCGCAGTCTCGATCGCATGAAGCGCCGCGCCACCGGGCTGCTCGTTGGCATGGGGGTCGTATTTGTGGTGGCCCGGATGTTCGAGGCCCAGCATCCCTGGCTGGGATACATCCGCGCCACGGCGGAGGCCTCGATGGTGGGCGGGATTGCCGACTGGTTTGCCATCACCGCCCTGTTCCGTCATCCCCTCAACATCCCGATCCCGCACACTGCCATCATCCCTAGCCGGAAGGATCGCATCGGCCGGAGCCTGGGCAACTTCGTGCAGAACAATTTTCTCTCCCCGGAGGTGTTGGCGGCAAAGCTTCGCGCGGCTGAAATCAGCCGGCGCGCCGCGGAGTGGCTCAACCGGCCGGAAAACGCCGGCAAGGCGGCCCAGAGCGTGGCATCCATTCTGAGAAGCGCAGGGAACGTGGTCCGGGACGAGGACGTACACGCCTTGCTGGATCGCACGGTGGTCGAGCCGCTCCGGCAGGTACCAATCGCGCCGGTGCTGGCGAAGGGGCTGGCCCTCCTCACTGTGGACGACCGGCATCAGCAGCTCCTGGACCGGGTCATCCAGGGGCTCTTGAGATTGGTCGCCGAGAACGAGGCACTGATTCGGGAAAAGATCGGTGAGGAGAGCCCCTGGTGGGTGCCGAAGCTGGTGGATGACCGCATCCATCAGAAGGTTCTGGGCGGAATCGAGCGGACGCTCTATGAGGTAGGCGACGATCCCGATCACCAGCTGCGCCGCCAGTTCGACGGCCTGCTGGCCGAATGGATCGAGCAGCTGCAGAGCTCTCCCGAGGTGATCGCCCGGGCGGAAGCGATCAAGCAGCAGGTCCTCGACCCGGAAACCAGCGGACGGCTCGCCGCCTCGCTCTGGGAAGAGCTGAAGGAGCTCCTCGGCCGGCAACAAAACCTGAGCGACGATAGCGCGCCGGGCGCGGTGGCCCGCGCCCTGACCGCCCTGGGGGTGGCGGCACTCCATGACGAAACCTTGCTGGAGAAGATCGATGGCTGGGTAATTGGAGCCGTGTTGCGGGTGGTTGAGCAATATCGTCACGAGGTGGGCCAGCTGATTGCCCAGACGGTCAGCTCCTGGGATCCGGAAGAGACATCCCGTCGGATCGAGCTGCTGGTGGGACGGGATCTTCAGTTCATTCGGATCAACGGCACACTGGTGGGAGGGCTGGTGGGACTATTGATCTACACGGCAACCCACGCGTTTTAGCTCCGGCGGATCCTCTCGATTCTAACCATGAGGCCCGCCTGCGGCGGGCCTTTTCTATGATATTGGCTTGCGGCCAACCCGGCCCTCACGGGCCGGGCTACGGAATGGCGCGGTCCTCCGGACCGCGGGCGCTCCGCGCGGCATCAGGTATAGGTGCCCAAGGGAGCGGATACTGCGCTCCGGATTCATGTCTCAGAGACATCTGACGTCGGGCCTTTTCTATGCTGGGAGCATCCGCGGTCCGGAGGCGCGCCAAACGAAGGCTTGCGGCCAACCCGGTATAGGTGCCCAAGGGAGCGGATACTACACCCCGGATTCATGTCTCAGAGACCTTTGACGTCGGGCCTTCTCTATGCCGGGAGCATCCGCGGTCCGGAGGACCGCGCCAAACGAAGAGCCCGGCCCGTAAGGGCCGGGTTGACGTCAAGCAAAAGAAATAGAAATCGGCCCGCCGAAGGCGGGCGTGTCCGCATCAGCATGGAAATCCGCTACCTGGCGATGAAAGCTTTAGGTACGTGATCCCAGCCGTCCCACGCTTCGGGCGCAAGCACGTACATCGTCGCCTGCTTCCCCCCCAGCTCCAGATTCTCGAGCTCAGTCCGGTAGCCCTTCCGGGTAACCGTTCGCAGCTTGCCGCCGTACCCCCAGAGAAACCGGTCGGCTGATTTCTTGTCGTCCCACACCACATACCAGACCAGCGCCGGACCCAAGGGCGTCCCGTAGACTCGATACCGATCGCCGCCCCAGCCAATCGGGCCGGTTGCTCTGACCTCCGACGTACCCGCAAGCCGCGCCATCAGCACCCGGATCTCACTCTCGCCCAGCACGTCTTCATACAGCACTCCCGAATCGGCCGGGAATCGGATGTCCACCGGTGCGTCTCCCCGCGCGTACCGATCGGGTGACAGGATCTGCTCGGTCGAGACCGGCATTCGGGGCCCATATGGCACCGAATCGCGGAGCGGGGAGCTCGCCCACCAGTGCATGAACTCGGCGCCGGCGAGATAGGGAAAGATCAACGCCTCCCGAACCACCAGCGGGGCCCGGGCGAACACCGGCATGGACGATTGCTGCTCTCGGACCTGCTCCCGGTAGAGCTGCCAGAACTCCGGGGTGCTGGACACCGGTTGCCCGGACGCCAGCACGTCGATGGAGACCAGCGTCGCCTGGCCCTCGAGCACAGCCTGGGCCGCGGTGAGCCGGTCGTTGTTGGAGGTTTCGTGCAGGATCGAGTCGAGGTGGAGGTACTGGCCCTGTAAAGCATGAACCATCTCGTGGGCCAGCACCAGCCGGAGCTGGGCCGGGTCGGCACCGACCACCCCGAACAGGGTGGCCGAGTCGGGGTCGTAGTATCCCGCCACCTGTTCGGTGTAGAGATCGAGCAGGAGCTGGCGGAGCTCCAACGCATCCGGCAGCAGGCCGAACAACCGGTATGCCGTCTCCAACCCCCGCATCCGCGGGGTAGGCAGCTCCTCATCGAGCTTCTGTACCAGGTAGGCTCGCACTTGCTGCCGGGTGCGCAGAGCGGAGCGAGGCGGCGACTTGAAACGGAGACCGGTGGCCCGTTCCACCGGTGATCGGAGGCTATCGACCAGGCGCGCCATGGCGTTCGGGTTCGCGCTTGCGGGCGGCTCTCCGCGGCAGGAGAGCACCAGGATTGCCGTGCCGAAAACCCAAGCGAAAGCCGGCAGTCTCATGCGCCGACCAGGTACCCGTACCATTCGAACAGCGTCGGGCCGAGCGCATAGGTGGCCGCTGCACCAATCGAGAGGAAGATGCCAAACGGCACCAGTTTCTTCTGACCTGCCAGGAGTAAGGGTACAAAGATCAGACTGCCGAGCAAGGCGCCCAGGAAGATCGTCAGCAGGACGCCCTGCCAGCCGAGAAAGGCGCCGACCATCGCCATCATCTTGATGTCACCTCCACCCATGGCGTCCTCTTTGAACACCCAAGTCCCCACCGTTCCCACCAGCCAGAGCACGCCGAAGCCCACGACCGCACCGATTGCCGCTGAGGTCAGACCAGGGAGGCCATCGGCCAAACTGAAAACGAAGGCGATGACCAAGCCGCCCAGCGTGAACTCGTCCGGAATGATGTATTCTCGCGCATCGGTCATCGCGATGCCGAGCAAGATGGTACCGAACACCGCCCCGCGCAGCGCCTCCAGCGTCAGGCCATAGCGCCAGGCCATGAAGGCCCAGATGCCGGCGGTGGCAAGCTCGACCAGGGGATACTGAACCGAGATCGGCTGGCCGCAGCCTCGGCAACGGGCTCTAAGGATGAGCCAGGACAGGACCGGAATGTTGTCGTACCATGCCAATCCTCGGCCACAGCGGGGGCAGCGCGACGGAGGCCGCACCACCGACTGCTTCGGCTCCGCACCCCAGCGCAGAATGCAGACGTTGAGAAAGCTGCCGGTCACCGCACCCAGCAGCGCGGCGATCACTATCTCGAACCCGGCGGGAAGCTCAAGCTCCACGGGTGACCTCGTAAAGAAGAATGCCTGCCGCCACGGCCACGTTCAGCGACTGCACCCCGCGCGCCAGTGGAATCGCGATGCGCCGGTTAGCTGCCCGGTCCAGGGAAGGGCTGACTCCTGCTCCTTCATTGCCGACCACCAGGGCAACCGGACTCCGCTTCTGGCCTCGGCCGGGCAAGCGGCTGACCGCTTCACCGGTCGGGTCCGCTACCCAGAGCTCCGCCTGCTGGAGCCGGGCCCACGCTACCAGCTCGTCCGGCCCTGCCGCCACGGCGGGCAGGCGAAAGCTCGCGCCCATTGCAGCCCGGATCACCTTGGGATTGGTCAGATCGGCGGTGCCCTTGAGTGCTACGACGCCGGCGGCGCCGAAGCCCAGCGCAGTGCGAAGCATAGTTCCCACGTTGCCCGGATCTTGGACCCCATCCAGCACCAGTACGACCGTACCGGCAGTGTTTCTGATGTCCTCCAGCGCCCAGCGTTTTGGCTCGATTACGGCGACCACACCTTGAGGGTGTTCGGTGTCGGCGAGGGTCTCCAGCTCGGCGTCGGTTACCGCTTCAACCCGAATGCCACGCTCGTCGAGCGCTGCTTTCAGGGCCTTCCCACGGGTGGTACTTTCCAGCGCCGGGGAAGCGGCGACGCCGCGAATGGCTATGTCCGTGGCCAGCGCTTCCTCCAGGAGTCGAACGCCTTCCGCCAGTGCCAGACCACGCCGCTCCCGCCCGCGGCGGCGCTGCAAGTCCCGAATCATCGTCTGGAGATTGCTGGTCATGGAGATACATACCCGATGAAGATTGCGCTCACGATTGCGGGCTCCGACTCCGGAGGCGGGGCCGGTATCCAGGCGGATCTCAAGACCTTTCAGCAGTTCGGCGTCTTCGGCACGACGGTCATTGTGGCGCTCACCGCTCAGAATACTCGCGGGGTGCGCGCGGTCGAAGCGGTCCCCGAGGCGATGGTGAGCGCTCAGCTCACCGCCTTGGCCGAGGACCTGCCTCCCGCCGCACTCAAGACCGGCATGCTGGCGGAGGCGGCCATCGTTCGCACCGTCGCGCGCACCATCCGGGAAAACGAGTGGACTCCCCTGGTGGTGGATCCGGTCATGCTGTCGAGCTCGGGAACTCGCCTGCTCACCACCGAGGCCGAGGAGGTCCTGCGCGAGGATCTGCTACCCCTGGCCGTGCTGGTAACTCCCAATCTG
>DASYIX010000101.1:0-52875 GCA_035997125.1 Gemmatimonadales bacterium
GCTGCACGTCGGCAACCTGGTCCCTGTCATGGGAGCCGCTTGGCTGCAAAGGTCCGGCCACACTCCGATCATCCTGATCGGGGCGGGTACCGGCATGATTGGTGACCCCAGTGGCAAACGCGACGAGCGGCCTATCCTCCCTCTCGAACAGATCGATCGGAATGCCGAGGCGATTCGCCGCCAGCTCGCCCACTTTCTTACCTTCGAGACCTCGGAACCCAACGCCGCACGGATGCGGAACAACGCAGACTGGCTGCGCCAGCTGCGGCTGATGGATTTCCTCCGGGACACCGGAAAGCACCTCACCCTCGGCTTCATGCTGCAAAAGGAGAGCGTGCGCAGCCGCATGGAGACCGGGATCAGTTTCACCGAGTTCAGCTACATGGCAATCCAGGCGTACGACTTCTGGCATCTGTTTCGAACCGAGAAGTGCGAGCTTCAGTTCGGCGGCAGCGACCAGTGGGGCAACATCACTGCCGGGATCGAGCTGATCGGCAAGCGCGAGGGGCGGCAGACTTACGGTTTAGTGTTCCCTCTGGTGACCAACGCGTCAGGGGTCAAGTTCGGGAAGAGCGAGGTGGGTAACGTCTGGCTGGATCCTGCAAAGACCAGCCCGTACCAGTTCTACCAGTTCTGGATCAACACCGAGGACCTCGATGTCAAGCGTTACCTGGTCATGTTCACCTTCCTCTCACTGGAGGACATCGACCGAGCAATGAGTGAGCACGCCCAAGATCCAGGGAAGCGGGTAGCACAGCGGTTACTGGCTCGTGACGTGACTGCGCGGGTGCATGGTGAAGCGGCCACCAAAGAAGCGATCCGAACCAGTGCCGCCCTGTTCGGGGGGACTTCAGCTGGTAAGCGGGGGGCAACCCGCGAGGCTCTGGCTGAGATGCCCACCCGGCAGGTTTCCCGGTCCAAATTGTCCGGGCTCTCGGTGGTCGAGCTCCTGGTGGCGAGCGGCTTGGCGACGTCAAAGGCCGACGCTCGGCGTGGAATCCAAGGGAAGGGCTTCTACCTAAACGACGAGCCGATCGAGACCGCGGATCTCCGCCTGGGGGAAGATCAGCTACAGGGTCCACCCGACGGCCGGTTCCTTATCCTGCGCAAAGGCAAGAAGAACTACGTCCGGCTGGTGCTCGAGCCGTAGCCCCTACCACCGGCTCCGCCGCGTCGTGCTCGTTCTCGGAGGCTTGGCGCCGAGCAAACCGAAGAGTCCACGAACTACCTCCCGTACCACTGTTCGTCCCACTGACGAAGTGACGACGTCGCCTGCTATGTCTCCAATGGTCTTGCCCCGCTGGGAGCCGGATGCCGGCCCGGACTGCGGACCCGGCTCCGGCTGGACCACGGTGCGGGCCATTCGCTTAGCCAGGATCTCCCGGGCGCTTTCCCGGTCTACCGCCGTTCCGTACTCGGCCAGCAGGTCGGATTCCCTGATGTCTGCCTGCAACTCCTCCGGCGTGAGTGGAGCCATGCGCGAGCCCGGCGGAATCAGGCGGGTGGCCACGACCGGGGTTGGCTCACCCCGGCGGTTGAGCACGGTGACCACTGCCTCGCCGATTCCCAGCGAGGTGAGGGTCTGTTCCAGATCGTAGAACTGAGTCTTGGGGAAGGTCCGGACGGTGGCCTTCAGCGCGGTCTCGTCATCCGGAGTATGCGCTCTGAGCGCGTGCTGGATCCGGTTCCCCAACTGGGCGAGCACTCCCTCCGGTAGGTCTTTAGGGGTCTGAGTGACGAAATAAACCCCTACCCCCTTGGACCGGATGAGCCGAACCACCTGCTCGATCTGATCCAGAAATGCCTTCGGGGCATCGTCGAAGAGCAGATGGGCCTCATCGAAGAAGAACACCAGCTTTGGCTTGGGCAGGTCTCCTGCTTCAGGCAAGTTGTGATACAGCTCGGCCAGCATCCACATCATAAAAGTCGAGAACATCTTCGGCTTGTCGGCGACGTCGGATAGCTCAAGGCACGTCACCACCCCGCGACCATCAGAGGTGAGGCGAAGCATGTCCTTCACGTCGAACTCGGGCTCCCCAAAGAAGCGCCCCGCCCCCTGGGACTCAAGCTCCACCATTTTCCGGAGCAACACACCAACGGAGGCGTTGGACAAGCCGCCATATTCTGCCAGCGCGGTCTTCCCCTGCTCCGAGCTGAGGAACTGGAGCACGGCTCTGAGATCCTGAAAGTCCAGCAGCGGGAGCTGATTGTCGTCCGAGTACTTGAAGACCATGGTGAGGACGCTGGTCTGGGTGTCATTCAGCGACAGCACCTTCCCCAGGAGAAGCGGCCCGAACGAGCTCACCGTCGCCCGCAGTTGCACCCCGAGCGCGCCGCTGAGACTCACAAATTCCACCGGCACACTCTGCGGCTTCCAGTTCCAGCCGACATCGCTCGCCCGGCCAGTGACCCGATCGTTGGGCTGACCCGGTATGGCCAGGCCGGAAAGGTCGCCTTTCATGTCGGCGACAAATACCGGGACCCCTTGAGCACTGAGCTGCTCGGTGAGCAGCCGCAGCGTCGTGGTCTTGCCGGTACCCGTCGCCCCCGCCACGAGGCCGTGGCGGTTAGCCATGGAAAGCGGCAGCCTGATCTTTGGTTCCTGATGCACCCGCGAGCCTTCGAGCGCCGCCCCCAGAGTCACTGAGGGCTCTTCAGTTCCGTACCCCGCGGCCAGCATGGCATCGAATGCGCTGGGAGACGCCTTGGTAGATGTCATTCCTGGGATTCCTCCAATGCCTCGACGACCCGTTCCATCTCATCGAGCGTGTTATAGGCGTGCGGGCTGAGCCGGATGGCCCCTTCGCGCATGCTGCTGACGATATGCGCCCCCTTCAAGGCGCGAAATGCGTGGCCCACGTTGGCCGGTGCCACGCACAGAATTCCGGAGCCCCGCTCCCCAACGGGCGATGCTACCCGGGCACCCGAGCGCGCCGCCCATGCGAGCACCGGCTCATGGAGCGCCTGGAGATGCTTTCTGATCCGGGGAACACCCAGGGAAAGCAGCAGCCCCAGCGAGGCGTTCATCCCGGCGAAGTCCTGGTAGGGAAGCGTGATCAGCTCGAAGCGGCGAGCGTCGCCCCGTAAGGTGTCATTGTACTGGGTCAGCCGGGTAAAATCGTCGGTGCCTTCGAAGGCCATCCAGCCGGTGACCGAGGGTCGCAGCTCTCGAATCAGCTCCCGCCGCACGTAGACAAACCCGGATCCCCACGGCGAAAGCAGCCATTTTTGTGCGCCACAGGAAAGTACATCTACTGGGGTCTTGCGGAGATCCAGCGGGATCTGACCTACACCCTGGATGGCGTCCACGACGAGATAGGTGCCCGTGTTGCGCGTGGCCGCCGAAAGTCGGCCGAGATCCACAGTGTATCCGTTGCTGAATTGCACCAGTGACACCGTGAGGACGCGAACCCGGGGATCCCTGATCCGTTCCAGCAGGTAATCCTCATCGGGCCACCCGTCGGACGTCGTAGGAGCGAGTTCCAGAGTCACCCCGATGTCCTTCAGCATCATCCAGGGGTACACATTGGCTGGGAACTCCCGGTCGCTTGCCAGGACGATATCGCCTTGCTGGAGGGGGAGCGCGCGCGCTGCCAGGCTCAGACCGAAGCCCGTATTGATGCTGAGCGCAATTTCTTCCGGCACCGCGCCCAGCAGCTCCGCCGCGAGCCGGCGAGACTCAGCCATCGAGTTGAAAATGTCGCGATCGGGCAGGTGAAAGGGAGCGGCGCGCTTGCGGTTGAAGGCTTCCAGCACGAGGCGGGTCCGCTCCGGGAGAGGACCGATGCTGGCGTTATTCAGATAGATGGTGTCCCGGGTCCAGGGGAATTCCTCGGCCCGCAATGCCGTGACGTCGTACCCCGGTGAGAGGTGAATTATCTCCTTCTCACTTCTCACTTCTTACCTCTCACCATTTACCCTCACCTCTCACTTTTAAGCTTCGGGTCATATGCCTCCCGGACTGCGTCACCGACCAGGTTGAATCCCAGCACCGCGATCCCGATGGCGAGGCCCGGGGCAAAGGAGATCCAGGGAGCCACTCGCAGGAGGTCGCGGCCATCGGCCACCATGGCGCCCCAGCTGGGGGTTGGCGGCTGCGCACCCAGGCCCACAAACGAGAGGGCGGCCTCGGCCATGATCGCCCCGGCGATGCCGAGGGTCGCCGCTATGATCACTTGGGTGCGCACGTTGGGCAGCAGGTGGCGCAGGAGCACCCGGCGGTCGCGCGCGCCGAGCGCGCGGGCGGCGAGCACGAACTCCGAACGGCGCAGGACCAGGACCTGGCTCCGGACCAGCCGGGCCATTCCGGCCCAGCCCACCACCCCGATAACCACAAAGATTACGGGGAGGGAGGGCTTCACCGCGGCCGCAATGGCGACGAGGAGAAGCAAGGTGGGAAAGGCCAGAGTGATGTCGGCCAGGCGCATCACCAGGGCGTCAACCCAACGGCCGTAGTAGCCGGCTACCAGGCCAAGTAGCACGCCCAATGTCACCGCGACCGACTGGGAGATCATGCCTACGGACAAGGAAATGCGGGCACCATAGAGCACCCGGCTCAGAATGTCACGCCCCTGAGAGTCAGTGCCGAGGAGGTATCGGCCCCCCGGTTTAACCAGGTAGGCACCCTTCAGGTCGCCCGTGAGGGGGTTATAGGGGGCCAGCCAGGGGGCAAACAGGGCCGCGAGGACCAGGAGGGCTACGAACAGGAGGCCCAGCTGAAAGAACCGATCGCGGCGCAGCCTATCTGCCAGAACACTTTGTCGCATCCCGCTCCCGTGACGTGGGTTACGCTCGGCGGTAGGGCTCGCGCACATCTCGACTCCCCCCACTCTCACCGCGCTGAGGCGCACGATTCTTGCAAATTGGCAATGGTCCTAGTTCCGAAGATGCAACCTTTGTCAGGGCGGGCGAGTGATACCGGATAGCCCCTTCACCCTGGTCCTCAGTGGCGGCGGCCTGAAAGGGCTCGCTCACATCGGCGTGCTCCGGGCTCTCGAGGAGCGCGACCTGGTGCCCAGCCTGGTGGTCGGCTCCAGCATCGGCTCGCTCATCGCGGCTGCCTGGGCCGCCGGAGCGCCGGCCCGGCGAATGGAGGCTCGAGCCCGGGTAGTCCGCCGCCGGGACGTCTTCCAAGTAGCCCGGGCCGACGTGGCCTTCCGCCGCCTTCTCGCTCCCGCTCTTTACCGCCGCGAACCCCTCGAAACTCTGATCGACCAGATGGTCGGTGACGTCACCTTCGACGATCTGAAGCGACGCCTGCTCATCAATACGGTGGACCTCCACTCCGGCATGCAAGTGATGTGGGGCCTGCCAGGGCTCAGGAGTGCTCGGGTGGCCGACGCGGTAGCGGCGTCCTGCGCCTTGCCGGGCATCTTCCCGCCCCAGGAGATCAACGGCAGGTCCTATGTCGACGGCGCTGTGGTCGAGAATCTGCCGGTCCGCATGGCGGCATCGCTGGGCCAGGGTCCCATTCTCGCGATCAACGTGGCCGCCACCAGCGTGCTTCGTTCCGAAACCGAGACCCAAGGCTTCGCGGCCACCTATATCCGGGGCCTCGAAATCGTGATGCAGACGCAGATCGAGGCGCAACTGCGCGACTGGAAGGGGCCGCCCCTGGTCCTGGTACAGCCCAAGGTAGAGCACATCTCGATGTTTGCCTTCGACAAGACCGAGGAGCTGATCGAGGCCGGTTATCGGGCCACGGCCAATACGCTGGACCAGCTCGGCACCAGGCTGAGCGGAGTCGCCCATGGCATGCACCCCACCCGCCGACTCCGGGTCCTGGTGGATGAATCGCGCTGTGTCGGCTGCGGCTCCTGCGTGGTTCAGGCACCTCAGGTGTTCCGGCTGGACTCGCGGGGCAAGGCGGAAGTCCTCACCCCGGTGCAGACCTGGTCCCCCATCGACGGGGCCTATGTCCTCAATTGTCCTACCTACGCGATCAGCGTGCGTCCCGAAGACTCGGCGGCCTGACCTCAAAAATGAACACCGCGGCTCCCGACTGCCTGACCGGGAGCAGGTTGCGAAGCGGACTGCGATAGAAGCGACGGACCTTCACGGCGCCCCAAGGCGCGAGAGCGCGCTCCAGCGAGGCCTGGTCATAGGCCCGCTTGTGATCCGGGTCCCAGAAGAATCGTCCCACCGGAGTCGTCCCGACCAACACGCCGCCCGGAGCTAGGAAACCGACCAGCTCGCCCACCAAGGCCGAGTCGTCTGGGACGTGCTCCAGGACCTCGCTGCAATACACCAGATCGAACTGTCCCGGGCCGGGTGGAACGGTGGTGAACGTCGGCTGGAGCGCCGGCCCGCGGAATTTCTCCGCCTGAGCTATGGCCGCAGGTGAAATATCGTAACCGACCGCCTGGCCGCCGAGCTGTTGGAGCCGAAGCGTGAATACTCCATCCATGCATCCATAGTCCAGCACTCGTTTCCGGTCGGGCCGATAGCGCCGGAGCAGCGCCCGTTGGCGCCAGAGGAGATGACGCAGCCGCCAGTCCAGGTCCAGGGCGCGGGGCCCCTGCCGCTCGAGCCACACTCGATACTGGGAGTCGTATTCGGCGGCAAGGGGGCTGTGATGAGCTGTGGCAGTCATCGGTGTGCGACCTCCTGTGGGGCGGGGACTCCAAGCTCGTGACCGATGTCGGCAAAATCGGCGGTGACCCGGTCCCAGTTATAGTAGCTCTCGACCGCGCGGCGCCCGGCCGCGCCCAGACGCTGCGCGAGGGTCCGATCCTCGAGGAGACTGCACAAAGCCCGGCTCACTTCCTCCGGCTGCTCGGAATCGACCAGAATGCCGGTCTCCCCATCCCGCACCGCCTCCGGAATCCCGCCGCCTCGCCCTGCAACGACGGGGATGCCGCTGGCGGATGCCTCGACCAGCGAAATGCCAAACCCCTCCGCCGAGAGGTCCGACACCCGCGAAAGTCCAAGATAGACCTCGGCGCTGTTGTACACAGCCGGGAGATCGCTGTCAGGCACTGCGGTGAGAAATCGAACCCGGTCGGTGACTCCCAACTTCTTTGCCATGCCTTCCAGGGTAGAGAGCTGGGCTCCCGATCCGACTACCGCATATCCCAAGTCGGGATAAACCTCGCGAAGCCGTGCAAGTACCCGTAGGCCGATATCGATACCTTTGTGAGGGCTCAGCCGGGCGACTGTGAGCAGCCAACGGCCTCCCTCGAGCCCATACCGCGCCCGCACGGAACCCTGGTCGATGCCAGGGCGAAACCGGACCGGGTCGGTACCCAACGGCACAATCCTCACATCCAGCTTGCCACCCAAGCCAAGCTCATCGAGGACCGCAAGGCAGAGGTCTCGGGTCCACCGGCTGATGGCCACGACGACCGCAGCCGATCCGATCAGCGTCTTTCCGGCCTGCCGTTTGACGGCAGATCTTCCGATCCGGCTCTGGAGCAGCAGAAGATCGGTACCGTAAACCACAATTCCATAGGGTGTGCCGACCCGCTGACGAATCCACCGGGCGGGGTATCCTCCCGGTTTCAGATTGCCGCACCAGACGAACTCGGGTTGCAGCGACCGAGCCAGTGCAGCAGCCCGGCGGGACCAGAGCACTAAACCCTGCAACGTCCGGAGCCGGCGACTCGGAATTCCCAACCGGTCCACTACATTGGGAAAATCGGCCGCGGCTCCTGATCCCTCACCATACTGACCGGTTGACACCACCAGAGAGCCGGGTGGGTAGCGGCGGGCCAGCTCCCCCATCATCCGGGCGATGCCCCCTCCCATCGGCGGGAAATCGTAGGTCAGCAGGAGTTGGGTACTCATGCAGAAATCTATCCCAGGAGCGGGCGGAGAAAACCCAGGAAGCGCTCGGCCGCCGCCGGAATAGTGAGCTCCCGGACCCAGCCTGAATCCGGCGGCGGGTCGTTCAAAGCCGCGCCAACTGCCTTCGCCAGTTTGTCTATGTCATCGAGGGTGAAAAGCCGAGCAGCTGACCCTACGAATTCTCGATGGGGCGGAATATCCGAAGCTACCGTGGGGGTGCCGGAAGCCACGGCTTCAATCGGGGTCACGCCAAAGCCCTCGAACCGACTGGGACAGACGGCGACTCGGGCTCGTAGATAGGCGTCAGCAACCGCGTCGTCATCGGCCTCGGTGTCGATTCGGCAACGCACCCGGTGGGAATCCGCCAGTTGCCGAAGAGAGTCCCGCTCCGGGCCTTGTCCGATCAGCCGGACCTGCACGCCTCGGCCCAGCCGAGCCGCGGCGAGAACGGTTGCCGCCTGATTCTTGTAACGTTGCAGCCGCGAAACCGTGAGCAGCGTAGGCGGATCGTCGCGAGAAGCCTGATGAGGGCGGAACCGGGTGGAGTCGTAGCAGTACGGCACCCGGCGGCTGTTCAGGCCAAAGCGGGTCCTGAGGGAGACCTGAGTCAGCCCACTCGGGACCCAGACCTCGTCGGCCCGGGCGGCGATATAACGCAGTCGGCTATAGTAGCCGCGTCTGCCGGGAAACCCGCCAAATGGTCGAGGCAAGCGAGCGAATCGCCCAGCGACCCACCACACCGGATCTGCCACCCCGGAGCTGGTGGCGTGAGGATGGAGATCCCAGAGGTACAGCACCAGGGGACAACCTCGCCCGTGGGCGTACCGCCAGGTCTCCTCGGCGATTGCGCCGCTCATACCCAGAGCCACTCGTGCCGGGGCAGTGCCTTCGAGTGCGATCGAAAGACCGCGGCGCCGAAGCTCGCCGATCAGCAGGCTGGTGTATGCGTTTGATGCGAACCATCGAATGTCATCCACCAGCGGTGGTCACTTTCTGTTCCCTGCACCGAGACCTTGGGGAGGTCTGGCTATTTTACCCCGATGCGCATCGTGGTTCTCGGAGCGGGCGGAGCCCGGAAGACAGAAGCGTCGATTGTTCGCGCCGCGCGCTCGCTGGGTCACGCCTGCCACCTGGTAAACGTTGTAGGCTGGTCCCGGTATGCCGGTCCGTGGGGCGGCCGGATCGCCGGGCACCTGGCGGAGGTCCTCGAGCCCGACTTCCTGATCTTTACCCGTCATGCCATCGAGCTGGGAGAACCGGCCATAAAGAGCCTCCTACGGAATCGACCAGGAGTTTTCTGGTATTTTGACCTCGAACCCAAGGGCAAGGTGCTGCGGCTCGGACGGCTGGTGGGGAGGATGTACGTCACTGTCCTCGGCCAAATTGAATTGTTTCGTGCCGCGGGCGTCGCGCAGGTGGAGTTTCTACCCCAAGCGGTGGATCCCGGACGAGACGTGCCTGCTAGCGACGCACCGGGACGTTACCGCTGCGACACCTCTTTTGTGGGCTCAGGCCACTCCACTTATCGCTATGACGTGCTCCGGTCAGTTGCGGCGGTGAGCCGGCTCCAGATCCGCGGACCAGGGTGGCACGATGCCCCATCCGACCTGCCAGTCGCCGGGGGCCCGGTGCACGGGAAGCGGCTGGCTCAGGTGATCCGCGGCGCGGAGATCTCGCTTGGGGCCAGCTCGTATCCAGCCCATGACACCGAGCGCTTCTCCGCGTCCAATCGGATGTGGACCATCCTGGGATGCGGCGGCTTTTACCTCGGTCGCTACGTCGAGGGAATCGAAAGCTTTGCGGCCGACGGGCGTCATTGCGCCTGGTACCGGGCCCCAGCAGAGGCAGCCGAGCTGGTGCGCCACTATTTGGATAACCCGGCGGACCGAGAGCGGATTGCGCGATCCGGCCGGGAACACGCTCTGGCTCACCACACGTACGCACACAGACTGCGGTTGCTGCTGAAGGGGAAAGGCTATCCCCTACCCACGATCTTGTAATTCCGGAATTCGAAGACTCGCACGCCCGTCGCCCGTTCGATCAGACTGGACAGGTAGTATCGCAGAAAGCCCCAGCGAAAGCGCCTGGGCTCGATCGTCCGCTCGGGATCGTGCCGGCGAGCCTCGATCCAGCGACCGGCCACCGCCGGGTGGGTGCCGGTGAATCGGCGAATCCCGGGAATCCAGGCCAGCAGAGGGCGGCTCTCGTCGGCGTTCCGCCAGGGGTACATCGTCCGGCCGAGATTCCGTTTCTCCCGGAGCGCCTGACCGGGGCGGGCCCAACCGTAGTGGAACATCTCCGCGCCGGTGAGCCGCGCCCGAATTTTCCGGTTCTCGGGTCCAACCCGGAAGCCCTGCGCCCCCTGATAAGGGCGTATACCCAGCTCGGGAGCGAGACGAACAGCCCGCACCTCCCGCCGATACCACCGGCGGTGGGTCGCGATGGTGTCGAAGCCACCGTAGAAGTGGAGGTAACGGACCAGGAGACCTTCGACCCGATGGTCGTCATGGTACCGTTGAATGGCGGCGGCGAGCTCCTCAGCGCCGCGCTCGTGCAGCACTTCATCGGCCTGGATGTACACTCCCCAGGGATGCACGCCCGCCCGCATGGCGCGGTGAGTCTCGATCCCCAGTACGCTGTTCCCCCGGGTCATGTCCCAATCGGATTCCACGATGCGGATCTTCGGATCGGCAATGGAGCGTACCAGGTCGAGCGTCTCGTCTTCCGAGCGGCCCACGTTGACCACTACCTCATCGCAGATCGGCAAGAGCGATCGGATGCTCGCTTCCACCGGGAAGTCGAGCTTGATCGCGTTTCGAACGATGGTGAAGCCGGAGACCTTGACCACGGGCGATCCAGTGCCTGGCAGGGAGGTGGAGAATTTGCCCTGCCCCGCGGGATTGCAGCAAGCTCAGGATGGCTTGATCAGCGACCGGTAGAGGTCGGCGGTGCGCTCAACCGTCCGCTCCAGCGAATACGTCACCCGTGCAGTGTGCCTGGCGACGGAACCCAGGCGAGTGGCCTCCGCCGGCTGAGAGAGCAACGCCTCGATCACTCGGGCCCAGGCCGGGGGAGCCAGGGGATCGACCAGACGGCCATCGACCCGGTCGGTGATCACCTCAAGGTTTCCGGTGGCGGCGGACGCAACCACCGGCTTGCCCAGCGCCATGGCCTCCAGGAGCGCCTGCGACAGACCCTCACTGCGTGAAGGCAGCAGGACCAGCTCCAGCAGGTCGTAGAGGGCTCGCACTTGAGGCGTGAAGGGTACGCAGACCACCGCGTGTCGCTCCGGCACTTTCTTCGCCAGACCGCCCAGTCGGCTGGCCGGTTCAACTCCGGCCAGTACCAGCCGGACGGGGATGTTGATCTGCTCGAGCGCTCGCAAGACGATTGCCTGATCCTTGGGGCGCGACACTATGCCAATGGTTCGGCGAGAGGGCTCCCACCCGATCCGCCGGCGCCACTCCTCCACCGCAGCGGATGTCACCGCAGGATCCACCCGGTCCGTCACCAGCCCGTTGGGAATGACGACCAGCTTAGCCCGGGAGGTGCCTCGCCGCACGAGCGCCTCTCCAACGGCGCGGCTGACCGCCACGACTTTGCTCGACAGCCGGCTTGCCAGCCAGGTCTCCAGCGGTAAGGTGCGGGGCATCTGGCGCCGGGTCACCACGAGCGGTACTCGCAGGCGCCCGATGAGGGCGAGCCAAATGAGCGCTGCTCGGTCCTTGGAGCTCTGGGAGTTAATCAGGTCGACCGGGTGCCGGTCCAGCAGCTCAGCCAACGCCGCTGCGTTGGCCCGCCTACCCTTTTGGGCAAGAGGAACCGGATAAACCTCCAGCCCTCCGGCCCGAGCCAGCCCCTCGACCTCTGAGCCTGGAGGGCAGACGAAGCGCACCCGGCAACCCGCGCGTGCCAGGCCAAGGCTCAGGTGGAGGGTGGAAGTGACCGATCCAGCGCCGCCACCCTGGTGGAGTACCTGCATGACCGAGAGGGTCACTACATTGCGCCCCGATGCACGTCGCCCTCTACACACACAGCCGGGTTCCCGTTCGGGGGTACGGGGGGACCCAGCGCGTGGTGGTGTGGCTGGCACGGGGGCTGGCGGAGCTGGGCCACCGAGTGACGCTGGTGGCGGCGGCCGGCTCGGGAGTACCGGAGGCCGATCTGATCGAGCTCGATCCCGCCCAGATTCGCCAGCCGGATTTCGATCTCACCCGGTTGTTGCCCCCATCGATCGATCTGCTGCATGCCCACGCTCCTCTGACGACGCCTCCCCGACAGCCCTCCGTGTTCACCCTGCATGGCAATCGGCGCGAAGCAAGCGGGGCTCCACCCAATACCATCTTCCTGAGTGCCGATCATGCCCGGCGATATGGGGGAACCGCCTTCGTATACAACGGCATGGACCCGTCGGAGTTCACCCTTCGCTCGGAGAAAGCGGATTACGATCTGTTTCTGGGCCGCCTGCATCGAGTCAAAGGCTATCGCTGGGCTATCGCAGGCGCCAAGCGCGCGGGAAAGCGGCTGATCGTCGCGGGCGGCTGGCGACCTAGCATTCGCCGAAGTCTTCGCTTTGTTGGCTCGGTCGATGGTCAACGCAAGGCCGAGCTGTTGGCTGGGGCCGCCTGCCTGTGGATGCCGGCGCTCTGGGACGAGCCGTTCGGCCTGACGCTGGTGGAGGCAATGATGAGTGGTACGCCAGTGCTGGGTACCCGTCGCGGCGCGTTGCCGGAGGTAGTCACCGAGGACGTGGGTGTCCTGGGCGACACGCTCGAGGATCTGGTGCGGCTCCGAGCCGAAGTCGAGCGCTGTGATCCGCAAGCGTGTCGTACTCGGGCAGAGCGCTGGTTCAGCCATACCAGAATGGCGCAAGAGTACGTGCGCATGTACCAGCATTACCTGGCTCGAGGCCAGCTTCCGGCGGGAACCCGCGCCACCTAGGACCATCCGCGGAGTTGTTCAGAGGTCAGCAGTAACGGCAGGCTCCTCACTCCGGAACTGGAGATCGTATAATCGCCGGTACAGACCTCCTGCACGAAGCAGCTCCTCATGCGTCCCCCGCTGGACCATCCGGCCCCCGTCCAGGACCACGATCTCGTCGGCATCGCGCACCGTTGCAAGCCGGTGGGCGATCACCAGCACCGTGCGCTGCTGCATGAGACGGTCGATGGCTTGCTGAACCAGTCGCTCCGATTCGGTATCGAGGGCGCTGGTGGCCTCGTCCAGGATCAGGATCGGCGGGTCGCGCAGAAGCGCCCGCGCGATGGCGATCCGCTGCCGCTGCCCGCCGGAGAGCCGCGTGCCCCGTTCCCCCAGCATGGTGTCGTATCCCTGAGGGAGGCCGGCGATAAAGCCGGCCGCATTCGCGGCCCGCGCCGCCGCCTCCACCTGCTCGCGGGTGGCCCCGGGTGAGCCGTATGCGATGTTGGCCTCCACCGTGGTGTTGAGCAGCACGGTGTCCTGGCTCACGACACCCAACTGCGCCCGGATTGACCGGCGGCTCAGCTGAGTGAGCGGCACCCCATCCATGAGAATCTGACCGGTGGTAGGATCGTGAAATCGGGGCAGCAAGTCGGCCGCGGTGGTCTTTCCCGCTCCGGAGGGGCCGACCAGAGCCACCACCTTGCCGCGCGGCAATCCGAAAGAGACATCGCTCAGGACCAGATCCCCATCACCGTAGCGGAACGAGACCCGATCGAACACGATGTCCCGCTCGAACCGGGCGACCTCTTCACCCGGCCGGTCGACTTCGGTGGCCGGCTGGTCGAGGAACTCGAACACTCGTTCCGCGCTGGCCAGCGTCACCGCCATGGCGGCCGGGAACGACGCAATGGTCTTGAGCGGCGAGGTGAGCTTGAGTGCGGCCATCAGAAAGACGATGATCGCCTCCGGCGCGAGCGGCGTCGCCAGGCCGACCAGGCCCGGCTTGGTTCCGGCCCAGATGATCAGGATGACTAGGACGCCGGAAAACACCTCGGTCAGCGGGCTGGTGAGGGACGAAAAACGTTGAGTCCGGATGACCCGCTTGCGGTACCGCTCCGCCTGGCGGTGGAAGTGGGCGGATTCGCGCTCCTCCTCCCCGTAGGACCGGATTAGCCGGATGGCGCCCAGCCGCTCCGCCACCGTCGAGGTGATCTCCCCCCGCTCCTCCGCCCGAGCCTGGGCATGTCGCCGAAGCCGACGGATCAGGGTCTGGAGACCCAGCACCAGGAAGGGCACGAAAGCCAGGGTCAGCAGCGTTAGCCGTAGCGAGATCTGACTCAGGATCACCAGCGTAATGGCGACCACAATGAGATTCTGAAAGAACGACAGCAGTGAAGCCGTGATCACGGTCTTGGTCTGGTCCACTTCGGTGATCATGGCCGAAATGAGCTGGCCTGCCCGGGTGCGCTGGAAGAATCCAAGATCCAACGAGAGCAGGTGCGAGAACAGCCGCGATCGGAGGTCCCGAACCAAGCCCTCCTGCGCCCGCACTGAGATTTGGGTGGAGGCATAACTCAGAGCGTTTTTAAGCAGGAGACCGGCCGCCAGCACCACCACCAGCCGCGCCGCGGCCTGAGCGGGAGTGGCTCCGGCCACCAGCGGTTCCACCAGCCGGTCCATGAAAGCTTCGAGCCGAGTGGAGCCGGTGCGCAGCTGGCCTGCCGTGCCGAACAGGTGCTTGAGCAGCGGAATGAGGACGACGAGGGTAAATCCGTCGAGCAGGGAGGCGAGAAATGTCGTCACCAGTCCGATGCCGAGCAGGAGGCGGTACGGCTGGATGAGCCGGAGCAGCCGGCGCTCGGTCTGCATCCTTAACCCTGCCGAGGTGTGAGCAGGGCTATCGGCAGAAGCACCTCCTCGGGCGAGACGCCGCCATGCAGGAACGCTCCTCGATAGCGAGCCTGGTACTCGCGCAACTTGGTGGGGTAGACGAAGAAGCGGTCTCCGGTGGCCAGAAGCAGCCGGGTGGAGGGACTGCGCGCCGGCAGGCCGAAGCTGGGCAGGTTATCCACCACCAGAGCTGAATCCGGGTCCTGGGCCCGCAGATCTTCTCCGAACTTGTAGCGCAGGTTCGAGGTCGTGTCTCGCTTGGCGAAGACCGTTGCGGGAGTATGGCAGTGGATCGAGCCGTGGTCGGTCGTGAGCAGCACCGGCACGCCCCGGCGCTCGGCCTCGCGCAGCGCATCCCAGAGCGGCGACCGCTCGAACCATGTGCGGGTCAGGTTGCGCAGCGCCGAAGTATCACGGGCCACCTCGAACAGGGTCGAGTTCTCGGTCCGGCCATGGGTCAGCTGGTCGATGAAGTTGAAGACCAGCGCGGTCACTCCCTCCTGAGCCAGGTGCGCCGGCAGCCGCTTGAGCAGACCTTCCCCATCGGAGGCGGTGAACACCTTCTCGTAGTGCACCGGCACGCTTCGGCCAGTGAGCTCCCGCATCTGCTCGCTCAACAGCTCGGCCTCATGCGAGTTGAGGCTCGCGTCCTCGTTGTCGTTCCACCAATGGGGATAGCGCGATTTGATCTCCGCGGGAAAGAGACCGCTGAAGATTGCGTTGCGGGCAAACGGGGTGGCAGTCGGCAGGATCGAGAAATAATGCGCGGTCTCGATATCAAACCGGGCGCTGATGAGAGGCCGGATCATGGCCCACTGGTCCAGCCGCAAGCAGTCCACTACCACCAGCATTACCCGGCCGTGCAAGTCCAGAACCGGGCGCAAAAACTCGGCGCCGATATCTACGGAGAGCGGGGGCCGGTCGCTGTCGCTTCCATGGAGCCATCCGGCATAAGTCCGCTGCAGGTACTTGGCGAAGTCCTGCCGCAAACTGTCTTGCAGCGTCCGCAGGGCGTCCTGTAGTCCTGGCTCGTCGGCCTGCCCCAAGCGGACCTCCCACTCCGCCAGCTCCGTCACCAGCTCGATCCACTCCCGCCAAGCCAGTGGCCCGCCCCGTCGCCCTTCCAGCTCTCGAAACCGGGTGGCGAAGTCGCGGGACAGGCGCTGCTGCCGGATCCGGTCGCCCTCCAGCAACCGGGTCACGACGGAGAGGATCTGGCGGGGATTGACCGGCTTGATGAGGTAGTCGGAGATCTCGACTCCGATAGCATCCTTGAGAGTCTCGGGCTCCTCGCTCTTAGTCACCATGACGACCGGCATTCCATGATCGATGGCGCGGATGGCCTGAAAGAGGTCGAGCCCGCGGCGTCCTGGCATCTGCTCGTCCAGCAATACGACGCCGTAGGCCTGCCGCTGCAGCAGCACCAGCGCGTCGTCGCCGTGGGTACTGGTCTCCACCGCAAACCCATGCTCTTCCAGAAAGAGGATGTGCGAGGTGAGGCTTTCGACTTCGTCATCGACCCAGAGGATACTCTTTGGACGGGGCATGAGTGGAAACTAAAGGCGTAAACCGCAAACAGTGAAGTGACGGTGTTTACCGTTCCCTGTTGGCGCTGTACCTTCACGCCGTGCACGACACTGCCGCTGCTCCGAACGTCCTGGCCGTGCGCTTCAGCTCGATCGGCGACGTCCTCCTGACCACTCCGCTCTTCCGCGCCATCCGCCACCGTTATCCAGCGGCCCGGATCACCGTGCTCACCAAGCAGGCCTACGCTCCGCTGCTCAGTCACAACCCCCATATCGGCCGAGTCATCGGGGTGGAGTCCGATCGCTCGCTGACCAGCCTAGGTGCCGAGCTTCGAGCCGGGCTATACACCCATCGACTCGACCTGCACGACAGTGTGCGCAGCCGCATGCTACGCCTTCTGGTGCCTGGCCGATGGGGTACGTATCCTAAGCACCGCCTGGCCCGGGCCCTCCTTATCTATGCCAAGCGAAACCGGTACCGCGATCGCCGGCCGGTCGCGGAGCGCTATTTCTCCGCGGCGGGAGACCTGGACGTGCAGCCCGATGGCGCACCGCCGGAGTTCGTACTGGCGGCAGCTGCGGAGCGCGAGGCCGGCGCTTGGCTGGCCAAGGCAAGCGTAGGACAAGAGCGGCGCATGATCGCGGTCGCGCCGGGCGCGGCCCACGCCACCAAACGATGGCCGGTGGAGCACTGGCGGACTTTGATACGCCGCCTGGTCGGCCAGGGATTTGACCTATCGATTGTGGGTGGAGCTGACGACGCGCCTCTCGGGGCGGAGCTCTCGCAGCTCAGCGAAGGACGGGTGGTGAGCGCAGCGGGAGCGTTTGGTCTGCAAGGCACCGGCGCGCTGCTTCGCCGCTCGGCCGCCCTGGTCTCCGGCGACACCGGGGTCATGCACATGGCCACTGCGGTGGGCACCCCGGTCGTGGCCCTCTTCGGTCCCACGGTCGAGGCCTTCGGATTCTTCCCCTATACCAGCCGTGCAAGTGTACTGGAGCTGGCATTGTCCTGCCGACCTTGCAGCAGCAAAGGAGGACCTCGATGTCCGTTGGGACACCACCGTTGTATGATCGACATCGACCCTGAGTCGGTGTACGGGAGGGTTCGTCGATTCCTTACCTGAACGGCTGGCACCCTTCGGCCTGTACTCTCCTCTCGCTGCTCCCCCAAACCGGACGAGGGCCCAAGCGAGGCGGAATCTTTGCGCTCTGGCTCACGTTGCGAGTAGCCCAGGATCTACTCCTCGATCCGCCTCCGCCGGAACGGGCACATCGCCGGCGGGTGCAGGCTCTGGAACAGCGGCTCTCCAGCCTCACCATGCCGCCCCCGCTCCGGCGAGCGCTCGCTACGGCCGTGAGCCAGCTGCACGATGGCGGGCCGGAAGTCGCGGCCCAGGTCCTGAGCCAACTGGTGGCGCCGGCCCGTGAGGCAGGGGGAGCCGAAGCGGGAGATGCCATCGCCCTGGCGGCCAGAGAGGCGCGCCGGGTGGTGAGCGGGGAACCGGCGAAGCGGGGAAGCGTGTAGCTTATACCGCCATGCCTCGCCCTACCCGAAATCCGGCCCGCGGGTCGGACTCTCTGCTGCAGAATCTCGTCGCCCAGATCGATACCCGGTCGCCCGACACGCCCGCCCCGGATACCGTGGCCACCGGCTTTCCATCACTCGACCGCATGCTGGCGGGCGGTCTGCGCCGCAAAGACCTCGTGGTCCTGGCGGGCGACGTCGGTAGCGGGAAATCGGCGTTGGGCCTTGGCATGGCCATCCGGGCCGCCGCTGCTGCGGTTCCCACGTTGTATTTCTCGGGGGAGATGGGTCCGGAGCGGATCATGGAGCGGGCTCTCGCGCTGGAGGGACGGGCTTCGATCGACGATCTGAGGCAAGGACGGCTGGACGAAACCACTCGCGCCGCCGTGGGCGCGGCGGCACATCGGCTACGCCACGCTCCCCTCATGGTTCGGCCACTCCTCGGGGCTGACTTCGACGAGGTCCGTGGCGCCCTGGACGTCGTTCCCCGCCGTCAGCTACTCGTGCTCGACTCGCTCCAGCTGGCGGCGCCTCCCCGCCCAGCATCCCGCCTCGAGGAGCGGGTGGCCCTGTCCATCCGGGCGTTCAAGGCACTTGCGGTGGAGCGCGACCTGGTCGTGCTCGTCCTGGCCCAGCTCCCCCGCCTCACCGGCGGGCGTCCCGATCCGCGACCGACGCTGGATGACCTCGGTGGCTTCGGTGCCGTCAAGCAGAATGCCGATGTCGTGCTGATGATTTACCGCGAGGAGATGTACCGTCCCGGACAGGGCGTTGAAGGCGCCACCGAGCTCATCGTCGCGAAGAACCGGAACGGACGGACCGGCTTCGTTGATCTGTTCTTTTATCCTCAGTGGCTCCGCTTCGTAGATATGCTGGACACCGACTAAGTCACTTTGCTCGCCTGGTTGTGTCCTTCGGAGCCACGGCACCGGTCAACTGAATCATGGTCCCCGACTGACCGCTCGGCTTCCAGATCCGCACCCACATGGGCGGGCCGTTCTGTTCCGCGTAGAGGGCCACCGAGCCGTCCCGATTCTTGATATCGCTCACCAGCCGCCAGTCTCCCGCGCTCAGAATGCTGCGATAGTACGCCAGGATGTGATCCATGTCCCCGGGACTGCGCAGGGTGAGTTGGAGTGCGTCCGCACTCCCGGTCTGGGAGATCAGCTCCGGTTTAGGCGGGAGCGGCAGATTAGGAAATGCGTCGCCCAGCTGAGGCTGCTTGGGCGCTCGTGAGTCAGAGCCGCAGGCCAACGCGAACCCGGCGAGCAGGCTCCAGAAGGTTCTGAATGGGAGCATAGACCGGTGAGACTAGCCGGGTCGATGCGTTGCCGCAAGCGGGTGTGGCGCTTATGTTTCCGGATGCCGCAACGCCACTTCAGCAGTCCCCGAAACCGCGCGCTCCCCAAGGAGTTCGGCCATGGCCGGCCATAGCAAATGGAAGCAGATCAAGCGTAAGAAGGCGATCACCGACGCCAAGCGCGCGTCGTCCTGGACCAAGGTGATCCGCGAGATCACGGTCGCGGCCCGCAGCGGCGGCGGGGACCCGGGCGGCAACCCTCGCCTTCGCACTGCCATTGATGCGGCCAAGGCCGTCAACATGCCGGGCGAGAACATCGACCGGGCAATCAAGAAGGGCACGGGTGAGCTCGAGGGGAGCGTGTACGAGGAGCTGACCTACGAGGGCTATGGGCCGGGCGGAGCGGCCATCTTTATCGAGGTCACCACTGACAACCCCAATCGCACCGTCGCCGAGATCCGGCACGCCTTCAGCCGGAACGGTGGCAATCTGGGCGCCACCAACTCGGTGGCATGGATGTTCGATCGCAAAGGGCAGATCTATCTCGACGCCGCCCGGCACGATGAGGACAGCGCGCTCGAAGCCGCGCTGGAGAGCGGGGCCGAGGATTTTGCCCGCGAAGGCGACCAGTACTTGGTAACTACCACGCCTCACCTGTTCCACTCGGTGCAGGACGCGCTGCGCGGCCGGGGCTTTATCTTCGATTCGGCCGAGCTGGCCATGGTGCCCAAGAACACGGTCCGGGTCGAAGGCGCCGACGCCGAGCGCATGGTACGGCTCATGGACGTTCTGGAGGAGCTGGACGACGTCTCCAAGGTTTTTTCCAACTTCGACATTGACGCAGCCCAGCTGGCCGAGGCTGAAGCCTGAGGCTGGGCCGGTGAAGGTGCTCGGCGTGGATCCGGGAACGGCGGTCCTGGGCTATGGGGTCGTCGAGAGCGGACCGGGTGCTCATCCTCGACTCCTTGAGTGCGGGATCCTTACCACCCGGGCGCGAGATCCGCTGCCGGCGAGACTCCGCGTCATCTACGACGGCATCACCGTGCTGCTCAGCCGGCACCAACCCGATGCCCTGGCCGTCGAGACCGCGTTCTATGGCAGAAATGTGCGAACGGCCGTGGTGCTCAGCCACGCCCGCGGGGTGATCCTCCTGGCGGCGGAGGTGGCGGGCGTCGAGCTGGCCGAATACTCCCCCGCATTGATCAAGAAGACCATCGTCGGCCGGGGCGCGGCTCTCAAGCCCCAGGTAGGATACATGGTGGCCCAGTTGTTACGGCTCAAAGCATCTCCCACCCCCGCGGACGCTGCTGACGGCGTCGCGGTCGCGATCACCCATCTGATGATCGCGGACCGGCCGGCCCGGTACCTTCGCCAGATCACCAGCGCGCGATGATCGCGTCGCTCACCGGTGTCATCGCGGAGCGGGAGGGAGAGACGCTGGTGATTCAAACCGACGGCGGTGTGGGCTACGCCGTAACAGTGTCGCTCGGAGTCGCCGCCCGGTTGCCGCCGCGCGGGGCGCGGGTGAATCTCTTCACCGAGCTGGTGGTGAAGGAGGACGGCTGGGCGCTCTACGGCTTCGACAGCGGCGTCGAGCGCCAGGTGTTTCGCCATCTCCTCTCGGCCAGCGGCTTCGGGCCCAAGCTCGCCATCGCGCTGCTCTCGGCGCTCGGCCCCGAACGCACCGTGCGGAGCGTGCAATCCCGCGATCTCGCCGCGCTGAGCTCGGTGAGCGGTATTGGACGCAAGAAGGCCGAACGTCTGGTCCTGGAGCTTCAGGACCGCTTCAGCGACGTAATCATTCCCGCGCCGGGAGGCAGGCATCCGGAATCGGACGAGGCGGTTCGAGCTCTGATGGGTCTGGGATACGGAGTAGCGGCGGCGGATGACGCGGTCCGGGCAGCATTGGCCGAGGGAGCCCCGGCCGAGACGCCGCAGTTGATCCGGCGCGCCCTCCAGCAGCTCGCCCCTGCCCGGGGGGGCGTGTAGCTGCCATGGCGACCGCCGCCATCACCGCCGAGTGGATCTGTACTCGCTGCGGGGCCACCAACCGGAAGCTTTTGCCCATCAGTGTGACCCGGACGCAGGACCGATGCGTGACCTGTCACGCCGAGCATGACGTGGAGCTGGACAGTCGACCGGTGCGATGGAACGCGAGGCTGGAGGAGTAACCTCTCACTTCTTACCTCTCATCTCTTACTTTTAGCGCATGAACCGACTCGAGATCACCACCCCCGAAGCGCTTCCCGAGGAAACCAACGCCGACGCGGCACTCCGGCCATCCCGGCTGGACGAGTTCGTAGGACAAGGCCAGGTCAAGACCTCGCTGCAGATTGCCATCGACGCGGCGCGAGGCCGGAAGGAGACCCTGGACCACATTCTCTTCTTCGGCCCGCCCGGCCTCGGCAAAACCACGCTGGCCATGCTCATGGCTCGGGAGATGGGAGTGCAGCTCCGGACCACCTCCGGTCCCGTGCTGGAGAAACCGGGCGATCTGGTCGGCCTCCTCACGTCGCTGCGCGCCGGAGACATGCTGTTCATCGACGAGATCCACCGGCTGCGGCCGGCGCTAGAAGAATTCCTCTATGCGGCCATGGAGGACTTCCGGGTCGATGTACGAATCGCCGAGGGACCCAACGCGCAGACCATTCCGATGACCCTGGAACGCTTTACTCTCATCGGGGCCACCACCCGTTTCGGCCTGCTCACCCCTCCAATGCGCGCCCGCTTCGGAATCGTCGAGCGGCTCAGCTTCTATCCCGCGGACGACCTGCAGCGGATCGTGGCGCGATCTGCCGCGATTCTGGGCGTGCCGATGGATGCGGAGGGCGCGACGGAGCTGGCGCGACGCAGCCGGGGAACGCCCCGGGTCGCCAACCGGCTGCTGCGGCGGGTACGCGATTACGCCGAAGTGAAGGCCGACGGCCGGATCACGGCCGAGGTGGCGCGCGCCGCCCTCGCTCGTCTCAACGTAGATGAGTTCGGGCTCGACGACATGGACGCCCGGATCCTCACCACGATCATCGAGAAGTTCGGCGGTGGCCCCGTGGGACTCGGAACCGTCGCCATCGCGGTGGGAGAGGATGCCGGCACCCTGCAGGACGTGTATGAGCCCTATCTCATTCAGCAAGGATTCCTCGAGCGCACCCAGCGAGGCCGCTGTGCCACCGCTCTCGCCTACCGGCGCTTCGGCTTCACGCCGCCCGCCGCCCAGGCCACCATCTTTGACGCCTGAGCGCCTCCGCACCGCCGACTTCGAGTACGAGCTTCCGCCCGACCTCATCGCACAGGAACCGCTGCCGGACCGGGGAGGGAGTCGACTCCTGCTGGTCCGGCGGGACGCCCGCCGCCTGGTGGACTCCCGCTTTACCGATCTGCCGTCTCTGATTTCCGCCGGCGATCTCCTGGTCGTTAACACCAGCCGGGTCCGCCACGCTCGGCTGAGTGCCACCCGTCGCTCGGGCGCTCCAGCCGAGGTCCTGCTGATTCACCCGGGCCCAGATGGAACCTGGATTGCCATGGGCAAGCCCGGAAGCGCCCTTAGGCCGGGTAAGCGCGTCGGCCTGGGGCCGGGCGAGTGGATCGAGATTGTTGAGGTGCTTGACGATGGTAATCGCATGGTCCGCTTCATCGGAGTAAGCCCGGAGGAAGCGATGCGGCGCTACGGTCGGCTTCCTCTCCCGCCCTACATCGCACGGGCACCGAACGAGCTGGACGAGACCCGATATCAGACCGTCTACGCCGCCGCCGAGGGGAGCATCGCGGCTCCCACCGCGGGACTCCACTTTACCCCTGCCCTCCTGGAAGGGTTGAAGTCCGCCGGGGTCACCGTAGAAGGGCTGGACCTTCAGGTTGGCCCCGGCACGTTCAAGCCGGTCGAGGTGGACGATCCGGCTGAACACCCAATGCATCCGGAGCGGTATCAGATCCCGTCCCGGTTGGCCGAGCTGGTGACCCAGGTGCGCACCAAGGGGGGCAAGGTGTGGGCGGTCGGCACTACGGTGGTGCGGGCGCTGGAGAGCGCTGCCCTGGGGGGCGGCACCGTCGCCGCCGGTGCGGGAGAGACCCGGCTGATGATTACTCCGGGCTATACCTTTCGAGTGGTGGATCGCCTGCTCACCAACTTTCATCTGCCGCGGTCGACCCTGCTCATGCTGGTGGCCGCGTTTGCCGGGCGCGAGCTCACTTTGGCGGCGTATCGCCATGCGGTTGCGGCCCGCTACCGCTTCTATTCCTACGGCGACGCCATGGTGATTATCTGAGCTGGAATAACCGTGACCTTTTCTAACCCGGCCGGCAACGCCGCGGCTGCGGCTGCGGCCTACATACGAGCCCTACTCGACCTGCTGGGTCCTCGCGACCCTCTCGCCGTGATGCGGGAGCTGCTCCCCTGGTTAGATGACCGGCTTCGCGGCGTCGGCGAAGGCAGGTTGCGGCAACCGGAGGCCCCCGGCAAATGGTCGGTCATCGAAGTGATCCAGCATCTTGCCGACAGCGATCTGGTGGCGGGTTTCCGGATCCGGATGATGCTCTCCGAAGATCGACCTCCCTTGCAGGGCTACGACCAGGATCGCTGGGCCCGCGAGTTTCGTTACCGCGAGGTCAGCCTGGATCAGGCGCTCGGCCAGCTCCGTGGTTTGCGGACCGCAAACCTCCACCTCTGGGGCAGCTTAAGCCCATCCCAGCTGGCACGAGTGGGCCTGCACAGCGAGCGCGGAGCGGAGAGCGCGGGCTTTTTGCTTCGGCTCATGGGAGGCCATGATCTGGTGCACCGCCGGCAGATCGATCGGATTCTCGCCGCGGTTCAACCCTCGGACAGATGAAAGCACGCTGATGTTCGAGTATCGAGTTG
This sequence comes from Gemmatimonadales bacterium, assembly GCA_035997125.1. Classification (GTDB taxonomy): domain Bacteria; phylum Gemmatimonadota; class Gemmatimonadetes; order Gemmatimonadales; family GWC2-71-9; genus CAVVWJ01. The sequence goes on from DASYIX010000101.1 coordinate 23,802, forward strand.
AAGGCAGAACCGGCTCCGCCCGGGCCGGCACGCTCAACTTGCCTCATGGGGTGGTTCACACGCCCGCATTCATGCCGGTAGGCACCCATGCCGTGGTTCGAGGACTCAGTGCCGGAGACGTCCGCCGCACCGGTGCCCAGATCATTCTGGGCAACACCTATCATCTGCACCTCCGGCCGGGTGAGGCCGTGGTCGAAGCCATGGGAGGGCTCAACCGCTTCACCACCTGGGACGGTCCAATGCTCACCGACTCGGGCGGGTTCCAGGTCTTCTCGCTGGAGGGGCTGCGACGGATTTCGGAGGAGGGTGTGGAGTTCCAGAGCCACATCGACGGCACTCTACGGACGCTCACGCCCGAACGTGCGGTCGAAATCCAGTGGCGGCTGGGCGCCGACGTCGCCATGGCCTTCGATCACGTCGTCCCGGCGCAATCTTCACCGCAAGACGCCTGCGAGGGCATGGAGCGCACGCTGCGTTGGCTGGATCGCTGCAAGGCAAGGCACGCGGAGTTAGTGGGGCAGACGGACGCCACGCAGACCTTCTGGCCCATCATCCAAGGCGGCATCCACGACGAGCTCCGCATGCGCTCGCTGGAAGGCACCCTTTCGCGAGGTCCCTGGACCGGCGTCGCGATCGGGGGATTGTCCGTAGGTGAGACCAAACCGGTGATGCACCGCGTGCTCGAGCTGCTGGAGCCCGCCCTGCCCAGCGACGTGCCGCGTTATCTTATGGGGGTCGGCTTTCCGGCCGATCTGCTGGAGGGAATCGCCCGAGGGATCGACCTGTTCGATTGTGTCGCGGCCACCCGGAATGGCCGCCACGGTACGGCCTGGTTGCCCAACGGCCGGATCAACGTGAAGGGCGCGACACTCAAGCACTCGACCGCGCCGCTCGATCCCACCTGCGATTGCGAGACCTGCACGACGTATCCCCGGGGCTATCTGCGGCACCTGTTCATGGTCGAAGATATCCTGGCGTTGCGTCTGGTCTCGATTCATAACATCCGGTTTTTGGTGCGACTGGGAGAGCAGGCTCGAGACCACATCCTCAACGGCACCTTCGGTGGCTGGAGCCGGGAGTGGCTCGGCCGCCACTACGCTGGAGGAGATTGAGACATGCTACAGAGCGGCTCCGGCAGTGGCCTGTCGGTCCTGGTAATCCAGATGGCAGCCATCGGCCTGGTGTTTTACTTCCTCATCTTGCGGCCCTCGGCTCAGGCCAAGAAGCGGCATGCCGAGCTTTTGACCAAGCTGAAAAAGGGCGACGAGGTCATGAGCAGTGGAGGAATCGTCGGCCGAGTAAAGGATATCAAAGAGGTCGAGAGCGACGGGATCAAGGAAGTGCGGGTCACCGTCGAGAGCGGGACTTCTTCCGTCGTAATCGAGCGCTCCCGCATCGTTCGGGTTGGGGGCTCGACCTCAAACGCCCCGCCGGCATGAGCCTGCTACCACTTCACCTGCTCGGCTCTCCCGTGCTTCGGCAGCACAGCCCCGAAGTAAAGACGGTGGATGACGAAGTGCGCCGGCTGGTGGACGACATGTTCGAGACCATGGATGCCGCGAAGGGGATCGGGTTGGCGGCGAACCAGGTGGGAGTCAGCCGCCGGGTGGCCGTGGTGGATGTGGACGGAGATCGCTTCGCCATGGTCAATCCCCGGATTGTCGAGACCGAGGGTCGCGCCGTAGCCGAGGAAGGGTGCCTGTCCATTCCCGACGTCTACGCCGATGTGACCCGGCCTGACCGGGTGGTCATCGAGGCGCTCGACACCGCGGGTAATCGATATCGCAAGGAGGCCACCGGACTCATGGCCCGGGCCATCCAGCACGAGATCGACCACCTGGACGGCATCCTCTTCCTCGACCATCTCAGTCTGATCAAGCGGCAGATGCTCCTGGCCCGGTGGCGCCGGGAACACAAGGACGACACGAGCTTCACCAAAGAGGTGTCAGCGGCTTCTGCCCGGTCGGAGTGATGCGGATCGTATTCTTCGGGACGCCGGTCTTTGCCGTGCCGTCCTTGCAGGCGCTGGTGAGCGGGCGCTTCGATATCGCAGCAGTCGTGACTCAGCCGGACAAGCCGCAGGGTCGCTCCCGCTCCGAGCTCATACCACCACCGGTCAAGCTGACCGCCCAGTCCGAAGGGATACCCGTTCTCCAGCCCGAGCGCCCCTCGGGTGATGTATTTACCGCGAGCCTTCGCCGGCTGGAGCCGGACCTGGGGATTGTGGCGGCGTATGGCCACATCCTCCGCCCTGAGATCCTGACCGTTCCTCCCCGCGGCATGGTCAACGTCCACGCCTCCCTGCTGCCCCGGTATCGTGGGGCCGCGCCGGTCCAACACGCCATCCTCAGGGGGGAGACCGAGACCGGTATCAGCATCATGCAGATGGAGCCTGGGCTGGACAGCGGCCCGGTGCTTCACCGCGTGGTGACGCAGATCGAGCCGGAGGAAACGGCCGGAGCGTTGGCCGGACGGCTTTCCACCCTGGGGGCCACCGGCTTGATCGAGGCTCTCTCACTCATCTCCGGAGGACTGGCGCGGGGCCAGGCCCAGGATCACGGCCGGGCCACCTACGCACCCAAGATCGATCGCGACATGGCTCGGCTGGTCTGGCAGCGGGATGCTTCCACCTTGGTCCGGCAGATTCGTGCCTTCGATCCCTCACCGGGCGCATGGGCCACATTGAATGGCTCCGTGCTGAAGCTATTCGGTGCTCAAGAGGTGGCCGGCACCGGTGAGCCAGGTGACGTTCTTGCAGCCGGCGACCGCTTAGTGATCGCGGCGGCCCGCGGGGCCATCGCGGTGCACGAAGTGCAGCCCGCCGGCAAGACCCGCTTGCCGGTTGATGCCTGGGTCCGGGGCCGCGGGGTATCTGTGGGCCAGCGCCTGGAATGAGGCCGCTGCCCCGGGTGCATGCCTTCACCGACGCGGCGCTGCTCCGGACACCCGAGTTCGGAATCCGGGCGGCCGCCATTGCGGCCGGTGGGTCGGGCGTAGCCCTGCACGCGAGGGCCCACGGCCACGGGGCCGCTTTCCTGGCTGCGGGAGCGCTGCGGGCCCTGACGCTGGCAAGGCCCCCGGAAGCGGCCGTCTTCGTCAACGGGCGGCCAGATATTGCGGCCGCGGTGGGCGCTAACGGGGTGCAGCTCAGCCTCCACGATCTCGCACCTGCCGACGCCCGCCGCGTGTTCCCTCGCGGCTGGATAGGGTGCTCGGTTCACAGCCGGGATGAGGCGGCGGCCGCGGTGGCTGACGGCGCCGACTTTTTGGTCGTGGGAAGCATCTATGAGACAGCGTCACACCCGGGCCAGCCGGCCGCCGGGCCCGACCTGGTTAGGGAGTGCGCAAGGCTGGGCCGACCCGTCATAGCCATTGGAGGAATCACCCCCGAGCGGGCGATCGAGGTGAAGGCGGCTGGCGCCTACGGCGTTGCGGCCATTCGCGCGCTGTGGCAGGCGGCAGACCCCGCGGCGGCGACCCTCGCCCTGCTCGCTCCCTGGGTGGACGACATATGAGCCGGCTCGAGATCATGCTGAACGGCGAGTCCCGCCAGGTCCCCGGGCCTGCCAGCGTAGCCGATCTGCTGCGTCATCTCGGTCTCGACCCCAGAACCGTCGTGGTCGAGCTGAACCGCGAGATCGTACGGCGACCTCGCCTGGACGAGACTGCCCTGGCTGACGGCGACACGGTTGAGCTGGTGCACTTTGTCGGGGGAGGGTGATGTTGCCCGGTTATCTTTCTCGATACCCCTGAGAACTCTGGAGCCAGCAGGATGACCGCGACCCTTCACCCGACCCAGCCCGTCACCGACCTCCCGCTCACCATTGGAGGCCGCAGCTTCCGCTCCCGTCTCATGGTCGGGACCGGGAAGTATCGCGACAATGTGGATATGGTGCGCGCCATCGAAGCCTCGGGAGCCGAGATCGTCACCGTGGCGGTGCGCCGGGTGGACCTCGATCGGAAGAACGAGGAGGGAGTGCTCCATCACCTTAGCCCCGATCAGTACTTTCTGCTGGCCAACACGGCGGGATGTTACAGCGCCGACGAAGCCATCCGGTACGCCCGGCTGGCCCGCGAGGCTGGCTTCAACGAGTTCGTCAAGCTTGAGGTGATCGGCGACCGGGAGACGCTGCTGCCCGACACCGAAGGCTTGCTCACGGCTGCCCGCCAGCTGGTCCGCGAAGGATTTTCAGTTCTCGCGTATACCAATGACGACCTCATCACCGCACTACGGTTGGAGGAGGCAGGCTGTGCCGCCGTGATGCCGCTGGCCTCACCGATCGGGAGCGGGCTAGGCCTGCTCAATCCTTACGGCATTCGAACGATCAAGCGGCGGCTCTCGGTGCCGGTGATCGTGGATGCCGGCGTAGGCACCGCCTCCGACGCGTGCCTGACCATGGAGCAAGGGGTGGACGGCATTCTCATGAACACGGCGCTGGCCGAGGCGGATGATCCCGTTGCCATGGCGAGCGCAATGCGGTCTGCGGTCGAGGCGGGCCGGTTGGCATTTCTGGCCGGACGTATGCCGCGACGCGAGGTGGCCATGCCCTCCAGCCCGGCTCGCGGGATGTTGGAGTAAATTTTGTTTTTCCCGCACGAATGACTTTGGCCAGCGGTATAGAATCGCGTCGCGCGGCCTTGAAGATCTTGGAGCAGGTACGGGAGGGGAGAACCTTCGAGGTAGCCCTGGATCGCGGCGTACGTACCTTGCCCGAGCCCGACCGTCGGCTGGCCCATGAGCTGGCCGCGGGAGTGCTCCGGCAGCGAAGCGTGCTCGACCGCCAACTCGCACCTCTGGTACCGCGCGGCTGGGACCGCGTCGCCGCGGAGCTGCAGGATATCCTGAGGATGGGCGCTTACCAGCTCACGGCCTTGGAGCGGGTGCCGGCGCACGCCGCGGTAGATACCAGCGTGGCTCTGGCGAAAGACACCGGCGGGGTCCGCGCAGCCGGGTTCGTAAACGCCGTGTTGCGTCGGCTCACCCGGGTCGAGCCACCTGCCGATCCGACCGCGTCCGGCGACCCCGCCGGTCTGGCCGAGCGGTACTCCCACCCGGTCTGGCTGGTGCGGCGCTGGTTGGAATCATTCGGGCCGGAAGCAACCGAGAGTCTACTACGCTGGAACAACCGGCGTCCCCGGCTGGTGCTTCAACCAGCCCGAGTGGACCGGGAGACGCTCGCCGCAGCGTGGCAAGCCGCGGGGATAGAAATCGAGTTTGCGCCGTACGACGCAGGCATCGTAACCGATCGCGGCCGCCCGGCGGAGCTTCCCGGATATCGTGAGGGTCACTTCGTCGTACAGGATCCGGCCCATGCGCTCCTTGCCCGGTTTGCAGACCCTCCGAGGGAAGCCGTGATCTATGACGCCTGCGCGGCGCCGGGAGGAAAGGCCATCGCGCTCGGACAGCGTTCCGGGACGATCGCCGCCGGCGAAGTGAGCCCCAATAGAGCTCTCCGCCTGGCGGAAAATCTCGCCCGGGCCGGAAGTGGCCGGGAGCATGTCGTGGTGGCGGATGGGAGACATCCTCCCATTCGCCCGGTCGATATGGTCCTGTTGGATGCGCCCTGCCTCGGAACCGGCACCTTTGCCCGTCACCCCGACGCCCGTTGGCGGGTGACGCCGAAGGCGTTGGCAAGCGTTGTGCAACTGCAAGCCGAGCTGCTCGAAGCATCTGCCGCTGTGGTGACTTCAGGCGGCTTGCTGGTTTACTCGACTTGCTCGCTGGAGCCGGAAGAAAATCACCAGCAGGTAGGCCGGTTCCTTGCCCAACATCCTGAGTTCAGCCGTGAGCCGACCGGCGCGGTTCCCGCTTCCCTGCTCTCCTCAGACGGAGACCTGATGACCCTGCCGCAAGAGCACGGAATGGACGGCGCGTACGGGGCGCGTCTGCGGCGGAGCATATGAGACCCCGCCGCCATGTAACCGGGGGTGGGCCTCTCTTCCAGTCGGCGCCCTGGCGCGCGTTTCTCCGGGATATGGGATTGATCGCCGCCACCTTTATTGTGGGGTACGGTGTTTCGGTGCTATGGCTCTCCCCGGCGGGGTCGGTCTTCACCAAGGATCATTCCCTTCCCCGGGTTTTGGAAATGCCGGAAAGCAAGGCAAGGCAGAAACTCACCGAGCTCGGCTTTCGTCCGCGGCTCGACGGCGAGCGGCCCAACGACTCCTTCCCCAGCGGCACGGTCATCTGGCAGGATCCACCTCCGAGTACGGTATTGCAGCCGAATAGCGTCGTTCAACTGATCGTGAGCGCCGGTCCAACCCTCGTGGCCGTCCCCGACGTCATCGGGCTCGACTTGACCGAGGCCAAGAAAATCATGACCGCCGCCGGTGTCAGGGTCGGAACCGTGGATACCTCGGCCGCCGGTCAGGAGGCTGGAGTGGTGTTGGCTACGAGGCCCGCAGCTGGGGTTGGTCGCCCTCGGGGAGCACCGGTGGCCGTCGTAGTCAGCCGAGGGCCGGGAACCAGCCCGTGACCGTCAGGATCGCGCCGAGTGTCCTGAGCGCCGATCTGGGCCGCCTCCGCGAGCAGGTCGAGAGTGCCGTGGCCGGAGGGGCGGAGTGGCTCCACGTGGATGTGATGGACGGTCACTTCGTGCCCAACCTCACCTTCGGCGCCCCCCTGATTCGCGCCATTCGACGGGTCACCGACCGACCGCTCGACGTCCACCTGATGGTCGAGCAGCCCGAACACTATTTGGCCGAGTTTGCCGACGCTGGAGCCAATGTGTTCACCTTCCACCCCGAGGCAACAATCCACGTCCAGCGGCATCTCGCGGCGGCACGGGAGCGCGGGATGTTGGCCGGGCTCGCGCTCAATCCGTCTACTCCTGTGGCCCTGCTGGAAGAGTTGCTGGATGACGTCGACCTTGTCCTGGTGATGTCGGTCAATCCGGGATACGGCGGCCAATCCTACCTCCCTCAGTCCACAGACAAGATCCGCCGGGTGCGCGCGCTGTTGGATCGGCGGGGAGTCCGGGCCGCGCTGGAAGTGGACGGCGGCATCACCACCGAGACCATCGGAGCAGCCTGGGGGGCGGGTGCGGACACCTTCGTCGCCGGGACCGCGGTGTTCGGCGCGGCTGACCCCGGCCGGGCGGTGCGCGAGCTCAAGCGGCAGTGTGCGGTGAAAGTTTGAGGCGAGTCGTGTCGAAGCAGTGGATGATCGTCGCTGCCATCGTTGGCGGCTTGGTAATCGGAGCGGTCGCGCTGGCCAGGTTCGGCCAGCCACCCGTGGGAGTCGGCATCGGAAATCGTGCCCCCGATTTCAAAGCCATCGATCTGGCGACGGACGACTCGGTCTCCCTCGGTGAGCAATACCATGGGACGGTGACCCTGCTCAATGTCTGGGCAACCTGGTGCGCCCCCTGCCGAACCGAGATGCCCGCCATGGAGCGAGTATATCAAGCCCTGGCTCCCCAGGGCTTTAAGATCGCCGCGGTGAGTATCGACGAGGGGAGCCCCGACGATGTGAGAGCCTATGGCCAGGAGCTCGGTCTCAGCTTCGACCTGCTTCAGGATCGCAGCAACCGAGTGACCCAACTGTACCAAACCACCGGCGTGCCCGAGAGCTTCCTGCTGAACCGCAAGGGAATCATAGTGAAACGTTTGATCGGTCCGCAGGATTGGAACTCGCCAGTAAACCGTGGACTCATCGAACGCCTCATGAAAGAGCCCGGAAGCTAGCCATGGCCGAGTGGATCCTCGGAATCGAGACCTCGTGCGACGAGACCTCTGCGGCGATCCTCAGTGCGGAGAACGGGGCCAGTGAGCTTGCCTCGCTCGTCATCCTTTCCCAGGACGTGCACCGCATCTTCGGGGGAGTAGTTCCGGAGCTCGCAAGCCGCGCCCACGTCCAGGCAATCGGCTCGGTGGTGGAGCAGGCGCTGGCCGACGCTGGGATCGGCCTGGCCCAATTGGATGGGGTGGCCGTCACCGCCGGCCCCGGACTGGTTGGGGCTTTGCTCGTGGGAGTGATGTACGGTAAGACATTGGCCTTTAGCCTCGACCGTCCGTTCATAGGGGTGAACCACCTGGAGGGCCATCTCTTCGCCCCGACGCTGGAAGACCCGAAGCTGGCCCCGCCGTTCGTGGCGTTGCTGGTCAGCGGTGGACACACCATGCTGCTCGACGTCCCCGCATGGGGGGACTACCGCTTGTTGGGGCAGACGCTGGACGACGCGGCAGGCGAGGCGTTCGACAAGGTCGCCAACCTGCTGGGGCTCGGCTATCCCGGGGGAGCGGCTATCGAACGGCTCGCCCGGCAGGGTCGCCCGGATCGTTACCGCTTTCCCACTCCCATGCTCCACGAGCTCGACCGAGCCGGGCCGAATCGATATGCCTTTTCCTTCAGCGGACTCAAGACCGCCGTGCTGCGAGCCGTGCGGGGCGACGGCCTCGCAACCGACGAGCGATCTCCTGCCGATCTTGCGCGCGGGTTCCAGGATGCCGCGGTGGAAGTGCTCGTAGCCAAGACGGCGCACGCGCTCGAGGCGTCCGGCTACGACCTCGCCATGATCGGCGGTGGCGTGGCTTGCAACCAGGCACTGGTTGGCGCCCTCCGGGCCCGGCTGGCGGGACGGGCCCGGGTCAGCGTAGCTTCCCCGCGACTCAACACCGACAACGCGGCCATGATCGCTGCGGCGGGAGCCTGGCGGCTGGCCCATGGCGAACGGAGCACCTGGGACCTCGAACCGCGCGACGATCTGCCGCTTCCCGGTCTCATGTCTCACCCTTCCGGATCCAAGTCATGACGATCTACCCCTTCATCATTCACGTTGGACCCCTGGAGATCACCGGCTACGGCCTCATGCTGATGGTGGCCTTCCTCATGGGCGGCTGGCTCATTGCGCGCCAGCTTCGGGAGAACAAGCTCAAGGAAGACTACGCTGCCGACATGGTGGCCGCGGCGGTCATCGGCGGCATCATCGGAGCCAAGCTCTGGTACGTGGCCTTGACCAGAGATCCCGGGGCGCTGTTTTCCCGCGGAGGCCTGGTTTGGTACGGCGGCTTCATCGGAGGCGCCCTGGCCGTGATCCTCAACAGCTGGCGCCTCGGCGTTCCGCTCCGCTGGACCATGCAGCTCGCCGCCCCCGCGCTGGCTGCGGCCTACGCGCTCGGCAGGGTCGGCTGTTTTCTGGTCAATGATGACTACGGACGGCCGAGCAGTCTTCCCTGGGCAGTAAAATTCCCCGAGGGCCTTCCCCCTTCGACTGCGGGAAACCTGCACCACCTCTTCGGCGTGGCAGTGCCCGCCGGAGTGGATCCCTCGACCGTCCTGGCGGTACACCCCACCCAGCTCTACGAGGTGGCAGCGATGCTTATCGCTTTTGCCGTGCTCTGGGCTCTCCGGGAGCGAGGCCGGCCGATCGGTTGGTTGTTCGGGCTGTATCTGGTCTTTGCAGGGGTCGAGCGATTTCTGGTGGAGATCGTCCGCGCGAAAGACGATCGGTTCCTGGGCCCGTTTACCCTGGCGCAGTTCACCAGCGTGATCGTCCTGCTCGTGGGGATACTGCTGCTGACCATCTGGCGGCGGGGTGCGGGCCCAGCGCCAAGCGTCTATCTGGAGACCGGCAGGAAGGCCGCACTGTCAAACAGCTAGACAGCTCTCTAAGCCGATGCGGCTCACCAGCTTAGCGGTAAATTCAAAATCCTGTACAGCCTCTATACAAAATTTGCAGTCGAGGCTCCTCTCAGGGTCTGACCTTTCCTCTTGCTGGCATTGAGGTTAGGAGAAAACCGATCGTGGCACCTCACTTGCTTTAGGGTATGGCGGGAAGTCGAAAGACTTCAAACAAAAAGTGGTAGGTCGAAGAAGGGTGGAGCGGGCACTTCGGCCCGTCTCCGTAAACTCAGGGGGCGATCTACCACTGACTTATGCGGCGGCCCGTCATTGACGGGCCGTTCGCATTTTTAGGGAGGCGGGGCGGGACAACTATCCCAGCAAATTGCGCCCAGCCAGCAGAATGCCATCCCCATCCGCATACAGGTAGTGCTCGGGAGAGAACTCGACCCCGGCAAAACGGAGCCTCCCGCCCCGGTCGCCTCTGCCGTTCTTCTCGCTCCGCATAGGGGCGGTGTTGAGTGCCCTGATCCCCACAGGCAGGTCCCTGAGCGCAGCAGAATCCCGCACGCAACCATTGATCAGCAAGCCGGCCCAGCCATTGGAACGGGCCAGAGCGGCCAGCCTCTCCCCCACCAGGGCGCATCGGAGGGAGCCGCCGCCGTCCACCACCAGAACCCGGCCTCGCCCGGACGATTCCAGGGCCTGGCGGACCAGAGTGTTGTCCTCGAATACCTTCAGGGTGTCAATCGGCCCCCCGAAGCGGCCGACCCCGCCGTATTCCCGGAAGAGCGGCTCCGCAACCTGAATCAGTTGAGGGAAGGCATCGCAAAGATCGGCGGTGGTGAACTCCACTAGCTCTTGCGGGCCCGGGATTCCGGCGCCTCGGTGAGGTTGGCTTTCATGCGCTCGACCTCCGCCCGCATCTCGCCGAGATCGGCCTCCATCCGTTCCAGCGAACGCAGCAGATCCAGACTCGCTCCTTGGGGCACTGGCGGGGGCACAGCGACGCTCACGCTCCGGGACCGCACCGATTCGGGCGTCGTCCGCCTAGCTCGTGCCCGGCGCGGCGCCAGAACGAAGGTCCAGACCAGGGCGATGATCAGGAGAAGAAGCAAAACTCCCTGCAGCAGGAGGGACTCGACTGTCGGATAGATACCGAGCGCCGGCAACCGAGGGGCGCCGAGCACGATGGTCGTGGGAAGGGTTCCTCCATCCTGGAGCTCTGCGACTCCCTTGCCGGCAAACACGAAAGCCATGTAATACAAAAAGGCGCTGGTCACACCGAAAAATGGTTTCAGTGGAAGCCGGAGGCCGAAACGATTGATGGCGATGTAGACGCCGACCATGACCACCGAGCCCAGCAGGATCCCCAGAACTATCGGCATAGCCCCTCCGCTCGGCCCGCCGCTCAGAAAGAGCGCCTTGTAGAAGAGCACCGTCTCGAACCCCTCCCGATAGACCGCCAGGAAGGCCGCGGATGCGAGCGCAAGGCTCGACCCGCTGGTGAGCGCGTCCTGCACCTTGCTCTTCACGAAGTGGTTCCATTTGACCACTTCCATCTTCGAGAGTAGCCAATAGCTCACATAAAAGAGCACCCCGGTGGCCGCCACCATGGTGAACCCTTCGAGCGCCTCGCGCTTGGCCGGTGTCAACTGAAATACGGTTTCCAGCGCGAAGGCGGTGAGCAGGCTGGCGATAACGGCCGCCGCCACGCCGATGTTGATGTCCCGCTTGCGTTGGCCAGCCCCCATCTTGACCAGAAAGGTCATGAGGGCGCCCACAATCAGGATGGCCTCCAGACCCTCTCGGACGAGAATGACGAGCGACTGGAGAAACAGATTGGCAGGGCTGAGATCGTCTCCGAGCACGCGCTCAGCATTCTCCAGCCCGGCATCGAGCTGTCGGCGGATACCGTCGAGCTCGGAGGCGGTGGCGCCGCCGGCAGCCCGGGTACGCAGCGCAGCGAAGGAGGCCTCCAGCTCCGCCGCCAGACCCGGATTCTTAGCCCGAACCGAGCGCTCGACCTGCTCGAATGTCATGTACGCGTCGAACGCCCGCGTGCTCGCAGAGGTGTCGCCCTTCCGAGCGAGGGCATAGGTCGACTCCACCTGTGCCCGGACCAGGGCAAAAACCTGATCATTATTGCTGGTCGAAGCGTCCGGCTGAAAGGCACGAACGGCTGCAACTTGGGCCAGAGCGTGGGAAGTGGAATCCGACTTCGGCAGTGCCGCCAGCAGAGCGGCGTCCGACATCCGGCCGGAGGTGGGGAACGCCTGGAGCGCGGGTGGCACTTTGCCCGCAGGCGGTGGTAGATGGAGGAGACTGGCATACAGAGCCGCCGCCCAACGATCGGCTGCCGGTAGCCGGGCCTCGAATGCCGGCATCGCAGTCCCCGCCACGCCGATGCTGATCCTGCGGTAATAGTCGAGTGGGGACTGATCCCGCAGCGCCTCAGCGTCGGTAAGGTTGGCGGGTCTTGGTTCCAGGGAGGCAGCCAGCGGGCCATCTCCCCGACCGAAACCGCCGTGACAGCCGGCGCAATTGGATCGGTAGACTGCCGCACCGTGTGCAAGGGAGGGGGCCAGGGCCGGCAGCTCGTCCAACGTGACGCCAAACTGCTTCACCAGTGAGCTTGCCAGTTGTCGGACCCTGACATCGATCGAGTCCGGCGCCGCCACCCGATCCACCATGTGAAGCAGGTTGTCGATTTCCCTCAGCACTGTGGTGCTGGATCCAGCAGGCAGAAGGGCGGCAGAGCGGCGGGATTCCTGGAGAAACAGGCGTGCCTCCGCCACTTCCGCAGGGGCGACGACTCGTCCGTTGGCGACACCATTGCGATACTCTTGCGCAGCCAGTTGAGCAGTGGCGGCAAGTCTCCGAATGACGGGAGTCTGGTCCTGACCCGCGAACCGCTGCTGGAGTGGACTGAGGAAGGCCGTTGCGGCAAGCAGGAGGGAGCCGCCAATGAGAATCATTTTCACCCAGTTTGAGCTTGGACTGACTCAAACTAGACAAAATCGGTCGGATTTGGAAGAGTGAGGCTTACGGCGCCTCCACGATGGCAATCGCTCCGGCGGAGGTGGCCGAGTGGGTGAGCGAGATCTGAATCCGAAGTCCTCCCCGCTCGTCCGACACGCGAGCGGCCAGACCGTGCAGTTGGATTGCGGGACGCCCTTCCGAGTCGCGCGAAACCTCAATCTCTCGCCATCCCACCCCCCGGGCTCCGGGCAAAGCCTGCATTGCTTTGTAGACCGCCTCCTTGGCCGCGATCCGGGCAGCGGCATGACCGGTGGCGTCGGCACGGGTCCCCAGGTATTCACGCTCGCGGTCGGAGAAGAATCTGGCCATGGCGAGCTCGCCCTTGTTGGCCAAAAGGGTTCGGACCCGCTCCAAATCAACCAGATCGATCCCAACTCCCACGACGGTCATAGGTGCGCCCACCAGAACTCGGCCAGACCCTCCAGCGGCCCGGGCACCGGCAGGTATCCGCCGAGCACCAGGCCGAGGTAGGTGACGCTGAGTAGCACCAGCGTAGTCGCGACCAAGACTGGCCAGGTGGGCCGCCGCCAGCCTCGGACCTTCTCGATCTCGGCCTTCCATCTGGCTTGCTCTGTTCTGGCCGCTGCCGCGAGAGCGAGCCAGGAGGATTCGAGCCGCCGTGCAGTGGTTGCCAAGGCGGACTGCCATTCCTCCTGTCCACTCCGGCCACGAGCCCCGGCGGCTGAGGCGGCTGGAATAGTCTGCTCCAGCGCGTCCAGGGCACTCACGAAGCTTGCGCCTCCGCTGCCCAATCGCGACGCGATGGCTCGTTCATCCTCCACAGTCAGCAGGAATTCTTCTAGCCGTTTCAGAGGAAGGCGGGACTCAGCCGCTGCCTCGCGCAGCCGCTCGTTGACGGTGTCCGCCATCCGCCGAGCTGCGGCCGCCACGGAACGCTCCCATAGCTCAAGCCAGGCTACCCGGCCGAGCGAGGCGATGGCGCCCTCACGATCGCCGGCCGCGGCGAAGGATCGTGCCGCACCCGCCACGTCGAAGAGGCGACTGACCAGATCTACCCTAATGTCTTCGAATACGATATCGAGCGCGCCGCGCTCCGCAGGAAGGGTGGGCGGATCGCCGAGCCGACCGAGCGAAGGTCCGAGCTCGGGGACCATCCACGAGTCGGGCGGATTAGAAGGCAGGGTCACCGCACTGGCGGGAATCAGCGTAGGATAGCGTCAACGACACGATCGGTGTCGCTCAGATCCTCGAACACGGCGTGCGGACCGCAGGCCGCAAGGTCGGGAACCGAGTAACCGCCGGTTGCTACGGCCACAGCTCTCGCGCTGATGCAACTGCCGCAGGCGATATCCGCCGGGGTATCGCCGATGATGACGACCTCTTCCCCGGACGGCACTTTGCCGAAGAACTGTTCGGCTCTCCGAGCCGCGATGGGGGGGAGATCGGGACGGTGGGCCGCGTCGGAGCCGTACGCCGCCACCCGGAAACGTTCCGGATCGAGCCCGGCAGAGCGAAGCTTCAGCGTCGCCCCCTCCGCGAGGTTACCGGTCAAGAGACCCAAGACGATCCCGTCCTCCGCCTCGAGCCGGTCGAGCAACTGGTGAATCCCCGGCATCACGGTGGTACGACTCCTGGGTTGCTGCAGCTCGACAGCGAGCAGGTCTACATAGCGGCGGAATATGGCTCGAACCTGTTCGGCCGGGTGCGGAGCCCGGCGCCCGGCTAGCTCGAGCATTTCGGTGACGATCTGGGGATCGGTCTTCCCGTCGAACCGCACCCGATCAAAGTCCGTCCCGTTGCCGATTTCCTGGCCCAGGGCCGCGACAATGGCCCGCCGCCCAGCACCGGCCGTAAGCAGGATGGTTCCGTCGATGTCGAAGAGGACGAGTCGGCGAACCTTCACCTGTCTTCCAGCCTCCGCACCGCCACCAATCGCTCTCTCAGGCCGGCCGCTCGGCTACCCGGCAGCCAGGGCTCGACCAGCATACCACCGCAGGCGAGCGTCGAGTGCACCAAGGTATCCGCCTCACCCGCAAAGGCGACATGGGTGATCCCGGCAGTGGACTCGCCTTTGAAGAAGAGCAGATCGCCAGGACGGATGGCATCCAGCGAAACCGCGGCGCCGTGGAACACCTGCTGGGCCGAGTCTCTCGGTAACGTTATCCCGCGAGCACCGAAGGTGGTCTGCACCAAACCAGAGCAGTCGACTCCCCAGGGAGTCACCCCGCCCCACTCGTACGGGCTGCCGAAGAAGTACTCGAAGGCCCATCGTTCCGGCGCCTTGGCACGGGCTCCGTTGACGACCTCGGCCATGTCCCTGACACAGCCGTGCACGACACGGCCCTGACGGCTATCGGGCAAGGCCACAACATCATGGTCCAGAACTACCCGCGCCCGAAGCGGGAGCGGTATGCCGGCCCCCCCGATTCGAACCACCGCGCCCTCACTCCAGCCACCCGCCCGCCCGCGCCACTCCTCAGCCACCTGATCCTCGACCTCGCTGAGATAGCCGGAATGGATCCATCCATCGTAGCCGTCGGCATGCGTACACACTCTGCGCCAATCGCCCGAGCGCTCCAGCAGCGCGGCCGTCTCACCCAAGATGAGCTGAGTGACTTGTTCGGCACGCACTCCGGCCTGAGAGAGAACCGGCGCGACGGCCGCGGTGGCAATGAGTGAAGTCATGGCTGGCCTGGGTCAGGCATCCTTGCCGGAGGTGGGGCGGCCTTCGCAGTCGCGGCACAGGGTGACCCCGCGGAAGTTGCAGATCAGACAGATGAAAGTGCCGCACTTGATGCAGGGGTAGCCCTCGGAAGCGCGCTCCTCACGGCCGCAGGCGCGGCAGGTCATGGCATCGTGCTCGTGAAGTTCAGCCATAGTCCGGTCTCAGCCCGTGAGGCTGTAGCGCTTGATCTTGTTGATCAGCGTCGCCCGCGAGATGCCGAGCTCGATGGCAGCCCGGGTACGGTTGCCGGTATGGTGCTTCAAGGTGCGCTCGATGTGTTGTCGCTCCAGGTCTTCCAGACTCAACGGAGTATGTCGCCGGTCGCCGATCCCCGGTCGAGCCCGGAACTCGCCGGGCAAGTGCTCGACGCTCACCGCCGGCTGACCACGGCCCAGAATCAACGCCCGCTCAAGAACGTTCCGCATCTCCCGGACGTTGCCGGGCCAGGGATAGCTGAGCAGGCGCTCCAGGACTTCGCTCGACAACGCGGCGGGCCCGTCGGGCAGCTCGGACCGGAGATCGCCCAACAACCGGGTGATGAGGGCCAGCCTATCCTCCCGGGACCGGTCTCGCACCGCCGGCAAGGTGAGTGGCATGACGCTCAGCCGGTAGTACAGGTCCTCCCGGAACTGCCCCCCCTCCACCTCGGATTGAAGATTCTTGTTGGTGGCGGCCACCAGGCGCACGTCCACCGTGATCTCCCGAGTGCCGCCCAGCCGCCTGAAGGTCTTGGTCTCCAGCACCTTGAGCAGCTTGGGCTGCAGCTCTGGAGCCAGGTCACCGATCTCATCGAGGAAAATGGTGCCATGGTCGGCGATCTCGAACAGCCCCTGTTTTCGATCCTTGGCGTCGGTGAACGCGCCCTTTTCATGTCCGAAGAGCTCGGAGTCGAGAAACGTGGCGTTGAGGCCGGCACAGTTGACCTCGACGAACGGAGCCTTGGCGCGGGGGCTCAGGTCGTGCATCATCCGGGCCACCCAACCCTTCCCCGTTCCGCTCTCACCGTTAAGGAGCACGGTGGTGCGCTCGCTTTGGGCGAGGAGCGCCACCTGATGGGCAAAGTCCTGCATGCCGGAGGAGGTGCCCAGAGAATCGAGACCGTGTCCGGGTGCGCTCTGGACCAGGAGGGCTTCGTTGATGCGGCGGAGCCGAGCCTTGTCGGCGACCCGGGCGGTCGCCGCGGCAAGGTGCTCCATGTCCACCGGCTTGGTGAGGAAGTTCTCGGCGCCCAGCTGCATGGCCCGCACCGCCGTCGCGACGTCGGCCTGACCGGTCAGCAGCACCACCGAGGCGTCCCGCTGGCGGAGGTGCTCCAGAACCTCCATGCCATCCATACCGGGGAGGCCCAGATCGAGGATGACAACCTCTGGGCGGAGGCGATCGAAAGTTGCCAGCCCGGCTTCACCGCTCAGCTCCCGGGTGACCTCGTAGCCGAAGCGCTCGAAGTAATTGCCGATGCTGCGCAGAACATCGACATCGTCATCGATCAGCAGGACCGATCCGGCCATGGGATGCCTTGGATGGTATTAGAGAAGCGCCCACCAGAAATTAGTCACTCGCCGTTGCTTTGCCATGGCTCGCGGACCTCCGGGGTACCATGATCCTTATCGCCTTCGGCACCACGGTGGCGGTGAACGGGGTCCCGCCACCTGGCTCCCCGTCCAGCTGCACTGGCTGAACACCCTCGGTCTCGACCCGCACCTCCTGCCCCCGAGCATGGCCGACGTAAGTGCCCTCACCGGGCGCGCCGGGGGCGAGTCGGAGCAGATCCCACACCGCTCGAACGCTTTGGGAGAAGTTATTGGCCCGGATGACCACCACGTCCAGCAGCCCGTCGTTGGGACTGATGCCGGGACCGAGCTTTACCAACCGGGGGATGACCTCGCCGCAGTTGGCCACCAGTACCATGGCCGCGTTGGCCTCGTAGCGAACACCGTCAATCGTGATGACGTGGAGCGAGCTGCGGATATCGCCGATGAGGCGGAGGCTTGTCGCCACGTAGGCCCCCATGCCCCACCGCCGCTTCTGTTCCGAGAGGGTTCCCGCCATGACTCTCGCGTCGTATCCTGCCCCGCAGGCCACGGCGAAATATTGGGCACCTCCCGGGCGGTCCATTCGCCCCAGATCGAAGGGACGGGGCCGCGCCTCGAGCAGCGCCTGAGCCGCCCGAGCCGGGGATGCCGGAATGCGGAGATTGCCCGCCAGGAGGTTGCCGGTTCCCCCCGGGATGACGCCCAGCGCCACGTCGGTGCCAACCAGCGCGGCCGCGGCCTGCATGGTGGTTCCATCACCACCGAACACGGTGACGACATCCACTCCCGCCGCCACGCCGTACTCGGCCAGACGGCGGGCGTCTCCCGGCCCCCCGGTGGAGAGCACCTCGATGTCCCACCCACCGCCCTGCAGGGTGCTGGCGATCTCTTTGTGAGCGACCCAGTCGGTCCGCGCGGCTGCGGGGTTGGTGATGAGCAGCGCCCGCGTCACCCTTCAGAACTCCCGTTCCCAGTGGATGTCGGAGCCGATCTGGTAGGGGTTGGAGATTAGAAGGCCGAAGTTGCTGCACGAGGACAGGGTGGGTTCAACGCTGGTCTGAAGACTCCATTCCCGGCTGAATCGGAATTCCAGGCTGGCACCCAGGTTGTTGTAGCTGAAGTGACCAAGGTTCTCGGGGCAGAATCCAGCGTTCAAGGTGATGAACGTCTTGCTGCCGAGCTGCCAGCCCGCGGCCAGCTGGGTGAGCGACCGGGTACGTCCGCTGGCCACTCCTGGGCGAATCTCGATGAGATCGAGCGGTATGCCCAGGTCCTGGATAAGCGCCCGCTCCAGCTCGCTCGAGAGGGCGCTGGAGAAGTAGGAGAGTCCCGTTGCCAGCGCGTTGCCCTGTCCCAGTTGCGCCGCTTCGTTGGCGGGATAGCCGGTGACCAGGTAGGACACCAGATCGGTTTCCGAAATCGGGGGGCTGAAGGTGCTCTCGAGGGTCACCTTGGGAGCGTACAGGGTGCCGGTGATGTTGGCGATCACCGGAATTTCCTCGCCCCGGACGGCGCGCACCACGTGCACCGCGCGGATGTCGAGCGACGCATTCAAGTCTCCGAAGTACCGCACCGATCCGCGCTCGACGGTGAAGTCACGGCTCACCGGCCCGATCTTCAGAGTGTAGCTGCCTCGCAGCGCGTCCAGAGTACCCGATGGGGTGTACGTCTTCCCCGACTTACTGAGAATGACCTCGCCACCCAGCTGGATATTCGCCTCATTGGAGCGCAACCAGACATCGGAGCCGAGTACGACCCGGAGATTCTGGATGGTGAGCGAATCGAGGAAGCGGTTCTGGAATTTGGCCCCCAGGCTCAGATTCTGGCGGCGGAGCAAAGTGGTGTCCACCAGATCCGCGATGGTGGGATCTTCGAGATCGATGATGCGCTTGCTTACCAGGTCGGCAAAATAAAGCAGGCCGCTGTTCGCTGTCAGATTGCCGGTCAGGCTGGACTGGAACACCGGACCCCGCAGGCGCAGGCCGCCGGTGCCGGTGAACGTGAGGAAATTTCTGACATCGAGGGCGCGGAAGGCGTCGGCCTGAAAGCCGAGATCCAGAACCGGTCGAGAGAGATCGACCAGGCGAATCGAGCCGTTGATCGCCAGGCGACCTCCGCTCCTCAGGTTCAGGGTATCGAACACCAGCGAGTCGCCCTGGAACCTGGCTCGGCCCTCGAGCCCTTCGTAGCGGACGCCCAGCCCGGGGACTGACATAGAGCCTCCCCGGATCTCGACCCCCCCGGCAAACTGGGGGGCATCCCAGGTACCGCCCACGTTGACGTCCACCGAAAGCGCGCCACGGACCCGATTCACCGCCGGGGTCAACGCCTCCAGCAAGCCGAGGTCGACACTATCTCCTCGAGCGTGGATGCTGATGGGTCCGTCCACCCGACGCTGGGTCACCCCGCGGATGCCGAGGTCGAGCGGGAGTCGGGTCTCGATCTGGAGGACGTTTTCCCCCGTCCTCCAGAGGAAGAGATTGGCCTCCAGCTTTCGGTTGGCATAGTCGACAACGCCCTGAAGGAAAGGAGCATCGAAGTCGCCGAACCTGCCTCCATCGAGGGTGGTCGTGCCCCGTAACGTCGGGGCCTCGGCGGTGCCGCCGACCCGCACGTCAAGACCAACCTCTCCGGCCACGGCCGTGGTATCCCGTTGCAGCAGTCCGTAGATGTCGTGCAAGTCGAACCCGAGGATCCTGAGCGCCAAGGACCCTTCCGAGGAGCCCGGAATGCGTCCGCCCACCTGGATCAGGCCTGAACCATCTTCGGCCCGCAGGGTGAGGGGGCTGATCGATGGCGCCGAGTCGCTCAGAGTGACGGCAAAGCTCTGGTCTAAACGGTAGCGATGGACCGGAAGAATAAAGGCGAGGCTGTCGAACATGGCCACCTGAGTCTGCTCGTGCTGCCACCAGCGGCCGGACCCGTCCACCCGCGAATCCTGACCCACGCCGGATCCGGCACTCCATTCCAGCGAGTCGGCCAGGCCGCGCACCTGGCCGCCGAGGTTATGGAAGACCCATTTCTGGGCGACGATGGAGTCCGACCCGACGGAGGCGGTGAGCTGGGGACGCTGCCCACCGATCCAACTGAAGGCGCCCGTCACCCGAGGTGAGCTGATGCGCTGCCATTCCAAATTCTGGACCGCGAGGTCGCCGCTCATCTCCAAGGTATCGAGGCTGCCCGCCAGCTGAACCGACCCGTGGGCTGTCCCACTAAGAGGCCGACTGTCCGGAGAGTTGTCCCGGGTCTGGCCGGTGGCCGCCAGTAGCAGAGAATCGAAGGCAATGAGACTGTCGGCCGCCAAGGTGAGCGACATTTTGCCGCTGTGCGGCGCGGTCCAGCCCAGGGTGCCGGAGCCTCCCACCCGGGCCCCTTTCCACACCGCGTACGCGGTGTCGAGCTTGATCACGCTGTCGTGCACTCCGACAACGGTGTGGATGCTGTCGAGCGTGAACTCGCGAATGCGGCTCCTCGACAGAGCCAGCCGCAGGTCGCCTTCCGGCGCGTTCACGGTGTCGGTCCTCCCGGTCAGCCAGAGCTCACCCTCCAGGCTCGACGGCAGCTTTCGCCCGGTGAGCGCCGCCAGATCCAACCGGGAGAATCGGAGGAGCAGGTCCTCGGCGCCCCAGGTGGGCGGTCGCAGCGTGGTGAAGCCGTGGGCGTCTATGGTCCCGATCTGCCCGGTGAGGGAGGCATCCACCGCAAGGCGCGACAAGGTGCCCTGGCTCTTGAAGTGTCCTCGGACTTCGCCGCGCGCCCTGAGTGAGGCAAAGGCGCGCCGGATCCCTTCGAACGAGAGGGGATCCAGCGTGACATCGGTGGCAAGTCCGAGAACGTCGGAGCGGGTGTCGAGATGAACCATCCCCTCCAGCTGGCTCGGGGGGAGGTCCATGTCCTGGTGCTGAGCGGTTCCATTGAACGTGACATTCCGCAGCGGCCCATTCAATTCGCCCACCGCGGTGAGCCGGCCCGGTAGAATCACCGCCGGTGCAATTCGGCGGACGGTGCGCAGATCGATATCGGATTGCCTCACCCCGAAGTTGGTGAACACCAGGCCGCTCTCGCGCGAGGCTCCTACGCCGCCATCGCCCGCTATGGTCGAGAGGGGATTGCCCGGCACCGCCGCGTCGGTGAAGGCCCACTCCAGGCTCAGATCCAGAGCGTTGAGATAACCGGAGCCGGCCAGCTTCCCGGTCACCTTTCCGTAGAAGGGCAAGGTGTCGAGGTAGGGCCTGACGGCATCGAGGTCGAGATTGTCGAGGCGGAGGTTCATGTCGCGGACCCCCAGGCCCCGCCGGCGGTCGGTGATCGTCACCAGCTCGCCATCCACCTGGCCCAACAGGCCGTTCAGGTGCAGGTCACGAATATCATAGGCAGTCCGCGCGCCGGTCTCCGACCGGGCAGTGAGCACGCCGCGTCCAGCCATAGAGGGGAAATTAGGCGACACCCAGCGAAGGTCTTCCAGGTTCACCCGCGGCGCGATCACCTGGAAGTCGAAGAGGATGGTGTCCCGCGGCCAGGTCACCGCGCCACCACCGGAGAACCGGGTGTCGGGCAAGGCGCCGCGGGACAAGCTGAAGACAGCACTGTCGCCTCGGATCCGGACTCGGCCCACGGCGTTCCTGAGGGTGACTCCAGGATCGCTGACGCGGGTGGCCAGCGAGTCGAGGTCGATGGTGAACGGCAGCCGATCCGGAGTGGCAATGCGGAGCCGGGAGACCCGGGTCGCGAGATCAGAGAGCAGGATCACTCGCCGCAGTCCCTCAGGGCTGTCTTCGATCACCCGGCCTGGTTTGGCTCGCTCGGTGCGGAGTGCGGAGTCGACGGCGAACTCGGTGCGGGCCGATTTGGGAGGGTTCCATGGCAGCGCGATCCGCAGGGTGCCTGCGGTCATGTGCACGTTATGAAACTCCACCAGCGGCGACTTCCCACCGGGGGAGCCTTTGCCGATTCTGAGCACCTCCTCGTAGTTCATCCGGCCGTTGCGATGCTTGATCAACTGAATGGTAGGCCGCTCCAGCTGTATCCCACTGAGCACCACCTGCCCGGCAATCAAATTTGGCAGCCGATAGGTAACCCGCGCGCGAGGCAAGTCGGCCAGCAAGGCCCCGCTGGTGTCGCGTACGACCAGATCTTCCAGGGTCAGGTCGTAGAGGAACGACCCCGAGATCGCTCCCACCTTGACCTGTCCGGTGACGATCCGATCCAACATGCGCGATACGGTCCGGGCCAGCAGGTCTCGTCCCGGGGGGGTCAACGTCATTGACGTCACCACACCCAGCAGCATCGCCAGGGTGCCGACCACGAACACGAAGAGGAATCGAGCCAGCTGGCGGCGCATCAGAAGGGCTGTCCCACCGCGATGTGGATCGTGTACTTCCGATTGCGGGACAACACATAGGAGTCCTGCCCCGGCACCGGCGTGAGTGCGCCCAGACTATCGAACTGAAAGAGCGCCCCTGGTTGAAGCTTGTAGGGATTGTAGGCCACGTCGAGTCGCGCCGGGCCGAGCGGCGTCGCGATCCGGATCCCCATGCCGGGGGTCACGCGGATCAAGTGGCCCGAGACGGGCGCCTGCCGTTGCCACACGCCGCCAGCGTCGACGAAGGCGGCGAGCCGCACCCGGGAACTGAACACCGGAGAGGGTACCCGAAGCTCGACGTTCCCCAAGGCGAAGGTGTTCCCCCCGGTGGCCGCCACCCGGACCGAATCGGGGACATTCGCGAACCCGGCTGGGACCACATAAATCACCGGCCCCAGCTCGTTGCGCTCGAATCCCCGAACGTCGTTGGGTCCTCCGGCGTAGAACCGCTGGTCAGGGGGGATAAACGCGCCGGAGACGTTGCCAACGTCGAGCGTGGGTGAGAAGATCAGTCCTCCTTTGAGCCGCCAGCTCAACACGACGTCACGGGAGAGCGGCCGGTACCAGGACATGCCGCTTACGAAACGGGTGAATTGCTGCAGGCTGGAGGAGCCGATGTATTTGGAGCTGACGGTCATCTCTACCGAACCGACCCTGCCTCGGGTCGGATCGACCGGACTGTTTACCTTCGGGAAGGTCGCCTGTGCCGTGAGAGTTGCCAGGACCAGGTTTTGCCTCAGCGGACCTATCACGTCGCTGGTGCACGCGCCGAAGACCGAGCAGAAGCTCACTGCCGTAGCGACGGTCTTACCGTACGACAGGGTGTAGGTCAGCGACAGCGGGTTTCGCAACCGGGGGGTGGTTCGGGTGAGCGCCAGGCTGACACCGGTTTCCTGGCGGAGGTACACCCTGTACTCGGAGCGCCGCTCGGTGAAGAGCGAAAGGGTGATGGCATTGTTGGGCGAGAGAAACGCGGGACGCCGCACCGAGGACCCAAGGTAGTAGTTCACCTTGGCTGATCCGACCGAGTCCTTGGACGACGTGCGGCAGATATTCTGGTCCAGTCCCCAGTTCAGCGGGTCTCCCACCCCCACCTTCGAAACTCTGGTGGTGAGGTCAAAGATGCGGCCAGCTCCCAACAAATTCCGGGTGGTCCAGCCCAGTGATCCGCGGAAGCAGTCGTAGGTCGCGTAGCCCAGCCCGCCCCGGATCCGGCGAGGCCTGCTCTCATTCACCTGCACCACCAGCGGCACGGTGCTGTCGCCGGGATGATACGCGGCTGAATCGATGTTCACGGTCGCAAAGCGG
The DNA here is from genome assembly GCA_035997125.1 of Gemmatimonadales bacterium. Taxonomy (GTDB): domain Bacteria; phylum Gemmatimonadota; class Gemmatimonadetes; order Gemmatimonadales; family GWC2-71-9; genus CAVVWJ01. The sequence goes on from DASYIX010000101.1 coordinate 47,294, forward strand.
AAAAGATCCGACTCGTACAGGTTGCGCTGGCTTTCGAACAGCTCCTCTTGCGAGTAGCGCCGTCCGGTCCGCGACACCAGCAGCCTCCGGACCACGGCCGTATCCACCCGATGGGCGCCAACCACGGTGATCCGGCCGATGACGGCCTCCCCGTCAGGATCGGCCTCGAGCGTCACCGTAGCGGTCTTGGCCTCCTTGTCGGCCTCGAATGCGGTGAAGACTCGCCCGGACGGGTAGCCCCGGTCTCGCAGCCGGCGGGTGATCGAGTCGGCGCTCGCCTGCATGGCAAACCGGTTGAAGGGGTCGCCGACCTGAAGCGGTAAGTCCAGCAGCACGCCTCTTCTCCTCTTGGGCGGCACCGAGTCCAGCCCGGTGATGGTGAGCGTCGTCACCCGGATCGGGGTACCCTCGTGGAGCTTGAAGGTGATGTAGACGTCCTCGGGCGTCCGCCGCACCAGGGTATCGATGACCGCATCGGGATACCCGCTGCGCCTGTAGAGTACGCTGAGGCGCACCACATCGCGGCGGAACTCCTCTTCATCGAAGTAACGTTTGGCGCCGAGGCCGAGCCAACGGAAGAAGAACGCGGTGGCGAACCAGCTGGAATTGGTGGTTACGATGGCGGCAGCCAACACCTCGTCGGTGATGGCGCGGTTCCCCTCGAAGTTAAGTTGCCGTACTACCCGCTGGTTTGGCTGCTGCGCCGCGGCGGGAGAGAAAGCCAGGAGCGCGACGAGCAGGACGGCGAGTCCAGCCGCGCGCCTCATCGGCAACCAGACAGGCGATATTGAACCGGGATTCTGCACGGCAGTGGCGAGCGGTGACGCCGGGGCAGATGAGTGAGAATGCCGGCTCTCCAGATCAAGGGTCATATGCCCGCTGGCCCATCGAGACCAGATTGACGGCATGCTCTAAGCCCGGTAGTTTGACCACCTTACACCGTGGTGTCAACATCAGCGGGGCTCCCTTTCGCCTCCTGCCCGGCTGCCCCCCTGCCCCGCTGTCCGACTGACACATGCGCCCATATCTCCTTGCAGCTGTCCTCGGCCTCTCCGCCTGCGCAGACCAGGGCGGCGCGGCAACGCTCAACTATTACTTCACCTACGATCCAAGATCACTCGATCCAGCGCTCTCGACCGATGTACCCACCGGTGAGGTCGTTTCGCTGCTATTCGACAACCTCACCCAGTTCGATCCGGACGCGCAGCTGAAGCCGGGCCTTGCTCGCTCGTGGGACACCGACGTGCTGGGCCGGACCTACACCTTCCATCTGAGGAAGGACGCCGCCTTTCATGACGGGCGCCCTATAAAGGCAGCCGACGTACGCGCCTCGATCCTGCGCGCGCTGGATCCCAACACCAAAGGCGGACGGGGCTGGCCGCTTTATCCGATCAGCGGAGCTCGCGCCTATGCCACCGGACGGACGGAGGAAGTCCCGGGGATTATCACTCCCAACGACTCGACCGTGATCCTCCAGCTGGAGGAGCCGCTCAACCTCTTCCCCAAGCTGCTGGCCATGCCGGTGGCGGCCATCGTTCCCACTCCCGCTCCCCCCAACTTCGATCAGCATCCGATCGGGAGTGGGCCCTGGAAGTTTGTCTCCTGGTCCCACGATGATGCCGTCGTGCTGGCCAGGAACGAGAGCTACTGGGGAGGAAGCCCCCGCTCCGACACCCTGCGGATCCGGATCATTCCCGAGCCGCTGACCCAGGCCGCCGAGTACGAGTCCGGCCACCTGAGTGTGGTCGAAGTGCCGATCGGCGAGACCCACCGATGGGAGGACACTCACGCGCAGGAGCTGCAGCGGCGGCCCGCCCTTCGCGATCTCTACGTCGCCATCAACACCACACGCGGGCCGCTCAAAGACGTTCGGGTACGTCGCGCCTTGAACCACGCCGTGGATGTCCCTACCCTCCTGACCACGCTGTTCGCCGGACGCGGGGTGCCCGCCGCGGGGGCGCTGCCGCCGGGGATTTCCGGCTATGACTCGACCCGGACGCCTTACTCCTTCGATCCGACCGAGGCTAAGCGCCTGCTGGCAGACGCTGGATATCCCAACGGCTTTGCCATCAAGCTGTGGCGAACTCCTCGGGCCGAGCTGGCTCGTCTGGCGCAATCGATTCAGCAGAGCCTGGCCGAGGTCGGGGTGCGGGCCGAGATCGTCGAGCGCGACGCGGCCAGCGCCCGGGCGGCGGTTCGCAACGGAGAAGCCGACCTCTTCCTGACCGACTGGTGGGCTGATTACCCCGACCCCGAGAATTTCAACTATCCGCTCTTCCATTCCCGCAACAAAGGGCCCGGCGGCAACTATGCCTTCCTGGCCGATCCTCGGCTGGATTCGATGATCAGCCGCGCCCGAGCCACCAACGATGAGACCGAGAAGGCACGGCTGGCCCGGGAAATCGACGCTCGGGCATTCGATCTCGCGCCTTGGATCTTCCTCTGGTTTCCGGTGGACGTGTGGGCCGCCCAGCCCGAGGTCAAAGGTTGGCGGATTCCTCTCGTCTTCACCGGTCAGCGCTGGCTGCAGGTAGAGCGTACTCGGTGACCCGGTTCCTCCTCCAGCGGTTCCTGCTCCTGATCCCCACGCTGCTCGGCGTGCTGCTGGTCACCTTCCTTCTCTTGTACGTCGCGCCCGGTGATCCGGTGCAGGCCATGGTCGGTGAGCGGGCCGACCCCGAGACCCTGGCCCGGCTGCGGGCGGAGCTGCGACTGGACGACCCGCTCTATCAGCAGTTCGGGCATTACGTGAGTGGCGTCGTCCGGGGCGACCTTGGCACCAGCTACATCACCCGGCGACCCATTCTCCGCGACCTGCTCGAGCGCTTCCCCGCCACCCTCCGACTGGCCGGCGCGGCAATGCTCTTCGCGGCGACCGTGGGGATCAGCATCGGCGTCTACGGCGCGTGGCGCCCGGGCACCTGGGCCGACCGATTGGCCGCCCTCGGCGCGTACCTGGGAGTGTCGTTCCCGGTATACTGGGTCGGCCTGATCCTCATTCTCGTTTTCGCGGTGAACCTCAGGTGGCTGCCACCTTCCGGCTCGGGAGGCCTCATCTACCTGATACTGCCAGCGCTGACATTGGGGATGCGGTCGGTTGCATTCCTCTCGCGGATGACGCGGGCGGCCATGCAGGAAGTGCTGCAGAGCGACTTCATTCGCACGGCCCGTGCCAAAGGACTGATCGAAGGACGCGTCGTCCTCTCCCACGGCCTTCGGAACGCGCTCCTGCCCGTGGTCACGGTGCTGGGGCTGGACTTCGGCAGCTATCTGACCGGATCAATCCTCACCGAAACCATTTTTTCCTGGCCCGGAGTGGGCCGCTATGTCCTCACGGCGATCGACAAACGTGACCTCCCTGCGGTACAGGGGAGCATCCTGTTCCTCAGCCTGGTCTTCGTGATGGTCAACCTGATTACCGACCTGCTCTATGCGCGAGTGGACCCGAGAGTGGCGTATGATTAGCGGGAAGGATGGGAAGCACGGGAAGGTCAGGAACGACGGGAAGGAGAAAGTCCGGAAGGCGTTCCCGGGCTGGCTTACTGCTGCCCTGATTGCTTCCCTTCCCGGTTTCCCCGTCCTCCCCGTCCTTCCCGTCTTTCCCGTCCTCGCCGTCTCCGCGCAGAAGGATCTTAAACGTCGACTCGACTCCCGCCTGGATGCCTCGCCTTTGAACCGGCAATTCTGGGGCGTGGCGGTGATCGATGAAAATGGCCGGCTGCTCTACGGGCGGAACGAGAGCCGACTCTTCGTTCCCGCCAGCAACACCAAGCTGGTGGTGAGCACGGTGGCTTCCGCGCTGCTCCCGCCCGACTGGAAGGTGAAAACGAGTCTCTATGGAGGGCCGGTGGTCGGCGGTGTGCTTCAGGGTGATCTGATCCTCTACGGCCGGGGAGATCCGACCATGAATCGCCGGTGCTATGCCACCGACACCACCCTGGCCGGCGTGTGCGAGACCGATCCCTTCGCGCCGCTGCGCCAACTCGTCGACTCGCTGCGGGCCAGGGGGGTGCGGACCGTTGCCGGCGACGTCGTGGGCGACGGCAGCTACTTCGAGCCGACCCTGGTGCATCCCAACTGGGAAGCGTTCGACCTGAACTGGTGGTATGCGGCGCCGGTCTCGGGACTCGGCTGGCATGACAACAGCGTGGACTTCGACTGGCAACCGGGTGCGGCGGTGGGAACGCCGGGGCAAATCACGATGACGCCCGACCTCGGCGACATCGCATTCGAAAATCGAACTGTAACGGTCCCTGCCGGAGGGGTATCCGACATCGGGGATCGGTTCTTCCGCCAGCCCGGCACCCTCCAGATCTGGGCCGAAGGAACGGTGGCGCTCGACCACCCGCCGCGGACGGACTCGTTTGCCCTCCCCGATCCCAATCTTTATACCGCCAGAGCGCTCCGGCAGGCGCTCGCGGACGCCGGTGTCGCCGTGACCGGCACCACCCGCTCCACTACGGATTCCCTGCTGTACGCGCGCCAGCGCGCCGGTGCGCCTCTGGCGGAAGTAACCTCCCGGCCGCTCCGGGACTGGGTCTTTCCGATTCTCAACACCAGTCAGAACTGGATCGCAGAGATGCTGCTGAAGCAGTTGGGCAAGCGATTCGGCAAGGCCGGCTCGTGGACCGAGGGCTTGGAGGTCGAGCGGCGTTTTCTCATCGATTCGGTCCGAGTTGACTCCACCCAGTTTTCGTTGAGCGACGGCTCGGGACTTTCGAGCAGCAATCTCGTGAGCCCGCTGGCCTTCACCCAGTTGCTCCGCTACATACGCCGCCATCCTCGCTACGCAACCTTCGCCTCCGGTCTTCCGCAGTCCGGCCTCACCGGCTCGCTGCGGAATCGTTTCGTCGGGACACCACTGGCCGGGCGAGTAAAGGCCAAGACCGGCAGTATCTCTCGGGTCCACAGTCTTTCGGGATATATCGAGCTCGGTGGACGCACCCTCACATTCTCGATCGTAGCTAATCATCACGCGCAATCCAGCCGGATGATGCTGGCCACTATCGACAGCCTGGTGCTGGAGATGGCAAAGCGGTGAGGCGGCGGGGCCTCCTGGTCCTTGCATTGGCTCCGGCGTTGGCTGCTGTGGCCGTGGTAGCGGCGGGCCGGGCGGTCAAGCAGCACATCGGGACTGACTTTCATGTCTTCTGGCAGGGGGGCTACGATTTCGGGCACGGCTTGCCGCTTTATCAGCCGCGCGAGGGCGCTCGTAGCTTCCTCTACCCGCCCTTTGCCGCCCAAGTTTTTCAGCTCCTCAGTCTGTTTCCGCTCAAAGTGGCGGCCTGGCTGTTCTACATCGCCAGTGTGGGTCTCATCGGAGCGACCGCCTGGCTCTCCCGGGATATCGTAGCCCGGCTTCGGGGCCCGGGACGGGTCCTTCCCCTGATCCTCGCCCTGCTCTGCTCGGCCGTTTTCCTCATCGACAACCTGGACCACGTCCAGGTGAACCTCTTGGTCTTCCTGCTCTGCCTGCTCGGCGTGCGCGCGTTCCTGGCGCGGCGTGACGCTGCGGCCGGCGGGTGGGTCGTAGCGGCCACGGCCATCAAGCTCACTCCAGTTTTCTTCGCGCTGTGGGCGGT
>DASYIX010000102.1:0-5495 GCA_035997125.1 Gemmatimonadales bacterium
CCTCCTGCCCTGGCGACCTGATCGGCCCTCACGCGTCCGGCGTCGAACCGTCGGGCGGATGAGAGCATCGTCTCGATCGTCTCGTCTACGTCCGGATTTCCGCCCCGCTTGAACCGGAGCGGATTGATTCGGGCGATTACGAACGGGCGGAGATAGGGACTCTCGAAACCGCGTTCCTTCAGCTTCTTCATCGCCTCCGTCACCGCCGCATCCAGCTCCAGCACCCGGGCCGCCCGCTCCCGCCGGGTTTCCAGCGCCTTGGGCAGTGCCGCTCCCGACCACTTTTCCGCTCGGCGGAGCACCGGGTGGTAGGCGCCACCGGCAAAGCGGCCGTTTTCCTGGTAACACAGCCCCAGCGTCAGCAGCGCCGGCTCCTCGAACTCGATCTCGTAGTCCCTTTCGGGCCGGTCTTCGGTCGTGGCCAGCAGCTCGGCCAGCCGGATCACCTCCAGCGACCGTTCCCGCAGATTGTGCGCTTTTTCCGTGTTCAGCAGCAGGATCCGGTGGGCAACCTCGATGTCCGGCACCACAATGGCGACCACGGAGCGGGCGCCGAGCTGCCGCAGGGCGGCCAGGCGGTGGTTGCCGTTGGGGGTCCAGTACGGACGAGTGGCCTCTCCCTCGGGTGGATCCCCGCGTACGACGATCATCGGGTCCAGATACCGCCCTAGCCGGTCCATCGCGCTGGACAGCCGTTCCACGTGGGGTTTGGAGAGATCGCGTTGGAAGGGAGTGGGCTCGACCAGGTCGATCGGCAGCGCGGCGAAGATCTGCCAGTTGCCGCCGAGCGGGTCCTTGTAGGGGGCGAGGACGCTGCCGCCGTCGGCCTGGATTGCCTCGGCCAGGCGGGTCAGGGCGGCAGGCTGGGTTCCCGAGCCAATGGCGTCAGGGGCGATGCCGCGAGAGCGAGGCTCGGCGGCCGCCTTTTTTTTGCGACGGGGCTTCCCCTCGCTCTTGCTCGGGGCGCGTTTCGCTGCCTTGGGCTCGGCCACCAGTCACCTCAATTCGGACGTCGGAGCTAGCACCTAGTACTTATAGCTCGTGAACGTTTGATGTAAGGCGGCACCGCAAATTGGGCTACGGCGAGCTGGGTCGCTCGCGGCTGAGTTCCTGCAACGCCGCCCTCGCCTCTTTCACCCTGCCCTGCAGATCGGGATCCGCCTTGTCCCACAACCTCAGAAACCGGTTGTAAGCCACCACCGCCGAGTCGCGCTGCCCTCCCAGCTCGTACGCGTGCCCCAGCGCCAGATAGGTCAGCGGCAGGTAGAGCGCTTGCTGATCGAAGCCATACTTGAGCCATCGAATTCCTTCTTCCCTACTCTCGGGACGAGCCGCCAGCGCCAGGGCGAATTGCAGCCGCAAGAACGCGTTCTCTTCGTTCGGCCCGGAGGCGAGAGCCAATCCGTCGCGCATCCGCCGAATCCCGCCCACGGAATCGCCCTGGAGAATCGCGCCCCATCCGTCCGTTGCCACCAGGAGCCCGTGCACCGGACGCGACAGCATCGCCGTGTCCCGAGTCGCCAGCGCCCGTGCAATCCGCTGCCGAGCCTCGGTCACCTGGCTTCGGAGCAGCTCCCGCATCGCCTTGGCGTACTCCGCTTCGGGCCCCGGCGGCACGGCCCTCACTGCGGAATCCACCAGACTACCGTACGCCGGCGACGCCAGGCCCAGCGCCACCGCCCAGGCCTGAATGCCCAGCGTCTTGCCCGGATCGATCCGCCGGAGCGTGTCCAGGACGGCACGAGCCTCGTGCCACTGTCCCATACCGGCCAGTGCCTGGGCCTTCCAGGTCAGGGCCAGCCCCTGATAATGTGGGACCGGTGGCACCGCGCGCCGGACCCGTGCCATCGCCTGGAGGACGGAGTCGGAGGTGGCGGCATCCTGGTGATAGAAGGAGTTTCCGGCCACGATCGGCCAGTACGACTGCTCCAGCGATGCGGCTATCGCCCTGGTCGTGGGCGGCGGCCCCCAGGTCAGCTCCTTTGCCGTCTCCAACGCCCGCACCTTCGCCGGCGGGGCGGTGCGGGCAAAGGCCGGGAAATAGCGGGCGAACCGGGCCGAGTCGCGATAGAGCAGCGCCAGGTCCAGCGGGTGGATGAAGGCGGGAAAGAGGGTCGAGTCTCTCCGGATCACGCTGTCGAACAGCGCGGTCACCGATTCGGGCGGGGCCGGATCGGTGGTCTTGATGTGGTGCCGGGCCTCACCCAGGAGGAACCACCCCTCCAGGTCTTCCGGGTTCGCCGCCACAAAGGCCCGGACCGAATCGATGGCCGCGGGCTTACCCTGGTCGAAGAGCTGGTACCCCAACAGCAGCCGCCGGTCGCGGGGCGACAGGCGCCCGGCATAGCGGACACCGGCCGCCACGGCAGCGTGGGACTCCTTGCTGCCGTAGCCTCCGGTCCAGCCGTACACCTGGGCTCGGCGCAGATGGGCCAGCGAGAAGGTCGAGTCCACCTCGACCGCCCGATTATAGGCGGTGAGGGCCGAGTCCCAGTTCAGCCGCCGGTAGTAGCTCTCGCCCTGGAGATAGGCCCGCAGCGCCTCGATCGAATCGGTGGTCAGCGCGGCCACGCGCAGGTGGGGAATCGGTTCCTTGGAGCGCCAGATGTCCCGCACCAACGCCACGCTGAGCCGGTCCACCAACGCCAGCACGCTATCGGACGGCCCGTCGACCTGCGCCCGGCCCAGACGCTCCCCCTGGACGCTGTAGAGATCGGCACTCACCCGGACCCTCCCACCGGTGGACACCGCGTTCCCCAGCACCACCGACCCGGCGTTGAGGTCCCGTCCCACGGCGATGGCCCGAGTGAGATCATCGGAGCCGCCGCTCCCTTCGCTGCCCCACTCCCGGAGCACTGCGCGGGGCTCGACGGTGGTGATGCCGCCCACGCCCCGGAGATTGGTGGCCAGGAGATCCATCATGCCTTCACCCAGGAACTCCATGCCCGGGCCGGAGGCGTGAAAGGGGAGCACGGCCAGCGTCTCGGCAGCCGGCGCCACCTTGTGGCTGGACGAGCGAGTGGCCAGCCAACCTCCGGCGGCCGCAGCGCCGAGCAGGGCCGCGGCACCGACAGCGACCACGCGACGGCGTGCACCCCGGCTCGGTGCCCCTCGCGCCGAGCCGAGCGCCGCACCCAGCGAGCCCATGTCCGGGTAGCGGTCCGCCGGCTCCAGCGCCAACGCGCGCAGCACGACCTGCTCCAGCTCGGGTGGCACCTCCGACCGGACTCGGCTCACATGAGGCCGCGCGGCACTGAGGCTCTTGGCGACAACTGATTGGGGGCTGGGACCGGTGAACGGCGGCTCGCCGGCAAGCATCTCGTAGAGGACGCAGCCGAGGCTGTACTGGTCGGAGCGGGCGTCGATGTTGTCGCCGGTCGCCTGCTCCGGGCTCATGTAGTTCGGAGTACCGATGGCGAGCCCGGCCCGGGTGAGCCGGGCAGAGGCGTCCGCAGCGGCGACGGTCCCGCTCTCGAGCGCCTTGGCCACGCCGAAGTCGGCCACCACCGCGTGGCCACCACTCAGCAGGATGTTCTCCGGCTTGATGTCCCGGTGGATCACCCCATGAGCGTGGGCGTAGGCCAGAGCGTCGGCAACCTCACCCGCCAAGGTCGCCGCGGTCGCTACCGGCAGCCGTCCATCGCGCTCCAGCCGCTGCCGCAGCGTCTCGCCCTCCACGTAGGGCATGACGAAGTACGGCATCGGCGCGCCGCTGCCATCCTCGACGACGCCGGAATCGAACACCGGCAGGATGTTGGGGTGCTGAAGACCCGCGGCCAGCTCGATCTCCTGGAGAAACCGCTCGACGCCGTCCCGCCCAGCCAGCTCGGGGCGGATCACCTTGACCGCCACCGAACGTTTATGGCGAAGGTCTCGGGCAAGGTAGACCGTGGCCATCCCCCCCGCGCCGACCTCACGCTCGAGGGCGTATCGGGATGCGAGGGCGGTCGCCAGCCGTTCAGGGACGTCGTTCATGGCTGGGGAATCTACGAAGCTCAGCCAACTGCAGTAGCCTGCAGCCCCACCGGCAGCTATCGGGCAGCGCGGCGGCGGACTTTTGGGTACCATTAGAGAGCAGTTTATCTCCCCTTGCCGCGGCTCCTCTCGCGGCAGAAAGAAGACTCCCTTGCCCAGCCACATCGCCCTCATCGAGCGCTCCAACCACAAGCATCTCAGTAAAGTCGAAGTCGAGTTGACCATTACCGGAGCCAGTCCGGACCGGCAGTCCTGGCGGGGGGAGTTCAAGTCGCGGAGTGTTGATGGCATCCTGCCGAACGAGCGGCTCTCCTTCACCCTGGATACCGGGCAGAAGGGCCTGGCGCGAGTCAGCGAGACTCACTTCGACAGCCGGACACCGGATGCAACCACGGTTCACTTCAAGGGAACTGGCCCGTTGGTATAGCCGAGCAGACGCCCTGGCGTCAGTCAGAGGTAGTTGTTGAAGGAGGCACCATGTCTCTCAAGGGGAAGTACGCTCTCGTCACCGGGGGGTCCCGGGGCATTGGGCGGGGCATCGCGCTGAAGTTGGGTGCCGAAGGGATGAAGGTTGGGGTTCACTACTACCAGAACGAGGCCGCCGCCAAGGACACCTTGGCCAAGATTCGAAAAGCCGGGTCCGATGGCGTTCTCGTCCAGGCCGACGTGACCCGAGTGGACGAGGTGAGTCGTTTGTTCGATCGGATCCGGACGGAGTTCGGTGCCCTGGACGTCTTCGTCAGCAATGCCCGACCCGAGGCCCCCAAGTTCTTCGTACCACCCCTGATGATAACCGTGGAGCAATGGAACACGGCCCTGCACTCCCAGGCCACGGCCTTCCTGGTCGGCGCGCGTGACGCGGCCAAGCTGATGCGCAACGGGGGACGCATCGTTGCCCTCACTTATGCTCCAGGGGGCAAGACCGGAGGGTTGCAGCCCTGGGTCGCGATGGGAGCGGCCAAGGCGGCGCTGGAAACCCTGGTGCGGTACTTCGCGGTGACCCTGGCGCCCCAGGCCATCACCGTCAACGCCGTCAGCCCGGGCTGGACCGAAGATAGCGTGCTCAATTCGCTGCCCGACGCGGTGCAGACCGCCATCCGGGACTGGCACACCCGAGGATGGACACCGATGAAGCGCCTGGGAACACCGGCAGACATCGGGAACGTGGTCGGGCTGCTCTGTAGCGACGAGGCAGGCTGGATCACCGGCCAGCTCATCGTGGCCGATGGGGGGGCCTCGCTGATGAACCCGGAGGTGCCGCCGGAGCTGCAGCTGAACTAGCCGCGGACACCCTCAATCCCCACAGCAGCACGATCACGATGGCGATGTGATACACGATGTCGGGCACCGTGCGGGGGCCCACCCCCACTACGATAGTGAATAGCCCGATCATCGTGCCCGCCAGGGCGAATGCCTGGGCGTACCAGCCGGCAGAGCGGAGCCGGGTGGTTCGGATCCAGGTCAACACCAGGGCGATGAAGAGCACCCCCAGGAGGAGCTGCCCGTCACCAGCCGGTCTT
>DASYIX010000103.1:0-57574 GCA_035997125.1 Gemmatimonadales bacterium
CAGACGCGGTGCACTGTAGTGCCAAATCCAGAGGCATTCCCCGAGCAACGATTTTGGAGGCGCCATGACACAGCGTGTGTGGGGCATCTTCTTCTCGTTCTGCTTCCTGAGCGTCCAGTTGGCCGCGGCGCAGGTGCGTCAAATCACCGGCAAGGTGACCAACGCCTCGACCAAACAGGAGCTACCGGAGGCTACCGTTGCCGTGAGCGGCACCGGGATTGTCGCAGTGACCAACAACGAGGGCAACTACGTTCTCAATGCACCAGCAGGTGATGTCAATCTCATGGTCCGGGCCATCGGCTATAAACGACAGCAGGTGGCCGTCCCCGCATCTCAGAGTACGGCGGACGTGGCTCTGGAACCGGACGTGTTCAAGCTGGAAGAGATCGTCATCACCGGTCAAGCCACCGGCGTCGAACGGCAGAACCTGCCCAACGCGGTGGCAACGGTTTCCGCCGACGAGCTGACTCGCGCTCCGGCCCAGACGCTCGAGAGCTCGCTTCAGGGCAAAATTCCAGGCGCCTACATCCAGGCCAACTCGGGGGCCCCGGGAGGAGGATTCCAGCTCAATCTCCGCGGCGTGTCGACGATCAACGCCAGCGTCGATCCGCTCTACGTGCTCGATGGGGTGGTTGTCAGCAACGCGGCGATCCCCAATGGCCAGAATGCGGTGAGCTGCGCCCAGTGTGGCGGCAATCCCCGGAACCAGGACAATCCAGTCAATCGCATTGCCGACCTGAATCCGGAGGACATCGAACGGATCGAGGTTCTCAAAGGCGGATCGGCAGCGGCGATCTACGGTTCCAAGGCGACCAACGGTGTGGTCGTGATCACCACCAAGCGAGGCCAGCTCGGCAAACCGCAGTTCAGCATCGCCCAGAAGCTGGGGTTCTCTTCCCGCGCCAATTCACTCGGCTCCCGGACCTTCGGTTCACTGGACGAGGCGCTATCGGTCTTCAGCGATACCGCCAAGGTGACAGCCGCGTTTCAGCCGGGGCAATCGTTCAACTTCGAAGACGAGCTCTACGGCCGGCAGCCGTTGTCCTACGAGACGAACGCCAGCGTGAGTGGTGGCACGGAGAATACCAAGTACTACATCTCGGGTCTGGTCAGGGACGATGAAGGAATCGCGGTGAATACCGGCTACAAGAAGCAGTCCTTGCGGTCCAATATCGATCAGGAACTGGGCGGCGGCATCCAGCTGCAAGTCAATCTGGACGGCACCCACAGCCTCTCCCGTCGCGGTCTGTCCAACAACGACAATTCGGGTACCAGTCCGTTTGTGGTCCTGTCGGGAACTCCGACCTTCCAGAACCTCCTTCCCGCCGGTGGGTTACGGGATAACCTGACCGCAGCGGACTTCCCCGTTAACACCTTCGGGTCGAGCAACCCGCTGCAAACCTTCAGTCTGCTCACGAACGAGGAGGACGTGTGGCGGATTTTCGGCACGACCACTCTCCGGTGGTCGGCGATTCGGTCGGCTCGGAGCAACCTCCAGTTCATCGGGGTAGGCGGGGTCGACTATTTCCAACAGGATAACAATCTGGTATCCCCCCCGGAGTTGCAATTCGAGCCTGCCGATGGGCAGCCAGGAACCGTCGTGGTGAGCAAGTCATCGAACCGCAACCTGAACGCCGCCCTCAACCTGACCCATACCTACAATCCCTCAGCCTCCGACGAGGGAACCCAGTTCACCACCTCCGCCGGGGTTCAGTACGAGGAGCGGCGATTGTATGCCACCCAGATCTTAGGCCGCACTCTGCTGGCAGGCCAGGAAAGCCCCCAACAAACCACCAGCCAGACGGTCTCCTCCCGTGTGGAACCGGTCCGCGATCTGGGGATTTTCGGTCAAGAGGAGTTGTTGCTGGCGAACCGCCGACTGCTGCTTACGGGTGGCATCCGCGCCGACCGTAGCAGCTCCAATGGCGACACCCAGAAGTACTTCTTCTATCCTAAATTCGCGGCCTCGTATCGCTTCGTTCGGCCGTTTGGCGGCGTCGAGGAGCTCAAGCTGCGCGGTGCCTACGGACAGACCGGTAACCGAGCCCTCTTTGGCTCCAAGTATGTGACAGACACGACTGGCACCATTGGCGGACTGTTTGGCACGTATATCAACAATCGGGCGGGTGACCCTACGATCCAGCCGGAGCGGCAGGAGGAGTTCGAGGGCGGCGTGGACGCCACCCTCGCGAAAGGCCGCGCCGAGCTCACCCTGACACTCTACCAGCGCAATATCCGCGATCTCATTCTCGAGCAGACCGTCGCGCCATCGGTGGGACAGGAGCTGCGGGTCTTCGGCAATGGTGGGCGGATGCGTAACCGGGGCGTCGAGGCGTCACTCACGCTGCAACCGGTTCAGAGTAAGGACGTGAACTGGCTCTTCCGGACCACGTTCTTTGCCAACCGCGCCAAGATCACCGAGTTGAATGTGCCTCCATTCCAGACCGGCGGTTTTGCCCTGTCGTTAGGAACCTTCCAGATCGAGAAGGACAGCTCCCCAACTCAGATCTTTGGCACTGAGGGAAAGGTGGGGGATGCCAACCCCGATTTTCAGATGTCGTTCTCTAACGATATCGATTTCCACCGCTTCACGCTCGGCTTCCTCTTTGATTGGAAGAAGGGGGGCGACATCATCAACCTGACTGAATTCCTGTACGACATCAACCAGATCAGTAAGGATTTCGTCACCGCGGACAGCGCAGGCTTCAAGCGTATCAACACCTGGAATTCGGGCCTGACCCAGCCGTACGTGCAGGATGGGAGCTATTTCAAGCTGAGGGAAGTGAATCTCACCTATAACCTTCCTGATCATCTGACGGCGAGTCTCTTCGGCCGAAGTATCAGATACGCGAGGCTGTCACTCACGGGCCGCAACCTGCTGCGGTTCACCCCCTACCGGGGGCTAGATCCCGAGGTAAGTAACTTCGCCAACCAAGCGATCGTGCGGAACATTGATGTGGCTCCGTTCCCACCGAGTCGCAGCTTCTTCTTCTCGATCGACTTGGGGTTCTGACCATGACGCCTACCACACTGAAACGGGTGGCGCTATTGCTGGGAGTCGTCGGCGTAGGCGCCTGCAACTACGACATCGCGAACCCTAACAGTCCCGGCGTCATCGGCGATAACCCGTCGGCCGCTCAGGTAGGGGCTGCCGCCAGGGGAATCCTCATGGCGACTCGCCAGGACGTGGCCGACTGGGCGCTGGACGCGGCCATCTTCGGGCGGGAAGCCTTTCGTATCGACCCCGCGGATCCCCGGTTCGTGACGGAGATGATGCAGGGACCGCTGGATCCGGGAAGCCGTGCTTTCGGCGGCGACCACTGGCTCGAGCCGTATTCCGCCATCCGGAGCGCCAACGATCTCCTGGCGGTCATCGGAACGGCGAGCTCCCTGACACCGGAGCAGCAGAATGCGGTGAGTGGTTTCGCTCATACGCTCCAGGCCTACAACTTCCTGATCGTCCTGGATTCCCATAATCAGGACCAGATCCCGATCGATGTCGGCAGAGATGCCAGCGGGCCTCCGGCGCCGTTTGTCACCAATGCGGCGGCATGGGACCATGTCATTGCACTCCTCGACCAGGCAGCGACGGAACTGCCAGGGACCCCCGCCTTCCCCTTCGCTCTCCCACCGGGGTTTGCCGGATTCGATAGTACGGCGACATTCCTCCAGTTCAACCGGGCCTTGCGGGCGCGAGTGGCAGTGTACCGAGGTGATTTCGCCGGTGCCCTCGCGTTCCTGGGACAGTCTTTCCTCAACCCAGCTGGACCGCTCGACCGTGGCGTCTACATGGACTTCGGCACCGGGGCAGGTGACGTGCCGAATCCGCTGGCGATCAGTTCCCTCACTGGCGAGAATCTCGGGCATCCGACCCTGGAAACCCAAGCGCAACTCCAGCCAGGCGGGGCCCGCGACCAACGCTTCCTGAGCAAACTGGTCAAGCGGCCCACGGCCACTTCCGGCGGAACAACGAACACCACACCCCCGCAGACTTTCTCGTCGGATCTCGGATGGGTCCGCTATCCCAGTCCGAGCTCCCCTATTCCGCTGGTCAAAAACGAGGAACTGGTCCTGCTTCGGGCCGAAGCGAACATAGGTTTGAGCAACTTCGCCGCCGCGCTGCCCGACATCAATTTGGTGCGGCAGTCGTCAGGCGGACTGGCAGCATACGCCGGTGTCGTGGACCAACCCTCGCTCTTGGCCGAGTTGCTCTACAACAAGCGGTACTCCTTGATGTTCGAAGGCGGACACAGCTGGATAGATTACCGGCGCTATGGTCTTACCGCTTTGCTCCAGTCCATCGACCGGGTTGGGCCGCCGCCGGATGTGATCTTCCCGACTCTACCTATTCCGACGGCGGAGACTCAGCCACGCACCTAACCGGTGTCTCTCGGCGGTTGCTTTGACCAGGAGGACAACGAAATGATTTGGATGCTTGGGCTCTGTGCCGTGCTGCTTCCCTTGCTTACCGGATGCGGAGGAGGAGGCGGAAAATACGCCGGTACCTGGAAGCGCGACTTGTACGGTGAGGGCGAAGTCCACATGAAGCTGGCATCCAATGGTGGCGTCGAGTTGATGTTGCCTTCGCCCCGCTGGCCCGATTCGGTGGACATGAAAGGGCGGGGCCGGTTCAAGGGTGATACCCTGGTGTTCAAGGCGGACACCGCGGCCAGCGCCTGCCAGACCAATGACGCCCGATATGTCGTGAGCCGGAGCGAAGACCAACTTCACATTGCGGGGCTGGGCCTCGACAACTGCGGCGGGCGGCGGGCGGCCTTAGTGGGGACCTGGCAGAAATCGTAGAACGAAAGGGCTCACGCCTCTGGTATTAACGGCCACTGTTGCGTGACGCAGTGAAAGGCGCCGAGGCCCCACACCAGATCGGTACAGTCGATCCCGATGATCTCTCGATCGGGGAAGACCGCTTGGAGAGTGGCTCGCGCCTGGTCGTCGCGCGAGGGATCGTAAGTGGGCAGCAGCACCAGCCCATTGGCGATGTAGAAGTTCGCGTAGCTGGCCGGAAGCCGTTGGCCCTGATACCACAGCGGCCGTGGCATCGGGAGAGTGACGACGCGAAGTGGCCCTCCGTCTTGGTCGGTCATTCGGTTGAGCCGCTCCAGGTTGCTCTGGAGCGGTTCATAGTTTTCGTCGGCCGGATCATCCTCGACCACGGTGACAACGGTGGCTGGATCGACGAATCGAGTGAGATCGTCCACGTGCCCGTCAGTGTCGTCCCCGGCAATTCCCTCTCCCAGCCAGAGGATATGGGAAACGCCCAAATACGACCGCAGGTACTGCTCGATCTCGGAACGGTCCAATCCCGGATTTCGATTGGGGTTGAGGAGACACGCCTCGGTGGTGAGCAGGGTACCTCGGCCGTTGACGTCGATCGAGCCGCCTTCCAGGACGATACCGGGATGGAATGCCGGCAGGCCGAGCTCCTGGGCTACGAGCGTCGGAATCACATCATCCAAGTCGAAGGGCGGATACTTGCCGCCCCAGGCATTGTAGTTCCAATCGACGATGGCTTCGCCAAAGCGGCCGCCCTCCTCCCGCTGGAGAAAGATCGGCCCGTGATCCCGGCACCAGGCATCGTTGGTGGGATGGTAGTGGAAAAAGACGTTGCCGCTGTCGGCGCCGGCGTCGGCCAGGAGCATCCGGACCTCTTGCTCCATGGCCGGTCCGGCCACGTTGATGTGCACCTCCTCGTGGTTGGCGAGGTGGCGAACCATCCGGGCGAATATCGCGGGCACCGGCCCGAACTTGCCGGGCCAGGAGGCTTCCTTGTGCGGCCAACTGAGCCAGGTACCGCGATGGGGCTCCCACTCCGCGGGCATGCTGTAGCCAAGTTGGGCTGGAGTGGCGGTGTGACCTTGAGAGACAGCGAGTCCTTTGCTCGAGCTCAGGACAGACGGCCTTTTCCTCACGTCAGTCGAGGTAACGTTTGGTCAGATCGCCGTAGGCGTCGATGCGTCGGTCTCGAAGGAAGGGCCAATGGGTACGGCTCGCGTCCACTTTCGCCAGATCGCACTGGGCGATCAGCACCTCTTCGCCGGCACCACCCTTGACCACGAGACGGCCGCCCGGGTCGGAGACGAAGCTGCAGCCCCAGAACTCGATGCCGCCTTGGGGATCGCCCTCGTGGCCGACCCGGTTGACCGCACAGACATAGACCCCGTTGGCAATGGCGTGGCTCCGCTGAATGGTTTCCCAGGCGGCCTGCTGCTGTGCCCCATGCTCCTGCTTCTCGGCCGGTAGCCAACCGATGGCGGTGGGGTAGAACAGAATCTGGGCACCGGACATGGCGGTGAGACGGGCTGCCTCGGGGTACCACTGGTCCCAGCAGACCAACACGCCGATCCGGCCGAAGCGCGTGTCCCAGGAGCGAAAGCCGAGATCGCCAGGGGTGAAGTAAAACTTCTCGTAGTACTGGGGATCGTCGGGAATGTGCATCTTCCGGTACTTACCCAGATAGCGGCCATCCGCGTCGAGAATCACCGCCGTATTGTGGTAGAGGCCTTCGGCCCGCTTCTCGAAGAGCGATGCGACGATCACAACGCCCAGCTCGCCGGCCAGCTTGGCCAGCGCCTCGGTCGAGGGACCCGGGATCGCCTCTGCCAGCTCGAAGAACTTGTGATCTTCGGTCTGACAGAAGTACTGACTGCGGAAGAGCTCCTGCAGGCAGACGATCTGGGCGCCGCGACCGGCGGCCTCCCGGACGCCTTGCACGGCCTTGCGCATATTCTCGGCGGGATCCGGGGTGCAGCGCATCTGCACCAGACCGAGGGTAACGGTAGATGATTCCGGCGGCGTCATGGGAGGATAATAATTTGGCGGGAGCGGAGAGTCATCAAGCCAAACGATGGTGACCTGCGTCACCTAGGAATGCAGTAGTCGAGACGATCTTTAGCGCAGCCAGCAGGCACTCGAGGGCCTCTATCACGGGAGGGATGATTCGATATGAAAGGCGGCTTCATCTGGACGTCGTGCGTTCTCTGTCTCACAGTGGCCCAGGGATGTGGGGGCGACCATAGATCCGGCGCCCTGCCTGCGGCTGACAGCAGCCAGTCGCCGGCGGCGGATCGTACCGCGGCTGCTCCGAGCGACAGCACTCCCGCTGCCACAGCGGACACCGGCCACGTGGCCGCACGTCCGGACTCAGCCTCGAGGCAGCAAGACACTGCCTCCACCGCCGCCCAGCCGAAACCTCCCATGAAGCCGACGACCAAGCCGAGGACTGCCAAGCCTGCTGCTCCCGCCGGGGCCGCGGCCCCCACCAAGCCGGCCGATACCAGTAGGATGTCGGCAGTCCCGGAGAGCACTGGAACCGCGCCGGCCCAGACCAGCGATGCGGGTGCGCCGCTCCGGGACGCATACCATCGGGCGCCGCTGGATACGGTTCCGCAGGAGGTCTACCAAGGTTGGAAACAGTTCAATCTCAACTGCGCCCGGTGTCACGGAGAAGACGTGCAGGGCACCACGATCGCACCCCATCTCATCGTATCGCTCAGGCCCGACGGACCGATCAATACCAAGGAGCTCTTTGTGCAGACGGTCTGCGCCGGGCGGCCGGCTAAGGGAATGCCGGCGTGGTGCGCGCTGGGGCTGGACATGGAGAAGATCAATCAGATCTACTCCTACGTAAAAGGACGCAGCGACTCGAAGATCCATCCAGGCCGACCGGCGGTGAAGTCAGGAGGGTAAATGTTGGTTGACAGGCTGGTGTTTGTGGTTGCAGCACTGATGCCCGTGCTGGTTGGATCGGTGGCAGGGCAGGGTGGCCAGAAAGGGTTTACGGTGACGCCACTGGAGTACGAAGGCTGGCGGCAATACAGCGTGCACTGCGCCCGCTGCCATGGGCAGGACGTGCTGGGGAATCCCGTCGCTGCCGACCTGCTCGTCCGGTTGGGGCCCAAGGGCCCGATCAATAACGAGGCAATGTTCGCGGATATCGTCACCGCGGGCGCGCCTGCGAGTGGCATGCCTCCCTTCAAGGGCGTTCTGTCACCAGAACAAATCAAGGCCACCTACGCGTACATCAAAGGCCGAGCCGAGAAACGGATCCCGCCCGGCCGGCCGGCCCCCCCTGCAGGCTGAGCCTCAGCACCAAGGATCTGGCATTGGTATGGGCGGCGCCGCCGTGGCGTGCTGGGCCGCGGTGGGTGGCTTGGCTCTGGCGCGCGACGTTGCCCTCGCTGTTCTACCGGTCATGATGACGCTGCGCCAGCGGCGGCGGGCCGAAAGCGATCGAGGGATCCACGATTGATGGCCGACCGGGCCGCGTCCCTCATTACCTCGCTCAACCTGATCCCCCACCCCGAGGGCGGGTATTACGGCGAGCTCTACCGCTCCAACGCGGTCGTCCATCCCGCCGATGCGCGCGGGCCCCGTTCGGCACTCACCACGATCTACTTTCTCCTGACGGGTGATACCGTGAGCCGCTGGCACCGGGTGCAATCGGACGAGGTGTGGCATTTCTATGAAGGGGCGCCCTTGGATCTTTGGCTCGCAGCGCCTGGGGTGGACGCGGTCGAGCAACGCCGCTTAGGGACTCTCGACGGGTCGCAACGGCCGGTGTGGCCGGTACCCGGTGGCTGGTGGCAGGCGGCACGCTCCACCGGTGCCTACACCCTCGTAGGGTGCACCGTGGGCCCGGGGTTCGACTTCGGCGACTTTGTCCTCGCCGCCGATCAGCCTTCGGCTGCCCAGGCATTTGGCGCCCGACCCGCGTTGGCGCACCTCTTGTGAGCGGAAAACGAGAAACCGAAGGGGGGGCCGCCGTCCGCGCGACCGCCCAAAGCAGTAAGTTGGTAGCACTCCCAAGCAGAGGCACTTGAACCCGGAGGCAGTATGGCGCGCCTCTTCTGGCTGATCCTCGTGCTCGCCTTTGTGGCCGCGCTCCTGGCTGGAGCATCGTGGACCATAGCCTACAACACGGTGGGAAACATCCTGGGCGCTCCCCCTCCCAAAATGGGCACTCAGACCACCAAGCTGGTATGGAATGGCGTGGGCCATGAGGAGAAACATCCGTTGATGTGGCGCTTCGCGTTCGGGCCTACGGTGATTCCTGGAGCGACCCGAGTTGCCATCTACGTGGCGCCCGCCGGGCAAATAATTCGAACCGAGCCCACCGATCTCGAGGCTCGATTGGTAGCGTTTCATCGGACTGGCTACTGAGGTACTGGAACCGAGGAGCGCAGCGGATGGCCCAGGCTGACCTGATGCGGGCAACGATGGCACGCTTCCTGGACTGGGAGGACGCTCACGCGGGCTTCGAAAAAGTCGTCGCCGGACTAGCGCCGGCGCTCCAAGGTAAGGCGCCCAGCGGCTTGCCCTACTCGCCCTGGCAGCTGCTGGAGCACATCCGTCTGACCCAGCACGACATTCTGGAGTTCTGTCAGAATCCAGACTATGAAGAGCTCGATTGGCCCGCGGACTACTGGCCCAAGAGCGCCGCGCCGCCCTCGGCGGGGGCCTGGGACAAGAGCGTAGCGGCCGTCCGCCGAGATCGCGAGGAACTCAAGAGGCTGACCCTGGATCCAAGCATAGATCTCCTCGCGAAAATTCCTGCGGGAGACGGCCAGACCTACTTGCGCGAGCTGCTTCTCGTCGCGGATCATACGGCCTACCACCTCGGCGAGCTCGTCGTCGTGCGGCGTGCGCTGGGGGCATGGCCCGGGTAGACCAGCTGCCGCTTCTTCCAAGGAAACACCAGTTGCGAATCCGATCGGCGGTTCCGGCTGATGCTGCCGCGGTAGCCCGGCTCAGTGACCAGCTCGGCTATCCGGTGGCGGCTCAGGCTCTCGCGGCGCGTCTCCAAGGCCTGTTGGCATCCGAAGAGCAGGCGGTTTACGTGGCCGCTGAGGGGGAAGCCGAGGTGGTCGGCTGGATCCATGGGGCCGAACAAGTGTTGGTCGAATCGGGGCCTCGCTGTGAGATCCTGGGCCTGGTGGTCGATGAGGCGGCGCGTCGCGGCGGGATCGGACGGCAGCTGGTCCAAGCGGTGGAGCGGTGGGCCCTCGCGCGAGGTCTGCCCGAGGTATCCGTGAGGAGTGCGGTGAGCCGAGCCGAGTCGCACCCGTTCTACGAGCAGCTCGGCTACAACCGGGTGAAGTCGCAACACGTGTACCGGAAACGGCTGCGCAGCGCCGATGACAAGTGATAGCGTGGGAACGACAACCGGGGACTTGCGGCGAGGCACTTTGTATGACAAAGTTCAATCTGCCTTCGCCGGAGAGAGGCCATGACGGCTGTCGAGAAGTATTTCTTTACCCCGCTGTATTACCCCCGCAACGTTTGGGCGGTGGTCCGGTGGTGGGAGTCGCGGCGGCTGTTATTCAATCTGTGCGTTGGCGGCGCGGGACTGTTCACCCTGGCAAGCGTCACTCTGCTCGTCCACCTGCCGCCTCATCCGATGGGTTTTTTCCTGCCCTGGGCACCGGTGCTGGTCTACGGGCTGATGGCGAACGTCTGTTACACCCTCGGTCCACTCGGCGACCTCCTGCTCCGCCGTGCCCTGGGGGACCGAGCGCCCGCGATCGCGCCGGTATTGTTTCGCTACGGCTTCGTCTTCGCAGTAGGTCTTACTCTGCTACCAATTCCCCTGGCGGTGCTGGGCTGGCTGTTTCGTCTCTTCGTTTAGTAGTTTCGATCAATGCAGCCCGATGAGCTCGAAGGGGTGCTGGCATTTCTCCGGGCAGCGGAGCGGCTCAAGACCGTCACCCGGAGCGGGTGGACCTCGGCCGGACAGCGGGAGAGCGTGGCCGAGCACACCTGGCGACTCTGTCTGATGGCGATGCTGCTTTATGGGGGCACCCCCGGGATCGACCTCGCGCGCTTGCTGAAGATGTGCCTCATTCACGATCTGGGTGAGGCCATTCGGGGTGACGTTCCGGCGCCGGCGCAGGTCAGTGGGGCGGGGAAGGCCGGGCAGGAACGGGCCGATCTTTTGGAGCTCACCGGCCCGTTGCCGCACGGAATGCAGCAGGAGATCCTCGAGCTCTGGGATGAGTACGAAGCGGCGGACTCCCGGGTAGCCAGGCTGGCCAAGGGGTTGGACAAGCTGGAGACGATTCTGCAGCACACCCAGGGCATGAACCCGGACGACTTCGACTACGCCTTTAATCTTGGGTACGGGCAGCAATACACTGCGGCGGACCCGCTGCTCTCCGCCCTGCGGGCGCGGCTAGACCAAGAGACCGCGCGCAGGGCGAACGAGAGTGTGGGTCACCCACCGGCACCGGCATAGGAACCGCGTTCGATATCCTCGAGCACATCGGGCCGGTGGGGGTGCCAGCCCAGTAGCTCCTGGGCCCGCCGGCCGGATGCCTGTTGGTCCAGGACCAGGGCATCGGCGTAGGGGCCAAGTTTCTGCCTGGCCTCCTCCAGGGGCCACGCCACGGTGCGGCCACCCGCGCCCGCGCCCCGGCTCGCCGCCGCGGCCACCTCGGACACCGCGCGTGACGGACCGGCCACGCCTAGGAGTACCGAGCCGGCGGGCGCCCGCTCCAACGCCAAGCAATAGAGATCGGCCAGGTCGTCCACATGGACGAAGGGCCACCGGTTCTTGCCGGTTCCGACGTAGCGGGCCGCCCCCTCGCCTCGGGCCGATTGCACGAAGCCAGCGAGAATCCCGCCGCCCCGGCCGTAGACGATGGCCGGTCTGATCACCACCGTGCGAATGCCGCGGCGGGCGCCATCGCGAACCCGGTCCTCGACCGCCTGGCGCCACGCGACCAGCGCGGCAGGATGAGGTGGGGAGGTCTCATCCACTACGGCACCGCCGGTATCCCCATGCGACCATATGCCGCTGGTGTAGACGAAGGGCTTATCGTTGCCGGCGAGCGCATCGAGGATCGCATCGATGGCGGGGCCATCGACGGCAGGGTCATAAGTCGTGGCCATACTGATCACGCCGTCGGCCTGGCGGGCGGCCGCCCCCACACTCGCTGCATCGGAAAAATCACCCCGCACTGGAGTGATGCCCGCCGCCTTGAGCCGGGCGGCTGCCGCGTCGCTCCGAGCCAGACCGGTGAGCTTATGGCCCGCAGAGCGCAGCCGGTCGGCGACCGCAGTGCCGATATACCCGGTCGCGCCGGTCAGGAAGACTTTCATATTGGGGTACTCTCAGGGTTAGGGTTCAAGCCATCCAAAGTATTCTATTGGGCCTGGCAACGGATCGGGAGGAGCCATCGGATGACGAGCCGTCGTTGAGCGCGAGCATTCGATGAGGGGACCGGCCTGGCTGTCGCGCATCGAGACGCTGGGGACCACTCTCGTCGTGCTCCTCATTGGAAGCATGATGCTGTGGTCCGAGGCGCTCGTTCGTGGCCGGCGTCTGACCATCACGATCGCCAGCGCCGCGCTCGTCTACGTTGGCACCCTCATGATGTTAGGCCGCAGCTCGGATCCCAACGGCATTGGGTGGTTCCCCTTTGGCGTCGCGGGGTTCGCCGCCGGAGCGGTCGGCGAGCTGATCAACGCGCAGTTTCTGATCACCCGCGAGCTGCTCAGCGCCGGCCTGACCGGAATCGCCATCGGCACGGCGCAGTGGACCGCGCTGCGGGTCTGGATTCGGCTGGCCCGGGGACGAGCGGCTCAGTAGGTCAAAGAAAAGGCCCGCCGATTCACTCGGCGGGCCTGGTGAAGCCGGTTGCCTTTGGGTTAATGCTTGACCCACGTGGGTCGAAGATCGCGCGTCACCTGCGCCACCAGGTCGCTGACCACTTCGCCGTAGGCTTCGTCTTTATCCCGTATGGCGAAGGAGGGAAGCCGGTCGGTAATGTTGATCCGGCCTACGGTCCCATTCGCGGCCGCGCTGGAGCGCCAGACCGTTCCACCGGTACTGGTGGACAGCAAGCGAACCGTGAGCTCGGCGGAGACCCCGGCCCGGACGTTCATTCCCGAGCCATCGATATGGCCGCTCGGCTTCATGTTCGAGACCTTGAGAAAACCCACGAATACGGCCGGCACATTCTTCCTCTTGCCCAGCGCTTGGGCCAGCTCAGCGGGGTCGGTGCTCGGGGACAGATCCTTCAGCGATGAGTCCGCGCCGCCCAGCTCGAGCAGCTCGAAGCCGGTCTGGCTTGCCAGCAGCGCTTCGGCGAATCGCTGGGTGGCGAGGGAGCTCATGCCAGTGTTGGATTGATCGGCGGTGAAGGTGACTAGCGCGACGCGACCGTAGGGCGCCAGCTCCAGGCGAGCCGGCACCTGGGAGTACTTGGAGGCGCAGGCCGACAAGACCAGCGTCACGCAAAGCGCCAGCGCGTGTTGCAATCGGACAGGAAATTTGGCACGGTTCCTGAGCATCGGGGCCGCATCAGTTGGGGATAGCGATATGAAGGGCAAGACACGCGCCACCGGCTAAACTCGTTCGCCCCGGGAGATTTGCGGGGTTGGGGGCGGCATGCACTATTTGCTCTTCTATGAGGTGGTGAACGACTATGTTGCCCGCCGGCAGCCGTACCGGAGCGCTCATTTGCAGTACGCCCAGCCCTTCGTCGAGCGGGGTGAGCTGGTGTTGGCCGGTGCACTGGCGGAGCCGGTGGACGGCGCGGTGTTGTTGTTCGAGAGCGAGACGTCGGCGGTGGCGGAGGGATTCGCGGCGGGTGACCCGTACGTCAAACAGGGCCTGGTGACTCAATGGCGAGTGCGGCCTTGGACTACGGTCGTGGGTCCCCGAGCCGCGGTCCCGCTCCCCACCGAGTCAGCTAGCTGAAACGGAGACGAGTCAATGAGCTGGTATTGGTTGGGCGCCATCGCGGTGGTCCTCTTGCTCGGCGCGCTGAGCCGGCGGGGGGAGCAAGCGGGCACTGCCAGGCGTCCCAGTCCGGGGGCTGCCCCACCGACTCCGGAAGGGATCGATGGTCTGCTTCAGGCCGGCCAGAAGATCGCCGCCATCAAGGCGTACCGGCAGCTCCATGGGGTTGACCTCAAGACCGCGAAGGATGCAGTGGACGCGCGGGCCCGGGAGCTGGGGAAGTAGGGCGACAGCCGCCGTAAGGCCGACTCCGCGTTTTCGTTAAGACCTGCCGTACCCCCTCCGATACTGAAGTCCATGTCGAGCATCTCGGGTGGCCCATGCTGAGGCGAGCGACCCGCCGCCTTTCTCCGGGGCGGCTGGCGGCCGTTCTCGGCGGCAGCGCCCTGCTCCTGCTGCTCATCTACGCCAGCAGCTTCCTCATTTCTTACGGCGAAATCTTCCGGAAGCAAGATCCTCTGGTCCGGAGCGACGTTGCCCGCCTGGCGCCTGCCCGGGTGCAGCGAGTGGAACCGGTCCGGGAGCTGGAGCAGCTGCGCACCGTCCTTCAGGAGGCGCGACAGCGCGGGCTCAAGGTGTCGATCTCCGGCAGCCGGCACAGCCAGGGGGGCCACACCTACACGCCCGGCGGGGTTGTGCTCGACATGCGCGGCTTCAACCGGATTCGGGATATCGATCCAGGGGCGATGACGATCAGGGTCGAGAGCGGGGCTACCTGGGACGAAGTTCAGCGCGCGATCGCCCCTCGGGGCCTGGCCCTCAAGGTGATGCAGTCGTCGAACATCTTTACCGTCGGGGGCACGCTGAGCGCCAACGCACACGGCCGTGATATCGACGTCACCCAGTTTGTGGAGGTGGTCGAGAGTTTCCGGCTGCTTCTGGCCGACGGCCGGGTGGTCTCGGTGAGCCGGAGCGAGAACCCCGAGCTCTTCTCCCTCGTCGTTGGCGGGTACGGCTTGTATGGCGTGATCCTCGATGTGACCCTCCGGGTGACCCGCGACGAGCTGTATGAGCAAAAGGCCACCTCCATGGACTACACCGAGTTTCCGGCCTACTTCGCTCAGCACATCAAAGCCGATTCTGCTGTGGTGCTGATGCTGGCGCGTCCATCGATCGATCCCAGCCCCGCTTCCTTCCTGCGAGAGATGGTGGTAGTGACCTGGCGCCGGGCCCGGCCGGGTCAGGCAGGCAGCTTCGAGCTCACCGAGGAGGCCCACGTCTGGCGGGACAAGTTCTTCTTCGGCCTCTCTCGCAGCTTCGATTGGGCCAAGGCGCTCCGGTGGAAACTTCAGAAGCGAGTTGAGCTGGGGTCTGGAGACGCTCGCGTCATGTCCCGCAACAATTCGATGCGGCCGCCGCTCGCGCCCTTGGAGCTGCTGAATTACCGGTCGCCACGGAACACCGACATCATTCAGGAGTACTACGTGCCGGTCGAGAACTTCGTCCCCTTCATGGATCGATTCAGGGACATCCTCGTGGCCGGCAAGATGAACGTCTTGAGCTCGACGGTGCGCTACGTGTCTCCCAACGCCACGCCGGCCCTGGCTTACGCACCGCAGCGGGCAGCCTTTGCCATCATCCAGATGAGCAACGTCGGCCTCGACCGCGACAGCCAGGATCACGCGGCAGCCGTCACCCGGCAGTTGGTCGATGCCGCGCTCCAGGTTGGTGGGACCTATTACCTGACCTATCAGTTGTACCCTACGGCCAAGCAGCTCAACCGCGCCTACCCCAGGGCAGGAGAGGCTTTTGAACGGAAGAGATTCTATGACCCCGATGAAACCTTCAGCAACCAGTTCTACGACCTTTACGGTCGTCACCGGGCGCGCTAAGCCGCCCCCGCCGCGGTTTCGCCTGCGCCGGCGTCACGTTGTTCGCGCCGTCGGCGGGTTGCTTGCGCTGGTGGCCATGTACTTCTTCGGGTGCGAGCCCGCTTATCACGGCACCCTGGTGGTGCCAACGCCGCACCCGCTCATCTTTGCCCATCGCGGGTTCGGCGACCACGGCCCGGACAACAGCCTCTTTGCTGTCGAGCATGCGCTGGACGTGGACATGGATGGAGTGGACCTGGATGCGCAGCTCACCCAGGACGGCGAGTTGGTCATCTTCCACGATCTGAGCGTGGACCGGCTGACTTCAGGCACCGGCCGGGTGGCCGACAAGACCCTGCAGGAGATGCTCGCCCTCGATCTGGGCCCCAAGTATCAGGCTGGAATGACGGGAGCCAATGTGCACACCTTCGCGGATTTCGTCCGCGCGGTGAAGGGACGCGGCACCCTCATGGTCGAGCTCAAGGTGCCCGGCCTGGCCCCCACCGGTATCGAGCAGCGAGCCGTCGAGATCATCGAGCGATACGACGCCCAACTGAGCGTGGTACTCAGCTCGTTCAACCCGTTGGTGCTCTACCGGGTGAAGCGCCTCGATCCCTTCGTACGTACGGCGTTCATCTTCATGGACACCAATTGGAATCCCCAGCTGCGGGCGGAGATAAAGGAGGGAGACCTGGTGAATCTTCCCTGGATCCTGCGGCAGGAGTTCATCCGTCGTGCGCTGCGCAAGATCGTGAAGCCCGATATGCTCAGTATCAATCACGAAGTGGACGAAAAGGTGATCAACCGGCTCATCGCAAAAGGCTGGCCCACCTTCATCTGGACCCCAGACAACGAGAGCGAGATCCGCCGCGCGTTGGCAAAGAATCCCTACGGGGTGATTTCGGATCGGCCGATTCTGGCCAAGCAGTTACGGGATCAGTGATCCACGATCCCGATGTCGCTGGCACCGATGTCGCCTTAGCTCTCCTGGCCGCCTATCTGGGTTGGCGACTCTGGAGAGATGCTGCCGGACGGAGGTTGCAGCGAACCGGCGCGGTCCTGTTGGGAGCTCTAGCCAGCGCGGCCGCGTGGGGCGCGGTGTTCCACGCTTTCTTTCCCGCGGGGACGGCTACTCTGCCTGGCTCGGTTGCCTGGAAGCCGGTGGCGCTCTCCATCGTGCTCGCTGGGGCCACCATGCTCGACCTCAGTCTCGGTCTATTGCTCCCGCAGCGGGCGCGTTGGCTCGGCCGGTTGCTCGTGCTGGTCTATGCCGCAGCCTTTGCTGCGGTGGTAATTTTCCTGGACGACTCGTTCACCAGCATTGTGCGGTTCTACGTTCCCACTCTCATCCTGCTGCTGCTGGCCTCCGCGCGGCAATCCGTACGCAGCCAGAGCGCAGGATGGAGGTTAATTCTCACCGGCCTGCTCCTCTCCGCCGGCGCGGCCATGCTTCAGCAGGCGCGAGTGACCCTCCATCCGGTCTACTTCGACCACAACGCGGTGTACCACCTGGTACAGACCATCGCGGTGGTTTTCCTCTATCTTGGGTGGCGGCGCGCACCGGAACCGGCTCGGGCTGCTCGCTCGGCCTGAGGATCTCAGTCTGTTGCCCTCCCCGCCTCGGCGTGCGCCGTAAGCGTGCGGCTTGCGGGCACCAGCTCCACCAATGCCTCTCCCAGCTGCACCGGCCACCGCAGCGTCACCGACTCTCCCTGCCGGGTGTGGTCGAGTCCCCGCTCCGACTTCGCCACCGTCTCAATCGCAAAGGTCCAGGTCTCCGCCTCCGGTTCGGCCCGCAACTCGAGCGGCGCGAAGAGGGAGAGCTCAGGAGCGAATCGGTCGTCCGGTTGGCCGATAGAGGGGCTCCAACGATAGCTCACAATCAGGGCGCCATCGGACTCGAAGCGGAGCCGTTTGCTCAGAGCCTCATGGCTTCCATCGGGACCCGCGAAGGAGCAGTGGATCTCGACCGCTTCAGCCGACTGCTCGATGGTGAATCGGCAGGGCGAATGGGCCCAGGAGCGAACCGGCCAGTAGTCACCACTGGCATAAGAGTGAAGCGGCAGGGCGCTCGGTAACACCCGATCCACGAACATGGCCCGGTCGTCGGCGTCGAGCGGCGGTCGTTGCTCCAACCGAAGTCCATGCTCGATATCGTGAATGCTGGGAGTGCCAGACTCCGATTGGCGGTTTGCCTCCGCCTCGGTTTCCAGCGCCGTGTCGTGGTACGCCTCCCGGCGGCGAGTCAGCGTATTGGCATAGTTCATCCCGCTGGCAAAGACGGTGTACTCCTCGACCGCGCCGCCTCGCCGGGGACTCACGATAGCAGAGAACCGGTCCGAGTGCACCCAGATCTCATCGTGTCCGTCGCCATCGATGTCCAGGACCTCCACCGCCAGTTCCTCACCTTGGCGCAGCTCCCGCTCGGCCTGGGCCAGGTTTCGCCAGATCGCCTCCCGGAGATGAGGCAGGTAGAGCCCTCCGAACACCCCGTGCCAATAAGCGTCGTTGCACTGCGCCCGGCCGATGGCGCGCCGGGTGGTGGGCGGATCCCCGACCGCGCGGCATATCAGGGAGAGCGCTTGCATCTTCTTATGCATCCGATTGGACTCGGAGTACTTGACCAGGAAATTGCGCCAGTGAGCTCCGCGGATCAGCGCTCCGTCGGGGCCGGCAATGCGGGCCTCGCCGAGGTCGCCCTCGAGGCGGATCAGCCGGAGTGCCGCGTCGGGTGGGAGCGACCAGCCTTCCATTTCCCGGTACGATGCGGTCGGCAGGTAGGCCAAGCCGCCGCTTGGCACCTGGTCGAGGGCATCGGTCAGGGTGCTGAGCTGGACTTCGTCCCGCTCGACCAGCCCACCGATGGTTGCCACGAACCGATCCAGCCATCCCCGCTCGTACACCCACTCTTTGGTACCGGGCCACCCGCCGAACTTCTCGCCGTCGTCGGCCAGAACGGCCAGTCGCTGGCCCGCGCCCCGGAGCTCGCGAAGGTAGGCGGCCGTTTCCTCCGGTGGGCGGAACGGGATCAGGTAGCGCAGCCGCTCGTCGATTGAAAAGAGCGCCACCCGCTTGCCATCGCTCTCGGTATAGAAGGGAGCATGCAGCTGCTCCGCGGCAAAGCCGGATACCAGAAAGTGGCGGTCGTCCACCAATGCGTAGCGGACTCCCGCATCGGAGAGATCGGCGGCGAGCTCCGGTTCCCAGACCCGCTCGGTCAGCCAGAGACCCTGCGCGTCGACCCCAAAGCGGCGCCGGATCGCGTCGCGCATCCACTGGATTTGCTCCACCCGATCCGCCCGGGGCAATGAGGCGAGCACCGGCTCATAGAAGCCGGACAGCAGCAGCTCCACCTGACGGTCCGCCACCAGACGGCCCAGCCAGTCGAGGTAGACGGTGTCGTGCGCCTCCAGCCACTCGAGCAGTGGCCCCGAGAGATGCAGCACGATGGGAAAGAATCCGCGTTCGGGAAGGTGTTCGAGGATCGGACGGTACACGTCGCGGACGTGTTGCTCGAACACGTGGTCGAAGTTACCGACCGGTTGGTGCAGGTGAACCCCGAAGACGAAGCGGATTGGGGCCATGCGTCAGCTGACGGCCAGCGAGCGAGAGCCGCCCAGCGCCGCTGCAATGGCCGGCAAGACATTGGGGAAGACCTGGTCCCGCTGTCCCAACTCTTCCGCGCGCCGTTGCGCTGATTCCAGATCCTGCTCTCGACCGGGACCCAGCGCTGCGATCAGCTGCTCAGCGTCCTCACAATGCTCCCGAAACCGCCGCTCGGCGTAATCCGCTGCTGCGCCGGTTGAGATGATGAACTGCCAATCTGAGGACTGGGCCAGCAACAATTCCCGGGCAGCCTGAGCCAGGACCGGGCGGGCCGGCGGTGAAGCGAGCGTGCTGGGCGCGACATCCCAGAACGATTGCTCCAGGGGCCAGAGTCGCTCCCAGGTCCACGCCGTTTGCTCGCTCAGCCACATGCTGCTGTCACCGTTGGCGCCCCAGGATCCCCAGGGGAGCCGGATGGCAGCCCTCGGCGGGTGCTCCTTGAGATGCCGAGAACCGGTCGTGGGGTGAATCGCCTGCGGCTGCCGAGCCAGGGAGCGGTAGGTGCCTCCCAGAAACTCCGGACCCTCGAACCACCAGTGCCCGAAGAGCTCGGTGTCGAAGGGCGCGACTACCACCCCCTCGCGGTTCTGCGACTGCCCGGCGGAGATTCCGGCCAGCAGATCCGCAAAGTGCTCGGCGTGACCTCGGGCCCGGTCGGCCGCGGTCTCGGGGTTGTAAGGTTGCTTCTCGCCGAGGTCGACGCCGGGACCGGTCACCCGCCACAACTTGAGCCCGCCGGGCCAGCGCATCTTATGGAATTCCAGATACGACCCGTCGCCGGGATATCCCTCGAAGCGGCTCCAGACCTGCATCGAGGCGCGAGGATCGCGCACGTAGGCGGCGACGGATCCATGGGCGACCCGATAGGCCCGATAGGGGGACCGCAGCGGCTCGGTAGGAATCCCAGGAGACGCCGGCGCGTGGATGGTAGGATCGCCGGCAGGATCGCCGGAGAGACCGAGGGGACGGCCCGCCGCCGCGAGATGGGCATCGACGAAGAAGAACTGGAATCCCGCGTCGGCCAGATGTTCCTCGATGCCCCGCCGGATTCCGGTGCGAGGCGCCGTGGGCCAGGGCTCCCAGGTTCCGCGAGGGCGGTAGGCGCACTCCGGTAGCCAACATCCGCTGGGCGAGCGACCGAAAATGCGGCGGTGTTCCGAGACCCCGACGGCAAGCTGGAGCCGGATGCTTTCATCCCGGGCCAGCAGGGGAAGGTAGCCGTGAGTAGCAGCTGACCCGATGATTTCGATCCGACCAGCGGCCTCCAGGGCACGGAACGCCCCGATCAAGTCTCGATCGACATCGTGAAACAACCGGCGGAGGCGGATCAGCCGCTCCCGCCAGAAGCTGACCAGGGGCAGGAGGTGCGTTTCACCGGTGGCAGACAGCGAGGCCGGCGCCTCATCGCAGGCCTTGATCCGCTGGTCGAAGAAAGCTTCCATCTCGCTGACGAAAGTCGGATTGGTGAGCTGGTTGGCGAGCACCGGGGTGAAGCCGATGGTGACCGGCGCCGGGACGGCGTCGGAAGCGAGTCCGCGAAATACTTCGAGCAGCGGCAGGTACGTATCGAGCGCGGCTTCGCAGAGCCAGTCGCTCCCGTGCGGCCAGCGGCCGTGGTTCAGGACATAGGGGAGGTGACTGTGCAATGTGAAGACGAAGTCCATCGAACGGGCGCTCACCGGGCTGCGCCCGACCGGGCGACGGCCCGGCGGTACACGTCCAGGTAAGTCGCGACCGAACGTTCCCAGCTAAAGTCGCGGGCCATCCCCTGCCGCATGATGGTGTGCCACCTCGAAGGATGATGGAAAGTATCAAGCGCCCGGAAAGTTGCCTCCTGAAAGGCCTCCGGCGTATAGGGATCGAAAGAAAAACCGGTCAGCGCATCCTCCACCGTGTCGGCCAGGCCGCCGACGTGGCGCACGATCGGAGGTGAGCCGTATCGCTGGGCCCGCATCTGGGTGAGCCCACACGGCTCGTAGAGCGACGGCATGAGAAACAGGTCTGCACCAGCCATGAGCCGGTGCTCCAGACGGTCGGTAAAGTCCAGCTGCACTCCGAAGCGGTCCGGAGCGGACGAAGCCAGCTCGACCAGGGCGCTCTCGTATTTCTGTTCTCCGCTGCCCAGAAACACGAACTGGGCATCCATGGCCAGCAGATCGCTGCTCTGGAGGATCAGATCCAATCCCTTCTGGGTAACCATCCGCCCGGTCATTCCGAAGAGCGGGACCTTCCGCCGCTGGGGAAGGCCGAATGAGCGCTGCAGCGCCGCCTTGCACTTCCGCTTCCCTTCGAGAGCCTCCGCCGAATACTGGGCGGTAATCTGGTTGTCGGTGGCGGGATGCCAGGTCTTCTGGTCGATCCCGTTCAGCACCCCGACCAGCCGGTCCGCCAGCCAGACAAAAACGTCGTGCAGGCCGAACCCGCCCCCGGCGGTCCGCAGCTCCTCCGCCTGGGTCGGGCTCACCGTGGTGACGAAATCAGCAAAGGCCAGCCCGCCCTTGAGGAAGTTCACCTTGCCGTACCACTCGAGCTGACGCCAGTTGTACAGCTCCCACGGCAATCCGATCTGGGTCATCACGTCTGGTGGAAAATGGCCTTGATACCCAGGGTTGTGAACTGACAGCACCGCCGTCACCCCGTTGGAGTAGTGCTCCGCCATCAGCGTCCGGAGATAGACCAGTGCCAGCGCGGTGTGCCAGTCGTGGGCGTGGAGCAGGACCGGACCGGGGACCAGCCGGGGGAGTGCGGTGGCCGCGGCCAGCGCAAAGAAGGCGAAGCGCCGGGCGTTGTCGGGATAGTCGACTGCGTTCTCCCCGTAGATGCCGGGCCGGTTGAAGTAGCCGAGGTGCTCGATGAAGAAGACCTGCGGCCCGGCGGGGGCACCGGCCACCCGAAAGACCCGGGCCTCTTCGTTGTGCGATCCCATCGGGATCATGAAGGGCTGTCCCACTGGCTCCAGGTCGGGATCGACATCGCGAACGGTGCGGTAGAGCGGGAGAATGGCGGCCACGTTGAGCCCGGCGGCCCGCTGGAACCGGGCGAGACCGCTCACCGCCTCAGCCAGGCCGCCGGTCCGGGCGTAAGGATAGTACTCCGCGGTCACATGTACGACCGAGACCGGTTGGCCCCCGGCGGTTCTGAGCGGCGGCGATGAACTCGTGGGGTCGCGCGCCGGTTGATGTAGGGTTGCCATCCGCATCCTTCACGCCGTGGGCGGGTCGTCTCCTGACGCCTCCCCGCCCATTGCTGGTGCATAGTATTCCTGCACATACTCTCGCATCATCCGCCGCGCGGTGAACCGGCTTCCCGCCAGACGCAGCGCATGGCGCATCTTCTCCACGAATCCCAGCGGCACTCCTTGCGCATTCCTGGTGTAATAGAGCGGCACGACCTGTTCTTCCAGCAGGCGGTAGAAGTCCTCCGCA
This sequence comes from Gemmatimonadales bacterium, assembly GCA_035997125.1. Taxonomy (GTDB): domain Bacteria; phylum Gemmatimonadota; class Gemmatimonadetes; order Gemmatimonadales; family GWC2-71-9; genus CAVVWJ01. The sequence continues at coordinate 22,602 of DASYIX010000103.1, forward strand.
TCGGCCGCATCGGCATCCGCGCCTTCCCCGGCAGGTGAGATGGCCCACCCGCTCAGTCCATCGTAGCCCTCCTGCCACCAGCCATCGAGCGTGCTCAACTGGGGGACAGCGTTCAGCGCCGCCTTCATGCCGCTGGTACCCGATGCTTCGAGCGGGACCCTCGGCAGATTGAGCCAGAGGTCTACGCCCTGCACCAGCAAATGGGCCAGGTGCATGTCGTAGTCCTCGAGGAAGGCGACCCGGCCTTCGAATGTGGGATCCCGGGTGAACTGATACACGCTCTGCAGCACTTCTTTGCCGGGATTGTCGGCGGGATGGGCTTTGCCGGCGAAGATGATCTGAATGGGCCGCCAGGGATCCGCCAGGATGCGCCGCAACCGCTCGATGTCCCGGAAGATCAGGTTGGCCCGCTTGTAAGTGGCGAACCGGCGAGCGAACCCGATGGTGAATGCCATCGGATCGAGTAGAGTTCCGGCCCCTACGACCTGGGATGCTTCCTTCAGTTGTCCGGCAAAGCGGCGCCGCGCGTCCTCCCGGATGAAGTTGGCCAGCGCCCGCTTCTGCCGCAGATGGGCCTCCCAGAGTTTGCCGTGATTCAAAGTGAGCACCTGGTCCCAAAACCCGGGCTCCTCCATTCGATCTCCCCAATCCGGACCCAGGTGCTCGTCCAGCAGCGCCATGATTGGGCTGGCCATCCAGGTTGCCAGGTGCACTCCGTTGGTCACGTGGCCGATCGGAACAGTTTCCCACGGGCGGTTGGGCCAGAGATCGCGCCAGAGATTCCGGCTCACCTGGCCGTGGCGACGGGAAACACCGTTCACCCGGCCGGAGAGCCGCATGGCCACCACCGTCATATGAAACTGTCCAGGAAGGGCGGGGTGGGCCCCCAGGCCGAACAAGGTCTTGCGATCGACGCCCATCTCTTCCCAGATCGGCCCGGTGCAGGCCTCGAGCTGATCGGCGGGAAAGGCGTCATGCCCGGCGGGAACCGGGGTGTGGGTAGTAAAGACACTTTGCATGCGGACCTGATGCAGCGCGTCTTGATACGGAGTTCCGCCGGAGACCAGTTCCCGGACCCGCTCGACCAACATAAAGGCGGCGTGGCCCTCATTGGCATGCCACACCCCGGGATTGATGTCCATGGCCCGGAGCACGCGCACTCCACCGACTCCGAGAATCCACTCCTGCCGGACGCGGAGCTCAGGGCCGCCGGCATAGAGCTTGTTCATGAGTCCCCGGTCTTCGGGGTGATTAGTCTCGAGGTTGGTGTCCAGCAGGTAGATCGGGACCCGTCCTACCATCATGCGCCATGCCCGCACATGGACCGGACGACCCGAGGTCTGGACCGTGGTGAGCCAGGGCTGTCGGTTTGGTCCGCTTACCGGCACCAGGGGAGTGGAACTGACATCGTACTCCTCGTCGCTGTCCTCTTGCCACCCTTCCAGACTGAGACGCTGGTCGAAGTAGCCCTTACGATAGAAGAGTCCTACCCCTACCATCGGCACACCCAGATCGCTGGCCGATTTGCAGTGGTCGCCGGCCAGCACGCCCAAACCGCCGGAGTAGATGGGGACCGAGTGGTGCAGGCCAAACTCGGCGCAGAAGTAAGCCACCGGCCTGCCATTCAGGTTCGGATAGTTACGGGCAAACCAAGTGTTCCCGTGGTCCCCCTCCTGAGCCATCCGTTCCATGACTTGGTCGTAGCGGCGGAGGAATGCGCTGTCGCTGGCGCAGGCGGCGATCCGGGCGGGATCGACCCGGCAGAGCAGCTCGAGGGGATTATGCCGGGTGCGGTGCCAGAGGGCCTCGTCGATGGAGTGGAACAGCGCGCGGGCTTCGCGGCTCCAACTCCACCACAGGTTCATCGCGATGTCTGCCAGTCCCTCGACTCGGGCAGGCAGGTACGGGATGCTGCTCTGTTGGATAATCATGGCCAATAATAAGCGGGGAAGCGGGGAAGCGTGAAAGCGCTAGCGCCGACGGATGCCGGACCACATCTTGGCCGAGGACGTTCAATCATTCTTGCGAGGTCTCCTGAATCGGCGTCTCTTCCTGGATACCCTGGCGACCGTAGGCATGCTCGGCCCGTTGCATCGCAGAGGCTGGGGTCTGGGCCAGGGAACCATCGATTTTCGCCGCATCCTGGCGCGACGGGAGCAGGCCGGGATCCGCCATGTCTTCGTCGAGCAGGATGACCCGCCCGAACCATTGGCGTTTGCCCAGGCGAGCTACGACTACCTCAAGGCGCTCAAGCCGGCCAAGTCGCGGTGAACGAACCCTCCTCAACCCTCTATGACGTGTGCATCGTGGGCTCCGGCGCCGGCGGAGGAATGGCCGCCTATGCGCTGACCCGAGCCGGGGCCAACGTCGTCATGCTCGAGGCCGGACGAATGTGGGACAACGCCAAGGATTCGGCCATGCTCGCGTGGCCCTACGATTCGCCTCGGCGCGGTGCGCCCACCAAGCAGCGGCCGTTCGGAGAGTTCGACGGTTGCATCGGCGGATGGGAGATCGAGGGAGAGCCGTACACCGTAGCCGCCGGCAGTCGCTTCGATTGGTGGCGCGCCCGCATGCTGGGCGGGCGCACCAATCACTGGGGGAGGATCTCGCTCCGCTTCGGACCGGACGATTTCCGGGGCAAGAGCATTGACGGCCTGGGCGATGACTGGCCCATCGGATATGACGACCTCAAGCCCTTCTACGACCGCGTCGACCGCCTGGTGGGAATTTTCGGCAGCGTCGAGGGACTCAGAAACCATCCCGACGGCATTTTTCTACCGCCACCCCGCCCCCGCTGCTATGAGCTTCTGGTAAAGCAGGCCTGCGACCGGCTCGGCGTCACTTGCATCCCCGGCCGGATCTCGGTGATCACCCGCCCGCACAACGGACGTCCCTCGTGCCACTACTGCGGGCAGTGCAACCGGGGGTGCCGGACCAACTCGAACTTTTCCTCGCCCGGTGTGCTCCTGGCTCCGGCTCTTGCCACGGGCCGGCTCACCTTGATTACCGGAGCCATGGCCCGAGAGGTCACGGTCGACCGGCGGGGACTGGCCACCGGTGTTGCGTACATCGACAAGAGTGATGGGGCCGACCGCCAGGTACGCGCGCGCATTGTCGTGCTCGCTGCCAGCGCCTGCGAATCGGCGCGGCTCCTGCTCAACTCGAGATCGTCACGCTTCCCCAGCGGCCTCGCCAATTCCAGCGGCACCGTCGGCAGAAATCTCACCGACACAACCGGCACCGACGCCGCCGGCGTCATTCCCCGTCTCATGGATCAGCCGCCGCACAACGACGACGGGGTCGGCAGCCTACACGTCTACATGCCGTGGTGGCTGGATAACCGAAAGTTGGATTTTCCCCGGGGGTACCACATCGAGGTCTGGGGTGGCCGGGGCCAGCCGGCCTATGGGTTCATGGATGGCATTCATCACTACCCGTCAGGCGGAGGGTACGGGCAGCAGCTCAAGGAGGACTATCGGCGTTACTACGGCGCGACAGTCTGGCTTTCCAGCCGGGGTGAGATGATCCCCAACGCGGACTCCTACTGTGAGATCGATCCCAAGACTGTGGACCAGTGGGGCATCCCGGTGCTGCGCTTTCATTGGAAGTGGAGCGAGCACGAGATCGCTCAGGCCAAGCACGCGCAAGAGACCCTCCGTGGTATTATCGCCGAAATGGGCGGTCAGTCACTCAACTCGTTCCCCAAGGCGACGGACGGGTACGGGATCGCCCCAGGCGGCCGGATCATTCACGAAGTCGGCGGGACCAGAATGGGCAACGATCCCCGAACCTCTGCGCTCAACCGCTACTGCCAGGCGCATGATGTAAAGAACCTTTTCGTGGCCGACGGCGGGCCCTTTGTGGGCCAGGCCGACAAGAACCCCACCTGGACGATCCTGGCGTTGGCGTGGCGCACCAGCGACTACATCGCTGCTCAGCGGAAGCGGGGAGTGCTGTGACCCGGGGCAAGGAAGGAGGAGCCACGGGGAAAACGCCGCAAGTCAGTCGGCGTGAGATGCTAGAGATTCTCTCGGCCTTCCCCCTCACCCTGCTGCTCGGGTGCACCGCGGAAACCTCCCATCGGGCCGCGCGGGCCGCGCGGGACACGGTGGCAGCCCGAGCCGCCGGCGCCAGGTTCGAGCCCAAGTTTTTCACGCCCCCGGAGTACGAGACCGTCCGCGTCCTGGTAGACATCATCATCCCGAGGGACGGCCGCTCCGGTAGCGCGACTGACGCCGGCGTTCCCGAGTTCATGGATTTCATGATGGCGGACCAGGACACCTCGACGGAGGCCCGCACCGCCATGCGCGGGGGGGTGGCCTGGCTCGATGCGGAGTGCCGCCGGCGCTTCGGCAGGCGTTTCGCCGATGGCGCTAAGAAAGAGCAAACCGCGCTCCTCGATAAGATCGCCTGGCCGGCGAAGGCCAAGCCGGGGATGAGTCAGGGAGTCGCTTTCTTCACCGCATTCCGCGATCTCACGGCCTCGGGGTTCTGGTCCAGCGAGATGGGAGTAAAGGATCTGCGCTACCAGGGCAACACCGTCGTGCCCGAGTGGACCGGCTGTCCCGAGACGGTGCTCCGGAGCATCGGGGTTCGCTATGACGACAGGTAGGCCCGGGCCGGTTACAGGACGCTTGGGGATCGGTCTCATTGGCAGCGGCTTCAACGCCAGATTTCACCTCCAGGCCTTCGTGGCGGTGCGCGACGCCGACGTCCTCGGCGTGTGGAGCCCCCATGGCGCGCGCGCCGCTGAGACCGCGGCGATGGCGCGCACGCTCGATGTCGGCCAGGCGAAGGCCTACCGCTCCATTGCCGACATGGTGGCCGATCCCGCCATCGATGCGCTCTGGCTCTGCGGACCGAACCACGCGCGGCTGGAGAACGTCGAGGAGATCGTCCATGCCGTCACCGATGGCGGAGGAACGCTCAAAGGCGTCGCCTGTGAGAAACCACTGGGTCGGACGGTGGCCGAGGCGACTCACATCGCCGAGCTGGTCAAGGGCGCCGGCCTTCGCCACGGATACCTGGAGAACCAGCTCTTTGCCCCGCCCGTCGTCCGGGGCCATGCGCTGATCTGGGCGCGTGGTGCGGCGGCTGCGGGGCGACCGTATCTGGCCCGGGCGGCAGAGGAACACAGCGGTCCCCATGCCCCCTGGTTCTGGCAGGGCCGACTGCAGGGTGGCGGTGTGTTGAACGACATGATGTGTCACTCAGTCGAGGTGGTCCGTTATCTCCTCACCCAGCCGGAGGCGCCGCGGTCGTCACTTCGTCTGTCCCGGGTGACCGCGCGAATTGCCTCCCTCAAGTGGACCCGGCCCGAGTATGTCGCGCAGCTCTCCCGGACCATGGGCAAGCAGGTCGACTACGCCAACCGTCCGGCGGAGGACTTTGCCGGCGTGACCCTCGAGTTCGAAGCCGATGGGGGCCTGACTGCGCTGGGCGAAGCGACCACGTCGTGGAGCTTTGTGGGTCCGGGCCTGCGCCTCTCCGCCGAGTTGCTGGGCCCGGAGTACTCGATGTCATGGAACAGTCTGGACAGCGGGTTGAAGCTCTTCTTCAGCCGCCAGGTCGCGGGTGGCACCGGCGAAGACCTGGTCGAGAAACAGAATGCAGAGACCGGGCTCATGCCCGTGGTCGCGAATGAAGCCTGGGCCTACGGCTATGAGGCCGAGGATCGTCATTTCGCTCGGGCATTTCTGTCCGGCGAGCAGCCAAAGCTCACCTTCGACGACGGGGTCGAGGTAGTTCGGACGCTGATGACCGCCTACATGAGCGCCGAACAGGGTCGCACCTTGAGCTTCCCCCCGGAGGGGCTGGACAGCTTCGTGCCGGCGGTGGCTCAGGGAAACTGGCGGCCGTTGCCTTGATCAGCCCGATCGTGCGGTCGCGAGGTCTGGAGTTCTGACGGGCAAGGAAGGACGGAAAAGGGACGCGAAGAGGAGGAGAATGCCGGCGGCAAGCCCCGCCGGAACCATCCAGACGGACCCCCACTCGTGGGGCACCACCCCGGCGGGGCCGACTACCCGATTGGCATCGACCACCCGGCCCGAGATCCCCGCACCAATGAACAGGCCCATGCCGAGAGTCACGAAAGTGAGGAGGCCCTGAGCCGCCGCACGGATTCTCTCGTTGGCGCGTTGGTTCACGTAGATCTGTCCCGCGACAAAGAAGAAATCGTAGCAGACGCCATGCAGCAGAATGCCGAGGTAGAGCATCCAGGCCAGACCGCCGGCGTTGCCCTGGGCGAAGAGGAGATATCGCAGCGACCACGCCGCCATTCCCACCAGCAGCACTCGCTTGCTGCCAAACCGCAGCAGGAACCAGGGAAGCAGGAGCATGAACCCGATCTCCGACACCTGTCCCAGAGTCATCTTGCTGGCCGGCTCCGGAAGTCCGATCTCGTTCAGGAACAGGTTAGTAAACGCATAGTAGAACTGCAGCGGCACGCAGAGGAGAAACGAGCCCAACATGAAGACCGCGAACGAGCGGTCCTTGAGCAGGGTGAGCGCATCGAGCCCCAGGACATCCCGCACCCGTACCGAGCGAACCAGTGGACCTGGCGGGGTGTGCGGCAGGGCAAAGGAGTAAAGTCCCAGCAGGAGCGACGCACTCGCGGCTATCCGCATCGGGATCGCCGTCGCCTCTACGCCCAGCCGGCCAACGATCAGTCCGGCCGCAATCCAGCCGATGGTTCCCAGCACTCGGATCGAGGGGAACTCTCGCGCCGGATCCTTCAGATGATGAAATGACAGGGAGTTGGTGAGCGCCAGCGTGGGCATGTACAGCAATGCGTAGCCGATCAGCACCGGATAGAAGCGACCGAAGGTGGGCATCGTCGAGGCGGTGTAGAGCAGGAGCGCTCCGGTCAGATGGAGTCCGACCAGAAGCCTCTCGGTCGACAGAAACCGATCGGCGATCATCCCCATGAAAAACGGCGAGATCATGGCGGCGATGGCCGTGCTGCCGTACGCCAGCCCGACCTCGGCCCCATTGAAGTGGAGAGTTTGCGAGAGGTAGGTGCCCAAGGTCACGTACCATGCCCCCCAGATGAAGTACTGGAGGAACATCATGACCGAGAGCCGGAGCCGGACCCGGCTCAAGGGAGAATCCGGATCCTGATGAAGCGATACGCGACCCGGTTGCCATGGTCCTGCAGCCCGATGTGGCCGGCGTCATTTCGGCCATAGCCCGGCATAGTCGCAAACTTGCTCTGCTTGACTCGCGCCTCCCAGTCGGGACTGCCGAGCTCCGCCTCGACCATCTTTACTCCGTTGAGCCAATGCTCGATGTGGTGTCCGCTGACCACAATGCGCACCGCATTCCACTCGCCCGCCGGCCGTACGACGCCCCGGGGCGCCGGGTAGATGCCAAACAGCGATCCGGCGGAGGTGAGTGGTGAGCGGCCATCGGGATGTCTGGCATCGTCGAGCACCTGCATCTCCAGGCCGGTCCGCCAGGGATAGTCGAAATCCTCGCTGACCCGGTAAAAGATTCCGCTGTTGCCCCCCTCAGCGACCTTCCAGTTCAGCTCGAGCTCGAAGTTCGCGTACTTGTCGTGGGTGACGATGTCGCCGGCGGAGTCGACCCGGGTGAGCGCTCCATCGATCACCTGCCACCCGGCGGGCATGGTCTTCGAGCGATAGCCCCGCCAACCTGCGGTGGTCTTGCCATCGAACAGCGGCTTCCAACCGGTATCTCGGGTTTCGGGAGTAACCATGGCGTGAGAGCTATCCTGGGTGGGCCGCCTGGGTGGAGCTGGAGTGCAGCCCAAAAAAGTCGCAGCGAGGCCGAGGCCTGCTGCGACGGTGATTGTCAGCTTTGCGGCTTGGTCGATCACGTGGCCCCCCTCAATGCACCAGCTTCTTATACCGAATCCGGTGCGGCTGGTCTACCGACGCGCCTTTCCGCTTGTGGTAGTCGGCGGCGTAGTCCTGGTAGTTGCCTTCGTACCACACGACCTCGCTGTTGCCCTCGAAGGCCAGCATGTGAGTCGCGACCCGATCCAGGAACCATCGGTCGTGGCTGATCACGACGGCGCAGCCGGCAAAGCTGAGGAGAGCCTCCTCCAGTGCTCGCAGCGTATCGACATCGAGATCGTTCGTGGGCTCGTCCAACAGGAGCAGGTTGCCGCCACTCTTGAGCAGCTTGGCCAGGTGGAGCCGGTTCCGTTCGCCGCCGGAGAGGGTGCCCACCTTTTTCTGCTGATCGGCTCCCCGGAAGTTGAACCCGGCACAATACGCCCGGGCGTTGACGGTCCTGCGCCCAAACTGGAGCTGGTCCTGCCCACCCGAGATCTCCTGATACACGGTGTTGTCGGGATTGAGCGTCTCGCGGCTCTGATCGACATACGCGATCTCGACGGTGGAGCCGACCTTCAGGAGGCCCCCGTCGGGCTGCTCCTGCCCGGTGATCATTCGGAACAGCGTGGTCTTGCCAGCGCCGTTGGGGCCGATCACACCTACGATGCCGCCTCGAGGGAGCGAGAAGGTGAGATCATCGATCAGGAGCCGGTCGCCGTATCCCTTGGCCAGGCCTTCGGTCACCACGACCTCGTCGCCCAGGCGGGCAGGCACCGGAATCAGGATCTCAGCGGTTCCCTCCTGCTGCCGCTCACCCTCGGCGCGGAGCTCTTCGTAAGCGGTGATCCTCGCCTTGCTCTTGGCTTGACGTGCCCGGGGCGACATCCGGATCCATTCGAGCTCCCGCTGCAGCGTCTTCTGCCGGGCCGACGCCTGCTTCTCGTCCTGAGCGAGCCGGCGCTCCTTCTGCTCCAGCCAGGAGGAATAATTCCCCTCCCAGGGGATGCCGGCCCCCTGATACAACTCCAGAATCCAGCCGGCGACGTTGTCGAGGAAATAGCGGTCGTGGGTGACCGCGACGACGGTGCCCGGGAACTGGGCGAGGTATCGTTCCAGCCACCACACGCTCTCGGCGTCGAGATGGTTGGTGGGCTCGTCCAGCAACAGCATGTCGGGTTGCTCCAGCAGCAGGCGGCAGAGGGCGACTCGGCGCCGCTCCCCGCCGGAGATCTTCGAGACATCGGCATCGCCGGGGGGAAGCCGCAGCGCGTCCATGGCCAGGTCGATCTTGTGGTCCAGCTCCCAGAGGCCCAGGGTGTCGATCCGCTCCTGGAGGTTCCCCTGTTTCTCCAGCAGCCGGTTCATCTCGTCGTCCTCCATCGGTTCGGCGAACCGGGCGCTGATTTCGTTGAACTGGTCGAGTACGGCCTGCTGCTGCTTCACGCCCTCGAGCACGTTGCCGCGAACGTCCTTGCCGGCATCGAGCGTAGGCTCCTGGGACAGGTAGCCGATCTTGGTTCCCGGCAGTGGCCGGGCCTCGCCGAGAAAGTCCTTGTCCACTCCCGCCATGATCCGGAGGAGCGTGGATTTCCCGGCGCCGTTCGACCCCAGCACGCCGATCTTCGCACCGGGATAGAACGCGAGGTGAATGCCCTTGAGAATTTCGCGGGAGGGGGGCACGACCTTTCTGAGGTCGCGCATGGTGAAGATGTATTCGCCGGCCATAGGGGGAGGAAGATAGAGGAGGCTGTGGGCTATTCGCTATTGGTATGGGCGCGATTGATCTTCCCGAAAGAAAAGGGCGCCCCAGCGGGAGCGCCCTCGGTACTGCGCCGGCAGCGCCGGGTCTAGCTGAGGTTCTTGTTCGCGATCTTGGCCAGGTCGAACATGGTGACCTGACTCCGGCCGCCGAACAACGGGCGGAGCTTCTCGTCGGCATTGATGGCCCGGCGATTCTTCGAGTCCTGCAGTCCGTTTCTCTTGATGTACGCCCAGAGCTTGCTGATGACCTGGGTCCGTGGCATGGGGCTGCTGCCAATTACGTTGGCGAGCGTCGAGCTGGGTTGTAACGGCCTCATGAACGCGGGATTCGGTTTGCGCTTGGTGGTGGACTTCCTCTTGGCTCTCTTCGCGGTCTTCTTCCGTGCAGCAGGCCGCTTGGCGCGCTTCTTGGCGGATTTCTTACCGGCAGTCTTTCTCCTCTTGGTGGCCATCGCGAGTCTCCCAAAAATGGGTGAGAACCGTGTGGTGCCTCGGGAACAGCAGAACTACCGTGTCCAACAGTAAACCGACGCCGCCCAGTTGCAATAGGCAAAACCCAATTTCCCCCTCTGAAAACCTGTCCGGGGGGTCCTGCGGCCCCTCTGGCAAGGGCCGGGCCACTGTATCTTCCAGCGGTGATCCAGGGCTCCGGCTCCCTCTCATAACTCCAAAAACGGTTCTGCTCATGGCCTCTTCATATCCTATTCTCCGAGCCGCGGCACTCGCGATGACGCCGCTGATCCTCGGCTGGATGACGATTTCTCCCTCTCAGACGCCGGTTGGGTGTGATCCCGATAACGGCGGTCTGGTGCTTCCCCAAGGCGCCTGCGCCACAGTAGTGGCGAGCGGCATCGGCGGCGTGCGTCAGATGACGGTGGCCCCCAACGGCGATCTTTACGCCGCGCTTGCCAGCGGTGCCCATGGTGTGCTCGCCGTGCGCGACACCAATGGCGACGGGAAACCCGACCAGCGCGCGAGCTTTGGACCCGGAGGGGCCAACGACGTTGAGCTTCGAGGCGGATACCTCTACGTGGCACTGAACAATCGGATCCTGCGCTACCGCCTCACCCCCGGAAAGCTGGGGCCGCAAGGTCAGGCCGAAACCATGGTGAGCGGGCTTCCGGACGACGGCAACCACAAAGCCAAGAGTCTGGCTTTTCCTCCGGGCGGAGAGATGTACGTGAGCGTTGGATCGGCCAGCAACAGTTGCCAGAGGTCCGACCGCCGGGATCACTCCCCCGGTCTGGACCCCTGTCGAGAGCTGGAGCGGCGCGCGGGGATCTGGCAGTTCTCGGCCGACCGGGTGGGCCAGCGGTTTGAAGACGGACATCGCTTTGCCACCGGCCTCAGGAATCCGCTCGCGCTCACGACCAGCACCGGGGGTGATGAGTTGTACGCTGCAGTACATGGGCGCGATCAGCTGGGCGACAACTGGGGCTTCAGCGACCAGGCCAACGCCGACAATCCGGCGGAGGAGCTGGTGAAGGTGAGCCGAGGAGATGATTTCGGTTGGCCATACTGCTACTACAGCAACGACTACAAGAAGAAGGTGCTCGCCCCGGAGTACGGCGGTGATGGACAGAAGGTAGGCCGCTGCGCCTCAGCCAAGAACCCGGTGCTGGCCTTCCCCGGCCACTGGGCCCCCCTGGCGCTCGCGTTCTACAACGGCGATCAGTTTGGGCCGCAGTACAAGGGCGGGCTCTTCGTGGCGTTCCATGGATCGTGGAATCGCGCCCCACTGCCCCAGGCGGGATACCGCGTCGTGTTCATGCCGTTCAAGGACGGACGGCCGTCCGGCGAGTACTCGACCTTCGCCACGTCCAAGGAAGGACCGACCGATCTCCGCGCCAGCGGACTCGCCGTTGCCCCTGATGGAGCGCTCTACATCTCGGCCGATCAGAATCAGAAGATCTGGAAGGTGACACGCAGGCAGGGTTGAGTAGGGCGGGGGCGTGTCACCGTGAGGCGCCTGGGCGCCGAAGGGGTTGGAGCCTACATTTTCAGGACCCGTTCCACCTCCGTGAGGCTGGCCTCGATCTCGATCGGGCGGTTGGCTCCTGGCGGAGGAGGCTCCATCTCCTGATGGTACCGGAGCAGGAGGCCCGGGTCCTTGAGAATGTGCCCGGTCAGAATCGCCACCACTCGCTCGGATGGCTTGATCATGCCGCGGGTGACGAGCTGTCGCACTCCGGCGACGGCGGCCGCGCTGGCTGGCTCGCACCCCACTCCCGACGCATCGATCGCTGCCTTGGCCTCGAGCAGGTCGGCATCGTGCACCGAGAGCACGACCCCGTTGGTCTCCTGAATGGCGGTCACCGCCCGATCGTACGAGGCCGGGTTGCCGATCTTGATCGCGGTTGCCACCGTGTCCGCTTTGACTCGGTGCCGCTGGGCAAAGCCCTCCTCGAAGCTGCGAACGAAGGGAGCGGCGCCCGACGCCTGCACCGCCGCAAGACGGGGGCGGCGCGAGATCAATCCCCACTCCTGCGCTTCGCGCAGCGCCTTCCCGAATGCGGCGGTGTTTCCCAGGTTGCCGGCGGGGAGCACGATCCAGTCGGGCGGATCCCAGGAGAGCTGCTGCAGCAGCTCCAGTACTATGGTCTTCTGGCCCTCGATCCGAAACGGATTGATTGAGTTCAGCAGGTAGACCCCCAGCTCGTTGCTGGCCTGCTCCACCAGGCGCTGGCAATCGTCGAAGTCGCCCCGGACGAGAATGGTTCTGGCTCGATAGGCGAGGGCCTGCGCCAGCTTTCCCGAAGCAACCCCCTCCCGCGGCACCAGCACCAGCGCCGGCAGCCCCGCCTGCGAGGCATAGGCGGCCAACGAGGCGGACGTGTTCCCGGTCGAGGCACACGCCACCGCCGTGGCGCCGATCCGGAGCGCCTGCGTCACCCCGACCGTCATACCCCGGTCCTTGAACGAGCCGGTGGGGTTGTGGCCCTCGTGCTTGAGCAGCAGGTGTTCCAATCCTACCCAGCGGTCGAGGGCAACCCGGTGGAGCAGCGGGGTGTTTCCCTCGGGGTGCGACACCACGGCTTCTACCGACGGCAACACGATCTCGCGGAAGCGCCACACGCCGGACGCGGTAGCTCCCGGTGGACCTCCGCGCCGCTCGGTAAAGCGCTGGATCAGCTCCTGGGCAGTAATAGCCGGCGGCCGGTGATGGATCTCGAGCAGACCGCCGCACAGGCCGCAGCGGGGATGAGGATCGGTCTCCACCACTTCGTTCCCGCAGGCGATGCAGGTCTGCCAGCTCGCCGGGCGCTGGGTCTGGAATCTCACCGAGGTGCTCCCTCCAGGTCGGGAACCAGCCGAGCCCCTTCGCGGTCCACGGTCGTCACCCGCACGTCGCTGCGGTGGCCCGAGGCCGCGTAGGCGGCGGCCATGGCCTCCGCCACCCGCTTGCCCACATCGGGTCCCCGCACCAACGCAAACGCGGTGGGCCCGCTGCCGGAAATCGAGCAGCCCAGTGCGCCGGCCGCCATCGCGGCCAGCTTGGCCTCGCGAAATCCGGGGAGGAGGCCGGCCCGCACCGGCTCCGCAATGCGGTCGTCGATGGCCCGGCCGAGCAACGCGTAGTCGTTGCCGGCGAGCGCGGCAACGAGGGCACCGACCTGCGCCGCCTGGTGGAGGGCCACCGCTCGGGAGACCTCTGGCGGCAAGACCGCTCTCGCGTCAGCGGTTCGCATGCGCTGGTTGGGCCGCGCCACAACCACCAAGAGCTCGCCGGGCACCGGAAGCTGGACCAGATCGAGTGGCTCCATCGAGCGGATGAGGACGATGCCGCCGAACAACGATGGCGCAATGTTGTCCGCGTGCCGGCCGGCAACTTTCTCTTCGGCCGCGAGAGCCGCGTTGACCAGCTCCAGCAGGTCTAAGGGCTTCCCGAGCAGTTCATTCACCGCCACCGCGCCCGCCACAGCAGAGGCGGCGCTTCCGCCCTGGCCGCCGGAGAGGGGGAGGCCTTTCCGTACGGTGAGCGCAATACCGCGCTCCAGACTGCGATGGTCACCCAGTCGGTCCAGGACCGCCCGCGCAGCCAGGCCCGAGGTATGCCGGGCCGGATCCCGAGGGAGATCGCGATGTCCCGGGTCGCGTATCTGAATGCCGGGGGTTCCACTCCACTCCGCCCGCACCGTGTCACCCTCGCCGGCGAGCGCGAGCCCGAGGATGTCGAGTCCAGGTCCGATGTTGCCCACCCCGCCAGGGGCGAACGCCGTAAAGCTCTGCTCCTTCGGCTTCACGCTCCCGCCAGCCTCAGAATGTCGTTCAGCACGCCGGCCGCGGTAACCTCGGCGCCGGCCCCCGGCCCGGTGATCACCAGCGGATTGGATTTGTACCTTGAGGTGGTGAAGACCAGCTGGTTGTCCGAGCCCTTGATGCTGGCGAACGGGCTGGTCGTCGGCACCGACCGCACCTCGACCGTGATCTTCGCGGGGGTCACCAGCGCCACATAGCGCAGCACTGCTCCTTCCTCGGCGGCGGTTTCCATCCGCCGCTTCCACACGGGATCGATCTCCTCCAGCCGCTCGAGAAACTCGTTCAGCGAGAGGGAGCGCGCCCACTTGGGGACCAGCGACTCCACCGAGTTGCGGCGCAGTTCTCCGGGATAGCCGAGCAGCCGCGCCAGGATGAGAGCCTTCCGTGCGACGTCCATGCCCGACAGATCATCGCGCGGATCCGGCTCGGTATAGCCCTTCTTCATCGCGCTCCGCACCGCTTGCGAGAACGAAACTCCAGCCGACACCTCGCTCAGGACGTACCCCAGGGTGCCGGAGAGGAGTCCCTCGATCCGTTCGACCCGATCGCCGGATTCGACCAGTTTGTGATAAGTGTCGATGATCGGAAGTCCGGCGCCCACCGTGGCCTCATGCAGGATGCGCCGGCCTCGAGCTCGCGCCGTCTGCCACAGGGCGTCGCTCACGCTGCGCCGATCTGCCAGCGGACGCTTGTTGGCCAGGACGAGATCCATTCCCCGAGTCAGGGCTAGTTCCAGAGCCGGTGCGGTATCGTCAGCCGTGAGGTCCACCAGCACTGGACGGGTCAGGGCGTACCCCGCAATGTGCGCCACCGCTTCCTCGGTACTGGCGCGAGTCCCTTGGGGTAGTTCAGCCAGAGGCCGTCCCTTCTTCTTCTCCGCTGCCAGAGAGACCAACCGTCGCGCGCTGATCCCCTGGGGTTCGAACACGAAACCGGAGCGGTCGATGACCGCCGCCACCCGAAGGGAAAGCGATGGCCGCTCCACTTGTCCCAGCAGTGCCGCGAGGGCTCGTCCGATCTGGCCAAACCCGAGGAGCACCAGCTCCATACGCTCGGGCTGGACCACCGACCCGCCCGCAATGCGGGATAGCTGAAAGGCAGTGTGGATGCGGCGCTGGGCTTCGGACGCTTCCTCGGCGGCCACCACCACGGAGATGTTCAACTCGGACGAGCCTTGAGCGATCGCCACCACGTTGATGCCGCCGGCGGCCAGCGCCGAAAACGTCGCCGCGGCTATTCCCGGGGTGCCGTGCATGCCGAGGCCCACGACGGCGACGGTGGCCATTCCGGGACTCACCTCCACGCCGTCGATTTCCCGCCGGCCAATCTCGCCTTGAAACTCCCGCAGGAGGCTCTGCCGCGCGGCTTCCGCAAAAGGCTCGGGCACGCTGAAGCAGATCGAGTGCTCCGAGGATGCCTGGGAGATGAGCGAGACCGAGATCTTGCGGCTATGCAGCGCCGCGAAAGTGCGAGCTGCAATGCCGGGCACGCCGAGCATGCCGTTACCGGTGACGGTGATGAGGGCCTGCCCGCCGGCCGCCGTCAGCGCCTTGACCGGAAAGCGGCCCGGTGCCACCCGCTCAGAGACTTCCGTTCCCTCCGATTTGGGATCGGCGAATGGCCGGATATGAATCGGGATGCGGCGGCCGGCCAGCGGAATCAAGGCCCGAGGGTGAAGCACCTTGGCACCGTAATAGGCCAGTTCGGCTGCTTCCCGGGCGTGCAGCTGAGGAATCACCCGCGCATCGGGCACCACCCGCGGGTCCGCGGTGAGCAAACCGGGCACATCCTTCCAGAGCGAGACCTGAGACGCGCCCAGTGCGCGCGCCAGAAGCGTGGCGGTGAGGTCCGAACCGCCCCGCCCCAGGGTCGCCACTTCTCCTTCGGGTGTGACGCCGACGAAACCGGGAATCACGGGGATGATGCCGCGAGCGAGGAGTGGCAGCAGCAGGCGCTGCGCGCTGCGGTCGGTGCGGCCGAAGTCGGGCGAGGCGTGGCCGAAGGCCGCGTCAGTGTGCACCAGCTCGGCAGCGTCGACGTACTTGGCCTTATGGCCGGTCTGATCCAGAACTTCAGCGAATAAACGGGCGCTGAGCCGTTCGCCGCGCGCGATCAGGTAGTCGGTGGTCCGGGGGGTGAGCTCCCGCAGGAGCCGGAGTCCTTGCGCCAGCGCCTCCAGTTCCTGGAACACCTCGGCCACGTGCGCCAGCATCCCCGCGCGGGAACGGCCCGCCGGCAAAAGCGCTCGGGCCACTTCGGCGTGCCGGGAGCGCAGCTGGGAGATGAGTGAGGCAACGGTGCGCTCGTCGCCGCTTCCGGCTTGCCGGGCCACCTCGAGGAGCGCATCCGTCACCCCCGCCATCGCGGAGGCGACCACAACCGTGGGCTCCGGGCGGTAGCTCTGAATGATCTCGACAGCATGACGGACGGCGGCGGAGTCGGCCAGCGAGGCGCCGCCGAACTTATGCACCTGCGGTGCCCGGCGGGGTCGTGGCATGTGGCGATGTTAACACGGGTGTTCGCTATGCGCTATTCGCTATGCGCTATTGGGTGGGAGCCGTGCCGATGAAGCACTGCCAGCCCTGGGCGCCTGGGTGGGTGTGCGTTGCGAAGAGCCAATAGCCAATAGCTAATAGCCCCTCTACCTTCCCCCCTATGCTTGCCCTCCTCAAGCTGATTCAGTCCATCATCAAGACGCTGCACTCGGCCGGGACCCCGGGCCAGGTGGCCGCCGGTGCGGCGCTGGGATCGGCGCTGGGGCTGACGCCTCTGATGAACCTGCATAACCTGGTGATCTTTTCCCTGCTGGTATTGCTCAACCTGTCGTTCGGCGGCGGGATGCTGGGGTGGGCGCTGTTCGTGCCGATCGGGTTTCTGCTCGATCCTCTGTTCGACAAAATAGGCCTGAGCCTGCTCACGGCATCGTCGCTCCGGCCGCTGTGGACCGACTGGACCAACACGCCGATTCTCCCCTTTACCAACTTCAACAACACGGTGGTTCTGGGCAGCTTCGTGAGTTGGGTGGTGCTCGCCATCCCCATCTTCTTCGCGGCGCGCTACGGGGTGGCCAGGTACCGCGCCACCGTGGGCGAGCGGGTTCGGCAGTCGCGCTTCTACAAAGCGGTTACCGCATCGCAAGCCTACAACATCTACAAGATGTTTCGGCCATGAAGTTCAAGGTCTTCCGCTGGAAAGCGATCGGACCGCTGCTGCTGTTCTTCACTATCCTGGCGGTGCTGATCTGGATCTTCGCGGAGCCGGTGGCCCGGCAGACCACCGAGGAGGCGAGCAGTGAGCTGCTCGGTACCCAGGTGGATGTGGGCAAGCTCGATCTGATCCCCCGCCAGGCCTCGGTCGAGCTCCGTGCGTTGCAGGTCGCGGATCCCTTCGTGCTCACCCGCAATCTGCTCGAGGCCGATGATATCCGGCTCAAGCTCAACCCCGGCGCGTTGGCGGAGAAGAAGCTGGTCATCGAGAACCTGATTCTCCACGGCCTGCGTTTCGGCACGGCGCGCAAGAAACCCGCCCGGCCTCCGACCGGAAAGGGGTTTGCCCCCCAGGTCTACCGGTCGGTACAGCAATGGGCCAAGCAATTTGATGTTCCCCTGATCTCGTTGACCCCGATTGACACGATCCGGCAGCTGGCGCTGGATCCCACCCAGCTCACTACCATTCGTGAGGCCCAGGCGCTGCTCGCCCGCGTTGATTCGACCCGAAAGGCGCTGGCGCAGACCTTTCAGCAGCTGGACATCCGGCCGACGCTGGATTCGGCCCGTGCCTTGGCCGAACGCCTGTCGGCCACGGATCCGAAAAAGCTGGGCCTGGACGGGACGCGGCAAGCGATTCAATCGGTCCAGGCAACGCTCAAGGAGCTCGATGCTGCCCAGAAGCGGCTGGCAGCTTTGGAGCAGAATACCCGGGCGGGAGTCCAGGACCTGGGGCAAGGCGTTCAGCTGCTGGATCGGGCCCGCCAGAAGGACTTCGCCTTTGCCAAATCCTTGCTCAAGCTGCCGAGCTTCTCGGCTCCGGACATCGGGAGCGCGTTCTTCGGCAAGGTGAGCATCGATCGGTTCAAGCAGGCGGTCTACTGGGCGGAGTTGGCGCAGCAGTACATGCCGCCGGGTCTTTTGCCGCGTCCTACGCCCGGCCCCAAGCGGCTTCGGGCCGCGGGCGAGACCGTCGAGTTCCCCAAGGAAAAGGAGTTTCCCCGCTTCCTTCTGGAGCGCGGCCAGCTCGACTTTGCGATCGGTGGGACCAGTCCGGTTCAGGGTGCCTACACTGCCACGGTTCAGGGCCTTACATCAACTCCGGCCTTGTACGGCCAACCCGCAATCATCACCGCAACCCACCGAGCCGCTGCTTCCTCGATCGCGTCCATCGACGTTGGCGCTGTCCTCAATCACCTCACATCTCGCACCCATGACTCGGCGACTGCGCGGCTGCAGGGTGTCCAGCTACCCTCATTTGATCTCCCGGGTCTTCCGTTACGAGTCGACCCAGGCGCGGGCTCCAGCAGTCTCACCTTTACGATGAAGAACGCGGGCGCCGCTCTGCTCGGCCG
The DNA here is from genome assembly GCA_035997125.1 of Gemmatimonadales bacterium. Taxonomy (GTDB): domain Bacteria; phylum Gemmatimonadota; class Gemmatimonadetes; order Gemmatimonadales; family GWC2-71-9; genus CAVVWJ01. The sequence continues at coordinate 40,983 of DASYIX010000103.1, forward strand.
CTGGTCGATCGGGTCGAACAAGGTGAGCTGGATTGCGGACACGGCAGGACGAAAACTGAACGACCTCGAGCGGCTAGTCATGCGGGTGATCTCGGGGCTGAACGACCTTCAGGTCGTCGCCGAGCTCGGTGGCAGCCTCGCCCAGCCGAAATTCTCGGTCTCGAGTAATCTCGACAAGGCCGTCGCTTCCCGGATTCAGGCGGTCATGGGCGAAGAGATCGCAAAGGCCGAAAAGATGGTCCGGGCAAAAGTCGACAGCCTGGTTGCCGGTAAAGTGGAACCGATTAAGCGACAGATTGCGTTGGTGCAGTCGGAGGCGACCGGGCGAGTGCAGACGGAGAAGCAGCAGCTGGACGAGGTAGAAAAACGGCTGCACGCCGAACTGAAGCGGTTGACGGGCGGACTGGCGCCGGGGATTCAGTTGCCGAAGATCAAGCTCTAATCCTAGACCTCTTGGAGCCGTAATGCTTATCGGAGTCCCGAAGGAGACTTCCGCGGGCGAGCGCCGGGTCGCGCTCGTACCCGAGTCTGCCAAGAAACTGATTCAGGCCGGCTATGCGATCTCGGTCGAGGCTGGAGCCGGCGAGGCCGCGGGTTTCCCCGATTCGGCCTATCGGGAAGCCGGGGTGGCCATTGAGACCGATCCGGTTCCGGTACTCGGCGCCGACATCGTGCTGAAAGTAAACCCGCCTGCGGCGCGGGGAGCGGGACGCGACGAGACGGGGTGGATGCGCTCGGGGGCCATCTACGTCGGCTCGCTCATGCCCCTTCGAAACCTCGAGGCGGTCCAGGCGCTGGCCTTGGGTCGGGTCACCGCCTTCTCCACCGATGCAATCCCCCGGACCACCCGGGCCCAGTCCATGGACACCCTCTCCTCTATGGCAAACATCGCCGGGTATAAGGGGGTGCTGCTCGCTGCCGCCGAACTGAACAAGTACTTCCCCATGCTGATGACCGCCGCCGGGACCGTCCCTCCGGCCAAAGTGTTCGTGATCGGTGCGGGTGTCGCAGGCCTCCAGGCCATCGCCACGGCGCGCCGGCTGGGCGCCAACGTCTTTGCCACCGATGTGCGGCCTGAGGTCAAGGAGCAGATCGAGAGTGTGGGGGGGAAGTACGTCGGTATCGAGCTGAAGGAAGGGGCATCGGCCGGTGGCGGTTACGCGAAGGAGCTGACCGAGGAAGACCGGCTGCGCCAGCGGGAGCTCCTGGCGGCGCAGTGTGCCCAGTCCGATGCTGTGATCACCACCGCGCTCATCGGAGGAGTGTTTGCACCCAAGCTCATCTCCGCGGAGATCGTGAGGGCGATGAAGCCGGGCGCGGTGATCGTGGATCTGGCCGCAGACGGCGGTGGCAATTGTGAGCTGTCGCGTCCCGGAGAGAACGTCACGGTGCAGGGGATCACCATCCTCGCTCCGCTCAACCTGCCGGCCAGCATGCCGCTGCACGCCAGTCTGCTGTTCTCCCGCAACCTGACCGCGTTCATCCAGGCCTTCACCAAAGACAAAGCTTTTCAGCTTGACCTCAGTGACGACATCCAGCAAGGCGCGGTGATCACCCACGATGGTGCGGTGAGACACCCCAAGACTCAGGACGCCCTGAAGAAGGTGGGAACATGACCCAGCCGCTCGATTTCTGGTCCATGCTGTTCGTCTTCGTGCTCGCGTCGTTCATTGGGGTGGGGGTGATTCGACGGGTATCCCGCCTCCTGCATACCCCGCTCATGTCCATTACCAACGCCATCTCGGCGATCGCGGTGGTTGGCTCCATCATCGTGACCGGCGCAGACTACCCGCGGGGCATTCGGATTCTCGGTGCCATCGCGCTCTTTGCCTCGATGACCAACATCGTGAGCGGCTTCCTGATCACCGACCGGATGCTCAAGATGTTCAAGTCCGAGCGGAAGCCCAGCCCGGATCAGCGCCCATGACTCACGGGCTCGTCCAGCTGGCCTATCTGGTCGCGACGGTGCTGTTCATCTTCGCGCTGCACTGGATGAACACACCGGCCACCGCGCGGAAAGCGGTCTACTCCGGCGTATTGGCGATGACCATCGCCATCCTGGCCACCTGGGCTCAGCCTGAGGTGGTGCACCACGGCTGGATTGCGCTGGCCATTCTGGCCGGATTCATCGTGGGGGTGCCGCTCTCGCGGGTGCCGCTCACCGCGGTGCCGCAGCGAACCGCGTTGTCCCACGCCTTCGGCGGGTTGGCCGCCGGCCTCGTCGGCACCGCCAAGTATTACCTCTGGGTGTCGGAGGGACCGGAGAACCTCACCACCTTCCGGATGATCGCCATCATTGTCGAGATCCTGCTGGGATATCTCACCTTTACCGGCAGCCTGATGGCAGCGGGCAAGCTGCAGGAAGTGAAATGGATTCCCCAGCGCCCAGTCACCTACCCGCTCCAGAACCTGACCAACCTCGGCCTGCTGGTATGCGCCCTGTTGGTAGGTGCCGCACTCACGCTGAACCCGGCTGCGCCCTGGGCCCCCATGGTCTTCCCAGTCATCATCGTCCTCGCCCTCCTGTTCGGGGTCCTGCTGATCATCCCCATCGGCGGGGCGGACATGCCGACGGTCATCGCCATCCTGAACTCCTATGCCGGGCTGTCAGCGGTGGCGATGGGATTCGTGCTGGACAACAAACTGCTGATCACCGCCGGGGCCCTCGACGGCTCCAGCGGCCTGATCCTGGCCGTCATCATGTGCCGGGCGATGAACCGGTCGTTCACCAACGTGCTGTTCGGCGCCTTCGGCCAGACGAAGCAGGTTGCCGCCGGTGGCGAGCAGAAGTCCTACAAGTCGGAGACCATCGAGGGGGCGGCCCAAGTTCTGGACCAGGCCAGCGTCGTTGTGGTGGTGCCCGGCTATGGCATGGCGGTGGCCCAGGCGCAACACAAGGTTCGCGAGCTCTACGACCAGCTGAAGAAGCGGGGAGTGACAGTCAAGTTTGCCATCCACCCGGTGGCTGGGCGGATGCCCGGGCACATGAATGTGCTGCTCGCCGAGGCCAATATTCCCTACACTGATTTGGTGGAAATGGACGAGATCAATCCGGAAATGCCGCAATGCGACGTGGCGCTGGTGGTGGGGGCCAACGATGTCGTGAATCCCGCGGCTCGCACCGACAAGACCAGTCCCATCTTTGGTATGCCCATCATCGACGCCGACAAGGCGCGGACGGTGTTCGCCATCAAGCGGAGCAAGAATCCCGGGTTCGCCGGAATCGATAACGAGCTATACTTTTCCGATCGAACCTGGATGCTGTTCGGTGACGCCAAGAACGTGGTCGGCGAGCTGGTCAAGCAGCTCTCCGGCTCGGGCACGCATTAGGTAACGACCACACACTGAGGATGGAGTATGCGAGCGCTTACCCTCTCACTGGCCCTCGCGGCGGGAGTGAACCTCCCGGCCGTGGCTCAGGCGAACTGCCTGGATCAAATCAAGTTTCCCCCGGTGGGCGGCTGGGCCGAGTACAAGGCCCTGTACAACAAGAAGGATCCCTACACCGTCCGCTACGCGGTCGTCGGAGCTGAGCAGCGAGGGGGCAAGCCGATGGATTGGGTCGAGCTCCGGATGAAGGGAGCCGACAAAACGCACAATATCGTCTACCAGATGCTGGTCCCCGGATCGCTGATGCACATGGGGGATGTCCAGGAGATCGTGTTTAAGACCGGTGACAAACCTGCCATGAAGATGAACGGCATGATGATGGACATGATTCGGGGCCAAATGGAAAAACAGAACCTGTATAGCGACATCTGTCAGGACGTGACCCTGATTGGCAAGGAAGCCGTCACGGTACCGGCCGGCCGTTTCCGGGCCCAGCATTATCACAGCGCTAAGTACGGATCCGACAGCTGGATATCTCCCGACGTGCCCTTCTCGCTGGTAAAATCGGTGGGCGAGAACCATCAGATGGAGCTGACGTCGCAGGGAAGTGGGGCCAAGTCCTCGATCACCGAGAAGCCCCAGGAGATGCCTGGAATGGGAGGGCCATCGAAATAGCCGGAAACATCCTCACCTAGCCGTTACCGTTTCAGACTGGCACGAAGCAGCTCGCGCCATTCCCGTCGTCCTGGCAAAGTTGCATACAGCGACGTCGTAAGCGTCGTGTGGCCGGTTTCCTCCCCCGAGTCGCCGCAACTATCCGTCCCGCCACGGTTTATCTAAGGTGTTGATTTCTCGCATCTTAGGTACTATATTGGCCGACTTCGAATCTGGCTCGGCCTCAGTCGTGGCTGGTAACCGAGCAGGGGGACAGGGTCCCTTAGGGAGGCTGATAGCGTGACAATCAAGGCGCGTAGCAAGCGTCGCCCGGTACGGCCGGCGCAAATCGCCCGTGCAATCGACGAAGGTCGGGAGAGCCTGGATCTCTATCTCGACGAGATCAGCCGGGTTCCCCTCCTCAATCGCGAGGAGGAAATGGAGCTCGCCCGCCGGGCCTTCAAGGGCAACGTGACGGCTCAGGAAAAGCTGGCCCGCCACAATGTGCGGTTCGTGGTCTCGGTGGCCAAGAAGTTTCAAAATCGTGGGGTGCCCCTGGTCGACCTGATCGGCGAAGGGAACCTCGGTCTGATGACGGCCGCGCGGAAGTTCGATCCCGACCGTGGCGTCAAGTTCATCTCGTACGCCGTATGGTGGATTCGCCAGGCGGTCCAGGCAGCCATTGCCCGCCATGGCCGGCCGGTCCGGGTTCCTCTCAACCGTACCGCCGACCTGAGCCGGCTGGGCCGGACCACGACTCTGCTGAAGGATCGTCTGGGCCGGATGCCGACCACCGAGGAGCTCGCCCGCGCCACCGGTCTCACGGTGGAGGCGGTACGCTCGTTGAGCGCCCTCAACTCCGAAGCGGTGCGGCTCGACCATCCCACCCGGGACGGCGAGGGCAACGAACGGATCGAGCGGTTCACCAGCGGGGAGCAGGAAAGCACCGACATGACGACCATGGCTAACAGCCAGACGCGGGACATCGAAGCGGCCCTTGCCGCCCTCCCGCCCCGGGACGCCAAGGTGCTGCGATTGTATTTCGGCCTGGATGACGGAAATAGCCGGACGCTCGAGGAGATTGGCCGGATGATGGGGGTCACTCGTGAGCGGATCCGCCAGTTGCGCGACCGGGCCTTGCTCCGGCTGCGTGAAGGCGAAACCGGCCACCGGCTTCGAGACCTGGTAGCTTAAGGGCTATTCGCTGTTGGCTAAGGCCGGTCCGATGGTCGGAAACCCTCCGGTGTGCCGGGGGGTTTCTTATTTGTCGCCGGTAGCGAATAGCGAATAGCCATGCCGAACCCTCTCCCCCACGCCATCAACCGCCGCGACGACGGCATCCTGATCGAGTGGGACCAACAGGGGCACCAGGGCTTCTTTCCAGCTCGCGGGCTCCGGCTGGCGTGTCCCTGCGCCGCCTGTGTCGAGGAAATGAGCGGCCGCCCGCTCCTCGATCCGGCAGGCGTGTCCTCTGATATCCGCCCTCTGTCGCTCCAGTTAGTGGGCGCCTACGGGCTCCGAGTGAACTGGAGCGACGGGCACGGGACCGGCATCTATACCTTCGAACAACTGTTTCGCCTCTGTCCTTGCGATCGCTGTGCGGCCGCGAACGTCCGCTGAGCTCCCTGGTGACTTGCGTTCTGGACCCGCCCGCCCCAATGTGATGCAAACCCGGTTGCTGCACGTCACTGATTCGAGGGGCTGCTCCGGAGGGTAGCCATGCTGGATAACTCCCACTCGACCCTGTCGGAGGGTACCGACGTCGGGATCATCGGCGGTCTCGCGGTCGCCATCTGGTTTCTGATCCTTGATACCATCGCCGGCCATCCTTTCCAGACCCCCAGCCTGCTGGGACAGGTGGTACTCTTCGGCGACTCGAGGCCGGATACGAGCCATCTCGTGTTCGGCGCCATCCTGGTGTACACCGCCTTTCACTTTGCGGTCTTCGCGCTGCTCGGCATGGGCCTGGTGATCCTGATCCACTGGGGCGTGCGGGACCCGGTCGTTCGCTACGCTCTCCTGCCCGTGTTTCTGGTCTTCGAGGTGTTGTTCTACGGCCTGCTCGAGGTATTCTCCGAGCGGACCAACGAGCTCTTTCCCTTCTGGGCAGTCGTGATCGCCAATACCCTCGCGGCGCTCTGCATGGGACTCTATCTCTGGCTCCGCCACCCGGATTTCCGAGCCGCGTGCCGGGATACCCCGCTGGGCGACGCTCCCCAGTAGCCCACGGACGGACCGGGGTGCTCTCCGTCGGTTTCTCCTTCCTCGTTCTGCTCTTTTACCTGACACCACCTCTCGCGGGGCAACTCGAGCCGCCGTCGAGCGGCGGAGCCGTGGCACTGGATCAGGAGCTCCGGATGCTGGGCCACTACAAGCGGGTGCTGATGATCGGCGCGCACCCGGATGACGAGGACACCGAGCTCCTCACCATTCTGGTACGAGGAATGGCGGCAGAGGCGGGGTATCTGTCTCTCAACCGGGGAGAGGGAGGGCAGAACCTCATCGGCCCGGAGCTGGGTGAGGCGCTCGGGCTGCTGCGGACCGAGGAGTTGCTGGCAGCCCGCCGGCTGGATGGCGCTCGGCAATACTTCACCCGGGCCTATGACTTCGGCTACTCGAAGAGCCTGGAAGAGACCTGGCAGCACTGGCCCCGGGACACGATTCTCAAGGACGTCGTGCGCATCGTTCGGCGGTTCCGTCCCCAAATCATCGTGTCCATCTTCAGCGGTACGCCCCGGGATGGGCACGGGCAGCACCAGGCCGCCGGCTGGGCCGCGCAAGAAGCCTTCCGGATAGCCGGAGACTCCACTCAGTTTCGGGAGCTTTTCAGCGAAGAGGGGCTGCTTCCCTGGCGTCCACTAAAGTTGTACCGGAGCACTCGGTTCGACACCACGGCCACTACTCTCACGCTTAACGGTGGAGTGCTCGACCCTGCGGTGGGCAAGTCCTACCATCAGATCGCAATGGCGGGGCGGAGTCTGCATCGTTCGCAGGACATGGGGCAGCTACAGGGGATTGGACCGTCCAACGTCCGGCTGGCCCTGATCGAAGATCGCACCGGCGCTGGAGCCGCTGGGTTGTTCGCCGGGATCGACACCACGATGGCCGCCATTCCACTGGGTGAGCGGCGGACTGCCCAATCCGCCGACCTGGTCCGCGCTACAGAGCCGCTGCCGGAACTGGGTCGCTACGCGGTGCGGATCGATTCGGTGGCCGCCGCTCGAGGCGATCTGTCGCGCCAGCGAAGCCTGCTGGCCCGGGCTGCCCGCGACCTGGACCGGGCCGTGTCGGTCCCCCCTCAGGCATCATCGGGTCAGCGAGGCGTCTTTTATACCCGTGGCATCGAGCTGGAGGACCAGCTTGGCCACCTCAATGCGGCCGCATGGCATCTGGGTCGGGTGGTCTTCGATGTGGTGGTAGACGATGACCGGGTGGTGACCGGGCAGAAGCTGGCCTGGACGCTGACTTCGTGGAATGCGTCGGATCGGACTCGCATCGCCGACATGCGTGCCGCCGAGTGCATCCCGTTGGGCGATTGTGATAGCCCGCAGCACGATCCCATTCCGCAGACCATCCCGCCCGGTCAAGTGGGGACCGTCGCAGTCGATGACACCGTTCTCGATCAGCCGCCGTCCACTCCGTACTTCCTGATGTTGCCCCGGGACGGAGATCTCTACCGCTGGCCCGAAGTCCAGGATCAGGGTCATCTCACGGGCAACCTGCCCTACGGGGAGCCGTTCGAGTCGCCCAGCTTCCTCGGCTCGGTCGAGGTGAACTCCGGGGAGTCCGACAGCCTCGGCGCGGCCCGGCTGGAGGAGGCGGTGTTCCGATTCAACGACCAGGCGCGCGGCGAGGTACGCCGGCCGGTTACGGTGGTGCCGCGGGTGGATGTGAAGATCGATCCGGCAACCGAGCTCTGGCCGGTGAGCTCCGCCACGCCGCATCGCTTTACGGTCACCCTGACCCACGGCGCCAGGGACTCGACCTCTGGGACTGTCACGCTGAAGACGCCGCGAGGCTGGCCGGCAGTGACGCCGCAGCCGTTCCACTTTAATAGGGAGGACGAGCGGGGCACGTTCAGCTTCGATGTGCGACCACCCGCGAAACTTGCGAGCGGCAGCGCCGAGATCCGCGCGGTCGCGCAAGACCAGAGCGGGCAGACCTACGACATCGGCGTCTTTACTGTGGACTACCCGCACATTCGTCCGCGATCCTATACCAAGCCCGCCCTGGCCTCCGTTCGAATGGCGCCCCTGCTCCTGCCGCGGCTGGCGCGGGTGGGTTACATCCGCGGCGCAGCCGATCTGGTGCTCGAGGCGCTGAAGAGCGTCGGCGTGCCAGTGGTACTGCTAGACCAGAGGACGCTGGAGCGGGGCAACCTGAACCGGTACGACGCCATCATCGTGGGACCGCGGGCCTATGAGACCGATTCGGCCCTGGTCGAGAACAACGACCGTCTTCTGAGCTACGCCCGTCGGGGCGGTCTCGTCATCGTCCAGTATCAGCAGCATCAATTCTTCAACCGGCGATTCGCGCCCTACCCGATGAAGGTCGGCGGGCAGCCTCTGCGTCTGGACGAAGGCCCCGGCGTCCGAAGCGGAGGGACCAGCCCTTCACGGCCCGGTCCCCCCGTCAGTCACGACCGGGTGGTGGACGAGAATGCGCCGGTGCATATCCTTACAGCCGAGCACCCCGTGGTACGATTTCCCAATCGCCTTACCAACGCCGACTGGCAGGGCTGGGTGCAGGAGCGGGGTCTCTATTTCGCCCGGAGCTGGGACCGGCACTATCGGTCGGTGCTGGAGACTCACGATCCCGGGGACGGACCGCTGGAGGGCGGTCTGCTGATCGCCCCGGTGGGGAAGGGAACCTACGTCTACACCGGCCTCAGCTTCTTCCGTCAGCTGCCTGCGGGGGTGCCGGGAGCGTTTCGACTCTTCAGCAATCTGCTTGCACTGAAGAAATGACGGGCAAACGCTTTCTCTTCTGTGTCTTCTCCGTCCTCTCCGTCCTCGCGTGCAGTCACGACACCCGTACCCCGCTCGTGCTCTACTCACCGCATGGCCGCGATCAGCTGGAGCTGCTGGAGCACGGCTTCGAGCGGCGCCATCCGGACCTCGACGTACGCTGGCTCGACATGGGCTCCCAGGAAATACTGGACCGCTTGCGCTTCGAACGGGTGAACCCGCAGGCCGACGTCTGGTTTGGGGGACCGTCCACCATCTTCGATCGCGGAGTTCGTGACTCGGTGCTCGAGCCTTACCATCCCGACTGGGCCGACCACGTGGCTGCGGGCGCAGAGCGGCGGACTGGGTTCTACTATCCAGCGTATCGAACCCCGGCGGTGATTGCCTTCAACAGCCGCGCGGTGCCGCGGGCCGAGGCACCGCAGGATTGGGACGACGTTCTCGCCCCGCGCTGGAAGGACAAAGTCATCATTCGTGACCCGATGGCGAGCGGAACCATGCGGGCCATCTGGGGTCTCATCATCCTGCGCAGTCTGCGGGAGACCGGCGACACCACCCGGGCAATGGAGTGGCTGCGGCGTCTCGACGGGCAGACGAAGACCTACACAGTCAGTCCGGCGCTCCTGTACGAGAAGCTCGCGCGGCAGGAGGGGCTGGTGAGTCTGTGGGACCTCCAGGACATCCTCATCAGTCAGGCCAAAGGCATGCCCCTGGGCTACGTCTTTCCTCGCAGCGGCACTGTGGTGATCGACGACGCCATCGGCCTGGTGCGGGGGAGCAGACACCCTGAAGCGGCCCGAGCCTTCATCGATTACGTCGGAAGCACGGAAGCCCAGCTGCTGGCCGCGCGGGAAGTGTTTCGCCTCCCCGCCAGGACCGATCTGCCATTGGACTCGGTTCCAGCCTGGGTTGCCGACGTCGAGCGTGAGATGATAGTCGCCCCCATGGATTGGGATCTCCTGTCGCGCCTGGGGCCGGCCTGGATGAGCTACTGGGATCAGCACGTCCGCGGAACCGGCAGACCCTAGACCCTGGACTTTCGACTATTGCCCTTTCTCCGCCTGGAAAACCTGACCAAACGCTTCGACGGCCTCACCGCGGTCGATGATCTCTCCCTCTCCATCGAGAGGGGGGAGATGCTCGCGTTGCTCGGGCCCAGCGGGAGCGGCAAGACCACAACCCTGCGACTCCTCGCCGGCTTCGAGGTTCCGGACGGTGGCCGGGTCTGGGTCGAAGGGGACGACGTCACCGGCGTCGAGCCGGTGGCCCGCCGCTTCGGCATGGTCTTCCAACACTATGCCTTGTTCCCTCACCTTGATGTCGGAGAGAACGTGGCCTTCGGCCTGGAGTCGCTGGGCGTTCGGGGCGGCGAGCTCGCGCGACGGGTGGCGCGAGCTCTGTCATTGGTGGACCTCGCCGGCTTCGAGCGCAGGCGGATAGCCCAGCTCTCGGGCGGACAGCAGCAGCGGGTGGCGTTGGCCCGGGCGCTCGCCCCGGAGCCGCGGGTGCTGCTGCTGGACGAGCCGCTATCTAACCTCGACCCCGCGCTCAGGGAACGGACTCGCCGGGAAATTCGTGAGCTCATCCGCCGGGTGGGGATCACCACGGTGTTCGTCACTCACGAGCAGGACGAGGCCTTCGATCTCGGCGATCGGGTGGCGGTTCTTCGGGCTGGCCGTCTGGAGCAGGTCGGTACGCCCGAGGATCTGTACGCCACTCCAGTCAACGAGTTTGTTGCCGAGTTCGTCGGGCGGTCGAGCAGCATTCCGGTGACGGTGCTCGGGCCGAGCGATCGCGGCGTGCGAGTCTTGGTCGAAGGGGTCGAATGGGACCTCACCGAGGGAGTGGCGCCGAGTCAGCTGCAGGGTACGGCGCTCATGCTGGTCCGCCCGGAGGCGCTTCGCATCTTGGCGCCCACGCCCGGGGCCTTGATGGGGATCGTCGTGGAACGTCGGTTTACCGGCTCCGCCAGTCTCTATACCGTGGCCACCGATGGCGGCACGTCGCTGGAGGTGAGCGGGCCCCCCCGATCGGTGAAGGCCGGCGACCGCGTCGGGGTGATGCCGAGCCGGAGAGCCGGGGGTGGTGTCCATCTCTTTCCTGGACGGCCGGCATGATCCGGGGGCGGCGGGTGGGATTGCTGGGCGGAGCGCTCTTCGTGCTCCTGATATGGCTCATCGTGTACCCTCTCGTGCTCGTCCTGCTCGGGGGTTTTCACGGGCCGGAGGGATGGACCCTCGACTACGTTCGGCTCTTCCTCCACCGGCGCAACGAGGCCTATGCCCTCTGGGGCAGTCTGTGGATTTCGCTGGCCACCGTGGCACTCGCTGGGGCCATCGGTATTCCGCTCGCCTTTCTATTCTGGCGCTACGATTTTGCGGGCCGCCGGATCCTGGGGGCCCTGGTCGCACTTCCCGCCGTGCTCCCGCCGCTGGTCGGTGTCATCGCCTTTCTGTTTCTCTACGGCGAGAGTGGCTTCGCGTCCTTGTTGGTTCAACGGCTCCTTGGCCTGGAGCAGCCGCCATGGCGGCTGCAAGGTGCCGGTGCCATCCTTCTGGTGCACGCGTATTCGATGTACGTGTATTTCTATCTCTTCACCCGCGCCGGCTTGGCTTCGCTCGACGCCGCCGTGTTCGAAGCCGCCGCCAGTCTGGGTGCCGGGCGCGTGCGGACCCTCCAGCGGGTGGTACTGCCCCTGCTGTATCCGTCGCTCGGGGCCGGGGCCCTCCTCACCTTCATGACTGCGCTCGCCTCCTTCAGCGCTCCGTACATCTTCGGCGGCGGCTTCCGGGTCATGACCACTCAGATTGTGGCCACCCGGCTGAACGGGGACGACCAGCTGGCGATGATCGAGACCGTCTCTCTCACCCTCGTAGCGCTGGCATCCCTCTGGTTGCTGCGCGGAACCCGAGGGGTGGAGAGCCCGGCGGGGGGAAGGAAGGGTGTGGCTCCAGCCCTCGTGCCCATCCGGCGCCCTGCGGTGCGAGTGGCGATTGCGGTAGTGGGGTGGAGTCTCGCCCTCGTGCTTCTGCTTCCCCATCTCACCCTGCTGCTGGTTTCCTTTGTGCCGGCGGGAACCTGGACCACCGAGCCGGTGCCTCCGGCGTACACCTGGCGCAACTATCTCACCCTGATCCAAGACCCCGTGCGCGCCCGCCCGCTACTCAACAGTCTCTGGCTGGCCAGCGCTGCCACAATTGCCGCGGTGCTCATCGCGGTGATCGCCGGTATCGTGTCGGTCCGGCGCCGGGAGCGGGTTGGCGGTGCCATCCAGGGACTGCTCGCACTCCCATGGGCGGTTCCGGGTACCGTGTTTGCCATTGCCCTGGCCACCGCATTCAGTGTGCACGCGCCCTTGGCCGGACGATTCATCCTGGTGGGAACGCTCTGGATCCTTCCTCTGGCCTATCTCGTAAGGAATCTGCCGATCACCAGCCGCGCAGTGCTCGCTGGATTCCGGGCCCTGGATCCTGCGCTCGACGAAGCCGCTGCAACGCTGGGGGCCGGACGCTGGCGAACCCTTCGGCGGGTGACGCTTCCTCTCCTCCGGCCCGCGCTGGTAGCGGGAGCGAGCCTGGCCTTTGTGACTGCATTCGGCGACTTCGTCACTTCTGTCATGCTTTACACCTATGACACCAGGCCGATCTCCATGGAGATTCTGTCCAGCCTCCGGCAATCCGACGTCGGCGTGGCGGCTGCGTATGGGGTCGTGCTCATGGCGGTAAGCGCAGCGGTGTTTGCCGTGGGCGCCGAGCGAAGGAACGCCGGGTGAGCCAACCGCACCGAACGAGCGGCCAGTTCCGCCGGCTGGCCGTGCTGATCGCGGTGAATTTCGTGGACATGATCGGGTTTATGATCGTGCTTCCACTGCTTCCGTTCTACGCCCTGAAACTCCAGGCCTCGCCCGAGACGATCGGGCGGCTCATCGCATCGTTTTCCGTGGCACAGCTGGTGTCGGCGCCGATCTGGGGACGGGTGTCCGACCGCTATGGCCGGCGGCCGGCGCTGCTGATCGGACTGAGCGCGTCGGCCGCGGCGTACGTGGTGTTCGGACTGGCGCACTCAGTATGGCTGCTCTTTCTCTCCCGCCTGGTGCAGGGTGCGGGCGGAGGCACGACCGGAGTGGCTCAGGCGTATGTGGCCGACACCGTGGATCCGGCCGATCGGGCTCGGGCGCTCGGCTGGCTCTCGGCCGCGACCTCCGCCGGTGTGATGCTGGGACCCGCCATCGGATCGTTTGCGGCCCATTTCGGTCAAGCGGCTCCGGGCATGATCGCCGCGGCGCTGTGCCTCATTAACGTCTTCTTTGCGTGGAAATGGCTGCCGGAGTCGCACAAGGAGCCCAGCCCCGTGCCGGCCAAGGGCCGGAAGCCGCTCTGGCATCCAGCCTGGATGGCACTGCGGCATCCGGGTGCGCCGATTGCCCGGCTGCTGTGGATCTACGGCGTTGGCATGATCGCCTTCGCCTCCATGACGTCGGTCCTTGCCCTCTACCTGGGGGCTGAGTTCGGGATCGACGAGAAGAGCATCGGGTACATCTTTCTCTACGTCGGGGTGCTCTCCTTCGTCATGCGGAGCCTGCTGCTGGGCCCCATCGTGGACCGGATCGGCGAGACCTGGGCGATGCGCATCGGCACCGTGCTTCTCGTGCTAGGGCTTGCGTTATATCCGCTCCCTCGCGATCTCTGGACACTCGCCGTCGTCATTCCGCTGGTGCCCATCGGTACGGCACTCCTGTTCCCGGCCACGACCTCGCTGATGTCGCGATATTCTGAGCCGGGAGAATTGGGAACCACCATGGGCGTGGCGCAGACCTTCGCCGGTCTGGCCCGGGTGCTGGCCCCCATCCTCGCGACCATCACCTTCCAGCGGCTGGGGCATGGCTGGCCCTTTTATGTGGCGGGCGGGTTTGTGGCGCTGGTAGGCATCATGGCGTTCCAGGTGGATGTGCATCCCAGAGTCGCCAAGCCGGCGGTGGAAGGAGCGGAAGCCTGATGAGCGAGGACGCGCGGATTGAGCGCCTTGAACTCCGGCTAACGGTGCTGGAGGAGCAGGTTCGGGCGCTCGCGGGGCAGCGGGGCGGTGGGGCAGCGGGGCAGGAAGGCAACAGAGCAGTGGGGCCTCAGCAGACGCAAGTCGCAACCTCAATTCCTCCTTCATCTGCCCCGCGGCCCCGCTCCCCCGCTCCCCCGCCCTCATCTGCCCCACCGCCTTTCCGTTCCGCTGCCCCGCCTCTCTCCTCCGAACAATGGATCGGCCAGCGCGTCCTGCTCGCCGTCGGTGTGATCGCGCTGATCCTCGCCGCCGGCTACCTCCTCCGGCTGTCGTTCGATCGGGGGTGGATCTCACCGGTGATGCGCTCTATCGGCGGAGCCATCTCCGGCTTCATCGTAGGAGCGGTCGGCTGGCGGCTCCATCCGCGCTACCGCACCTATGGCGCGGCCCTGATCGGCTGCGGCGCCGCCATCATCTATCTGAGCGTCTGGGCCGCGGCGCGCTTATACGGCGTTCTGCCGCCCACCACCGGGATTATCGGATTGGCCTTGGTCTCCGTCGCTCTGGCCATGATCGCCTACGCCATCGACGTCGAGGCACTGGGGACCACAGCAGCCCTGGGGGCCTTCTTCGCTCCGCTGCTGCTGGGCCGGAACGAGGCCGACGCCGATCTGCTGCTGCTCTACCTCGCATGCATGGCGGCCGGGCTCGGTTTGGTAGCCGCGCGGCGCCGCTGGCGTCTGGCCATGTTCGTCGTGGCGCTGAGCTTCTTTGGTGTGGCCTACGCCGGGGCAGCGGACCGCGGCTCGGCTTGGGGTGTGTTGCTGTATGGCGTGCTCGGAGGGAGTGCGGGCATCCACATCGGGCTGCGAGACCGCTGGCCGGAGACCCGGTTCCTGTCGTTCGCCGGCGGCTGGACCTTCGTGCACGCCGCGAGCTACCACATCGCCAGCCCGTGGGCGGTGCTGCTCGGCGGTATCGTGCTGGCCACGCCGGTCTGGTGGTTCGCGCTGCACTCCAATCTAGAGCTACCGATTCCACGGATTCCTAGCTCCGGCGTATCGAGCTGGTCGTTGGGGGAGACGATCTACTTTTTCCTGACGCCGTTCTTGCTCGGCTGGGCGGTCCACGGCCTGGCGCCACAATGGTTCGACCGGAAGGAGGGCATGGTCGCCCTGATCGTCGCCGTGCCGTACCTGATTGCCGGCTACCAGCGACCCCGCCCGGTCTTCGCGGTGGTAGCGGCGGCGGCCCTGGGAATCGCGGTCTGGCGCCATTGGGACGGCGTCGAACGGGTGTGGGCGCTGCTCGCGCTCGCACTCCTTTGGGCAGCGCTCGATCACCGGCTCAATCGGGAGGACGGTCGCTGGTATGCGGTGGCCACACTCTGGGCGGCCCTCAACCAGCTCTTCACTGGCGCGTCCGAGCAGCGGACCGCCGCCGATCCCGCCTTCGTGGGGTCCTGGGCGCGGGCGCTGTGGGGCGCCGCAGCAGTCACGATCGCGCTCGCAGCAAGACTCTGGAAGGTGACCTCGGAATCGGGCCCCGGCCCCGTGGTGCAGGCCATCTTGTGGGTGGTGGCCGGTGCGATGGTGCTGTTCGGCGGCACCGGGGAGATCCAGCGCTACTTTGCGCTTCGGCCGCTCTCGGCCCAGACCGCGAGCCTTGCCGCTGGCCTGGCGGTGAGCGCCTGGTGGCTGGTGTTCGCGGCGGCGCTCGTCGTGGCGGGCTTCCGCCGTGAGCTCAAGCCGGCCCGGATTGCCGGGCTCGGCGTAGCCGGACTCGCCGTCGTGAAGGTCCTCGTCTTCGACCTCTCATCTCTCGACGCGCTCTACCGGGTGGGCTCCGTCTTCATTCTCGGGCTGGTCTTTCTCCTCCTGGCGTACCTCTACCATCGGCAAGGCCACGCGGGGTCTGCCGGGCAGGGCGAGGCCGTGTGACGAGCGATATCTCCCGCCGCTCGTTTGCCGAAACGCTCGCGGCCGCGGCGCTTGCTCCCCTCATCGGCTCAACCCCGGAGTCGATCCGCCTGCCTCACGGGACCGGCGGAGCCCAGGCGGTCCCCGAAGACCCTGGTGGGCTTGCCAGGTCCCTGACCGAGGTGATTCGGGCCCAGTACGGATCCCGGCTGTCGTCGCAGGACCTCACCGGCATTGCCCGGCAGATTCAGGCCGGGCTCGAGCGGGTGGACCAGCTCAAGAAGGCGGAGCTGGCCAATGGGGACGAGCCCGACTTTCTGTTCGTGGCTCCCCGCCGGCCGTCCCGCACACCGTGACCGATCCCTCATTTCTATCGATAACGGAGCTCGGCGCGCTGTTGCGCTCGGGTCGCGCCTCCGCCACCGAGCTCACCCGCCATTTTCTCGAGCGGCTGGAGCTGCTGGGTCCTCGGTACAACGCAGTGGTCACTGTGCTCCGTCAGCCGGCTTTGGCTGAGGCGGCCGCGCGGGACCGTGAGATCCACAGCGGCAAGATTCGCGGGCCTCTGCACGGCGTTCCCTACGGCGTAAAGGATCTGCTCGCCACCCAGGGCGCACCCACCACCTGGGGGGCGCAACCATATCGCAACCAGATGCTCCAGGGCGACGCCACGGTGGTTCAACGGCTGCGCCAGGCCGGGGCCGTGCTGTGCGCCAAGCTGAGCATG
>DASYIX010000104.1:0-12848 GCA_035997125.1 Gemmatimonadales bacterium
GGCGGAGCGGGAGCTGGCGACGAAAGCGGGCTAACGCCGGCCGGATCACCGCGACTCCGGCGAGGCGGGCGTCGGCAGCGGCTCGCGCGCTCTGGCAACCCGGCGGGAGAAGCCGCGCTCAGCCAGGCCGCGAATGGTTGAGAAGAAGAGCGGGATGAAGAAGACCCCGATCGTCGTCGCGAACAACATCCCCGCAAAGACGCCGGTGCCGAGTGAATGCCGGCTGCCGGCGCCGGCGCCGCTCGCAATCACCAGTGGCGACACGCCCAGAATGAAGGCGAACGATGTCATGAGAATGGGCCGGAACCGCTCGCGGGCCGCCTCAACGGCCGCTTCGCGGAGTGCCACCCCGCGTCCCCGCATCTCGTTCGCGAACTCTACGATCAGAATGGCGTTCTTGGCGGCGAGCCCAACCACCGTGATCAGGCCGACCTGAAAGTAGATGTCACTCGGCAGTCCCCGGAGCCAGATGCCGAGCAGCGCGCCGAGCGCGCCGAAGGGAACGCCGAAGAGCACCGCGAACGGAATGGACCAGCTTTCATACTGGGCCGCGAGCACCAGGAACACGATCACCAGGCCGAGCCCGAAGACCAGTCCCGCCTGCCCCGACGCGGCTCGCTCCTGAAACGACTGCCCGGAGTAGCCGATCCCGACCCCCTGGGACTCGAACTGCTCGGAAACCAGCTGATCGATCTCCTTCATCACTTCGCCGGAGCTTCGGCCTTGCTGGGGAGTTCCGGTGAAGAGCGCCGAGCCGAACCCGTTAAATCTGAGCAGCTGGGTCGGTCCGCTCCTGAACTCGGTGCGGACCAACGAAGAGACCGGAATCATCTCGTCGTTGCGGCCCCGCACGTAGAGCCGCGCGATGTCGTCGGGGGTCCGGCGGAACTGGGGCTGCGCCTCCGCCTGTACCCGGTAGGTCCGGCCGTAGAGGTTGAAGTCGTTGATGTACAGCGTGGACAGGAACGTCTGCAGCGTGCTGAAGAGGTCGGTGAGACTCACCCCGCGCGACTTGGCGGTGGTGCGGTCCACGTCCACGTAGACCTGGGGCACGTTGGCCCGGAACGTCGTCGTCATCGCCTGCACCGCCGGCAGCTGATTGACCGCGGCGCTGAAGGCCTGAACGTTCTGGGCAAAATCCCGGACATCCTTGCCGGAACGATTCTGCAGGTTGACCTCGACCCCCGAGGTGGACCCGAGGCCGGGAATTTCCGGCAGGTTGAAGGCGAAGCCCACCGCGTCCTTCATCCCGAAGAGCTTGCCGTTGATCCGCTTGGTGATGGCGTCGATGGACTCGTTCTTGCCCCGCTCCTCCCACGGCTTGAGCAGGATGAAGACGGTGGCGCTGTTGGTCTGGTTGGTCCGGGTGAGCACGTCGAGGCCGGCGAACGCGACCACGTTCACCACTGCGGGCTCCTCGTGCAGGAAGCCCTCGACCCGCTGAATCACCCTTTTGGTGCGCTGGAGCGACGAGGCGTCGGGCAGCTGCATGGCGATGGCGAAGTAGCCCTTGTCCTCGGTGGGGATGAACCCGGTGGGCACCCGTTTCCACAACGTCACGGCCAGCGCCACCATCACGGCGAAGGCGGCGAGCCAGACCCGGGGCCTGCCGAGGACTCGGCCCACGCCGTTGGCATAGCGGTCGGTGAGACTGTGGAACTTCCGGTTGAACAGCCCGAAGAAGCCGCGGGTATGCGTCGCCTCGCTCGACTCCCGAAGCAGGAGGGCGCAGAGCGCCGGCGTGAGGGTCAGCGCCACGAGCCCGGAGAGTAGGACCGCGATCACCAGCGTAACCGCGAATTGCTTGAACATCTCGCCGGTCACGCCGCCCAGAAATGCGACCGGCACGAACACGGCGCAGAGCGCCAGCACGATCGCGATCAAGGCTCCGGCCACCTGCCGGATGGCGCGATCGGCCGCGATTCGCGCGGGGAGCCCCTCGGTGGCCATGAGCCGTTCGGTATTCTCGATCACCACGATGGCATCGTCCACCACGATGCCGATGGCCAGGACCAGCGCGAAGAGGGTCAGGACGTTGATGGTGAAGCCGAGCAACAAGAGCCCGAGGAACGTCCCCACCACGCTGACCGGGACGGCGAGCATCGGGATCAAGGTCGCTCGCCAGCTCTGCAGGAAGATGAAGACCACCAGCGTCACCAGCGCCATCGCCTCGAGCAGCGTGATGACCACTTCCTTGATCGATGCGTTCACGAACGGGGTGGTGTCGAACGGGATCTTGTAGTGCACCCCGCGGGGGAAGCTGCGGGACAGCTCGCCCATCCGCTTGACCACCGCCTCCTTGGCGGCGAGGGCATTGGCCCCCGGCCTCAAGTACAGCAGCAGCGGCGCCACCGGCGTGCCGTTCAACCGTCCGGCCAGATCGTAGTTGCGAGAGCCGAGTACCACCTTGCCGATGTCCCGAATGCGGACGATCGAGCCGTCGGCCTTGGCCCGCACCACGATGTCGGCGAACTGCTCTGGGGTCTTGAGCCGGCCGAGCGTGGTGACCGGCAGGGTCAGCTCGGTGCCCGGAGGAGCGGGCTCCCGTCCCAAACGGCCGGCCGGGCTGGTGGCGTTCTGCTCCCGCACCGCCGCGGCGACGTCGCTGGTGGTGATGCCCAGCTGCGCCATCCGGTCGGGGTCGAGCTGGATCAGCATGGAGAACTCGAGGCCGCCGAACGTCAGCGCGTTACCGATGCCGGGCGTGCGCTTGATCTCGTCCTCGACGTACAGCTTCATGTAGTTGGTGAGATAGGCGGCGTCAAATCGGGGATCGTCCGAGGTGAGCGCCACCACGCCGAGGATGTCGGTGTTGGCCTTGAGGATAGTGATCCCGTTCTGGCGCACCGCGTCCGGCAGCTGCGGCTCGGCCAGCTTCACCGCGTTCTGCACGTCCACCGCGGCCAGGTCCTGGCTCCGGCTGACGTCGAAATAGATCTGGAGGCTCATCGTTCCGTCGCTCGCGTTGGCCGACGAGTAGTAGAGCAACCCCTGGAGTCCGGAGAGCTGCGCCTCGATCGGGGCGGCGACGGCTTCGGCGACATCTTCAGCCGTGGCGCCGGGGAAGGTGGCCTGCACCTGCACCGCCGGCGGCGTGATCTGGGGATAGCGCGAGATCGGCAGCAGCCGGATGGCGAAGATGCCCAGCAGCGTGATGATGAGGCTGATGACGATGGCGAGCACCGGCCGGCGGATGAAGAAATACCGGACCTCGTGCCCCGCCCCGGTGCGAGGAGTCTCTGGTGCGCTAGTCACTTGGCCGCCGCTCCTGCCCTCGCCGTCTCTTCCGGGCCGCTCACCGTGGCGCTGTCAGCCAAGGCTACCGCCTTGACCGTGCGGCCGGGGGCGGCTTTCTGCACTCCGTCCACGATGACGCGCTCGCCGGGGCTGAGCCCCTTGTCGATGATCCAGAGCGTGCCACTCCAGGGCCCCGGTTGCACGTCCCGCGTCGCCACGGTGTCGCCCTTCCCGACCACGTAGACGAACTGGCGGCCGAGCGCCTGCTGTATCGCGCGCTGGGGAATGGCCAGCGCACTGTCCCGGGTGAATCCGCTGAGGCGCACCCGGACGAACTGACCCGGCACCAGCAGGTAGTCGGGGTTCCGGAAGATGGCCCGGAATTCCTGGGTCCCGGTCGCCGCATCGAGCGACGGGGCCACGAAGTCGAGCTTGCCGGTCCGGGGGAATGGACTCCCATCGGGCAGGGTCGCCCCTACCGCCAGCGCGCTGCCGCGCTGAATCAGCTTCTTGGCGCTCGAATCCTGTTTCCAGGCGAGCAGCTGCTGGGTGGAGGGGTTGAAGCTCACGTAGACCGGATCGAGTACGTCGATGGTGGTGAGCAGGTCCGATGGCCCGGTCACCCGGGCACCCGCGTCGAGCTTGGTGCGCCCCACCCTACCCTCGATCTCGGCCCGCACGATGACGTCGTCCAGGTTCTTCTTCGCCTGGGCCAGGTCGCCCTGGGCGGACTCCATCTCGGCCTGGGCGTTGTCCACGTCCTGCTGGGCCACGGCATTTTCCTTCACCAGTGGCTGCAGGCGCTCGAGAGTCCGCTTGGCGTTCTGCGCTCGAGCCAGAGCGGACTGGTACGCCGCCTCCGGCTTTACCCGGTCGAGCCGGTACAGGATCTGCCCGGGTTTTACCACACTGCCTTCGGTGAAGGGCCGTGCCTCGATGACGCCGTCCACCCGGGCGCGCACCTCGACTCGGCGGTAGGGCTGCACCTCTCCGGTGTACTCAAACGACGTGGGGAGTCGCTGCGGCTGGACCTGCACCACCGCGACCTCCGGCGGCGGCGGGGTGGGCGGCGCCGCTTTCTTCTTGCAGCCTCCCCCCAGCCATAGCGACGCGGCAACGACCGTGGTCGCAAGCGCGCGGGTGCGCGCAGCATGCATCTCCATCACGCCACTTCTCCTTGTTTCGCCGCTCGAGGCAGCTTTACCAGCACGAACCGGTCAACCATTTCCCGCACGGTCTGCCACATGGTTTCGCGCTCGGGCATCTGGGGATCGTATGCCTGGAACGCCGAGACCTTCTCGGCGACACCGATGACGGCGTAGCTGATGGTGCGGGCGGCTACGTCCACGTCCAACGGCCGGAACTCGCCGCTCTTCATGCCGGCGGTGAGAATGCGGCCGAACAGACGGCGCCAACGCTTCCCCAGCTGCTGGCAGAGCAAGCGGCCGGACTCGGGGAATTCCTCGCTCTCCACTTTCACCACCCGTATCAGATCGAGGATCCCCGGCTCCCAGGCCCGGTCCCAGAACCGGCGAAGCAGCTGGTGGAGAAGGTCGTGGGCCTGCCCATGGTGCTGGGCCAGGCTGGCCTCTTCGATTTCAACGAACGGCATCAGCCGTTCGGCGATCACCTCCTCGAAAAGGGTCGCCTTGGAGCCGAAGTAATGGCACACCGTGCCGGCACACACGCCCGCCCGCTCGGCCACCTGCGCCAGCGTGGTTCGCTTGTAGCCGTTGCGGCCGAAGACCAGCACCGCGCTATCGAGGATCTCAGCGCGACGCTCGTCGGGCCGGCGGTGCCACCTGGGCCCGTGCTCGACTCTCTGCAGTGCCCCTATTCCCACCCCAACTCCTTCACATGGGACAAGCCATGATCAGTAATTGAACGGGCGAATAATAAGGGAGCTAGAAGCGAAGAGCTAGGAGCTGGGGGCTGGGCTAGGAGCTGGGGGCTGTTTGGGGGAACTACCCACTGCTTCGGACGCCAGCTCACGATCATTTCGTCGGCCGGTGCCCTCGGCGATGTTCGAGACTACGGACGCAACGGCATGCCGCAGCTGCGATACAAGCCCGAACCGTTCGTGATAGGAAATGCGTTCGTAGAGCGGTCTACCGAAAGTCCGGGCGCGGAGCGGGCATCCCGATGCCAGGGCCGCGGCCGCCACCTCGACAGGTGCCTCCGCCGCCATGCGCAATCACCGTGTGGCCTCGCTCTTCAGGAAGCCCGTCGGTCTTGTCCGTGCCGGCAGAGGGACCGCTGCTCACCGGGATCACGGTGACGGTCCTCCCGGGCAGAAGCTCCCGATCGTTGAGCGGGGTCTCGGGCGCGGGGGCTGGCTGGACTACCGGTTGGGGAACCGCGAGGACAGGTGCGCGTGTCGGGACCGACGCGAGCCGAACGGCCAACTGGGAATGATGGACGATGCCACGTGGGGTACGCAGCTGCCGCGTCTCCAGCGGGGAGGCGAACTCCACCTGAGAGCCCTGGGTCACCAGGGTGAGATCGCGGCGCGGAACCGAGCTGCCTGCCTGCTCCCTAACCTCGGATCCGCACCCCGCGGCGACCGCCACCAGAGCCGCAAGCGGGAGCAGAACGATGTTGCGCATTGAACCCTCCAAGAACGAAACGCCGGCCTCTCAATGTATGACGAGGAGGCCGACTTCGTCCACACTCCCGATCTGCTTGTGGCTAGGCCGCCCGCCCCACAGCGGCACACGCCCGCCGTATGCTGGCCAGGTGGTGGTAGCTGTGCCGCACGGCGTGATCCTCCAGCATGAACTGGCAGGTCAGCGGGGCGTCGGAGTTGAGCGACACCGGAGCGGCCCGATCGAGTTGCTCATCGCTGAGCGCCCGGATCGCGGCCGCGGCCGCCGTGCTGTTGCGCCGAAGCAGCTCCAGCGCCGCCTCCTTAGTCACCGCATCATACTCGCGGGCATGCTGGGCATTAATCTCGTGGACCGCGTCCCAGGTCACGCCTGCCACTGGCTTCCCCTCCGCCAGGACCTGGGCCAACTGAATCTCCAGCGGGTACATGGTGGCGACGTGATGCACCACCACACCGACCTTGCGCCCGTCCTTCGGCACCCGGGTATACCACTCCGCCTCGGTAAGCCGGCCGGCGAATGCGGCAAGAGCGCGCGCTCCCTCCTCGAGACGATCGGCTAATGCGTCGGTACGTTGGCTCATTGTTCACCTCTGGCTGATGGATAGCTGCCCGATTGCAGCGCACATCATTGTGCCAGGAGCGAGCGATTTCACCAATGACCGATCGTCCTTACTTCCTGCTCCGGCGTCCCACCATAGCTACGAGGGGCGACGAGCCTCGCGCCATGCACCCGGAGCCACCCCGGTCGCTTTCTTGAATGCCCGGCTGAACGCGGCCTCGGAGTCGTAGCCCACCTCCGCGCCGATCGCGGCGATCTTGGCCCCGCTCTGGGTCAGAAGGTTGGCCGCCACCTGCATCCGCCACTGCGCCAGATACTGCATCGGCGGCTGGCCCACGAGCTCGGTGAACCGCTTCGCCAGATTGGATCGCGACGAGGCCGCCTCCCGCGCCAGCTCTTCCAGGCTCCATGAATGGGCCGGCCGGCTATGCAGCAGCCCCAGAACTCGCCCGACGACCTCATCCCGGAGTCCCGCGAGCCAGCCGGTCTGTCCCTGAGGCAGCTCCTCCAGGTAGCGGCGCAGCAGCTGGATGAACATCAGCTCGGCCAACCGGGTGAGTACGCCGTCGGCTCCGGGCCGGCCGAGCTGGGACTCTTGGGTCACTTGCCGGGCGAAGCCGTCGAGCCAGGTGCTGGACATCTTACGCATGTGGAGCAGGCGGGGAAGCGAGGCGAGGAGTGGATTGAACGGCCGGCGGTCGCAGCCCAGGAAACCACAGACGAACGTCGCGGCCGGGGGACCATCATTACCCAGTATGACAGTGTGGGGATAGCGGTCGGGGAAGCTGGTGGTGACGCCGGGAGCGTGGAGGTCTCGCCCGCTGGACATCACATTGGGGTCGCCATGAGGAAAGACGATCACATCGCCAGGGAGCATCTCGACCGGATTCTCGCCGATCAGCCGGACGTAGCAATGACCCCCCGTGAGAATGTGATAGGAGATCAGGTGCTCTGCGGTCGGGAGGATCTGGGGCTTCAGCTCCTTGGCCGGCGCCGATTCTACGATCCAGGGCTCCGCCGCCTCGACCGCGTAGAAGAAGGCGCCATCGAGGCGGACCACTCGCAGAAGGTCGGAGAGAGGGTCCATTTGCGGGGAAGCTAGCGGTACGGCAGTGAGGCGGTAAGACTTCTGAAATGACAGAACCGACGATCGCGCAGACCCGCCGGGCCTTTTCAATGTCGTGCCGGGTTGAGGCCAACATCAGGGCGACCGCCACCCCCACGGTCTCGGGCGTCGTGCCCAACGAGCGGATGACGTGGACCGGGGGCTTCGCCCCCGTTTTCAAAGGCGTGCGTACCTTCGGGCCAGTGTTCGCGCGCTTCGCCAGTGACTTGAAGCAGGAAGCGGAACGAGGCTGACGGTGAGCGTCAGCCCCAGCTTTCGAACCTTTGTCCTGGAGCAGCTCTCGCGGACCACGCCGGGGATACGGGCGCGGAGTATGTTCGGTGGCGTCGGGATCTACGCGGCCGAATTTTTCTTCGCGTTAGTGGATGACGACACGCTGTATTTCAAGGTGGATGACACGACGCGCTCCCAGTTCGAGGGCCGGGGCATGGCGCCGTTCCGCCCGTACGGAGAAGGCGGAGAGGAGATGCAGTACTATGAGGTGCCCGCGGACGTGCTCGAGGATCCAGAGGCATTAGGAGCTTGGGTAGAGGCGGCCCTCGCGGTGGCGCGACGGGCCAAAAGGGGTCGCCGCAACCGTCGCTGAGGCTATCATGTCGAACGACGACGTCTACGCCACTGGGTTACTGAACCGGGCACTGGACCCGGCCACACAACCGCCGGAGATCCAGGCCTTCCTGCGCGCCGAGCTTGACCTCCTGCGCGACGTGATCAAGGAAGGGATGCGGGTCCTCGATGTGGGCTGCGGCACCGGCCGGCATCTGGTCCTGCTCCGGGACCGGCTCCGCCTCGGCGTCGGGGTGGACTATGAGCGGGGCTACATCGCTGAGGCGGCGCACCGCGCCGGCGCCGGCCACGTGCACTTCATCACCGGCGATGCCACCGCCATTCCCATCGATACGGTCTTCGACTTTGCAATCTGCCTCACCAACACGTGGGGAACCATGGCCGACAAGCCC
Source organism: Gemmatimonadales bacterium (assembly GCA_035997125.1). GTDB lineage: Bacteria > Gemmatimonadota > Gemmatimonadetes > Gemmatimonadales > GWC2-71-9 > CAVVWJ01. Next base: position 8,487 of record DASYIX010000104.1, read on the forward strand.
GGCGTCCTGCGGGAGATGCGGCGACTGGCTCCAAAGCCGCACACGCGGCTCATATCCGTCTTTTCAGAGGCCTCGGTGACCGCTCGGCGGGAATGGTACCGCCGCTTCGGGCACTCAGTCGTCGAGGAAACCTCCGAATATCTCGTCACCGACGGCGGTTTGCGATCCGAGCACTTCTCGGAGGTTCGTCTTAGGGCACTCATTGGCGATTGTAGCATCCGTCCCGTCGCTGATATTGCCAGTGTCATCACGTTTTGATCCCTCCCTACCACCCCCTCGGCGGCAGCTCGAGGTCTAGATGAACCGGCACGCTCTCGCCTTGGCAGTGAACCTACTGGCCCCTGCTTGCGCGGCCGGCCAGGTTACTCCCATCGCCGATCACCACCAGCACCTCTTCAGCCCTTCCATGGTGGCGATGCTCGACACCACTCACGCCATGCAACCGATCACGGCGCGCGATGTCGTGGCCCTGCTAGATTCGGCTGGCATTCGCAAGGCGCTGCTGCTATCCGTTGCCTACATCTACGGCAGCCCGGCGCGATCCGTGCCCGACGAGTACGCCAAGGTCCGGGCCGAGAATGATTGGAACGCCGCCCAGGCGGCGGAGTATCCCGACCGGCTTCGCGCCTTTTGCAGCTTCAACCCGCTCAAGCAGTACGCCCTCGACGAGCTCGCCCGCTGTGCCACGGACCCGCTGCTCCGCTATGGCATCAAGCTCCATTTCGGCAACTCGGACGTGCAGCTGGAGAAGCCGGACCACGTCGCACAGCTCCGCCGAGTCTTCCAGGCGGCGAACGAGCATAAAATGGCGATCGTGGTGCACCTCCGGGCGTCCATTTCGAGGAACCGGCCATACGGCCTGGTGCAGGCGCGCGCGTTCCTGGAGCAGCTGCTGCCGGCTGCCCCCGACGTCATGGTCCAGGTGGCGCACCTGGCCGGCTCCGGCCCCGGATACGATGACCCACCGGTGGATAGCGTGATGGCCGTGCTCGCCGAGGCGGTGGAGAAGCGGGACCCGCGAACCCGGCGGCTCTGGTTCGACGTCGCCACCGTGGTCGACCCGAAGATCTCGGCGGCCACCGCGGCGCTGGTGACCAAACGGATCCGTCAGATTGGCGTCGATCGGATCCTGTATGGCTCGGATGCGGCCTTGGGCGGAAATCTTCGGCCTCGCGAGGGGTGGGCGGCGTTCAGAAGGCTGCCGCTGACGGAGGCCGAGTTCGAGCGGATTGCGGGGAACGTGGCGCCGTATCTCCGGTGAGAGTCATTGCGACAGGGCGACCGACTCCCCCACCTCCAGAGTCCGAAACCGCTCCGCCGGCAGGCCGCGTTCCCGTAACTCCTTCGCCAGCTCACGAACCGGCTCATCGATCCCCTCCGGCGTCAACTGAAATGTCCCGTAGTGCATGGCGATGCTCCGTCGCGCCGCCAGATCGAGATGCGCCTGCACCGCTTCCGCCGGATTCATGTGGATGTCTTTCATGAACCAGCGCGGCTCGTAGGCCCCGATCGGGAGCAGCGCGAGATCGATCGGGCCCAGCCGCGCACCGATGTCGCGGAAGTGCGACCCATACCCGGAATCCCCCGCATGGAGAATGCGGAGGCCTCCGGCCTCGATGAGGAATCCGCCCCAGAGTGCCCGGTTCCGGTCGAACGGACCGCGGGCCGAGAAATGCTGGGCCGGCGTCACCCTGATCGGGAGTGGTGCCGTGCTTGAGTGTTCCCACCAATCGAGCTCCTCGACCTGACGGATGCCGGCCGACCGGAGCAGCCGGCCATTGCCCCGCGGTGTCACCACCCGTGGATGAAAACGCCGATCCAGTAGCCGCAGGGTCCCGAGATCGCAGTGATCGTAATGATTGTGACTCAGGAGCACGAGCGACACCGGAGGCAGATCGTCGAATCGTACACCCGGCGCCCTGACCCGGCGGGGCCCGGCGAACGAGACCGGGCTCGCCCGCTCGTAGTACACCGGATCGATCAGCACGTTGGTGGCGCCGGCCTGGATCAGAAAACTGGCGTGGCCGATGAAGGTGACCACCACCTCGTCCGGCCCGGGGTTCGGGGGCCGCCTCGACTCGACCGGAACCTGCGACGGCCACTTTGTCCGTGACGTGAGCAGCAGACGCGGCACTCTCCAGAACGGCTGCCCGTTCGCGCCGTTGGGATTGAAAAATCGGCGGCCATCGAAGTGATCGGTGAGGGATGACATCGCATTGAGAGTAACGAGGACGGGAAGGACGGGAAGGACGGGAAGGTGGGGGGACAGCCAGGCAGGCGGAGGACGGTGGCGCAGAAGCGCTGACAAACGTAGGATTGTGCGCGCAGTCAACCACCGCAGCCGATCCGCACCCACACGATTCTATGCCCTTCGACTCCAAACAGCGGTCCACCCTGAAGCGAGCCGCCGAGCTGGCCATCTCCTATCTCGGCTCACTCGACGCTGCACCCGTCGCCACCACTACGCCCCTTGCCGAGCTGCGACGCCGCTTCTCCCGCCCCTTGCCTGACGACGGCGCGGACCCGGTCGCCGTCATCGACGAGCTCGTCCGAGAGACGGGCGGCGGTCTTCTCGGCAGCGCCGGAGGCCGCTTCTACGGCTGGGTGATCGGTGCCGGCCTCCCGTCGGCGCTCGCCGCCGACTGGCTCACCGCCACCTGGGACCAGAACGCGGGCCTCTATGCCTGTGGTCCCGCGGCCGCGGTGGTCGAGGAAGTCTGCGGCGCCTGGCTCAAGGACGTCCTGCGCCTGCCGGCGTCTGCCTCATTCGCCCTCGTGACCGGGTGCCAGATGGCCCACGTCACCTGCCTGGCAGCGGCGCGGCACGCGGTGCTCGCGCGGGCGGGCTGGGACGTCAATCGTGAGGGGCTGGCCGGCGCGCCGCGTCTCCGGGTCCTCACGTCGAGTGAGGTGCACGGCACCACTACGCGTGCGGCCAAGCTCCTCGGCATCGGGGTGGTCAACATCGTGGTCCTGCCGAGCGACTCCGCCGGGCAGCTCACGCCGGACACCCTACGGGACGCCCTGGACAGTGAGCCCGAGCGGCCCACGATCGTGGTGCTCCAGGCGGGCGACGTCAACTGCGGCGCCTTCGATCCCTTTCCCGAGCTCATCGCCCTCGCCCACGAGGCCCAGGCGTGGGTGCATGTCGATGGCGCCATGGGACTCTGGTGCAACGCGGTGCCGGAGCTGCGGCACTTGCTCGCCGGCGCCGAGCTGGCCGATTCGTGGGCCACCGACGGACACAAGTGGCTTAACGTCCCCTACGACTGTGGCTATGCCTTCGTGGCGCATCCGGAAGATCATCGCGCCGCGATGGAGCATCACGCGAGCTACCTCGTCCACGCGAAAGACGCGCGCGACCAGCTCGACTGGACGCCGGACCATTCGCGCCGGGCGCGAGGCTTTGCCACCTGGGCCGCCCTCCGAGAGCTGGGACGCACCGGCCTGGCGGATCTCATCACGCGCTGTTGTCGGCATGCCCATGACATCGTCACCCGCATCGGCGCCCTGCCGAATGCGCGAGTAATCTGCGTCCCCCAGATCAATCAGGGCCTGCTGCGGTTCTACGACGCTCGGCCGGGCGCGACCGAGGAAGATCACGATCGCAGGACCGACGAGGTCATGGCGGCCATCAACGCCACTGGAGAGGCGTTCTTTACCGGCACCACCTGGCGGGGCAAGCGCTGCATGCGGGTGTCGGTCTCCAGCTGGCGCACTACTGGGGATGACATCGACCGCGCCGTGGCGGCCGCGGACCAGGCGCTCCACGTCGGTGCCGACCAGCCGGCCTGAGTCTATCGTGGCCAAGCTGCGCTTCCAAATCGCCATGTCCCTCGATGGCTATACCGCGGGACCACAGCAGAGCACGGAGAATCCGCTCGGCATCGGCGGGCATCGGCTGCACGAGTGGGTGTTCCCTCTGGCCGTCTGGAGGGCGATGCACGGCCTAGAGGGCGGAGAGGTCAACCAGAGCACCCGAGTGGTCGAGGAGTCGTTTGCCGGCATCGGCGCCACTATCATGGGCCGCAACATGTTCGGCGGTCACCCGGGTCCGTGGGACACCAAGGAGCCGTGGACCGGCTGGTGGGGCGACAATCCACCGTATCACCACCCCGTCTTCGTGCTGACCCACCACGTACGCCCGCCGCTCACACTCGAGGGCGGCAACAGCTTCACCTTCGTCACCACCGGCATCGAGGGGGCCCTGGAGCAGGCGCGGCGGGCCGCCCGGGGCAAGGATGTCTCGCTCGCGGGCGGGGCGCACGCGGCCCAGCAGTATCTGCGGGCCGGCCTGGTGGACGAGATGGAGATTCACCTGGCCCCGATTCTGCTCGGCGCCGGCGAGCGATTGTTCGAAGG
>DASYIX010000105.1:0-4549 GCA_035997125.1 Gemmatimonadales bacterium
AGTCCAACGGTGTAGGCGTCATCGGAGGGAAGCTCTACCTGTCCGGCGGCCTCACCGAGCATGGGGATGGCGCCGAAGCGGACAACACTCTGGTGGTCTACGATCCGGTGCTGGACGCGTTCACCCTCAAGGCGAACATGCCTCGGCACACCTATGACGGAGTGACCGGAGTGGTCGGCGGCAAGCTGTACGTAGTGGTGGGCTTCTGCAGCGATTGCACCCACGCCACCGATCGGCGGCTCTATCGCTATGATCCGACTACAAACACCTGGAACACATCTCTGTCCTGGGCGCCCCACCCCCACGCGCTCGGCGCCGGCGGGGTCATCAGGGGCAAGTTCTATGTCGCCGGAGGTGTAGGAGACGCGAACGGGAATCCCAGCAATACTCTCGACGTGTACGATCCGGCCACCAATACGTGGAAGACGCTCGCTCCACTCCCCTTCCCGGTAATCGCTGCCGCGGGGGCCGTGATCCAGAACCAGCTCTACCTTATAGGGGGCGGGCATCGCGGTCGGAGCGTCCTGGCCTACGATCCGGTGACCAACACCTGGAAGCAAAAAAACGCGCTGCCCACCGGCCGCATCAACCTGGCAGCGGCCTCTTTCGTGACTCCGTCGGGCAACCCCAAAATCCTGGCGGTGGGCGGCCGGGGGTCCCAGGCTTACACCGCCAACGAGCTCTATACGCCGTAGCCCTCGGCACAGCAAGACTCCCCGAGACCCCTGCCCTCCAGACCGGGGTGGGGGCCGTTAGGCTGAGACCCACCCCCCTGACTGCTACCTCGCCGCTTTCGCGGCGTGGACTCATAGGAGAAAAGGATCATGCTCAGACGCATACCTCTGACGCCGGTGCTGGCATCCGGTGTGATTATCCTCGCATCCTGTAACGACAGCACTCCCACCCAGCCCGACGCGATTGGTGATCATTCCAGTGCCGCCCCCGAGCTGGCGCTGGCCAGCAACCGGTGGACGGCAAAGCGTCCGATTCCCACCGGGCGGGTATTTCACGTCGCCGCGGTGGTCAATAATTCCGCCGGTCAGCCGGTGCTCTACTCGATCGGGGGCAGGGACCAGATGGACCAGCCGGTCGGCGCGGTCGAGGCATTCAACTACGTGACCAACTCCTGGCAGACCAAGAAGGCGCAGGGCGCCATCGTGGAATCCAACGGCGTGGGCGTCATCAGCGGGAAGCTATACCTGTCGGGCGGCCTCACCGAGCATGGGAATGGCCCCGAAGCGGACAACGCTCTGGTGTCCTACGATCCCGTCCGCGACGCGTTTACCGTCCTGGCCAATATGCCCCGGCACACGTACGACGGGGTGACCGGAGTCATTGGCGGCAAGCTGTACGTGGTCTTCGGCTTCTGCAGCGATTGCACCCACTTCATCGATCGGCGGCTCTATCGCTACGATCCGGCCACCAATGCCTGGAACACATCCCTGGCCTGGGCGCCCCACCCCCACGTGCTCGGCGCCGGCGGGGTCATCAAGGGCAAGCTCTATGTCGCGGGAGGCTTCGACGTGAACGGCTTTCCCACCGACAATCTCGATGTCTACGATCCGGCCACCAATACGTGGAAGACGCTCGCTCCTCTCCCGTTCGAGCTAACCGATGCCGCAGGGGCCGTGATCCAGGACCAGCTCTACCTGATAGGCAGCGGTCACGGAGGTCGAAGCGTCCTGGCCTACAATCCAGTGACGAACACCTGGAAGGAAAAGAACGCGCTGCCAACCGGTCGCCTCAACCCCGCAGCCGCCTCGTTCGTCACTCCATCCGGTAACCCGAAAATCTTTGCAGTAGGCGGCCGTGCGGGCGCGGCGTACACCGCCAACGAGCTGTATACGCCGTAAGCCGCAGTCGTCTTTCTCGGTCCGCGCTCTCCTTTAGGTTGCGGCCTCGTGGAATAGCAGGTGATGCAGCACCAGCCCCTGCTTCACTGCCGCGGCAATCACCTCGGCCTCCCAATACGGCATCTGGCCGATTTGCCCGGGCGACAGCCCTCCCAGGGCGCGCTTCACGTCGTCGCCGGAGCGCAGGCCCTGAAACCGCTTGAGCAGGCCCGCCGCCACCGCTTCCTCCACCCAGGGTTTGGTCTCGACCGTGGCCTTGGTGACCACCACGCTCGCGACCGTCCCATCGGGTTTCAAGGTCAGCCCGACCTCGACCGGCCCGTGCATCGTGTTGATCTGGGGGAACAGGGTCACGCCCGCGAGCTTTCCGTCTCCGGTCTTGCCCAGATAGAAATTGAGGTCGGGATCCTCGGGCGAGAAGTCCACCTCCTTCCGGATCCGGGCGAGATCGTCCTTGCCGATCGTCACCTGGCGGACAAAGAACTGGCTCGCACCTGGCAGAGCCATCCGGATCGCGTCGTTCTGCTTGACCAGGACCACCGTCGGCGTGGGATGGCGGGCCCCCAGCAGCAGCGCCAGGAGCAGGGGAGAGAGATATCGAGCGTGCATGAGATTCTCCTATACCGTTCGGCGGGTGGTGACCGCGCGGAGGGTTCCGCCCAGGACGATGAGATAGACCAGAGCCATCCCCCAGCCGGAGGCGATGGTGAGCCAGGCAAAGCCGGGGAGCCCGGCCTTCATCAGCCATTGGCCGGCAAAGTCGAGCGCCCCAAAGCCAAAGGCGGCGACGATCATCCAGTCGCGGAACCAGCCGGGCCAGCCCAGGCCGAAGATGATCACCGACTCGAGCGCGGCCACGATCGCATAGATCATGATGTGGATGTGACTGTCCTGGATCAGCAGGTTGGTGTCCACCGTGTGCTTCATCTCCGGGACGCTCCCCAGATCCAGCGGCTTCTCGGTGCTGGTGGAGTGCTCGGGGAAGGCGGCCATATCCATCTTCGGCCCCGGCACGTAGGTCGCCTGCACTGACGACGGCGTGAGCCCGCTCCAGGTCTTCACCATCAGGAAGGCAAACAGATACGAGTAGCCCAGCACCAGCAGGAAGAGCACCGCCGCCAGTTTGACCGGGCGGGGCGCGTCGCGTAAGCGGTAGAGGTCCATGGGCGGCTCAGAAGACGGTGACGAGCTGGAGCCGGTACTCGATGTTCCAGGTATCCGGCCCGCTGTCGGTGTCGAAGAAGGCTGCGTTCGAGTGGTTGTAGCGGACTTCTCCCCGTAGCTGGAGCCGGGGGATCCGCACCGTGGTGTTCTGCACGTTGGCGAAGATCCCTTCCCGTCCGACCCCCAACGAATAGAGGGGAGCGATGGTGTAGGACTCGAGGGTCTGGGTAGTCCCGGTGCGGGCGCCGTCGCCGTCCCGGAAGAACTCGGCCCGTCCCACCAGGCCCCAGTGCCGGGTGAAGCGGTGGAGGACGGTGACCATGCCGCCGCCCCAGGTCGCATCGCCGCCGGTGGGCAGGACGCCTTGGTCACCGCCGTAGTTGGCCTCCCCGGCCACGACCCAGTCCCAGGCAGGCTGCACCGCGTAGTCGAAGTTCAGCAGGTAGCGGTTGTTGGTCGCGCCAGGGTCGCCCTCTTCGCCGTAGAGCCCGCTCAAGCCGAGGGTCACGCCGGAGCGGGGCAGAAACTCCACCCGGGCGCCGGCGCTCTTGCCGTGGTTGGGGTCGAGGTCGGTGTCCCAACCGTTGAACAGGAATGCATCCACCCCGGTCGTCGGGCTCAGCCGCCAGGTGCTCTCCAGTCCCACCATCTTCACCGGCCGGGCCAGCTCGAAGTTGAAGCTCGGGCTCACCAGGAAGTTGAGCGGCTCGTCGTCCCGCTCGAACCCGATGGGGAGATCGATCTTCCCAAAATTCAGCGCGACGTTGGATGCGCCGGAGGGCACCAGCGAGAAGAGCAAGTTGTCGATGTCGATCGAGGTGCTGGGCTCACCACCCGGCGTCGTTGGTTCTGCCAGCGCCGTGGTGAGCTGGCCGAAGACATAGGCCCGGCTGGTGATCTCGCGGAACAGCGCCACCGCCACCTTGCTGGCCGAGAACGAGTTCTCGCCGGTGCGGCCGGCATAGCTGTAGTTGCCCACTCCAAACCCGGTGATCTGGAGGGGAAAGCGGTCGCTCGCACCCAGGTCTCCCGACTGATTCCCCAGGTCGATCGCTTGATCCAGGGTGTCAGAGGGCTGCTGGGCCGCCGCGGGCACTGTCCCCAGTAGTCCACCAAGCAGCAACAGCATCGTACGCCTCATGAGCCTCCTCCAAGGGTCGCAGCAGCCGAATGCCGACGGCGGCCTGCCGATGGCCGGTGCCGTCCTTTACGTCAGGATTGTGATGCTGGCTTGCTGCTTAGACGGATCGCGGAGGAGGCGGATCGGCGGAAGGGATCTGCTGAAGATGGATTATAGCGGGCGATGCAAAGCGGATGGTGACCACTCGAAACGATGGTACCAGCTGAACCACTCGCGCCGGGAGCATGGTGCCGAGCGCTTGGACGGCGGGGAGCTCGCTTTGGATCGACTTGGCGGAGTGGCAGTGGATGACGTGGTCCTGGTACTGTGACGCAGCCAGGGCGACCTTGGCGTGCCCATTGAAGAGGCAGAGCGGGGCGCACACGATCCAGGGCTGGGCGACCAGAAACGC
>DASYIX010000106.1:0-30060 GCA_035997125.1 Gemmatimonadales bacterium
GTCGTACCGGTCGAGCGAGGTGGGCGGCGCGACACCGCGTGATTGTGCCCGATCTCGAAACCATGCTTCGCCGTCACCGTCCCCGCTCCAATAGAGCTCGCAGCGATTGCAGGTGGAGAGCAGCAGCGCTGACCTGCCGGCTAGCCGCTGACTCTCCAGCAGAGCCAGAGTCTCGGCGCGGCTGAAGGCAAACCGCTCGCGCTCGTCGACCGGGACTGTATGGTGGCTGACGCCAACGACATGGAAAGAGGGACTCTGGGGCACCCACAACGGTAGGACGGGCCCAAAAAGCTCACAATCCGCGATCACCCGGAGAGCTGGCTCCGTAGGAATACGGAGAGGCCGCCACTTCGATCGGCGTTTGAAGGGACGGCCTCCGAAGATCCTTTAGTTGAGCGTCCCCTGCCGGGCTGACCATAGGTTCCTCCTGTTACTGCGCCCCTGCACGGAGTGGGCAGTATGGATGAATGACTGTGCTCCAGCCCGGGGCAGCCTGGGAGGTTACGGTTGTCTGGTGGGGACGTTCTTGATGGCCTGTTGGTAAAGCGCGATCAGCCGCCGCATCCGCTGGATGTGCTGGGGCAGCTGAGAGCGGCCAATCTTGGAGGGAGTACCGGCTCCTCCGCCGAGTTCACTGAGAACCGAATCGCTCAGGGCTCGAAAGTGGCCTGAATCGGCATAGCCGGCGCGATAGATATCGGCGATCATCGAGTTGATCAGGTCGCCGGCCATGTTCTTGTAAGCCGTCAGATTATCGGGGTTGGCCGGCTGGCCCCCCTTGGCCATCAAGTTCAACTGGTTCTGGATGGCCGGAAGCAGCCGTGGCGCCTGGAGCTCCGAACCGCTGTTGGTACCTTCAACGCCACTTTCTCGCGCGCTGCTGTCGGAGTCAGAGGTGTAAACGGAGGCCGAAGCGTTCCCGGCCTTTTCGCGGGTGCAGGCGGCGCAGAGCGCTATCGCCAGCAGGACTAAGGTTTGTCTCATATGCGTGGATCCTTTCTCGTCTCTTCCGTCAGCGCCTAAATAGCCTCCCCAACACTCCCGTGCTTGCCGACGATTCGAATGCGTGCGCCAGCTCCGCCATGGAGCCGTAGCGGTCGCCAGGGTTCACCGAGAGAGCCTTGCTGATCACTGTTTCGAGCTTGGCCGGCAGGTCGGCCTTGACCTCGCGCAGTGGCAGCGGCGCTCCTCTGAGGCGCGCGATCATCGTCTCTTGCGCGCTCTTCCCGGTAAATGGCAGCTGTCCGGTGAACATCTCGAACGCGAGAATCCCCAGCGCGTAAACATCGCTCCGCCCGTCCAGCGGCTTACCCCGGATCTGCTCCGGGCTCATGAACTCCGGCGTGCCCAGCACGATTCCTGTCGCCGTCAGCTTCACGACGTCCGGGCCGGCACGTCTCTCCTTGGCCAGGCCGAAGTCCATCACCACTGCCCGGAAGCCCGTCGGCACCGCGGGTTCGGGGACCAGCATCACGTTCTCGGGCTTGAGATCCCGATGAATGATCTGAAGATCATGCGCGTGACCCAATCCCTCGCACATCTGAACCAGCAGTGGAATCCCCTCGGCTAACGGAAAAGGTCCCCGCCGGGTCTCGTGCTCGCTGAGGGGCTCTCCCTCCAGAAATGGCATCACCAGGTAGATCAGGTGATCCGCTGTCTCGCCCATGCGGAGGATAGGACAGACGTTGGGATGGCTGAGCCTGGTGGCGATGGTGGCCTCGCGGCGGAGGCGCTCGACCGACGAGGGATCTCGAGACAGGCGGGGAATGAGAATCTTGACCGCCACCGCTCGTCCGGTCTCGATCTCCTGCGCCTGGTAGACGTAGGACATCCCGCCTTCACCCAGCTTGCGAGTGATGTGATAACGCTGGTCGAGCACCTGGCCGGTGAGCGACGCCAGGCTTGACGGCACCTGGTCCTTGGATCCTGGAGCCAGAGCCGAGGGGTCGCCCGAAGGACGGGACGAGGCCCTCGAGCCGGGGAGGGGAGACTTCTCGTTGGTGCTGGGTAGCTTATCGCTCTCGACCAGGAGCGAGCCATCTTTGACGCAGAACCGTGCGGGTGCAGCGTATGTGGCCTGACAGCGTGGGCAACGCCGATTACTCAATCGCGGAACCGGTTCCGGCCATCGCTCTTGGCCCGGTAGAGGTGAGTATCGGCCAGTCGGAGGAGAGATTCCGCGTCACTCACCCGCTCGTCGGGGTAGGAAGCAATGCCGATGCTGATGGTGACGCGCACCGGCCGCCCCGGCTCGCCGAAATCGTGGGTGGCCACCCGGCGCAGGATGCGCTCGGCGAAGTTGCGTGACTCCGCGCTGGTCGTTTCCGGCAGCAGGACCACGAATTCCTCGCCACCGTACCGGGCCACGATATCCACCGAGCGCTGTTCCCGCTTCAACAGGTTGGCCAGCTGCTTCAACACCCGGTCGCCTACCAGATGGCCATAGGTATCGTTGATCTGCTTGAAGTTGTCGATGTCCACCATCATGCCGGTCAGCATGGTGGCGTACCGCGCTGCCCGATCCATTTCCTGTTCCAGCTTGTCCATCAGAGCCCGACGGTTGAAGCAGTTGGTGAGCGGGTCCGTCTCCGCCAGGTGGCGCATCTGCTCCTGGCCCAGCACGGCGTTCTCCAGATCATAGGCCCGCTCCAGCGCGGCCACCGCGGCGTTGGTTACTTCTTCCGCGAAATGGACGTCGTGCTCGTTGAGCGGGGGATCCTCGCTGGTGGTCCGCAGGAAGAAGACGCCGACCGGCTGCTGTCGCAGAGAAAACCGCAGCGCCACCGCCGACCGGGTTTCTACCGGCCGGCCTTCCGCCTCCCACTCATCCCGAATACCTCGATACAGAGCGTCGGTCTGCACGTCCCGAACCAGCACCACCTCACCGGTGGCGAGGGCGTGGCGGATCTCCGGATAGCGCCTGAGGTCCACCTGTAAATTGTGCAGCATGGGATTTTCGAACGCGGCCACCACCGTCCCGGTCTCATCGTCGGGACCGGCCATGATGATCGAGCAGCGGGCAATACTGAGGGCCTGAGCCACTCTCCGGACCAGGATGCTGAAGATCTCTTGCGGCTTGAGCGACGCAGTCACCTCCTGCATGATGTCCATCATTTCGGAGCGGGACCGCGCCTCCGCCCGGGCCTGGTTCAGCTCGCGCCCTACCCGGAGGTGGGCCTTTACTCGGGCCAGAAGCTCGCGCACCCGGAATGGCTTGGGGATGAAATCGGCGGCGCCGAGGCCCAGCGAGCGCACGGTGGCCTCTTCCGGCGGCATGGACGAGATCATCAGGACCGGGAGGTCCTTGAAACGGGGATCCGCCTTGACCCGCTGGAGCAGCTGGAGACCGTCCACCTTGGGCATCATGATGTCGAGCAGGAGCAGATCGAACTGTTCGGCGGTGAGATGCTCGAAGAGATGCTCGCCCCCAGGAGCGGTGAAGACGTCGTAGCCGTTCTCCTTGAGAATCCAGGACAACGTCCGCGACAGCGCCTGGTCGTCGTCGGCCACGAGGATCTTCGGCGCGACCGACATCATTGCACCAGGCGCTGCAACAACGCGGGGTCAACATTGCCCCCGCTCACCACGGCGACGGTAGGCCCGGTCGGCCGCAACCGTCCACTCAAGAGCGCGGCAGTGGTGACGGCGCCGGACGGTTCTACCGAGAGTCCCCCCTCGCGATACAGGAAGCGCACCGCGCCCGCGATCTCCTCCTCGGTAACCTGAATCGCTTCCCGCACTATCGTTGACAGCACGGCAAAAGGAAGCTCCCCGATCGACAGCGGCAAAAGCCCGTCCGCCATGCTTTCGGTGTGGTCCAGTTTTACCGGCCGGCCCGCCTCCAACGCCCGGGCGAGCTTGGGAGCACCCACCGGCTCGATCCCGATCACCCTGACCGACGGCTTGATGGCGGCCACGGCAGCGGCTATGCCGGCGATGAGTCCGCCGCCCCCGACCGGCACCACAATGGTCTCGACGGTGGGCAGCTCGTCGAGGATCTCGAGGCCGCAAGTTCCCTGTCCTGCGATGACGTCGAGGCTCTCGTATGGGGGAACCATGGCAAGCCCTTCGTCTAGCGCCAGTGCTTGTGCCTGCTGGTATCGCTCGGCAGAGCTGTTGCCCGCGATGACCACCTCGCCGCCAAGCCGCTTGACCCCGTCAACCTTCACGGCGGGAGCTCGTTGGGGCATCACCACGACAGCACGAATGCCCAGACGCCGGGCTGCATAAGCGACGGCCTGACCGTGATTGCCGCTGGAGTAGGTGATCACTCCCCGCGCGCGCTCCGCGGGAGGGATCCGGGACACCGCTGTGAAGGCGCCCCGGATCTTGAAGGCCCCGACCGGCTGGAGCTGCTCGCACTTGAGCGATACGGGAAGAGCTACCTTGCTACTGAGCTCCGCGATTTCGACCAGCGGGGTTCGTACCACGATGCCGTCGAGGCCCCGGGCAGCGGCCCGGAGCGCCTCGAGCGGGACGGAGGAACGCTGTCCCGGGAGAACTCGGGAGGCGGAGTCGGCCCGGGATTCGGCTGCGTAAGCCATGGTCAAGAATAACCTTACTCCAGGGCGGCCGTCGGGGTGACCTCCTCACCGCCGGCAGCTTCTTCAGCTCCTCCTTCGTCTTCCTTCACTACGCGGGCGACATCCACCACGGCGTCGCCGGAATCGAGATTCATCACCTTGACGCCCTGGGTGTTCCGGCCGATGACCCGGATTCCATCCACCGGGAGCCGGATGATCACCCCATGTCGGGTGATCATCATGAGCTCATCGTCGGGGATTACCTCCTTGAGCGCGACGATTGGACCGGTCTTGTCGGTCTTCTTGAGGGTGATGATGCCCTTGCCACCCCGCTTCTGCACCCGGTAATCGGACAGCTCGGATCGCTTGCCAAAGCCCTTTTCACTCACCACCAGCAAGGTCGCGTCGCGACGGACCACCACCATGCCGATCACCTCGTCGTCCTTCTCCAGCTCGATGCCCTTCACTCCGGTCGTGGCTCGGCCCATGTCCCGCACGTCGCCCTGGTGGAAGCGGATGCTCATGCCGTCTTTGGTGGCGAGCACGATGTCGCTGTTCTGGTCGCAGATCTGGACGTCGATCAGCTCGTCGTCCTTTTCGATATTGATCCCGCAAATGCCGGTCGTCCGCACGTTGCCGTAAGCTGACAACACCGTCTTCTTCACCGTCCCCAACCGGGTGGCAAAGATCAGGCACTTGTCGTCGGTAAACTCTCGCACCGGCACCAGGGCCGCGATCTGCTCGTCCGGCTTGATCGCAATGCAATTGATCACCGGCTTCCCCCGCGCCGCGCGGCCGGCCTGGGGAATCTCGTGCACCTTGAGCCAGTAGACCTGCCCCTTGTTGCTGAAGAACATGAGGTAGTCGTGGGTGCTGGCGATGAAGAGATGCTCCACCCAGTCGTCGGCTTTGAGGTCCGCGCCGTTCAAGCCCCGGCCGCCGCGCCGTTGCCGCTTGTAGGTGGTGATCGGAATCCGCTTGATGTAGCCGCTGTGGGAAATGGTGATGACCATGTCCTCTTCGGCGATCAGGTCCTCGACCGTGAACTCACCCTGGTCGGCCACGATCTCGGTGCGGCGCTCGTCACCGAAGCTGCTGCTGATCTCCTCCATCTCCTCCTTCAGGATGGCCATTCGCTTCGGCTTGGAGGCCAGAATCCCCTTCAGCTCCTTGATGGTGGCACGAACCTCCTTTAACTCGGCCTCGAGCTTCTCGATCTCGAGTCCGGTGAGCTTGGCCAAGCGCATGTTCAGGATGGCGTCGCTCTGCTTCTCGCTGAAGCTGAAGCGTTTCCGCAGCCGTCCGTCAGCCTCTGCCGCGTCCTCGGAGCCGCGGATGATCTTGATGACCTCGTCGATGTTATCGACCGCGATCTTCAAGCCGTCGAGGATGTGCTCCCGGGCCTGCGCCGCGTCCAGGTCGAACTGGGTGCGGCGGGTAATGACGCTGTGCCGGTGATCGATGTAGTGTTGCAGCAGCTCCTTCAGATCCATGATCTTGGGCGCGCCGTTGGTGAGCGCGAGCATGATCACGCCAAAGGTGGTCTGCATCTGGGTGTGCTTGTACAGTTGATTGAGCACCACATTCGGGATGGAATCGCGCTTCAGCTCGATGACGATGCGCATCCCGTCCTTGTCGGACTCGTCGTTGATCCCGACGATGCCCTCGATCTTCTTCTCTGACGCCAGCTCCGCGATGGCCTTGACCAGATTCTCCTTGTTGACCTGATAGGGAATCTCGGTCACCACGATCTGCGAACGGTTGCCGGTCTCGCGCTCCTCGATCTGGGCCCGGGCCCGCATGACCACCCGTCCGCGCCCGGTTTCGTACGCTTCCTTGATCCCTTCCCGACCGTAGATGTACGCCCCGGTAGGAAAGTCGGGGCCCTTGATGGCCTTACGAAGCTCGGCGATGCTCGCCTCAGGATTGTCGACC
The DNA here is from genome assembly GCA_035997125.1 of Gemmatimonadales bacterium. Lineage (GTDB taxonomy): Bacteria > Gemmatimonadota > Gemmatimonadetes > Gemmatimonadales > GWC2-71-9 > CAVVWJ01. Next base: position 6,459 of record DASYIX010000106.1, read on the forward strand.
AGCAGCTGCACCGCCTTCACCACCTCCCGGAGGTTGTGCGGCGGGATATTGGTGGCCATACCGACCGCGATGCCGCTCGAACCGTTGACCAGCAGGTTGGGGATCTTGGCGGGAAGGACAGTGGGCTCTTGCAACCGGTCGTCGAAATTGGCCTGGAAGTCGACCGTGTTCCGGTCGATGTCCTCCAGCATTGCCATGGCGATACGGGTGAGGCGGGCCTCGGTGTAGCGGTAGGCCGCTGCAGGATCTCCATCGACCGACCCGAAGTTTCCCTGGCCGTCCACCAGCGGATAGCGCAGGGAGAAGTCCTGCACCATGCGGACCAGGGCGTCGTAGACCGAGCCGTCGCCATGCGGGTGATACTTGCCGAGCACGTCGCCTACCACGGTAGCGGACTTCTTATAGGCACGGCCGGGCACCAGGCCCAGCTCGTTCATGGCGTAGAGAATTCGGCGGTGGACCGGCTTGAGCCCATCTCGAACGTCGGGCAGGGCTCGAGAAACAATGACGCTCATCGAGTAGTTGATGAACGACTGCTGCATCTCATCTTCGATGAGCCGGGGCAGAATACGCTCGCGCGCGTTCGGTGCAGTCATGAGGTTCCTGTGCTAAGCGGTAACAGCCTGGGGCAGGCTAACACCCAAATATAGTCGACCCTACTGGACGCGAGCAACTCCCTTCTGGTGCCCGAAATCAAGGAGTGACAAGCAGTTACTGATGAGTCGACGGCTGGCTACTCCTCCCTTTCTCGAGCCCGCCAGGAACTCAGGCGGAGGGGAGACGCCGGCCGCCTAAAGGCGCTCTAAGTCGCTGCCGATACTCCCAGTACGCCCGGTTATGACTATGACCGGCAAGCAGCTGTGTGTCCGGCTTCAGTCGGGCAAACGCATTGAGCCCGAGAGATCACATGCTTCCGAGATATCTGCTGACCACTGGCTCCTTTCTGCTCCTTGTCGGGGTGCTGGCGGAGCCCCGCGCGCTACTCGCTCAAACGGCGGCCAGCAGCGGCGGCTTCGACAGTTTCATCATGCTGGTGCCCCCGCGAGATACCAATGCCATCAAGAAACAGCTCCGCGCGTCGATCGAGGCAGGAGGCACGGCCGAGACCAGGAGACAGCAGGCTGAAACCATGCGGCTGGGAGCGAGAGGGAGAATCGAGGCTAAGAAGGTCGAGATCGACCGCATCAAGGAGCGGATCAATCTGGCCCGGAAAGAGAACCGCGAAGCCGACCGCCTGGGGCTCGATGCTGAGCGGAAGGCGGCCGAGTTGGAGATTCGCCTGATGGAACGACGCGAGGAGCTGCGGCGGGCGGAAATCGACCTCGAGATCCAGCGGGCCGAGCTGGCCAGTTTTACTCAGAAGGCCTTGGAGCTGGAATTACAACTGGCCACCCGACGGGCGGGGAGACTGCGCAAGCCGGGAGGCGGTGCTGCGGGCGCCAGCCTGGATCGGGTGATCGGCGAGCTCGAAAAGCAGACTCTGGAGGCTCAGCGGGCGCAGGCCGCATCCAGCATCGATGGAGCGGACCGGGAAATCGTGGTGATCGACCGACGCTTGGAGCTCCTGGACGCCCAACAGAAGGTTCTGGTGGGCAAGTAGCGCCCCCTAGCTGTCCCGCACTTCTCGCTTCTCCGGTCGAACCAGCAGCACCGTCCTTTCACCCCGCCCGACCACCGGTCCAGACTTCGGCTGTATCACCTCGCCGATGGGTCGCCCCTCCCGATCTAGAACCCGGAACACGGCGTACGGCGTGCGGCGTAGTATCTCGACCATGCTGACCCCCCCTGAGATGTGGATTCCGGATTGGCTAATCGGTCGTATCGTTGAGATGCCTTCAAGGGGCGTAGGGTTGCTTCGGCTCATGACTCCTGACCCCCGAGCAACGATTCTTCTCCCAACCGTGTCAGAGAGACGGTTCAAGGTTACGACCCTACGCTCCGGAGCCGGGTGGAAGAACGCGAGCTGATCGGACGAGTGCTGGCGGGAGACTCGAACGCCGAGCGTGCGTTGTACGACGCCCACGTGGATCGGGTCTTCCGGCTGGTTTACCGGATGGCCGGCGATCTCGACCGGGCTCAGGACTACACTCAGGAGACTTTTATCCGCGCGTTCAGTCGCCTGAAAGACTTCCGCGGGGAGTCGGCCTTATCGACCTGGCTGGGCTCGATTGCGATTTCGGTCACCCTCAATGGCTTACGGAAGGTCCGCCGATTGAGAGACCGCGAGGTCGCCCTGGACGACGCGGTTCCGCTCGGCCGGCTAGACCGGCGGGCCGAGCCGGATCTCAAGGCTCGCCTGAACCAGGCGATCGACGGCCTGCCCGACGGATACCGAGCCGTGTTCATAATGCATGACGTGGAGGGCTACACCCACGAGGAGATTGCCACCTCGTTGGGGGTCCACCCGGGAACTTCGAAGGCGCAATTGTTTCGGGCCCGCGCTCGGCTGCGAGAAGCCCTCGCGGACTTTGCCAAGGACGGATGACCATGTTGGACGATCGATTCGACGACCAGTTGCGGGAGTCCGCCCGCGACTACAACGACCCTCCGGAAACCCCCCGGGAACAGATGTGGGCGGCCATTCAAGCAAAGAGGAAAGAGAAGCGTCATCTCCATCCTCTCCGCTGGGCCGCCGGCATCGCGGCTCTTCTCGCCCTCGGCATTGGATTGGGCCGGCTGACGGTGCGGAAGCCGCAGCCGCCGCCGGCACCGGTCACTGTGGCAACGGAAACCCCCCGGGCTAAGGGAACGGCGTATCAGATCGCCACCACCGAGCATCTCAGCCAGTCGGAGGCGTTCCTCACCCTCTTCCGAGCCTCGCTTCGGGGCGGCGGCAACGAGCGACTGACCTCGGCCACCGCGGGGCAACTGCTGGCCACTAACCGGCTGCTGCTCGATTCTCCCGCCGCGAGCGATGCAAAGACTCGGCTGCTGCTCCAGGATCTGGAGCTGGTCCTGGCTGAGATCGCCCAACTCTCACCCCAGCCGAACAGCCGGGATCTCGACCTGATCACCGAAGGCCTCGAGCAGGGTGGCGTACTTTCCCGATTGAGGACAGCCGTGCCGTCGGGTGCGAGCTCAACCCAAGGAGCGCTCTAATGCAGTACCTGCAGTTCGGGCTCGCGCTGGCGGCCATGGCCGGGTTAGGGGAGTCGTGGATCCACCCGGTAAGGTCTGATCTCGACGGCATCCCCGCCGTGGAGATGGCGGCCTATGGCTTAGTCGCAATTGTGCCGGCTCCCTGGCTCCAGGGCGATGCGGCGGATTCCTTATACCGCCGCGCGCGCGAGATGCTCAATCGCCGGGATTACCGGAGTGCGGCAAGTCTGTTCGGTCAGATTCCGGAGCGTTTCCCCCGATCGGGCTACGCTCCCGACGCGTTCTACTGGCAGGCGTTCGCGCTGTACCGCATCGGTGGAGATCGGGAGCTGCGTCAGGGACTCGAGGCCCTGGGCCGGCAGCGCGACCGCTTTCCCAAGGCCGCGACGCAGGGTGATGCGGCTTCGCTCGAGCGCCGCATTCAAGGAGAGCTCGCCCAGCGGGGAGATCCCGACGCGGCGGCTGACATTGCCAGAGCCGCAGAGGCCGCTGGCGGGCCGGGAGTTCCTGTTCCACCGGTGCCGCCCGTCCCTCCGGCTCCGCCGACCCCACCCGAGCCCCGGGGGCGCCATGTGCATGAGCACGGAGGCTGCTCCGACAACGATGACGACATGAAGGTCGCTGCGCTCAACGCCTTGCAGCAGATGGACGAAGCCAAGGCTCGCCCGGTCCTCCGAAAAGTCCTCGCCAGACGGGACACCGGCTCGGTCTGTCTCCGGCGGAAAGCGGTCTTCCTGGTGGCCCAACAGAAGGAGCCGGGCACCGAGGACCTGCTCCTCGAATCGGTGAGGACCGACCCCGACTCGGATGTGCGGGGACAGGCCGTGTTCTGGCTCTCCCAAGTCGGCACCGAACGGGCGGTCGGAGCCTTGGATTCTATCCTTCGTTTTTCCAAGGATGCGGAGATTCAGGACAAGGCCGTATTCGCGCTTTCGCAGCAGGATAATCCGCGGGCCCAGCAGGCGCTCAGGAGTTATGCCGAGCGTGAAGGAATTCCAGAAGGCACCCGGGAGAAGGCCATCTTCTGGCTGGGTCAACACCAGAGCGCCGAGAACGCGACCTATCTGCGCTCGCTCTACGGGAAGCTCAAGAGCCAGGACCTCAAGAAGAAAGTGCTGTTCTCGCTTTCCCAAATGGGCGGCGAGGAAAACGGCCGCTGGCTGCTGCGGGTCGCGGGTGACACTTCCCAGGGTCTGGAGATGCGGAAGCAGGCGCTGTTCTGGGCTGGACAGGGTGGAGTCTCGATCGACGAGCTCACGAAGCTGTATGCCAAGGTCAGTGATAAAGAAATGCGAGAGCAGCTGATCTTCGTGTACTCGCAACGGGACGAGCCCGCTGCGCTGGACAAGCTGATCGAGATAGCGAAGAGTGACCCCAATCCGGATCTTAAGAAGCGGGCCCTCTTCTGGCTGGGACAATCGGAGGACAGCCGGGCGGTGCAGGCGCTGCAAGACATCATCGAGCAGCCCTAGGCCTGCCCCGTGCGCCGAACCGTACGATGCCTCGCCATCCTGTGGGCATTTCCTCTCTCCCTGCTCGCACAAACGTTGCAGCAGCGTATTACGGCGGTGGGGAGCGGTACAGTGCACCTGAGCTACCCGGCGCGACCCGCCGTTTGCGGCGACGGTCCCAATCGCATCAGCACAGATGGCTGGAATGAGGAATGGGAGGGCGACTGCGAATCCCCGACCGTGCGCATCGCGATCAGGCTTGAGGGCCGCCGGGTCGTGGGAGTCAGGACCTACGTGGGAGGACGCTGGCGCGCAGGATCCGCGGCCACGGATTTGGGTCCGGTTCGTCCCCAGGAGGCGGCGGCCTACTTCCTGGAGCTGGCCGGGAGCTCCGCTGAGCTGACCGGCGATCCGGTACTGGCAGCGACGCTGGCCGACAGCGTCACCATCTGGCCATCGCTCCTACGGCTGGCCCGAACCACCCACCTGCCGCGGGAGACCCGGCGATCAGCGGTCTTCTGGCTGGCCCAGGCTGCCGGCAAGGCCGCCGCTCTTGCGCTCGACTCGATTGCTCGCGACGATCGGGGCGACAGCGAGATTCGGAAGCAGGCTCTCTTTGCGCTCTCCCAGCGGCCGGACCACGAGGGCGTGCCGGCGCTGATCCGCATCGCACGATCCAATTCCGATCCTCAACTGCGGAAGACCGCGCTGTTCTGGCTCGGTCAAAGTCAGGATCCTCGCGCGCTGGACCTGTTCGAAGAAATCCTCCGCTAGGCAACCCTTTTTCCGCTTCCGCCATCTAAGCCTCGCACTCGATGACCTGGCGCGAGGCCCCGGCACCCATCACCGCCTCCGCCACCACCGGTTCGGCTCCAAGAGTAGCGGAGGTCCGTGCGTGGGCGACCCGATTGCGGCATTCGCGCTGTATCTGGCGTTGAGTGGCACCGTACCCGTCCCTCAGGCCGGCTCGATTCCGCCGACCGGAAGCACTGCGATGGTTCACGCCGCGCGCGTAACCGGCATGATCGCGCTGGATGGAAATCTTTCCGAGGCCGCCTGGTCGAGTGCGGCGCCGGTCACGGATTTCTCCCAGCGGGACCCGCACGAGGGTGCCCCCGCCACCGAGCGAACCGAGGTCCGGATTCTGTATGATGACAACGCACTTTATGTCGGCGCCAGAATGTATGATGGCAGCCCCGACTCGGTGCGCGCCCAATTGGCCCGGCGGGACCGGATTACCAGCTCCGATCGATTCCTCGTTTTTCTGGACTGCTACCACGACCGTCGCACGGGGTTCTACTTTGGGATCAATGCCGCCGGAACGCTCTACGACGGAACTCTCTACAACGATGACTGGGACAGCGACACCTGGGATGGGGTCTGGGAAGGCAAGGCGGCCCGGGACTCTCTGGGTTGGACTGCGGAGCTCAGGATTCCCTATTCTCAGCTTCGGTTCCAACAGCAGCGGGAGCATCGCTGGGGGATCAATTTCAAGCGCGAGATCGCTCGCCGGAACGAGCGCGACTATCTGGTCCGAACCCCGAGCAACGGAAGCGGCTTCGTCTCCCGCTTCGTAGACCTCGTCGGGATCGAAGCAGTGTCACCCCCTCCCCGGCTCGAGATCCTTCCCTACGCGACAACCAAAGCCGAGTACATGGCGCACGAAGCCGCCGATCCGTTCAATGACGGATCGAGGCTGGAAGCCGAGGTCGGCGGGGATTTCAAGGTCGGGATCGGAAGCAATCTGACTCTGGACGGTACCGTGAATCCGGATTTCGGCCAGGTCGAGGTGGACCCCGCGGTCGTCAACCTCAGCGATGTCGAGACCTTCTTCGAGGAGCGGCGACCGTTCTTCGTGGAGGGGGCCAACATCTTCGACTACGGCTATGGCGGAGCCAACGACTTCTGGGGTTTCAACTGGGCGGGGCCCGACTTCCTTTATAGCCGGCGGATCGGGCGGACCCCTCAGGCCGAGCTTCCGGACCCCGTGGATTATTCCAACGTACCGAGCGGGACCAACATCATCGGCGCCGCCAAGCTGTCCGGCAAGCTGCACGATTGGAACGTCGGCGCGCTCAACGCGGTGACCAGCCGGGAACATGGCCACTTCTCGCTGGGCCCTCGGCAATGGAGTCAGGAGGTAGAGCCGCTGACGTATTACGGAGTCGCCCGGGCGCAGCGGGAGCTGGCAGGTGGACGGCATGGGATCGGGTTCATCGGCACACTCACCGCCCGTTCGTTCGCTGAGCCCCAGCTGCGGGATGAGCTCAGCTCCAACGCTCAAGGGCTGGGAGTGGACGGTTGGACGACAATAGACCAGGATCGGCAATGGGTAGTGAGCGGGTGGGCCGGAGTGAGTCGGGTGAACGGCAATTCGGTACGCATGCAGTCCCTGCAGGAGAGCTCGGTGCATTACTTCCAGCGACCCGATGCGGATTATCTCGGCGTCGATTCGAGCCGCACCGGTCTGTCCGGCTACGCCGGTCGTGTCTCCCTCAACAAGCAGAAGGGCGACTGGATGTTCAACTCGGCGGTCGGGGTCGTCAGCCCCGGCTTCGAGGTGAACGATCTCGGATTCCAGTCCCGGGCCGATCAAGTCAACACCCACCTGATGATCGGCCACCGTTGGACCCAGCCGAGCCGGCTCATCCGAAACTGGCGGCTCAACCTGGCCAGCTTCCGCAGCTACAACTTTGGTGGAGATCTGACCTGGTACGGGTACTTCCTCACTGGGCTGTTCGAGCTGAACAACTTCTCTACCGGCAAATGGTACCTGGCTTTCAATCCACAGAGCTGGAGCGATCGGCGCACCCGGGGCGGTCCCTTGACGCTGAATCCCTCGGGTGTGGAGTGGGATTTCCAGATGGATTCAGACCCCAGTAAGCGCTGGAACTACGGCCTGGGCTTCCACGGCACCGACTACCGGCGGGATTCGGACAAGAGCTGGACCGTAAAGGGCGCGCTCGAGTGGAAGGCAGGATCCCGGCTCACGCTCAGGGTCGAGCCTCAGCTCGAGCGGAGCCGCACCTCGGCCCAGTACGTCGACACCTTCGACGACGCCATGGCGACCGGGACCTTCGGCCATCGTTACGTGTTCGCCGCCCTGGACCAGACCACCGTGTCCGCCAGCTTGCGGCTCAACTGGATTTTTACCCCCCGGTTCAGCCTAGAGGTGTATACCCAGCCGCTGCTCTCGTCGGGGAGTTACACCAGATTCAAGGAGCTGGCGCGACCCCGCAGTTACGCGTTCACCGGCTATCCGGATCCGGCGCCGACGGCAGACCCGGACCGCATCGTGGTGGATCCGGACGGAGCCACTGGACCCGCGGCAGGACATGAGATTGATGATCCTAATTTTTCTCTGGCCTCGTTGCGAGGAAACGCGGTGCTCCGTTGGGAGTACTCGCCCGGCTCCACTCTCTTTCTGGTATGGACCCAGAACCGCTCCGATACCGAGAGCGTCGGGAGCTTTCAGACCGGACACGCACTCGACCGCCTCTTCGGCGCCCCGGCCGACAACATTTTCATGGTGAAGGTGTCCTACTGGTGGAACCCGTAGTTCCACGCCCCCCATTGCCATTCCTCGAAAACCATCACACTACTTTGTAGCTCAGCCGACCGATTGTGTCGGCTGCGACGTCCCTGCTACCAGGAAGGGTGCGGATGAAGAGCGATCCCATTGAGCCTGGACCCGGCTCGGCCGGGTTGCCCGGGGGTTCCGCCTTGATCGCCGTTCTCGCCTCCCTCGGAATTGGAGGACTGGTGCGCTGGGGCCGCAGGTAGCGAAACGTGGCCCCCAGCCGAACCTCCCTCATCTGCACCGTCTTCGCCGGCCTCGCTGCGTGCGGGGCGTCGAAGCCGGCCGCTCCGATCGTCGACTTAGTCCCCCATGGCGATACGGTGCTCACCCCGTACGCCGAGGTGACGGAGGCAGCGTGGCTGGGCGGCAATCGCTGGGCAGTGGTAGCGCCCCAGAATGAAGCCGCGGCGGTGGTCGATTTCACCCATAGGACTTTTACCCCCCTCGGTGGCGCCAGATCCAAGGAGTTTCGCAATCCATCCAGCCTGTTCTTTGCCAACGATACATTGTACGTCGGCGACTGGGGCCTCAGGCGGCTGACGCTCTGGACACCTGAAGGGCGCCCGGTGCGTTCCATTCCGGCCTCCCCCATCGTGCGGGGTGCCCTGCCTCACGCCCGCGACTCGGCCGGACGGTTCTATGTCGAGCTCTCTCCCCGACCCGGGCCGGACGGCAGCGGGAACCGCGACTCGGCGGCCGTGGTACGAGTCGACCCGGAATTCACCCGGGTCGATACCATCGCGCGGCTGGCCCCCCTCGACATCGCCGAAGTGGTGGGTGACGCGGGACGCCGATTCGAGCGGCGGGTCTTCAGTGGAGCGGATCGCTGGGGCGTCCTGCCTGACGGATCGCTGTGGGTTGCGCGGGTGTACGACAACCGGGTGGACTGGCGCGGGCGAGATGGTGCGCCGATCCGCGGTCATCCGCTCCCGGACCGGGTTCTCGAGGTGACCCGCTACGACCGGGAGCTGTTCCTTCGCAAGTTTCCGCCGGAGCTCAGGACCACCGCCCAGGAGCTACCCTTCGCGGCGTTGAAGCCGCCGTTCGAAGCCGCGCTGACCAGTCCCGCCGGACAGGTATGGCTGGAAAAGAGCCGGGCGCCGGCGGATTCCTCCCGCCGCTATCATGTGGTCGATCGTCGCGGCCGGCTGGCGCAGGAAGTCCGGATCCGAGGCAAGGGGCGTATTTTGGCCTTGGGAGGAGCGGGTGCGGCCCTCGTGACTGAGCCCACCCCAGACGGCATCCGGCTGCTCCAGGTCAAACTGCCGTCCCAACCGTCGGTCCAGTGACTGTGCGTCCCGTCTTCAAGCCTGTTCCCGGAGGATTCACCGAATGAGGTTGGCGCCATCCGTCTCCATGCTAGCCCTGATAGCCATTGCTGGGTGCCGTCCCGCCGAGAGCCAGAGCGTCCTGACGCTCGAGTCCAAGCTGCCGGCCAGCTTCGCCATGCTCAGCAACGTGGTCGAGTTGAAGGATGGCCGGCTCGCGTTCACCGATACCCGCAACAAGCTGTTTCTCCGGGCCGATCTCAAAAATGGCAAGCTGGACACTCTCGGCACGAGGGTGGATTCGCTCACGCCGAACGGGCCGGCGAGCCACTACAAGTTCCCCGGCTGGGTGGCCCACCTCAAAGGCGATACCCTCGCGCTGATCGACTTCAGTACCCTCCGTACGACGCTCTGGAATGAAGCGGGCCAACCGCTCGGCGTCCTCCCGCTCAAACCAGTCGCGGGCACCGCGCCGGTACTCATGTATGACACCCTGGGACGGGGCTACAAGGTCGATTATCAGGCGGTACTCGGCGGAGGCGAGCCTGGCCGGGCGGTCCGGCCGGATAGCATTCCAGTGCTCCGGATCGCCCTGGCCGGCGGTGCGGTCGATACCGTCGCGCTCCTCGCGTCACCGGAATACGGCGACGCCACATTCGGAGAGCAGGTGCAGCAGGCGGCCAAGGTGTTCGCGCCCCAGGATTTCTTCGGGGTGTTGCCGGATGGGACCGCTTGGATCGCGAGAGGCCGGGAGAATCGGGTTGACTGGCGCTCCCCCAACGGAACCTGGACCTGGGGCCAATCGCACGCCTACACCAGGATTCCGGTCACCCAGGCCGACAAAGACCGGGTGCTCGCCCAGGTCCGCGAGCATGGCAAGCAATTCGGTATGCCGCAGGATCTGCGCGTGGTCTACCCCTTTGCCGAGACCAAGCCGCCGTTCGACCTCGCAGTCGGTCGTCCCAATGGCGAGGTGTGGCTCCAACGCCCCCGAAAGCAGGACGGCTCCAGTCTGGTTTACGATGTGTTCGATCGGAAGGGGGTCTGGCGGCGGGAGGTAGCTTTCCCCCAGGACGCATCACTGGCCGGCTTCGGTCCAGGGGGAGCAGTCTATGCGTCGATCAAGAATGGAGATGGATCGAGGACGGTGGCGAAGTTTAGGTTGAAGTAGTCGGGAGCTGGGAGTCAGGAGCTTGGTGCAACTTCCCAACCACAGCCCCTCACTCCTAGCTCAATCCAAAATCGGCGGTTCCTCGCCCGGCGGAGTGTTCGGCCCCGCGGTATCGCTCCGGCGGCGGTCCCGGCGAGCGCCCTCCTCGTACCACCGCCGAGTGATCTCGCCGGCGAGCTCCCGGTTGCCCAGTCCGAAGGCGAGCCCCACCGCCAATGCTGCCGCGCCAAGAATCAGGGTAAACGCCGCGGTGACGATCTCCTCCGCCACTCCGACCTGCTGCAGGGCCATGAACAGCGCAATGGTGATGACCGCGCCCTTGGCCATCTTTGCCACGGTGGGCACACCGGAGACACTGCCGGCCGAGGCTACGATCAGGCCCCGTACGAACTCGCCGACGATGATTCCCAGGATCACGATGACGATGCCGGCTATCAAGGTGGGGATGAAGGCCAGCATCACCCCGAACATCTCATTGATGCTCTCGAGCCCGAGCGCCGTGCTAGCCAGCAGGATCACCACCAGCATGACCAGCCAGAAGATGAGTTTGGCGAGGGCCCGTACCGGATCCAGTCTGGAGCCGGTCCGGCCGACTACCTCGTCCAGCCCCCCGGCACTGGCCATGCGATTGAAATTGAGCCGCTTGAGCGTGTCATCCGCCCAGCGCTGAACCTGGCGAGCCAGGAAGTAGCCGGTGAGCAGGATGACCGCCGCGCCGACGAGGGCGGGAACCACGCTGCCGATCTGTTGGGCACCTACGACGATTCGCTGCCAGAGCTCGTTCACTGCGCGACCTCGATGACGAGTTTTCCGACCTGGGTCCCCTGGCTCAACCGCTCGAGGGCACGGACCGCCTGATCGAGCGGCACCACCTGATCGACCACCGGCCAGAGCTTCCCTTCACCAGCCAACCGCACGATCTCGGCGTACTCGCGCCGGCTGCCCAGCGTGGATCCGAGGATGCTCCAGTGGTGCCAGAAGAGCCGGCGAAGATCCAACGTGACCATGGGGCCGGTAGTCGCGCCGCAGGTCACCAGCCGCCCACCCCGCTTGAGGGCGCGGAGGGAGCCCTGCCAGCTCTCCTCACCCGCACTGTCCACCACAACATCTGCCCCGCTTCCGCCGGTGAGCTTCCGAACTTCGGCCGCAACGTCCGCCTTCCGGTGATTGAGCAGCGCGTCAGCGCCGAGGCCGCGGGCAACTTCGAGCTTGGCGTCGGTTCCACTGGTCACGATGGTTCTGGCCCCCAGCAGCCGAGCGATCTGGAGCGCGGCCAGGGCTACACCGCCGCCCACACCCCAGATCAGAACCGTCTCCCCCGCCCGAGTCCCCGCCCGGGTGGTCAGCATGCGCCACGCGGTCAGAGTGGCGAGCGAGAAGGCTGCGGCCTGGGGCCACGGCATCTCCGGAGGAACCAGGGCCAGGTTCTCAGCCGGCACGACGACGTACTCGGCGGCGGTTCCGGGACAGTGCTCGCCCAGCACCCGGACGGTCGGGCAGAGCGACTCTTCACCTTCCAGACAGGCCGGGCAGTGGCCGCAAGAGAGCGTCGGGTTGACCATGACCCGATCGCCGGGACGGACCTGTTTTACCGCGGCCCCTACCTGCTGAACCGTGCCGGCCGCGTCGCAGCCGAGCACATGAGGGAACCGGTACCCGATCCCCGGCAAACCCTGGGCGACGAACAGATCCAATCGATTGAGGGCGATGGCCTGGACCCGCAGGAGCACCTGGTCGGGTGACTGAATGGTGGGCTCCGGCAACTCCTGTACCTGCACCTGCTGGAGTCCGCCGGTTCCGGTCAGGGCGAGGGTTTTCATCCGCCTCGTCGCGTCAGAACGAGGGGCTTACGATCTGCTCGCCCGGCTGGAGCGGGACGGCGCTGGGTCGGCTCCCTGGCGCCGTAGATTGCAAGAAGAAACTGTAATCGACCTGTCCCTTGGCGACGTCTCGGGTGCGGCCAAGCAAGTAGGCCAGGCGGTCTCCGTCGCGGGAGAGAGCCAGCGCGGCAATAGGGTCGTCGGTCTGAAGCAGCTGAGAGTCGCTCCCGGCAGCGGTCAAACGCATCACCCTGGAGCCCTTCGAGCCGCCGCCTCGCTCCATCACGTATGCCAAATCGCCGTTGCGAAAGAACCGGGGGTTGGTTTGCCGGCCGGAGCTCTTGACCAGTCGGCGCTGGTTGCTCCCATCCAGGTTCATCGAGTAGATGGCGTGATTGCCATCCCGCGCGGAGACGAAAGCGATGGTGCGGCCGTCGCTCGACACCGACGGCGAATGGTTTCCTCCCGCCGCGATCGTCAGCTGCCGGTTTTCACCGCCATCGGCGGACATGATGGCGATCTGAGCCGTTGTCCCGGTGGTCGAGGTGTACACGATGCGGGTGCCGTCAGGGGTCCACGCCGGCTCACCCTCGTTCCCCGGACTGGAGGTCAACCGGCGGAGGTTTTTGCCGTCGGCATCCATGACGTAGATGTCGAAGCTGCCGTTGCGGCTCGAGCTAAAGGCGATTCTGGTGCGGTCCGGAGAGAGGGCGGCCTGGATGTTGATGACGCTATCCACCAGGACCGGAAACAGGTTGGTGGGGCCGGGAGCGCGCATTTGATAAATGCCGTAGGCTCCTGCCCGGCTCGAGCTCAGGAGCAGATCACCCACCACGAAGACCTCGGCGCTCCCCTTCTTACCCCAGGGGGTGGTGGCGCTCACGGCGGCGTGCCCTGGACTCACCGCGTCGACTACCCCGCCGCTCTCGCGTATCGTGGCCACCTCCGGCCGGTCCGAGCTCCACCGAACGGCGGGCGTCCGTCCACCGGCACCGGCCTGGTCCCGGAGAAGCGCGCTGAGGGTGATCCGCTGTCCCACCAGCAAGCCTATCCTCGAAGGCTCCACTCCGATCTCTCCAGCCACCACTTGGATGGTCCAGACCGCGGGTGTTATTCCCGCAATGCGGGCGGTGAGGGTGGTGTTGCCCAACGCCTTCGGCGTCAGTACACCGCTCGCCGGGTCGAACGTTGCGACATCCGTGTCGCTCAGCTCCCAGCTCACCCGGGCCTCTGGAATCGGGGTCGAATCCGCCGCTTCCGCCACCGCCGTGAATTGGCGAGTGGCCCGCAGGGGCACCTGAACCGGACTGGCTTGGGGCGGCGAAACGACCAGTGCATCGGGCACCCGGTGTACCACCACGGTCGCCTTGTGCTCCTGGCCAAATCCAGCGGCGATGATCTCCGCCTGTCCAGCCCCGCGCGCCCGCACGATCCCCGAGGGGGTGACCGAGGCAACCGCCGTGTCGGTCGAGCGCCATTGCAACATCCCGCGGATCTCACGATTGCCCTGGCTGGGTACCAACGCGCGCAGTGTGTCCGCCTCGTCCACACCCAGAAGGACCTTGGTGGGAGAGACCACGAAATCGGAGAGGGAGACATCCACCGGCAGGCTGGCCATGAGTCGGCCGGATGTGGCCTGCAGGGTAGTACGCCCGACCGCCACGCCAGTCACCATGCCGCCGGTATCCACGCGGGCGATCTCCGGCTTGAGCGATTTTACCGTCACTGTACCCAGGGCCGCAGGCGCTCCGTCTTCCCGCAGGCCACGGGCGATGATGCGGAGGGTCTCTCCGGGAAACAGGCTGAGCGAAGGGGGATCGAGTGTAAGCACGGCCGCCGCCTGGGTGCGCGAGGCGGTGCCATTGCCTGAGGCGCTGCCGGTGATCAGGATGGCCATCGAGGCCCGCCTTCCCTGGCACCGGGCCTCAATCTTGGCCAGACCCGGCTTCAGTCCAACGACCGTTCCGTCCTTTCTCACCTGGGCCACCAGGGTGTCGGAGCTCCAGAAGGTGAACTTGGCGGCCGGGATGAGGTTGCCTCGTTGGTCAAAGGCGGTGGCGAAGAGCGTCTGCTTCTGACCCACGCCGAGGGTCATGGTCTCGGGGGTTACCTGAACCTCCGTTACCGTTTGGGCAACTGATGATTGGACCGGGGCCACCGCCGCAAGTGCGAGGCAGGTGAGGAGATAGCGGGGCATCACGATGGTCGCCCGCCAGCGCCTGCGAGACTGCTCGGTTGGGGCTGATTCACCGGTCGATTGGTTCCGGGGAAGCGAGTGTAGTGACGCAATAATAGTTGAGTGGTCCGCACAGCTTGCACAAGCTCTGAGGATGTGCAAGTTATATGTCTCATTCACCGGTAGGCGCGTCCCGCGCCTCGAGACCGGCGGCGGGTGGCGCCGCACTCGCGTTCGGAGGGAGCGAAGATGGCCGAGCTTCACTTTATGGAGATGGGCTGGTCCGGCTCTGGATGGATGGATCCGCTGCCGATGGAGAGCACGCCCTCTCCTACCCCCGCATCGACGCCCTCATCCTATGGCGCCTTTGAGGAGCCAACGCCGAGCAGCCGGCCAGGCACAGCCAGGCCGCGCCGGAAATCTGCCAAGAAGTCGAGCAAGAAAGGCGCCAAGAAGGCAGCAAGGAAGGCGGGAAGATCGGCGAAGCGTTCGGCTCGTAAGAGCGCCCGAAAGGGTCGCAAGGCTGCTCGTAAGGCGGGTCGGTCAGCCAAGCGTTCGGCTCGCAAGAGCGCCCGGAAGGGTCGCAAGGCTGCTCGTAAGGCCGGTCGGTCAGCCAAGCGTTCGCCCCGCAAGAGCGCCCGGAAGGGCCGCAAGTCGGGCCGCTAATATCCGTTTCACGGAACCGTTACGGCTTAGCCGCGAGCCTCCAGTCGCGCCAGGGCCGCGGCACAGTTGATCAGCGCAATGTGGGTGAAAGCCTGGGGAAAGTTGCCCAGAAACTCTCCGGTGGCCGGGTCGATTTCCTCGGAATAGAGCCCGACATGGTTGGCATGTCGGAGCATCCGGCGGAACACCCGCTCGGCGCGTTCCCGCTCTCCTATCATCGCCAGGGCCTGGGCCAGCCAGAAGGTGCAGATCGAGAAGGCACCTTCTTCGCCTTCCAGGCCATCCGGGTGCCGGTAGCGGTAGACCAGCTCGCCGTCCTGAGTGGTGAGCTCGCGGGCAACCGCCAGCACCGTCCCATGCACCCGGGGATGGTTCCAGGGTAGAAAGCGGAACATGGGGATGGCCAAAGCCGCGGCGTCGAGCGCGTCGTCGCCATAGGACTGCACGAACGCCTGCCGCTTCTCGCTCCACCCCCGCTCCATGATCTCCGCGTGCAGCGTGTCTCGCGCCTCCCGCCAGGTCGCGGTGTCTGACTCGAGACTCAGCTCCTCTGCCATGCGGATGCCCCGGTCCAGCGCCACCCAGCTCATCACCTTGCTGAACACGTAGTGGCGGACCTCGCCCCGCACTTCCCAGATGCTGGAATCGGGAAGGTGCCAGTTTCCGCTGACCCAATCCACCAGTCCCCGCAGCACCCGCCAGGTTCCCTCGGTCATCTCATGGTTCCGGCGCCAGATGTCGGCGGTCTCCATGACCTCGCCGTACACGTCGAGCTGGAGCTGGCCCACTGCTCCATTGCCGACCCGGACCGGACGCGAGTTCCGATAGCCGGTCAAGTGGTCCAGTTGACGCTCGACCAGGTCGCGCCGGCCATCGATGCCATACATGATCTGGAGGTGGCCGCCTCCCTCGTGCCGGCACACCTTCTTGAGGAACCGCATGAACTGGTCGGCCTCGCGATAGTGGCCCACCGCATCCAGCGCCGCGAGGGTGAACGCGGCATCTCGGAGCCAGACGAACCGATAGTCCCAGTTCCGCACGCCGCCGATCGCCTCCGGCAGCGAGGTAGTGGGCGCGGCAATCATCGCCCCCGTCTCCGCGTGGGTGAGCAGCTTGAGTGCCAACGCGGACCGCTTGACCATTCCCCGGTAGGGTCCCCGGTAGCGGACCTTGGACGACCACTGCTGCCAGAAGGCCGCCGTGTTGTCCAGTTTGCGCGCGCTTTCGTAGCGATCGACCGGATGGATGTCGTCGTCGTCATAGCGGAGCACCAGCCAGCGCTCCTCGCCCTTCTCCAACTGGAATCGGGCGGTGGCCGTGGACTGCTCGACCACCCAGTCAAACGGCTTGCCGCTGGAGAGGGTGAGAACCTGGTCGGTGCGGTCCGTGGCAAAGAGTCCGGCGCGAAGCAGCTCCAGCCGGGTGGTTCTGGCCCCGTACTCGAAGCGGGGCATGAAGGTCATGTTCATCATCACCTTGCCACGGGTGCAGCGCAGTCGGCGATGGATCTCGGGGTGGGGCCCCGAGGGGCGGCCGTCTTCTGCCACCGGCATGAAATCGGTCAGGCTGACGATGCCGTCATCCGGGGTGCGGAACGTAATCTCGAGGATATTGGTCCGCGGCAGGTAGCGCTGGGTCGAGGTCCACCTGCCTTCGGGGTGGATGGCCCAGGTGCCGCCCCGTTCGGTGTCGAGCAGCGCGGCGAACACACTGCCGCTGTCGAAGCGAGGAAGGCAGCACCAGTCGATGGCGCCGTCCAAGCCAACCAACGCCGCGGTTCGCATGTCGCCGATCAGACCGTAGTCTGAGATCGGCTGGTGGCGAACCGCGCCGGCGCGCCGGCCGGGGGCATCGGCTGGCGACTGTGGCTGGACGTCGGTCATCGCCCAAGTATAAGCCGAGCGACCAGCATCTTGCATCGTCCGGCGCAGGTACCCACCTTGCAGCACCCTTTGACCATCAGAATATGCGCGTCTCCTTGCTCCTACCGGCCCGGTTGCGGGCGGCCGCTCGAGCCCGCGGTCACGACCACAGGTCGAGTGATCCGCATTAGCCAGCGGCTTGGACTACTGGTCCTGGCCGGCTTGCTGCTGCCGGGATGCAAGGCTGCCCCCGACGGCGTCGCGCTGGTGGGCGCGACGCTGATCGACGGCACCGGAGGAGCTCCGCTTCCCGACGCGGCAGTGGTGGTTCGCGGAGGAAGGATCGAGTCGGTGGGCTCTCGCGCCGGCTTCCAGCTTCCCCCTCAGACCAGCGAGGTGGATGTCAGCGGTCGCTGGATCATTCCGGGCCTGATCGATGCGCACACTCATGTTGCGCCGGCAGCCACGTGGGCCCGCACTCGCTTCGTGGCGTGGGGCGTCACCACCATCCGCGATGTGCACGGAGGATTGAACGCCGTCATCGCGCTGAGAAAGCACGCCTATCTGGGAACCGGCGACAGTCCGCGGATGTACATCGCGGGGTCGATGATCGACGGGCTACCTACCACCTATCCCGATGCCATCGGCGTCAACAGCGAGAAGGACGCCCGCAAGGCGGTTGACCGCCTGGTGAGCGCGGGGGTGGATTTCATCAAGATCTACACCCACATCGACGTGCCGCTCCTGCGAGCGATCCTGGATGAGGCGCGGACCTTCAACGTCAGCGTCACCGGCCATCTGGGAATGGTCGACGCGGTGACCGCGGCCAGGGCCGGCATCTCCGCCATCGAGCACATGACCGGGGTACCAGAGGCAGCCTCCCCCCAACGATCGTCGCTCCTCGCCGCCCACTACCGCGGGTTCTTTCCCGGGTGGACCGCGTCGGAGCGCAGCTGGGCCGATCTCGACTCCGCCAGCCTCACCCAGGTCGCAGCTCGGCTCGCCCAGGAAAAGATCACGCTCATCCCCACCCTGGTCCTACACGAGACGCTGAGTCATCTCGACGATCCCGCTACCCTGCATGACCCCGCGCTGTCGGACGTGCCGGCGGGTCCCCGGACCGAGTGGGATGTGCCCGGCCTGATCAACCGCGCCAGATGGACCGCGGAGGACTTTGCCGCGTTCCGGAGGTCCCGTCCCCACCAGGACCTTTTTCTTCGCGCCTTCGCGGCAGCCGGCGGGCTAATCGCAGCGGGAACCGATGCGGCGAACCAGCTTCTCGTCCCCGGCTACAGCGAGCACCGGGAGCTGGAGCTGTTGGTAGCGGCCGGGCTGACCCCGGGCGAAGCGTTGCGGGCCGCTACCCGAAACGGCGCCGTGCTCCTGGGAGTCGATTCCCTTGGATTGATTGCCCCCGGAAAGGTGGCCGACCTGATTGTCCTCAAGCGAGACCCCCTGGTAGATATCCGTAACACTCGCGCGATCGAATCGGTGATGACCCACGGCCAAATGCTCCAGCCCGACTCGCTTCGCGCTACCTGGTAACCCATGTCCCTGAGCCACAGCGTTTCGTCCTCCTCGAGGAGGAGCACTTGAGCGTGTCGTCCGCCGCCGCCGAAGGAATCGAGCGACTGGCGCTGTACTTTACCGACCTGCCTACCCGACAGGGGGTGTTGGCCCGGCGCGCCCTGGGCCGGCCTGCGCCGGGAGACGAAGTCCTGACCCGCCGGCTGCTCGAAACGATGCGGAAGGAGACCCGAATCGATGGCAGCGTCACCGGTGCCGTCGTCCCCACCATCTGGCGGGCCCACGAATTCATGGACCTCGGCTACCGGGGCGATGAGACCTCTTGTGCCCGCATCATGACCTGGATAATGGACCTTCAACGGAAGCCCGGTGCGTTCAACCAGGGCTGTAACCCAACTCGACACGCGCACGGGGTCTGCGAGCACTTCATTTCGGGGTTCTTCTCACCCGCGCCGCCGGACCAGCGCCTCGCTCCAGTGATGCTGCCCAATGGAAAGGTGTTCCGGGGCGAGCCTGCGGCACGCTTTGCGATCAGTTGCCTGGCGTTGAGAGCGGTCCTGCGGGCTCGGTTCGACGGCACCACGATCGAGCAACACGTGCTCAGCCTGATTCAGCTCCACGAGCGATGGACCGACTGGGACGGTTACTTCGCGGCGGATGCGATCGTGGCCGGCGTGCATGCTCTGGCCTTCGTACCCCCGCCGCATCGCGGTATCCTGTCGGGGCTCGCCACGCTGGTGGCGGGTCGCCAGGCGGCCGACGGGAGCTGGCCCAACGCGGACCTCTTTCATACCCTCGAGGCACTGCTGGCGCTGGGCACCGTGGAAGCCCGAGCCGCCGTGCGGCAAGCCGTGCCGGCAGTGTTGTCCCGGCAGCGGGTCGACGGCAGCTTCGGTTCTACCGCACAGCAGGAGCGCGCGCTGATCGCGCTCCGGTCGTTGATCTGGGCCGAGCAGGAGGCTTAGACTGCCGGACTGAGGAGGCTGTATGCCCGACGCTCCGATCGACCAGAAGCCCCGCATCCGTCTCACGGCGCTCTCGCACGGCGCCGGTTGAGCCTGCAAGCTCGGCTCCGCCGAACTGGCGCAGGTCCTGCGCCACCTGCCCAGCATTGCAGATCCCCGAGTCCTGATCGACGCCGCCACCCGAGACGACGCCGCGGTCTTTTCGCTGGGGCCGGATCGCGCCCTGGTGGCCACGGTGGACTTCTTCACCCCGATCGTGGACGATCCTGCGGCCTGGGGCGCGATCGCTGTCGCTAACGCTCTCAGCGACATCTACGCCATGGGGGCGAGTCCGTTGTTCGGCCTGAACTTGGTGGGATGGCCCCGGGATCTGCCCTTCGATGTGTTGGGCCAGGTCCTTCACGGCGCCGCGGAGGTGGCGGGGCGAGCCGGTTGTCTCATCCTGGGGGGACATTCGATCGACGCCGCGGAGCCGACCTTCGGCATGGCGGTGATCGGCGAGGTGCACCCCGACCGGATGCTGACCAATGGGGGCGCATGCGTGGGAGACTTGCTGGTCCTCACCAAGCCCCTGGGCACCGGAATTCTGGCGACAGCCTTGAAGCGGGACGCCTTGCTGGAGACCGGCATGGCCGACGCCGTGCGATCGATGACAACGCTCAACGACGGCGCCGCCCGGGCCGCGTTGAAGGTGGGGGTGAGTGCCGCCACCGATGTCACCGGCTTCGGGCTGATCGGGCATCTCACCGGCATGCTCGAGGCCAGTAAGGTGGCCGCCGAAATTGCCTTCGACGCGCTTCCCATCCTGCCGCACGCAAAAAATCTCGCCTCGCGCGGCGTGGTGCCTGGCGGCACCCAGCGGAATCTGGAGGCGGCCACCAACGTCGACTGGGCGCCCGACCTCAGCCCCGCCGACCGCTATATCTGCGTCGATGCCCAGACCTCGGGCGGCTTGCTGTTGGCGGTGCCCGCCGAGAATGAGGCCGCTCTGCTGGCGGCACTGAAGGAAGAACGCACTCCCGCAGCGGCAGTTATCGGCCGAGTGGTTGCTGGCAAACCGGGATACCTGAAGGTGACTCGCAGCTCCCGGTGACATTAAGTGCAAGCAAAACAATCACGAAAGCACGAAATAAGACGAAAGCACGAAACGGCATTGCTGAGTATCACTGTCGTGTTCTCGTTGTTTCTCGGGTTTTCGTGATTGCTTTTGATTTGGAGATGGAGTCAGAATCGATGCCGACAATCCGGTGGACCGCCCAACGTATGGATCAGCTCGAAAATGCCGCCCGGCGCGGACTGCGGGTGGTACTTTCGCGCCGGGGAACCGAGTACATCGTGGTGGCGCTGCGAATGACCTCCGACAGTCAGCACGAGGCGTTCGTGGGCTGGCTTCCGATGACCGGAGAGGAGCTCACCTTCCGACTTAATGACATCGAGAGCTTTCAGGTGATCGAGTGAGCCGAATAGCGGTCGTGCACCTGGATGAGAGCTGCCTGGGGAACGGACGGGAAGGGGAGAATCCAGGCGGGGCAGGCGGCCTCATCGAGGTTCGCGTGCGGGGCAAGGTGCAGCGCAGGGATTTCTATCTGTATTCTGCGCATACCACCAACAACCGAATGGCACTTATCGGCGCGACCAAGGTGCTCGAGCTGCTGGCCGCCAAGGGCAATCGGATGAAGGTCCTGTTGGTGTCGGATTCGGAGTACCTGGTGAAGGGAATCCGCCAGTGGGTGCCGGGATGGGTGGCTCGAGGATGGACTCGTAGAGGCGGGCCGATCGAGAATCTGGCACTCTGGCAGGAGCTAGCCGCCGCGGTGCGCTTACACGAGGTGCAGTGGACCTGGGTGCGGGGTCATGCCAAACACCCCAAGAACGAATATGCCGACCACCTCGCCGTGACCGCGGCCCGAGAGCGGAAAACGTCCGACGGAGCGGTCGAGTCGGGCTTCCTGGAATGGCTGGCCGCCAAGCAGGCCAAGAGACTGTACCCCGGATATGATCCGGATCAGGACTTCGAACGGCTGGAGCGGCGAATGGGATCTGAAGAAGCCTTTCCGTTGGCCGAATGACGACTCAACCCAGCTCCGACTTGGAGCGGCTCTTCGCTCAGCTGGTCCGCAACCTGGCCGCCATCAACCCCGCCCGGCTGCGCACCCCAATGACGTTAGCCGAGCTCCGCGAGTCCATCATTCCCTATCGGGCCAACCGCCGGGCACTGCAACTGGAGAGCGTCGAGGACTACGAGCTGGTGGTCATGCGTCTCTGCGCCGGTGAAGGCGGATTCGCGATCACCGAGCCCGAGGAAGCGCACACCGATTTCGTGAACGAGCTGGGAAGTCCCAACCCTGATCTGACCATCGTGGAGCGGCACCGGAAGGCGGTGGTCGCTCTGGACCAACGATCGGTGGCAAGGGCTCTGGATCCCCAGCCCGAGCTAGCCTACGCCCCCTGGGAGGAGCAGGTCTCTCACGCGGAGCGGACGAAGAAAGCCGAGGCCGATGCGGTCGAGCATTCCCCGCCGGTCAAGGACAAGCCTCAGTGCACTCACTGTGGTAGCCGGTTGCCAACCGGAAGACTCGTGAACTACTGCCCCAAGTGCGGTCAGAGCCAGCTCCGCTGCCCCAAGTGCAAGGCCGAGCTGGAGCGGGGCTGGCGCCACTGCGTCGGATGCGGCGCCAGCCTGGGGGAGGGTTAGGAGAGACCTACAAGGCCCGCAATTTGCTCCCTCCTGCAACAACCCCCGTTTAACCGAGTTATCCCAGGTAAAATGCACATGACCCGATCTGCCATGACCGTGGCCTGCCTCCTCGTGGGCCTGGCCTCGACCCTGCGCGCCCAGACCGATACCCTTGCGCAGTCAGACGGCGTTGATGCACTGGTCGTAGACCACGACTTCACCGGCGGGTTCGAATTTGTTCGGGTTTTCTTGCAGGCGGGCCAGGTCTACCGGGCCGAGCTCAGCTCCACGGATGTAAGCCTCGAGATCAAGACCCCGGGTCGAGCCATCCAACTGCCCCGGTTCTATACCTACCTTCCTTCCGACACGCCGAGCGGCTCTTCAATTGTCGAGATCCATCCCGAGGTCGATACCGAATACGAAATTCGACCCACGGGAATAGCGAACTCGCGGGTCGGCACCCGCTTGCGCCTCTATAGAGACGTACGCGCCTCACGCCGGCGGCAATATGTGAAGAACAATCCGGGGTGGGAGGTCGGCGTGGAGCTGGCGAGTGGGTGGCACAGCGCCTATCCCCAGAGCCAGGTTGCGCTTCCTGCTGGTAGCGCCGATCCCCAGGCCGGGACCGACGTGGACTTCTGTTTCTCGGCCCGGACTCCACCAGGCAAACAGGGATTCGGGTGGTGTGTGCTAGGCCTGGGTTACCAGACTCAGCACGCGGCACCCAATATCCTGTGGATCTTCACCGAGCCTCGAGTCCGCATTCTGGGGCATAGTCGCGCCCATGAGTCCTCCTGGGAGCTCGGCGCGCTGCTTCGGTTCGGCGTGGGGATGATCTCGTCGCCTTTGGCTAAATCTCCCAGGGTTCTTGGGCCCGGCGTCTATGTAGCCCGCCACATTCGAAGCAGTTCCGGCGGCGGGGGCTTGAGCCTTCAGATGACGTACACTCGGGCTTTTTATAACGGCTTCGCAGCAGGGACACCTGGAACATTTCCGGTTGGCGAGAGCATCGCACCCAAGAGCCACCGGCTTGCCTTTGGCGTCGGCTGGTACAAGTAGACCACGCGGACGTTTCCTTGAAGGTCCCCCGGGGTGATATTTCAACCCATCATGCCTTCTAACCCGGAATCCTCGGCGCGTGAGGTCGTCTTTCTGGCTGGCGCGCGCACCGGCTTCGGCACTTTCGGCGGGGCCTTAAAAGACTTCTCCGCCACCGATCTCGGCGCCATCGCCGCCAAGGGTGCCCTCGCCCGAAGCGGCGTGGAATCAGATGCTGTCAATCACGTCGTCTTCGGCAACGTGCTCCAGACCTCCGCCGACGCCATCTACCTCGCCCGCCA
>DASYIX010000107.1:0-149678 GCA_035997125.1 Gemmatimonadales bacterium
GCTCAAGACGCCGGTCGCGCTGGATCTGGTGGATGAGCTGGCCGGCACCAGTCGCTTCGTGCTGGTGGATGACTACGAGATCAGCGGCGGCGGCATCGTGCGAGCGGTGGTGGAGGAAGCGGGACAGTTGGGGCGATGGGAAGATGGAAGGACCGCTGGGCAGCGGGGCAGCGGGGCAGTCGTTTGGTTGACGGGGTTGTCGGGCGCTGGGAAAAGCACGATCGCCGAAAGAGTCTGTGCTGAGCTCAGGGGACAGGGACGGGCAGTTGAGCACCTCGATGGCGACACAGTGCGCGAGGTATTCCCTACCGGCTTCAGCCGGGAGGAGCGGCACGAGCACAACCGGCGCATTGCCTTTCTAGCCAGCCGGCTGGAGCACCACGGCGTGATCGTGGTGGCGTCGTTTGTGTCGCCCTACCGGGAGTCGCGCGCGTTTGCCCGCAGCATGGCTCACCGGTTTGCCGAGGTCCACGTCGCCACCCCGATCGAGGAGTGCGAGCGGCGGGACATCAAGGGACTCTATGTCCGGGCCCGCCGGGGGGAGATCAGCCGCTTCACCGGTGTTGGTGATCCCTACGAGCTGCCACTGGACCCCGAGCTGACCATCGACACCAGCGACGTCTCGGTGGAAGATGCCAGCCGGCGAATCCTCGAATGGCTTCGGAGAACTGAAAAATGAGTAATGCTATAGGTTGTCGCCCTGAGCCCTTCGCTAGCGCTCAGGATGACAGATCCGAAGACCCCGTCGATCACCTGGACCAGCTCGAGAGCCGGAGCATCCACATCCTCCGCGAGGCGTATCACGCCTTCAAGCAACTCGGCATGCTCTGGTCCATCGGCAAGGACAGCACCGTCCTCCTCTGGCTCGCGCGCAAGGCGTTTTACGGTCACGTGCCGTTCCCGCTCATCCACATCGACACCTCGTTCAAGATCCCGGAGATGATTCGCTATCGCGACCGCCTGGTGGCCGAGTGGGGGCTCAATCTGATCTATGGAGAGAATCGCGCCGCGTTGGATGAGCGGAGGACCTTCCCCGACGGCGCCATCGACCGCGTGGCCTGCTGCCGGCTGCTCAAAACCGAGGCGCTCACCCATACGCTGAGCGGCGAATGGCCCCGCTACCGCTACAGCCACGCGCTCGGCAAGTACGAGCCCGATCCCAACCGGGAGCCGTTTACCGGGATCATTGCCGGAGTGCGAGCCGATGAGGAGGGGAGCCGCTCCAAGGAGCGGTACTTCTCGCCCCGCTCGGTGGAGAACCTCTGGGACGTGGGCGACCAGCCGCCCGAGTTCTGGAACCAGTACAAGACCGAGTTTGCGCCGGGGACCCACGTCCGGATTCACCCGCTGCTGGATTGGACCGAGCTCAACATCTGGGAGTACATCGAGCGCGAGCGGATCCCCACGGTGGCGCTGTATTACGACCAGGGCGACGGAACTCGTTATCGGTCGCTGGGCTGCGGACCCTGCACCCATCCGATCGCGTCGACCTCGCGCGACCCGCGCGACATTATCGTCGAGCTGCGATCGGGCAAGCTCCGGAATGTGGCGGAGCGGTCGGGGCGGGCGCAGGACAAGGAAGACGGTGGCGGTTTGGAGACACTCAGGCGCGAAGGCTACATGTGAGCTGTCATCCTGAGCAAAGCGAAGGAGCCATGACTCAGTTTCCGCCCCTTCGCTACGCTCAGGGTGACACACACGATTGGACCAGGAAACTATGAAGAATCGTTCATTTGCATTCCTTCTAGCAGGGTTCTCAGCGGCCTGCTCAACCGCGCAGAGCACCCCCAAGCCGGTCACCCTGCTCAACGTCTCCTACGATCCCACCCGGGAGCTGTACGCGGACTACAACAAGCAGTTTGCCTCCTACTGGAAGTCGAAGACCGGACAGGAGGTCACCATTCGACAGAGCCATGGCGGCTCGGGCAAGCAGGCCCGGTCGGTAATCGATGGCCTGGAGGCCGACGTCGTCACCCTCGCGTTGGCCTACGACATCGACCAGATCGCGGACAAGAGCGGATTGATCCCGGCCGACTGGCAGAAGCGGCTCCCGAACAACAGCTCGCCGTACACCTCGACCATCATCTTCCTAGTCCGGAAAGGGAATCCGAAAGGGATCAAGGACTGGCCCGACCTGGCGCGGCCCGGCGTGTCGGTCCTCACGCCGAACCCGAAGACCTCGGGCGGCGCCCGGTGGAACTATCTCGCTGCCTGGGGCAACGCGCTCCGGCGGCCCGGTGGCAGCGAAGCCAAGGCCCGGGAATTCGTGGGCTCCCTCTATCGCAACGTGCCGGTGCTCGATGCCGGCGCCCGCGGGGCGACGACCACGTTCGTCGAGCGGGGAATTGGGGACGTGCTGATCGCGTGGGAGAACGAGGCGCTGCTGGCTGTGAAGGAGCTGGGGCCCGACAAGTTCGAGATCGTGGTCCCCTCATCCACCATCCTCGCCGAGCTGCCGGTGGCGGTGATGGAGAAGGTGGCGAAGAAGCATGGTACGGTCGAGGTCGCCAAGGCCTATCTGGACTATCTCTATACTCCCGAGGGGCAGGAGATCGCCGCCCGCGACTTCTACCGGCCCCGGCTCCAATCCGTCACGGCCAAGTACGCCGGCCAGTTCCCCAAGGTGAATCTGTTCACGGTGGACGAGGTGTTCGGCGGATGGAAGAAGGCGCAGGAGACCCATTTTGCAGACGGCGGCGTGTTCGATCAGATCTACCTGACATCCGCGCAGGCCAGCCGCTGACATGAAACGGAGGAGCGTCCTGCCCGGCTTTGGGCTGACCATGGGGATCACGCTGACCTACCTCGGCGTGCTGGTCCTGCTCCCGCTCTCCACGGTATTCATCCGCACCGCGGGTCTCACCTGGGGCCAGTTTTGGGCCACGGTGACCAACCCGCGGGTGGTCGCGTCGTACCAGCTCACGTTCGGAGCCTCCTTCACGGCCGCGCTGCTCAACGCGGTCTTCGGATTTCTGGTGGCTTGGGTGCTCACCCGGTATGAGTTTCCCGGGAAGTCGATCGCGGACGCGTTGGTCGATTTTCCCTTTGCGCTCCCCACCGCGGTTGCCGGCATCACCCTCACCACCCTGTACGCGCCCAACGGCTGGCTCGGCTCCCAGCTGGTTCCGCTGGGCGTGAACGTCGCCTTCACCTGGCTCGGCGTCGTCGTGGCGCTCACCTTCATCGGCCTGCCGTTCGTGGTACGCACGGTGCAGCCGGTGCTGGAGGACTTCGAGGCCGAGGTGGAGGAGGCCGCCGCGAGCCTGGGGGCGAGCCGGTGGCAGACGTTCCGTAGGGTGCTGCTCCCGACTGTCGCGCCTGCCCTGTTGACCGGCTTTGCCCTTGCCTTTGCCCGCGCCATAGGGGAGTACGGGTCGGTGGTCTTCATCTCCGGCAACATGCCAATGAAGACCGAGATCGCGCCGCTCCTCATCATGACCAAGTTGGAGCAGTACGACTACGCCGGCGCCACCGCGATCGCCCTGGTGCTGCTGGTGGTCTCCTTTGCGCTCCTGCTGCTGATCAACTTCTTCCAGTGGCTCGGCCGGCGCCGGGTTGCCGCCTAGCCGGGCCGATGACCTTCTCCAGCGATCTCACCCTCCCGGAGAATGCGCTCCGCGGTTACCGCGCGCGGGCGGGCGGGGAATCTCGTCTGGTCCGCCGGCTGCTCATTGCCGGAGCGATCGGCTTCCTCGGGCTCTTCGTCTTCGTTCCGCTGGTGGCGGTCTTTGCCCAGGCGCTGGGGAAGGGACTATCCAGCTATCTCCGCGGGATTTCCGATCCGGACACCCTCACGGCCATCAAGCTCACCCTGCTCACCGCCGGCGTCGCCGTACCGCTCAACCTGATATTCGGAATTGCCGCCGCCTGGGCCATCGCAAAATTCGAGTTTCGGGGCAAGAATGTCCTCATCGCCCTCATCGACCTGCCGTTCGCGGTCTCGCCGGTGATCTCCGGGATGATCTTCGTGCTCCTCTTCGGAGCTCAGGGTTGGTTCGGACGCTGGCTCCAGGACCACGACATCAAGATCATCTTCGCGCTGCCCGGGATCATTCTGGCAACCACCTTCGTCACCTTCCCCTTCGTGGCCCGGGAGCTGATTCCGCTCATGCAGGAACAGGGCACCGAGGAAGAGGAGGCAGCCCTGGTGCTGGGCGCGAGCGGCTGGCAGACCTTTCTCCGGGTGACGCTGCCCAACATCAAGTGGGGACTGCTCTACGGCGTCATTCTCAGCAACGCCCGGGCCATGGGCGAGTTCGGCGCGGTCTCGGTGGTGTCGGGTCACATTCGAGGCGTGACCACCACGCTGCCACTCCAGATCGAGATCCTCTACAACGAGTACAACTTCACCGCGGCGTTCGCCGCCGCGACACTGCTGACCTTTCTGGCACTCATCACCCTGGTCATCAAGCGAGTGGTGGAGGCCAGGGTATGAACATCAGCGTTCAGGGTCTCACCAAGAAGTTCGGCAGCTTCTTCGCCCTCGAGAACGTGTCCCTCGACATTCACTCCGGCGAGCTGGTGGCGCTGCTCGGGCCCTCAGGCTCGGGCAAGACCACGCTGCTCCGGGTGATCGCCGGGTTGGAGACGCCCGACGCGGGTTCGGTTCTGTTTCACGGCGAGGACGCTGGCGCCCGGCCGGCTCGCGACCGGGGCGTTGGCTTCGTCTTCCAGCACTACGCCCTATTCCGCCACATGACGGTGTTCGAGAATGTGGCCTTCGGGCTCCGGGTGCAGCCGAGGCGAACCCGTCCCGGGGAGGCCGAGATCAGGGCCCGGGTGCTGGAGCTGCTCCGGCTGGTGCAGCTCGACTGGCTGGGCGACCGCTACCCGGCGCAGCTCTCCGGTGGCCAGCGGCAACGGATCGCGCTGGCCCGGGCGCTGGCGGTCAAACCCAACGTGCTCCTGCTGGACGAGCCGTTTGGTGCGCTCGACGCGAAGGTGCGGAAGGAGCTTCGGCGGTGGCTGCGCCGGCTGCACGATGACATCCACATCACCAGCGTCTTCGTCACCCACGACCAGGACGAGGCGCTGGAGGTGGCCGACCGGGTGGTGGTGATGAACGAGGGGGTCATCGAGCAGGTGGGCACGCCGGAGGAGGTGTACGACCGCCCGGCCACGCCGTTCGTCTACAGCTTCCTGGGGGACGTGAACCTGTTCCATGGCCGGCTGGAGGCCGGCCGCATGCGCATCGGCGAGCACGAGGTGGAGGCGCCGGAGTGGTCCGAGGCTCCCGACGGCGCCGCCCTTGCTTACGTGCGGAACTACGAAGTGGACCTCGCCCCGGCCTCGGACGGAGGTCTGGCCATGGGCGCGATCGTCCGGCGGGTGCGCCGGCTCGGTTCGGTGGTCCGGCTGGAGCTGGACCGGGAAGAGGACGGCAAGGTCATCGAGGCCGAGCTTACCCGGGGACGGCACGAGGAGCTGGGAGTGGTCAAAGGCGATCGAGTCTTCATTTCACCGCGAAAGGTGAGAGTCTTCCTGGAGCCGAGCTGAGCCGCTGGTCGAAGTTCCTTGCCGCGGCGCCCTGCATCGAGGCGCCATGCTCGCCACCCATGGAGACGAGGATGTGTATACCGCAACTCGAGCGAGCTGCTGAGCGTGAACGCCGGATAATCACGGCGAACTTCTAAGGCGACAACCGCTCGATCCGCCAGCGGTCGCCGTCCCGCAGATACCGGATCCTATCGTGGAGCCGGCTCCCCCGCCCCTGCCAGAACTCGATCGCATCCGGCGCCACCCGGAACCCTCCCCAATAAGGGGGAAGCGGAATCTCGTCTCCGGGATATTTTCGCTCCACCTCCGATACCTGCTTGTCCAGCACCTTTCGATTCGGAATCACCTGACTCTGACGCGAGACCCAGGCGCCGATCCGGCTGCCCCGGGGCCGGGTACGGAAGTACGCCTCAGAATCCTCCCGGGAGATGGTCTCCGTGCGTCCGGTAATGCGAACCTGCCGCTCCAGCTCGGGCCAGTAGAAGACCAGTGCAGCCCGCGGATTGAGCTTCAGCTCGTCACCCTTCCGGCTCCGATAATCGGTAAAGAAAACGAAGCCGCGGTCATCGAACCCCTTGAGCAGAACGATGCGGGCCGACGGTGCCCCGTCCTCGCTGGCCGTGGCCAAAGTCATCGCGTTCGCCTCCAGCACCTCGGCCTTGAGCGCCTCATCGAACCAGCGGCCAAACTCCGCCACCGGATCGGGGCCAACCGAGGCCTCATCCAGGCGGGCGCGAGCGTATTCGCGACGGAGATCGGCAATGGGCATGGTCTTCTCGATCCTAGTGGGAACGCTCGGCCGTCAGCTCCGCATAGATAGTCAGGTGCCGGTCGATGGCGGATTCCAGCTCGAACGTCTGCCGGATATAGGCCCGGGCTCGCTCCCCTCGAGCACGCCACTCGCCCCCATTCAACAGATGGGCCAGTCCGCCGGCGAAATCGTCATCCGGGACATGCGCTCCGAAGCGGGAGGCAAACCCATCGGGGTCGACGGCGCTCAGTATGGCGCAGCCGTGGGCGCCCGCTTCGATGAAGGCGTTCGGCAATCCTTCGCGCTGGGCGGTATTCACCATGATCCAGCTCTCCGAAAGCAGGTCGGTGAGCCCGCTGGAGCCGAACTGGTCGAGGTGCCCGGGCATCTCGAGGTTGGGTATGCCGGCATAGCGCTCCCTCAATCCGCGATCGAACTGAGGATCACGGGACCGGCCCAAAGCGACGAAACGGACCTGGGGAAACTCGCGCGCCAGACCCAGGAACAGTTCGGGGCGCTTGCGCCGGTCCCACCGCGCGAGATAGCACACTGTCGGCCGCTCCGACTTCCGCACCTCTGGCGGCACCGCAACCGGCGTGGGCAGCAGCTCCGGCTCGGACTTCAGGTGGTACTTGCGGGCGCCCTTGGCCCGGAGAAACTCGGCGGCGCAGAAGACCCGGTCGGCCCGGCGGACGGCGCGGCGCACCAGGAAGCTGTCCTCGTACAGGAAATTGATGAGCACCTGCAGCCGGTTGAGGGAGGGGTAGCGCAGCTCGATCAGCCAGTCGCCCAGCTCCCGGGTGTCCCGCAGGGTGACGATGTGCTTGCGATCGGGCATCGCCCGCTGCGCGAGGTAGGTGGTGGACGAGGGTTCCTCCGAGTGGTAAACATCGGCATCGCAGCTCTTCAGCAGCGGCACCGCTTGCCAGGGCTGGGCCGGCTCGAATCCCAGCACAGTGATCCCATCCAGCAGCTCGACCGGGCGTTGATCCAACCGTCGGGGCACCACGGCAAACACCTGAACCCCGCGCTTGGCCAGCTCGCGCCCGATGATTCGAGTTGCCCGGCCGAAACCCCCGTGCTTTCCCCACGCGAAGATCTCCATGCTGATCAGGCACACTCTCACTGCTGGCTTCTCACCTATCTTACCTCCCACCGTGAACCCGCTCCTGGATCTGTCGGCCCGGCCGATCATAGCCCATCGCGGCGCGTCCGGTTCCGCACCTGAGAACACTATGCCTGCCTTCGCGCTGGCGGTGCAGCAGGGGGCTGACGCCTTCGAGCTCGACGTGCGGCTCACCGCCGATGGCGTCCCGGTGGTGTTGCACGATTCCACCCTCGATCGGACCACTGACCGCAATGGCCCTCTGGGCGCGCTCTCACTCGCGGACCTCGCCGGTGTCGATGCCGGGGCCCGGTTCACCCTCGATGGCCGGCGCAGCTATCCCTTTCGCGGCGGGGCCGCACGGGTGCCGAGTCTCGCGGAGGTGCTTCGAGGATTTCCCGAGATCCCGGTTATGGTGGAGGTGAAGGAGCCGGCGGCGCAAGAGGCGGTGCGCCGGACCATCCTGGAGGAAGGGGCGGTGGAGCGATGCGTGCTGGCGTCGGAGCAGCAGGCGGCGCTCCAGGTGTTTCGCCAGCCGCCCTATGCCACCGCCGCCTCGGCATCAGAGATCGGCGCGCTCTACCGGGCGGTTCTACTCCGTCGGCCCCCGGCCGCGGTGCCATACCGCACGCTGTCGGTGCCCGAGCGCCACCGCGGGCTCCGAGTTCCCACCCGCAGCTTCGTGGCCGCGGCCCGGGCGCTCGGCTGCCCGGTTCACGTCTGGACCGTCAACGATCCCGCAGTCGCCCAGCGACTCTGGGGCGGGGGAGTGTGCGGAATCGTCACCAACTTTCCCGACCGGATAAGAGCTGGGAGCTAGGAGCTGGGAGCTAGGTGCTCACGCTCGCCTCCCCCGACTCCCAGCTTCTTCTAGCTCCCAGCCCCCTTCTCCACCGGCAGCCGAACGGCATTCCCCCACTCGGTCCACGACCCGTCGTAATTCCGCACGTTCTCGAAGCCGAGCAGATAGGTGAGCGCAAACCAGGTGTGGGAGGAGCGCTCGCCGATCCGGCAGTAGGCGATGGTGTCCGCATCGGGCCTCAGATTGTTCTCCTGCTGGTAGAGCTTCTTGAGCTCGGCGGCCGGCCGGAAGCTATGGGTCTCCGGGTCGATCGCCTTGGCCCAGGGAATGCTCTTCGCACCGGGGATATGACCACCGCGGAGGCATCCCTCCTGGGGATATTCCGGCATGTGGGTCTTCTCGCCCCGGTACTCCTCCGGACTACGGACATCCACTAGCTGACCCTTCTTCTTCAGATGATTCAGCACATCGTCCCGGAAGGCGCGAATCCGGACGTCGTCCCGCTCGCCGACGGTGATGTTGCCTTCCCGGTACTTGGGCTGATCGGTGGTCAGCGGCCGGCCTTCGTCCACCCACCGGAGCCGCCCGCCGTCCATCACCTTCACATTCTTGAGACCGAACAGCTGGAGGACCCAGAGCGCGTAGGTAGCCCACCAGTTGTTCTTGTCGCCATAGAACACGATGGTGGTGTCCTTATCGATCCCCTTGGAACGGAGCAGGCGCTGAAGCCGCTCGCGATCGATGTAGTCCCGAACCACCTGGTCGTTCAAGTCGTTGGTCCAATCCACCTTCACCGCGCCGGGGATGTGACCGGTGTCGTAGAGCAGCAGGTCTTCGTTCGATTCCACCAGACGCACCTTGGGGTCGTCGAGATGCTGGGCCACCCAGTCGGTGGAGACCAGCACCTCCGGATGCGCGTACCCGCGCTCCTCGATCGGTGTCACTGCGGGAATTGATTGCACTGGGCTCATGGTTCTCTCCTTGGAGTAGACTGCACGACATCCGAAAAACGCAACCGGCCGCGGACCTCGAAGAGGTGCGGCCGGCGAAATTCCTGTAGCGCCCTGTCTCTAGCGCGTCGCGGCTGCCGCCTCCCCCTGATGAGGTGGGGTGGTACAGCAGCACCGCATGGGCGTGATCGAGGCAGCGACAGGGGACATGGCCAGGCTCATAAGTGTGGATATCAAATTACGACTTCCGGAGTCGGGATGTCAATGTGGGGAGCGCTATCGGCTATCTGCTTTAGGCCGCCTCAGAGTCTTATTGAGCCGGGCAAGCATGCACCGCACCGTGAGAACCTCACCAGATAGTTCCTCGTACTTAGACGCCGTCAACAGGCCGATGTCACGGGACAGAGGAGATGATACTAGAGTTCCCGTTTACCCACAGCGACCAGCGGATAGCCGATAGCGGATAGCCCCCGTCACATCTGAAACAGATAACTCAGCTTCAGGAAGAACCCGTCTTCCGCCCGGTGAAGGCTGGACTGTCCCAGCTCGCTCGGATCCCGCAGGGTGCTGCCATACCCGGCGAAGAGGACAGTGCCGGGAGTGGGCTGGTAGGAAAACAGGAAATCACCGCGGAACGACCGGTGGCCAAAGGCTGACGTGCGGACGTAGGTGTTGGACTCGGGATCGAGGATGAGAATGGGCGCATTGGTACGGGTATCGTCCCGCAGCACATCGCGCCGCTCGGTGGTGTACTCGCCCACCAGCCGCAGGAAGATGGGACGGGAGAGCTGGTACTCGACTTTCAGGCGGGGACTGTGCCAGACGTCGACCGTGCTGCCATCGGTACGCCGGCCGACGTAATTCAGGGGATAAAAGCCGCTGAATCTGAGCTGGTCGGTGGGCCGCCAATCGAGGGTGAGCTCCAGCCAGGTGATCTTGCCGCTGGCCCACTCATAGAAGTTCTCGTCATGGCCCCACAGTAGAAACAGATTGCCGGAAAAATGGGAGAGCTCAGGGGTTCCGAGCGTCAGGACGTAGTCGAGGTTGGGAATGGTTGGTTGACCGGTGAATGGCACGGTGTCGGTCCCGATGCCGCCCGGCCCTGGCACCTCGAGAGCATGGTCCGCGTAAATTTCGGCGGGATATCCAAAAGATTCGGTCAGGACTGAAGCGCCCAGCAGCCAACCGCCCTTGAGCCGCGTATTAGTGTTGAAGTGCAGCTTCTGGTCCTGGATTCCTTGTCCGTTCACGAACCGCTGGTATTGCCACGTCCCATCCAGCACCACATCGCCGGTGAAGCTCTCGATCAGCCCGCCTTGCTTTCCGTAAAACGTCAGGCTGTGGTCGAGCGTGGCGTGGACCAGCCCCGGCCGGGGCACAAAGCCGCTGCTGGCCCGGAAATCCTCATCGATTCCGTTCATCGTATAGCGGATTCCGAGGGTCCGCCCGTTGCGAATGAACTGGGCTGACCAGAGCGGAGCCGTGAGAGTGATTCCATTGCTGCGAGTGCGGCTTCCGGCTATTTGCACCTTCGCGCTGTATACCTCGCCGAACACGAGACGAGCATCGGCCCCGGCCACCCGGTTGTAGTTGGAACCGTCGATCTTGTCGGTGTATACCACGCCGAGCCTGGATTGAGAGCCGATATCGCGCTGGACCCGCAGCAGGTTGTACACCGGATGATCGCTGCCGCTCGCGGAGCCCGCCCGATCATCCACCGCGCTGAGCAGGGCGAGGTCGGTGCCCAACGTCTTGCCGGTGAGCTTGGCCGCCGCCACCGGCTGAATGATCCGCCGGGTGTAGATCAGGTTGTTCGGGGTGGAGAACTGCTCGATCCCATCCAGAAAGAAGGGCCGCTTCTCGGTGAAGAACAGCTCATCTCGAGGATCGAAGAGAAACTGGGGTAGATCCGACTCCACCTGGGAAAAGTCGGGATTTGCCGTGCCGTTGAGCGTCAGATTGCTGGTGACCCCCCAGCGTACGGTGCCACCGAATTCGGGGCCTCCACCATAGTAGTTCCAGCCGCTCGAGCCGCTGGTTCCGGTCGTCTTCGAGGTGACCGACGGGGTGACGTCGAGGACCACTCCCCGACGCAGATCGGTAAGTCCGACCAAGCGGCCCGACTGCGCCAGGAACGATGCGCTCGCGCGCTTGGCGGGAGTCCACGAGTCCTCCCGTCCGGAGTGCTGCACCAGGCGGACGACATTGATCCCCCAGCTCTGCTCCTTCTTCGGCTGGAAGCGGATGCTCTTGAAGGGAATCCGGACCTCGACCTCGTAGCCATACTCGGTGACTCGGCCTTTGGACTCGAACACGTAGTCAGGGCTTAGATCGGGGACCTCCCGCTTGACCACCGCGTTGTTGAATCCGTTGCCGCTGGTGGATCCGGTCTCCACCAGGGCGCCGTCCGATTGCACGCCGAATGGATTCACCGAGAAGACGGTCGCCTGGCGTCCGTCGTTGAACGTGCTGAGCAGGATCTGGATGTAATCGTCGGCTGAGATCCGGTCCCGATCGGCCAGGGTGGCGTGGACCGCCCCGTGCGCCTCGAAGGCCCGGATGCCGAAATGAATGGCGGTGGAGGAGTACCAGACGAGAACCTCGGTGGAATCCGCTGCCGGTACCCCATCAGTGGGGGAGAACTGGGAGAATCCGGTCAGCACCGCCGCCGCGGCCCAGACCGGCTCATCCAGCTTGCCGTCCACCGACATTTCTGCCTCCTGCCGGGGAATGCGCACGTCGAGCTGCCCCGCCCGGCCACTGTAGGTGGTCGGTGGATCGGTGATCTCGCCATTCATGATGAAGAGAAGCGCTAGCAGCATGAGCCCTCGTACCCGGTACGGGACAATTTAGCCCCCGGTTTCGCTCGCTGAGGCGTTGCCGCCTCGCCGAAACGTCCGATCCCTTCTCCCCCATTCGGCCGATGACGGCGCCCGCCGTTTCCTCCCATCATGCATGCGACAGCGCAAATGGAGGAGTTGATGAGCACACCCGCACCGGCCGCCGGAACCCTGGCCGGACTCTCGAACGATCTTGCCGAAGCGGTAGCCCGGGTCAGCCGTTCGGTGGTTGCCATTCACGGCCGTCGCCGCATTCCCTCGTCCGGCGTAGTCTGGGGACCCGGAGTAGTGGTGACCGCAAACCATACCCTCACCCGGGATGAGGATATTTCCCTTACCCTGCCCGACGGCGGCACCGGGGTCGCCAATCTGGCCGGCCGCGATCCCACGACCGATATCGCCGTTCTCCGCACCGACTCCAGCCTTCCGCCGGTCGAACGAGCGCCCGATGCCAGTCTCCAGGTGGGGCGCCTGGTTCTCGCGATTGGCCGCCCCGGTCCCGAGGTGACGGCAAGTCTCGGCATCGTGAGCGCCGTGGGCGGCGAGTGGCGCACCTGGCAGGGCGGACGAGTCGACCGCTTCGTCCGGCTCGACCTCTCGATCTACGATGGGTTCTCCGGCGGCCCACTGGTCGAGGCCGGGGGCCGAGTGCTGGGAATCAACACTTCGGGTTTGACCCGCGCGATAGCGGTGACCCTGCCGGTGGCGACGGTGGATCGGGTGGCGGGCGAGTTGGTGCAGAAGG
Organism: Gemmatimonadales bacterium; assembly: GCA_035997125.1. Taxonomy (GTDB): domain Bacteria; phylum Gemmatimonadota; class Gemmatimonadetes; order Gemmatimonadales; family GWC2-71-9; genus CAVVWJ01. Next base: position 12,690 of record DASYIX010000107.1, read on the forward strand.
GGCACGTCAGCCGTGGATACCTGGGTCTCGCGGTGCAACCGGTCCGGCTACCGGAGCCGATGCGGCAGGAGCTCGGCCTGGCCGGGAGAATGGGATTGGTCATCATCAATCTGGAAGCGGGGGGACCAGCAGATCGTGCCGGCCTGCTCCTGGGCGACATCATAACCGGTCTCGAGGGCGAGGATGTCAGCGACCCCTCCGACATCCTGACCTTCCTCGGCCCCGAGCGAGTGGGGAAGGAGGCTAAGCTTCGGATTGTGCGGGCCGGGAAACCCAAATCGGTGGCCATCACCGTGGGCGAGCGCCCGCGCAAGGGACACTAGTATGACGACGACCGCTGTGCTCGAGGGCCTGGCTGGATTTGAGGCCGAGCTGAAGGGGGCAGCCGAACGGCTGCGCCGGATCACCGTGCAGGCGCGCACCCACCGGATGGGCGAAGGCTCCGGCGTGATCTGGAGCCGGAGCGGCTTGATCGTGAGCAATGCTCACGTCGCGCGAGCCGGCTCTCTCGAGATCGAGCTCTGGGACGGACGCGTGTTCGAGGGCCGAGTCCGCTGGCGCGATCCGCGCCGCGACCTGGCCCTGATCACCATTCCCGCCACTGGCCTGCCGGAAGCGGTTCCGGGAGATGCCGCCGCGCTTCGGCCCGGCGAGCTCGTAGTCGCCCTGGGCCACCCCTTCGGCTTGGCCAATGCGCTCGCGCTCGGTGTGGTTCATGGGCTGTCCACTGGCCGGGCACGGAACCGCTGGATCCGCGCCGATATCCGGCTGGCGCCGGGGAACTCGGGGGGCCCGCTCGCGAATGTTGCTGGAGAGGTGATCGGCTTGAATACTCTAGTCGCGGGCGGCCTGGCGCACGCCATCCCGGTCTCGGTGGTGCAACGTTTTCTTGACGAGACCGGTGAACAGGCGGCGTGACCCGCGTCCTCGTCGTCGCAACTTCTCCCGCTGTGCGAGCCGGGCTGACCACCCTGCTCTCAGATCAAGCGGGCATCACCGTGCTAGAGAGCGGAGCCACGCCGGCCCGGGTGAGTAGCTCACTGGAGCTGGTCGAAGCCGATGTGATGGTGCTGGCGCTGGAACCGGGTGAGAGTCCGCCGCTGCCACTCCGGGCTCAGCCGGATACGGCCGCGCGGTTGCCGGGCGTCGTGTTGCTGGGAGATGAGCCCGCGTCGGCGTGGGCAACCCGCGCGTTGCGGAATGGAGCGCAGGGTGCGTTGCCCCGCACCGCAACGGCCGATCAGATCATTGCCGCTGTCCTGGCGGTGGCAGCAGGCCTCACTGTACGGGAGATGGGAGATGTAGGCGCAACACGCCAGACTGCTGGACTGCCTTTGCCCACCGGAACTCCCGCCGCGCTCACCGGTCGAGAAGTCGAGATCCTGGGGCTACTGGCCGAAGGATTGGGCAACAAGACGATCGCCGCCCGGCTCGGCATATCGGAGCACACCGTCAAGACCCATGTGACGTCGGTGTTCGCCAAGCTGGAGGTCTCGACCCGGGCCGAGGCGGTGGCCAATGCCATCCGCCTCGGCCTGATCATGCTTTGAGACTTCTATCGGGTGGCGGTCCGGGCCAGCGCATCCGGTAGATCAGCGACCACATAGGCCATCACTGCCATGGCGGCCACGCAACGGGCCAACTCGGCAGGGTCGAGCTTATCGAGAGTATCGCCGTCGCTGTGATGGAACCAGAAGTAGCGAGTCCGATCGACATCCAGACCGACTCCAGGAACCCCCCGCTCCACCAGAGGAGCGATGTCCGCCTCCGGCGATTCCTTTTCCCGGGAGACGTTGTTGGCCCCGATCGGCTGCAGCAAGGCGGCGACCTGCTGGACCCGAGCGAGCGCCGCGTCCGACCCGATGAACCGAAAGCCGTGTGGAGTGAACGCGCCGTTGTCGGACTCCATCGCGAGCACATGCTTCTCCAGTTGGCCGGCATGCGCGTCCCGATACGCCAACGCACCCTTGCCGCCGTTTTCCTCATTGGTCCATAGCACCACGCGGATGGTCCGCCGGGGACGAAGCCCCAGCCGGTGGATCAGCCAGACCGCCTCCCAGGCGGCCACCGCGCCGCCGCCGTCATCCATGGCTCCCTGTCCCACGTCCCAGGAGTCGATATGCCCGCCGAGCACGACGACCTCGTCCGGGCGATCGCGACCAACGATCTCCGCCACGACATTCCTCGATGCGGCGTCGGGCAAGGTACGCGCGGCCATGCGAAGCCGGACCACTACCTGTTGGCCACGGTCCTGGAAGCGATGCAACATCTCGGCGTCTTCCACACTGAGTGCCGCGGCGGGGATCCGGGCCACGGTCGAGTCGTAGTGCATGACTCCGGTGTGAGGGCTGCGAATCGAGAAGGAGGCCACCGAGCGGATCAGACTGGCCACCGCGCCCGCCCGGGCGGCGGCTGACGCACCTTCGACTCGGTAGCGCACGGTTTCCCGGTAGCTGGTGAACGGCGCGTCGAACAGCACGATCTTGCCCCGGGCTTCCGAGGCCCGGGAGCGAAGGTCGTCGAAGCTGCTGACGACGAGGACCGGCGCCGTGATCCCGGCTTTTGGCGTACCGATGCTCCCACCGAGCCCGAGCATCCGCAGCGGAGCCATCCGCGGCTTGACCAGGTCGGCCGATTCGGCGCCGCGCACCCAGTGGGGCACCATCGCTCGCTCGCCGCGCACGTTCTGCAAGCCGTCGGATTTCATCTCGGAGAGGATCCAGTCGATCGCGGCCTCCAGACTGGCCGACCCACTCAGCCGATGACCAAAGGTGTCCACCAGCGTTCCGAGCCGAGCATATGCGGCACTGTCACCGGTGGCGGCCCGGATGAGACTGTCGGCTGCGTTGCGATAGGTGACGGCGACGGAGCTGTCGACGCCGGCGGACGTGGCGCTCTGGGCCCCGGCCACGGAAGGCGATGCCCCGGCGCTGAGCACGGCGGCAGCCATGAGAACTCGAAGACGTATCATGTTCACGGTGTTGGTGGGGGTCAGTTTCATGCGTCCGATCGTCCGCGGAGCGAGGCGTACAGGGCGTCGTACAGGAAGGCGCTCCGCTCCAAGGCCTCCTGGTCATTCGCTGCTACCAGCGGAAAACCGCACGCAATGGCGCGAAGTCCCACAGCTTCCAGTGGTGCCACCGGCGTGGGGCACACGCTGCGGATGCCCGCGACCAGGGAGAGGGTGTCCCAGGTCCCAACACCCGGGCTCGGCTGCTGGGTCCTCCCGGCAGTCGTTTCGGGGGGAAAGTCTGCCCAGTGGACGATGCCGGCCAGCTCCCGCAATGCGCCATCCTCTGGCCGGTGTTCTTCCACCAGGACTTCGAACGAGCAGCGCCCTCGCCCGTCCTGGTGGGGATATCGGGCGCCCGGCGCGTCAAATCCGATGGCGCCATGAGCAACCTGAAACCCAGCCACGTCCGCTGCCTCGACGAACCGAAAGCTAGCGCCCGGGTCGATGAAGCGCCTGACCAGCCAGCCGGTGGCCGCTCGGTTGACCCGGATTTTTGAGCGGGTGACCCAGAGCATGTGACCTCCCATGCCGTTGCCGTGTTCTATTGTGGGTGATACAATTGGTATATGAATGATTCAACTGGGACTGTCAAGACTCCGCGGTCCTCCTCGTCCAACCGATGGCTCCTCCTGATCCACCAGATCCCGCCCAAGCCGGACTATTTCCGGGTCAAGGTGCGGCGCCGGCTGCAACGGATGGGGGCGGTGGCGCTGAAGAACTCCGTGTATGTGCTGCCCCGCCGGGATGAAGCGATCGAGGACTTCCGCTGGCTTCTGCGGGAGATCATCGCCGAGGGCGGAGAGGCCACCTTATGTGAGGCCCGGATCGTGGAGGGAATCACTCAGGCGGATCTGGAGGCCTTGTTCGCGGCCGAGCGGGATGTCGAGTACGCCGAGATCGTGGTGGGCGCCCAGCGCCTGGGGAGTCGGAGCGACGCCCCATCCGAAGACTCGGGGCGCTCCGAGACAGAGCTGGAGCTGGGCCGGCTGCAGCGCCGGCTGGAAGAGATTCAGGCGCTGGACTTCTTTGGTGCTCCGGGTCGCCGTGCCGCGGAGCGTTCCATAGCCTCGGTTGAGGCCCGGCTGAGCCGGCAACCCGGGGGCAAAGCCGCGAAAGGAGGCGAGGAAATGCGAGGACAGACCTGGGTGACCCGGCGAGATGTCTATGTGGACCGCATTGCCAGTGCATGGTTGATCCGGCGCTTCATCGACCCCAAAGCCAAGTTCAAGTTCACTGGCTCCAAGAGCTACCAGCCCAAGGCGGCCGAGGTCCGCTTCGACATGTTCGAGGCCGAGTACACCCATGAGGGCGACCGCTGCACCTTCGAGACCCTGCTCCAGCGGGCCGGCCTTCGCGATCGCGCGTTGCACATCATCGGTGAGATCGTCCATGACATCGACTGCAAGGATACGAAATTCGGCCGGGAGGAGGCGCCCGGCGTTGCCGCGCTGTTGCGGGGACTGGTGCGCGCCTACACCGATGATGCAACCCGCCTGGAGCGGGGCGGCCTCGTCTTCGACGACCTCTACGGCTCGCTCCGCCCCCCGACAGCGATTCGGGCGAAGTGAGGGGCTTATATTCCCAAGGGAGACCGCTGGAAGGCGGGCAAGTCCATCAAACGCAGGGGAGATGCATGCTGAAACGAGTGCTCTGGACCTCGGGAATCGCGGTGGTCGTGTTCGCCTCAGCGGCCCTGGGTCAGGCCAAGCCGGTGAAGTCCAAGGAGCCGGTTTCCAATGGCCGTACCTTGAGCCAGTGGGTTGCCGATCTCAAGGCCCTGTCGCCGCAGACTCGGAACGCCGCCGCCTACGAGATCGCCGGCCTGGGCCCGGCTGCCGCCGCCGCGGTGCCCGCGCTGATCATTGCGCTCGACGACCCGGCTGCATCGGTCCGCTTTCCCGTCACCGTAGCGTTGCTTGAAATCGGTCCGGCTGCCAAAGCAGCGGTTCCCCGGCTGCAGCAGATGGTGGACGAAGAGATCAACGATGAGATCGCGGCTTCGGCCCGGCGAGCGCTGAAGCACATCGAGCCTGCCGCGATTCCAAGCGAATAGGCAACTACCGCGGAACCTCGACCTCGGCCATCGAGTGGAGCAGAGCTCGAGCGGCGGGCACCCCCTCCAATCGAAAGCGGGCTTTAGTCGCGCCCGGCCCTACCTTGACGGTGATAGCCTCGGGTGGGAGGGCGGCGAAGAGGTCTTCGTCGGTTCGATCGTCGCCCAGAGCGAGCACTGTTGTCACGGCGAGCCGCTCGGGGGTGAGCGGGGGAACGATACGGCCCTTGTGGACGCCATAGGGCCGGATCTCGACCACCTTGTGGCCGGCCAGAATCTCTACCGGCTGGTTGCTCAGCAACTGGGAAAGATGGAGCCGGAGCTCGTTGGCTCGGCGGGCCCCCGACTCCTGGTCCGCCAGCCGGTAGTGCCAGGCCAGCGCCACGTCCTTGGTCTCGATCAGCGCGCCGGGCGTTCGGGCGGTGAAATCGCGCAGGATCTCGAGTGCCGGCTCGCGCCAGGCTCCTCCCACTTCCGCAATCGGGGTCCAACCGGATCCATCGGGCCGGCGGGACCAGAACCCATGCTCCGCGTGGAGTGTGACCGGCAGGGCGCCGAGCCAGCGCTCCAGCGTCTCCCGACTCCGGCCACTCACCACGTGGACCTCGCTATGAGGGCGAGCGGCCAGCGCGGTCAGAAGCTCGAGCAGGGGAGGATCGGGCCGGGCGAGCTCCGGTGTAGCGGTAAACGGCACCAGAGTGCCGTCGTAGTCGAGCAGCGCGAGCAGCTCTTCCGCGTCCCGAAGCCGGCTCACTAACGCCTGGCGCGCGGCGTGCGCTCCGCCCGGGGCACGGTGGGCAGCCGGTGTCCGGTGGGTAATAGTTTCCAGCTGCTCCAGAAAGCTGGATGCCCAGCGATGCACGTCGTAGGTCTCTACCCGGGCGCGCAGGGGGCCCAGCCTGGTTCGCCGCTCTTCGGAACTCATCGTGAGCGCGCGATAGTAGCTCTCCGCCGTACCCTCGACGTCGTAGGGGTTCACCTGGATGGCCTCGGATAGCTCCCACGACGCGCCAGCGAATTCGCTCAACACCAGCACGCCGTCGCCGTCCACTCGTGAGGCCACGAATTCCTTGGCCACCAGGTTCATACCATCCCGCAGCGGAGTGACCAGCATGACCTCGGCTGCCCGATACAGCGCCACCAGCTCCGGCTCCGACAGTCCCCGGTAGATGTAGTTCACCGGTACCCAGTGCGGGGTGCCGAAGGCACCGTTGATCCGGCCGACCAGCCCCTCGACCAGGGCGCGGAACTCCTGGTATGCCTCGACTCCGGTGCGCGAGGGGACCGCGACCTGCACCAGGCGAACCCGCTCCCGGAGATCGGGATGAGTCTGGAGCATCCGCTCGTAGGCTAGCAGACGCTGGGGGATGCCCTTGGTGTAGTCCAGCCGGTCTACCCCCACGAGCAGCTTGACGCTGCCGTCTCCCCTGAGAGTCCGGGCCTCGGCCTCGACTCCGGGATCCTTCGCCAAACCGCTGAAGGTTTCAGCGTCCACGCCCATGGGAAAGACGCCTAGTCTGACCTCCCGATCGGTCACCTGCACCCGGTCGATCTCGACCGACAGTCCCAGGATCTGGGTGAGCGAAGTGGCGAAGTGTCGGAGGTACGACGGGGTATGAAAGCCTACGAGGTCGGCGCCGAGTAGGCCGCGGAGCAAGCGGTCCCGCTCCGGCAGGGCGCGGAATAGCTCCTCGGAAGGAAAGGGAATGTGAAGGAAGAAGCCGATTCGGGCGTCAGGCAGCCGGCGGCGCAGGAGCTCGGGAAGAAGTAGCAGCTGGTAATCGTGGACCCAGATGAGATCGCCCGGCTGGTAGTGCTGAGCGACCACCTCGGCGAATCGCTCGTTGACTTCCACGTACGGCTCCCAGTCCCGTACGTGGAGCGGCACCTGGTCCAAGAGATAATGAAAGAGTGGCCAGAGGACGCCGTTAGAGAACCCCTCGTAATAGCGGGCCACCTGGTCCTCGGTGAGGGGCACGGCCACCAGGCGCATCTCGGCCAGCTTCTTCTCCAGCTCGGATTGCTGTTTTGCACTGAGCTTGTCAGAGGCTCCGGGCCAGCCGATCCAGAGCCCACCCGATTGCTCGTGCGGCCGAAGAAGGCCGGTCGCCAGGCCGCCCGAGCTTCGCTGCACCTCGACTCCGGAATCGGTGGCGTTGACCGTGACCGGGAGCCGGTTGGCGACGATGAGGACGCGGGACATGAGGAAAGGTAGTCAGGAGTCAGGAGTCTGGAGTCAGGACATACCAGCTGGGAATCTCTCCAATCGGAGACGAGTTTAGTGGGCGCTCCTGACTCCCGACTCCCTTACCGCGGCCACACCTGATTGCTTCGGTCAATGTCGGGGAAATCCTTGTCCGGGTCGATTTCGATGGTCTTCACCGCAGGCTGGCGGGCGACGCGCACCGATCGGCGGCGAACGCCCTCATACCAGGTTTCCACCGGCAACGTGACCCGCTCCACCTGGCCGTTGGCCCTGGTCACCGCCAGTCGCACCGGCATCACTGCCCGGCCTTTATTCTCCACCACGATATCGACCGAGTCGCCGACGGTGGTCACGGTGTCGATGGCCTGGTCCAGCTTCCAGGTCTCGAAGAACCAGCTGCGCCAGAACCAGGAGAGGTCCTTTCCCGAGACATCCTCGAAGGTGTGGAAGAAGTCGTAGGGCATGGGGTGCTTGTAGGCCCATCGGTGGATGTACTCGGTGTACGCCTTGTGGAAGACCTCCGGACCCAGCACGCCACGCAGGGCCACCATGATCGACGCCGGTTTGTAGTAACTCGCCACCCCGTACGATGCATAGCTGGGATAGTGGTCCCCGTGGTGAATCAGCTCGACTTCCTCCCCGGTCTCGGCAAAGTCGAGGTAATTCTTCCGGTTCCGGGCCTCATCGTCGAAGCCCTTGAAGAAATCGTCCATCGACTGGGATTGATCGAACTGAGTCAGACCCTCGTCCATCCAGGCGTATCGCTTTTCATCCGAGCCCACGATCATGGGGAACCACATGTGCCCGATCTCATGGGTGGTGACCTCGTAGAGGCCGAGCGTGTCCCACTGACCCCCGATGCAGGTCATCATCGGGTACTCCATTCCGCCACACGAGGTGGGGCCGTCCACCGCGGTCATGTGGGGGTAGGGATATGGCGCGAGATACCGGGAGAAGAACTCGATCGAATACTTGTTGTATCTCGCGCTCTGGTCCCAGTGGCTGAGCCGTTGCTCCGGCCTATAGAGGGAGTAGATGGCACTGGTGTCGGGCCGGCCATCGCCGTTTACGTCACCCACGACCGCGTTGGCGGCATCCCAGAGATACTTGGCCGACGTCGCCCAGGCGACATCGCGAACGTTCTCCGCCCGGTAACGCCAGGTCAGCTTACCGTTGGTGCCGGCGGTGGTGGAGACTCCGGGACTGCGGTCGGCTTCTGTCACCACATGCACGACGCCGCTGGCGTGTGCGGCGGAGTCCAGCCGGGCCCGGGTCTGGGCGGAGAGAACCTCCGCCGGATTCTGTAATCTGCCCGTGGCGTCAACCACCCAACCGGCAGGCACGGTCAGCGCCACGTCGTAGTTCCCGTATCCCATGTAAAACTCGGCATTCCCCAGATACTGATCGATCTGCCATCCATTCACATCGTCATAGACCGCCATCTGGGGATACCAGTAGTTGATATAGAACGTTTCGCCATCCTGCCCCCCTCGCGGGGCGCCATCCGGCGGTATCCGAAGCCGCCACGCAAAGTCGAAAGCCGCGGAACTCCCCGGCGCCAGCGGGCGAGGCAGCCGGATCCGCATGATCGTCCCACCCACCTGGTATCCGGGTTTATCCCTATTATCGATCGGTTTGAGCTCTTGCCCCTGGGCGACTACCCGCGCCAGGCCAACGCCTTCCACCGCCCAGGGCACGTCGGTGTTATGCCGCATGCCGGGCGCGAAGATGTTGTGCAGCAGCTGGATGTAGACCTCTCGCAGGGTGTCCGGCGAGCGGTTGTGATAAGTGATCGAGCCCTTTCCCGTCAGTCGCTTGGAGACCGGGTTGAGCTCGGCCTCGAGCTTGTAGTCCGCCCACTGCTGCCAGTAGTGAGGTCCGGGGGCTCCGGTCCGAGTCCGGGTACCCAGGGCTATGGCCCGATCGTAGGCCTCCGACGCCGGAACTTCCAAGCTCGCCGGACGGGAAGCGGTTCCCGTGGTGCCATGGGAGGGTGCGACCGGAGGTGGGGCGGTTCGGCCGCTGCTGCACGCGGCAAGCGAGACGGCAACGAGCCCGGCGAACAGGCCGGGGCGATATGGTGTGGCTCGGTCCATCAATACTCCAACGATAGGAGGGCCGGGCGGCCGTCCGCCCGGGCGCGGATGATGAAGGGGAATGTCGTGCGAGGCAAGGTCTCAGTCGGCCCAATCAGCCATGACCGCTTTGCCGCTGGGGGCGTTGTTGAGGATATCCAGACATGATGTGGGTCCGTGGCGATGGTCGATGCCAGGGTGGTCACCCCCATACGGCGGCCTGGCCTACCCCGTTTCAGGACCAAAGCGCGACGAAACCTTCCGGATAGACATCAGAACACTTGATCGGAGCAATGGGCTCCGAACCCTGATGGATTCCCATGCGGGAGTTGATATGTCCCAAGGTTGGCTTCCCCGGCTCCGATCGAGCGGTGTCGGATTAGCGTTTGCCTTCGGCCTGCTCATCGCAGGCCTCCTTCACCTACCCTATCAGTCGGCGGCCCAGCAGCAAGCGGCGCAGAACACCAGCGTTGCTGCGACTGGCCCGGGCCTGCCCCGCGCCGTCGCGTCGCTCCAGGATTTGAGCGAAGCCTTTGCGTCGGTGGCTGAGCACGTCAAGCCCAGCGTCGTGTATATCAAGTCGGGCCATAAGGCTGCACAAGAGCTGGGGAATGGAAACGGCCCCCGAGGGAATCGAAACGGCCCCCGGATGCAGGTACCCCCAGGATTCGAGCCGTTCTTCCGCAATTTCCCTCCGATGCAGCAGCAGGAGCCCCAATTCCAGGAAAGCTCCGGTTCGGGCTTCATCGTCTCCAAGGACGGTTACATCCTCACCAACAATCACGTCGTGGACGGCTCGGATCAGGTGACGGTTCGGCTGCTCGATCGGCGCGAGTTCAAGGCGAAGGTGGTCGGCACCGACCCCAACACCGATCTGGCGGTGCTGAAGATCGACGCCAGGAATCTCGTTCCCGCTCCGTTGGGCAGCAGCAGCGCGGCGCGAGTCGGCGAGTGGGTCTTGGCGGTGGGTAACCCACTGGGTGACAACCTCACCTTCACGGTGACCTCGGGCATCATCAGCGCCAAGGGGCGGAGCCTTGCCTTGCCGGGTCAGTCCGACCGCAGCATCCAGGACTTCATCCAGACCGACGCCGCCATCAACCCCGGCAACTCGGGCGGCCCCCTGGTCAGCGTGCGGGGTGAGGTGATCGGGGTCAACTCGGCCATCGCCAGCGAGACCGGCTTCTATTCCGGTTACGGCTTTGCCATTCCGATCGATCTCGCACACCAGGTGATGGATCAGATCATCAGCGGTGGCAAGGTTCACCGTTCGGCCATGGGCGTCACGGTACAGAACGCCACCGCCAACGACGCCGAGTACGTCGGCTTGCCGGACATTCGGGGGGTGCTGGTACAGGACTTCACCGACAACTCTCCGGCCAAGAAGGCGGGTATGCAGCCGGGCGATATCATCGTGGCGGTTGACGGCAAGCCGGTGGAATACGTCGGCCAGCTGCAGCAGCAGATTGCCTTCCGCAAAGCCGGCGATAAGGTCAAAGTGGAGGTGGCTCGGAAGGGTGGAGAGCGGAAGGCGCTCGAGGTCCGGCTGCAGGAGGTCGCAGCACCCCGCAACGCCGCGTCGCGCGAGTCCGGTAAGTCCAACGACGAGGCCGATTCGAGCGACGAAGCCGCGGCGTCAGTGGATCTTCTCGGTCTCACCGTGCAGCCGGTCGATCAGGATGCGGTGCGCCAGTTCGACCTTTCGTCCGACCAGCGTGGCCTAGTGGTCACCGGAGTAACTCCCGGCGGTCCGGCGTACGGTTCGATCGCCGATCCCGACAATGGCGGCCCAGATATCATCCTGGAGCTGGAGGGCAAGCCGGTGAAGACCACGGCCGACCTCAAGCAAGCCCTGAAGAGCTACAAGGCAGACGACATCGTGAGCCTTCGGCTATACAACACGCAGGCCAAGACCCGCCGGGTTGAGCGGATTCGACTGGGTAACTAATTCCCGATCTCTAACCAACTGTGAGGAGCGCGCACCTATTTGCTCGGGTGCGCGCTCCGCTCATATTCAGGCGTACCCTCACGGCGCCGGTGATATGAGCGATCCCACCAATCCGTTTGCCGCATTGTCGCTCATCGTGGCGCCCGCGGTGCTGACCAATGCCTCGTCAATCCTGGTGCTGAGCACCAGCAACCGGCTCGCCCGCGCGGTGGACCGGGCCCGCACGCTGGCCGCCTACCTGGAGGCGCCGGCACGAACCGAGGAGAGCCTGAACGCATTCCGGTTCAAGGAAATGGACAGCGCTGAGCGGCGGGCCCTCCTGCTACTCAACGCCTTGCGCTTCTTCTACTCCTCGATCGGCGCCTTTGCCACGGCGGCGCTAACCTCCCTGGTGGGCGCGGCCCTCCTGGGTACACCAGTCGAAGTACTGCCCGCGACGTTTGAAGTCGTCGCGGTCGGGGCCGGCTTCATCGGCGTTATGGGCCTGGTGCTGGGTTGTGTGCTTCTCCTGCGGGAGACCCGGATTGCGGTACGGGTCGTCTCGGAGGAAGCGACCCACCTGCGGAACAGCCTCGCGCGGCGAACCAAATCTTCCTGATCGCGGTTCTCGTACACTAGAACAATGTCGCTCGCCACCCGTCTGGCGCACCGCCGTATTCACTACGGCTGGATCGTCGCCGCCGTCACTTTCCTCGTCCTGCTGAGCTCGGCCGGGGTTCGCGCCACGCCCAGCATCCTGATCGTTCCCCTGGAACGGGAGTTCGGCTGGACCAGGGCGACCATTTCGCTGGCCGTTTCCATAAACCTCGTTTTGTACGGGCTCATGGGACCGTTCGCCGCGACACTGATGCAGCGGCTGGGCGTGCGTACCACCGTGCTCATCTCGGCGGGTACCCTCGTGATGGGAGTCGCGCTGACCCCGCTGATGCGGGCTCCGTGGCAGCTGATCCTGCTCTGGGGCGTTGTGGTAGGTGCGGGAACCGGGATGACGGCTCTGGTACTCGGGGCCACGGTGGTGAACCGCTGGTTCACGGCGCGGCGGGGCCTGGTGATGGGAATTCTCACCGCCAGCACCGCCACCGGCCAGCTGGTCTTTCTTCCGCTCCTCGCTGCTATGGTCGAACGTCACGGTTGGCGCTCCGCGACGTGGCTGGTGGCCGGCGCGGTTCTGCTGATCATCCCGCTGGTGTTTCTGCTTCTCCGGGAGCGGCCCGAAGATGTGGGGCTCGCCCGATTCGGAGACACCGGTTTACCCGGCAGGGAGAAGGGGGGAACTCCAGTCTCGACCTCCGCCGGCGCTCTGGCGGCGCTGAGACAAGGCGCCCGCTCTCGGGATTTCTGGCTGCTGGCCGGCAGCTTCTTTATCTGCGGCGCCAGCACCAACGGCCTCATCGGCACCCACCTCATCCCGGCCTGCATCGATCACGGGATCTCGGAAGTTCGGGCCGCAGGTCTCCTGGCCACCATGGGGGTGTTCGACTTCATCGGGACCACCGGATCGGGCTGGCTGTCAGATCGATGGAACAACCGATTCCTGCTGTCCTGGTACTACGGGCTCCGGGGGCTCTCGCTGATGTTCTTGCCGTATGCCCTGGACCATACGCTTCTCGGATTACCCCTCTTTGCCGTGTTCTACGGGCTCGACTGGATTGCAACCGTGCCTCCGACGGTGCGGCTGACGGCCAACGTGTTCGGCAGAGAGAACGCTCCGGTGATGTTCGGATGGATCGTTGCCGCGCACCAGCTCGGTGCGGCTACCGCCGCCTTCGGAGCGGGCGCCCTTCGCACCGCACTCGGCGGGTACGTCGAAGCCTTCACCATCGCAGGGGCGCTGTGTGTCGTGGCCGCCGTTCTGGTGCTGGGTATCGACCGCCGGCGGGCGGGGAGCCTGGTGAGCGGAGTCGAAGTGGAGTCAGGAGCCTTGGCTTAGGGCTGATCTACCAACGTTAAGTTGATACTGAACGTATTAACATTCGTTACGAATACGCGTCTGTGCGGTGCTAGGGTAGAAGCTGGGAGCCGTAAGCGCCTCTGCAAGGACTCCAATGGACGTACAAACCGCGCACTTCATCGAGCGAATGGGCTTGGCGCTGGAGGCCGACGGCCTGCCTCGAATCGCCGGCCGGATCTTCGGCCTGCTACTGGTCAGCGAGGACGCCCGTTCGCTGGACGACCTGGCGCGTCAGCTCCGGGTAAGCAAAGCCAGCGTAAGCACTAATGCGCGGATGCTCGAGCAGCGGGCGGTTCTGGAGCGGATCAGCCGGCCGGGCGACCGCAGGGATTACTACCGGGTCCCTACCAACCTCTTTAGTCACACGATGGCTCAGCGGGTGGCTCGCTGGCAGCGGTTCCACGAAGCCATCGGCGATGCGCGGACCAGCCTCCCCATCCGGAGTGCCGAGGTTCTGGAGCGACTGGAGGAATACCAGGAAGCGTACGCGTACATGTCTCAGGTCATCACCGAGGCGTTGGCCCAGTGGCAGGCGACGCGGGGAGACCGGCTGGCCAAGGTCGGAGCGCTAGGGTGAGGGCACGGTTTGCGGCGCTTCTGGCGAGCATAGGCTTGGCCCTCGGCGGATGCGTGGGCACCCCTTCCATCGGTGGAGTCGCGGGGGTGCCACCATCACCGAGCGTCGCCTGGACTCCTCCTCCGGTGCAGCAGGTGGCCGAGTCCGTCGGTCAGCCGGCGGTCCCGCCGGATCTGGAGCAGCGGCTCAGCCAGTTGACCCTGACGGAGGTGGTGGACCTGGGACTCCGGAACAATCCCCAGACTAGGGAGTCCTGGGCTAACGCGCGGGCGGCGGCGGCGGCGTACGGGTCACAGCGGGGCGCCTACTTCCCTACCATCGACGGCGACGTGACCGGTACCCGGGTCAAGACGGTCGCCTCTCAAGGCCGCTCCGCGGTGATCCAATCGGTCCTGAGCCCGAGCGTGAGCCTGAGCTACTTGTTGTTCGACTTTGGAGGTCGGTCCGGCAAAGTCGGGGCCGCCCGGAACGCGCTGCTCGCTGCCAACTACACTCACAACGCCACGCTTCAGGACGTCGTGCTCCAGATCCAGACCGCATTCTTTCAGTACGTGGCTAACCGGGCCCTGCTGAAGGCCTCGCGCATCACGGTTGAGGAGGCGCAGACTAACCTGGCCGCAGCCGAGGAGCGGCATCGGGTAGGCGTGGCCACCATTGCCGACGTGCTCCAGGCTCGGACTGCGGCATCGCAGGCACAGCTGTCTGAGCAAGTGATAGAGGGAACTCTCCAAACCACCCGCGGGGCTCTTGCGCTCTCGTTGGGACTTCCCGCCAACCTGCCATACGATGTCGACTCGTTGGCCGGGCGGACACCGGTGGCGCAACTGGCCGACAGCGTGGATACGCTGATCGCAGCCGCGATGAAGGCGCGCCCCGACCTGGCAGCCATTCGGGCCGAGTACGAGAGCTCGCGATCGCAGATTTCGGCGGTGCGCGCCGCCCGGTTGCCTTCGCTGACGCTCGACGGGACAGGGGGCCGGACGTATACCACGACCCTGCCTCAAGGTGGGAACAACTATGTGGTGTCCCTGGGACTCCGGATTCCGCTCTTCGCCGGCTTCTCCCGGATTTACGATGAGCGGCAGGCCGTGGCCCAGGCCGACGCTGCGGCTGCTCGAGCGGATCGATTGGGGCAGGAGGTCGTCTTTCAGGTGTTCAGCTCATATTACGCTCTCCAAACTGCTGCCCGGCGAGTGAAGAGCGCCGACGATCTGCTTGCCACCGCCGAGCAGTCCACTGAAGTAGCCCAGGGCAGGTACAAGGCTGGGGTCGGCTCCGTGTTGGACCTCCTCGCAGCACAGGCCGCCCTGGCGGACGCGCGGGCGCAACGGGTACTGACCAGGCTCCAATGGCATACCTCGCTGGCCCAGCTCGCCCACGACGCTGGGGTACTGGATCAGCGGGGAGAGAGCTCTCTGCGGTTGGCACCGGACTCCGCCTCTCAAACCCCCGGACGATGACCGTGAGCTCTTCCGTCTCAACCTGGGTCCAGGGCACACTGGTGCCCCTTGTCCTGCTCGCCGCATGCTCCAAGGCGAAGGCCCCTGCGACGCCACCCGTCCCAGTGAAGGTCGCCGTCGCCGAGCGGCGGGCGATGCCGTTCGAGCTGGCTGCCACCGGCATGGTCGAGCCGCTGCAGACGGTGGCGGTGCAGGCGCAGGTAGGCGGCATCCTGCAGCGGGTTGGGTTCCGGGAAGGCGACGAGGTGAAGCAAGGTCAGCTGCTCTTTCAGCTGGATCCGCGGCCGTATCAAGCCACGCTCGACCAGGCCTTGGCGGCGCTGGCGCGCGACCGGGCTCAGGCTACCAATGCGGCGGAAGATGAGAAGCGCTACGCGACGCTGGTGGAGAAGGAGTTTGTCACTGCGCAGCAGTACGATCAGGTGCGAACCACGGCTGCCGCGGCTCAGGCCACCCTGGCCGGAAGCCAGGCGGCCGTGGACCAGGCACGGCTGAATTTGCAGTATTCTACCATCCGGGCGCCGATATCGGGTCGCACCGGAAGTCTCCTGGTCCGCGAGGGCAACCTGGTGCGAGCCAACACCGAGCAGCCGCTGGTCATCATCAATCGGATCCGGCCGATCCTGGCGCGCTTCGCCGTGCCCGCGGTGAATCTGCCGCTGATTCAAGCCCATCGCGGAAAGGACATAATCGTGCGCGCGGAGCCGTCCACCGGAGGGAACCCCAGCGAGGGCGATCTCAGCTTCGTAGACAACGCGGTGGACACGACCACGGGCACCATTCTGCTCAAGGGCCGCTTCTCCAATGACGACGGCGCGCTCTGGCCCGGGGCGTTTGTCAACGTCCGGCTCCAGCTCTACGTCGAGCCGAACGCCCTGGTCATCCCTTCGGCGGCGGTCGTCACCGGACAGCAAGGGAGTTTCGTGTTCGTGATTCAGCCGGACAGCTCGGCCGCCACCAAGCCGGTGACGGTGAACCGGACCGCGGGAGATTACGCCGTGGTGAGCGGCGACCTCCAGGCCGGGGACCGGGTGGTGACCGACGGCCAGTTGCGTCTACGCCAGGGCTCCAAAGTGCAAATCAAGGCCGCGCCGGATACCACGCGGTTGGGGGCGTTATGAACTTCACAGGACTCTTCATCCGACGCCCCGTTATGACCACGCTGGTGATGGCGGGCATCTTGATCTTCGGACTGGTGGCATACCGCCAGCTGCCGGTGAGCGATCTCCCCGCCGTTGATTACCCCACTATTTCGGTGAGCGCCACCCTGCCCGGCGCCAGCCCTGAGACCATGGCATCGTCGGTGGCCACCCCGCTGGAGAAACAGTTCTCCACCATTCCCGGGGTGCAGACGATGACCTCCACCAGCACTGGGGGAAGCACGTCCATCACCCTGCAGTTTGCCCTGAGCCGCAACATCGATGCGGCCGCGCAGGATGTGCAGGCTGCTATCTCTCAGGCGGTGCGTCAGCTCCCTCAGGACATGCTGCCCCCGAGCTTCCGCAAGGTAGATCCCTCGTCGTCGCCGATTCTGTACTACGCCCTCCGGACTACCATGCTGCCGTTGTCGACGCTGGACGAGTACGCCGAAACCTTTCTCGGCCAGCGACTCTCGACCGTCGACGGGGTGGCCCAGGTCCAGGTCTACGGCGCCCAGAAATACGCAGTGCGCATTCAACTTGACCCCCAGCAGCTGGCCGCGCGTAGCATCGGCATCGACCAGGTGGCCCAGGCGGTGAACAACGGAAACGTCAACCTCCCGACTGGAACCCTCTGGGGGACCGACAAAGCGTACTCGGTAGTGAGCCAGGGACAGCTTACCAATGCCGCCGACTTCGGCGCCCTGGTGGTGACCTATCGAAACGGGGCACCGGTCCGGCTCAACGACCTCGGGCGGGTGATCGACAGTGTGCAAGACACCAAGCAGGCCAGCTGGTATAACGGGGAACGTGCCATTGTTCTCGCCATTCAGCGACAGCCGGGCACGAACACGGTGGCCGTGGCGGAGCGGGTCAAGGCCGAGGTAGACCAGCTGCGGCCGCTGCTGCCGGCATCAGTTGATATCGCTACGCTGTATGACCGCTCGCAGACGGTCAAAGCGTCGGTCCAGGACGTGAAGTTCACCCTGTTCCTGGCCCTCTGTCTGGTGGTGATGGTGATTTTCCTGTTCCTCCGGAACTTGCGGGCCACATTGATCCCGAGCCTGGCCCTGCCAATGTCCCTGGTCGGGACCTTCTCGGTGATGTACCTGCTGGGCTTCAGCCTCGACAATCTCTCGCTGATGGCGCTCACCCTGGCGGTCGGCTTCGTGGTGGACGACGCCATCGTGGTGCTGGAGAACATCGTGCGCCACATCGAACAGGGAGAATCGGTAATGCAGGGCGCGCTGAACGGCGCCAGAGAGATTGGTTTTACGGTCATCTCAATGACGTTGTCGCTGGTCGCAGTTTTCATCCCGATCCTGTTTATGGGGGGTCTGATCGGACGGCTGTTTCAAGAATTCGCTATCACCATCGGGGTCGCGATTTTGGTTTCAGGCCTGGTATCCCTGACGCTCACGCCGATGCTGTGCAGCCGGTGGCTCAAGCCGCATTCGGAGAATGAGCAGCACGGGCGGCTGTACCGGGGTATCGAGCAGGCCTGGGAAAAGTCGTTGGCCGGCTACGAGCGGTCGCTAGGCTGGGTCATGGACCGCCGCCCCCTCGCCATGGTCTTCATGGCCCTCATCCTGATCGGCACGGTGCTTATGGGCCGTTTCGTGCCCAAGGGGTTCATTCCCAGCGAGGATCAAGGACAGCTCTCGGGTACTACCGAGATCCAGGAGGGGAGCAGTTACGATGCGATGGTGAAGCATCAGCTGGCCGCCGCCGCGATTGTCCAGGAAGACCCCAACGTAGACGGGTTCATGTCCGCCGTGGGTGGAGGCGGACGCAACACCACCGTTAACCAGGGTCGCCTTCTTCTTCGTCTCAAACCCCGCAACCAGCGCGCGCTCAGTGCCGACGAGGTGGCGCGGTCGCTCACCGGCAAGCTGGCGGCGGTACCGGGACTTCGGGTCTACATCCAGAACCCACCGGTGATCAACATCGGTGGACGCGCATCCAAGAGTCAGTATCAGTTCACCCTGCAGAGCTCCGACATCGACGCGCTGTATCAGGGCGCGGCGGTGCTGGAGCAGCGGCTGCACAGCGTCCCCGGATTGACTGACGTCACCAGCGACCTGCAAATCAAGAACCCGCAGGTTCAGGTGTCTATCGCACGAGACCGGGCCGCCGCGCTCGGCATTGATGTCAACGAGATCGAGAACGCGCTGTACAACGCGTACGGGGCCCGCCAGGTGAGCACCATCTATACCCCCAACGATCAGTACTGGGTGGTCATGGAACTGCTCCCCCAATATCAGCGCGACCTGTCGGCCATGACTCTGCTTCACCTCAGCGGCCGCGACGGTGTTCCCGTCCCGCTGGCCAGCCTGGCCCAGATTACACCATCCACCGGGCCGCTCACGGTCAACCACTCGGGGCAACTGCCTTCGGTGACCCTCTCGTTCAACCTCGAGCCCGGAGTCTCCATCGGCACCGCTGTGGACGCGGTTCAGGCGGCAGCACGACAGGTCTTGCCTTCGACCATCAGCACCAGCTTTGCCGGCACGGCGCAGGCCTTTCAGGATGCGCAGCAAGGATTGCTGGTCCTGCTGATCCTTGCGATCCTGGTGATCTACCTGGTGCTGGGTGTGCTGTACGAGAGCTTCATTCACCCGCTCACCATCCTGTCGGGGCTTCCCTTTGCCGGCTTCGGGGCCCTGTTGGCGCTGGTGATCTTCCGGCTGGACCTGAGCATCTATGCCTTCGTCGGGATCATCATGCTGATCGGCATCGTGAAGAAGAACGCGATCATGATGATCGACTTTGCCATCGACCGGGAGCGGCAAGAGCACTCCACCGCCCGGAAGGCCATTCTAGAGGCCGCCAGCGTGCGTTTCCGTCCCATCATGATGACCACCATGGCGGCGCTGGTTGGAACCCTGCCGATCGCATTGGGGCACGGCGCCGGCGCCGAGTCCCGCCGGCCGTTGGGCATCGCAGTCGTCGGAGGACTCCTGTTTTCCCAGCTCATCACCCTCTATATCACTCCGGTGGTCTACACCTACATGGATGCCTTGCAGCAGCGGCTGGCCCGACGGAGGGCGGAGCAGCCGCGGGCCTATACGGAGCCCGGGACCGGCGAGGCGGCTGAAGCCGCCCGATGAGTCCCCGACTGACCCTCTTACGCGCCCTGAGGCACCGCAACTATCGGATCTTCATGGGCGGGCAGCTCATATCGCTGATCGGGACCTGGATGCAGACGGTGGCCGAGAGCTGGTTGGTGTACCGGCTCACCGGCTCGGCGGTGCTGCTCGGACTGGCCGGGTTTGCCAATCGGATACCGATCTTCCTGTTGTCGCCCATCGGCGGGGCCGTAGCCGACCGGTATAATCGCCACCGAATCGTGATTGCGACGCAGGCGGCCTCCATGGTGCTCGCCGCTGCGCTCGCCTTCCTGACGCTCACCCATCTGGTCCGCATCTGGCACCTGATGGCTATCGCGGCTCTGCTAGGCGTAGTGAATGCATTCGATATACCAGCGCGCCAGGCGTTCGTCGTCGAGCTGGTAGCCCGGGAGGATCTGCAGAACGCCATCGCCCTGAATTCGTCGATGTTCAACGGCGCCCGGGTGGTGGGGCCGGCCATAGCAGGGGTGCTGGTGGCCGCCGTGGGCGAGGGCTGGTGCTTCCTCGCCAATGCGGTGAGCTACATCGCGGTGATAGTGGGACTCCTGATCATGCGGGTGCCTAGAGCACCCGCGGCCGTCCGTCCGGCATCGGCCGTAGCGCACGTGATGGAAGGGTTCCGGTTTGTTTCCCGATCCCGGCCCATTGTGGCATTGCTTCTGCTATTGGGGCTCATCAGCCTGATGGGGATGCCTTATTCCGTCCTCATGCCGATCATCGCCGATCAGACGTTCCACTCGGGGGCGCGCGGCTTGGGTATTCTGATGGGCGCATCCGGCGTCGGCGCTCTGCTCGGGGCCTTGAGTCTGGCCAGCCGAGTGGGACTGCGCGGGTACGGGCGGACCATCGCGTTCGCGGCCATCGGCTTCGGCTTGAGCCTGATGGCATTCTCCATGGTGCGGAGCTTGTGGCTCGGCGTGGCGCTGCTTCTGCCGGTGGGATTCGCCATGATGACCCAGATGGCGGCATCCAACACGCTCATCCAGTCGATGATCCCCAATGAGTTGCGAGGCCGGGTGATGGCGGTGTATTCCATGATGTTCATGGGAATGGCGCCGATCGGAGCGCTTCTGGCCGGCTCGCTGGCGGGCTGGCTCGGCGCCACGACGACTGTGGCCGCCGGCGGCGCATTCTGCCTCCTCGGGGGGTTACTCTTCCTTCAGCGCTTCCCGCGCCTCCGGGGCGAGGCTCGGCAGCTCATTCTGGCACAGCAGGTCGTGCCCGCACCAGAACCTCCAGCCTGATGCTGCTTCCATCCGATCACTCCATGGTTGACGTTCGCAGCCACACGGCTTCGCCACCGGATCCGCGCCTGTTGGAAGAGAGCCGGATCCTGGCCCAGGTGACGCAGGAAATCGGCCGGGTGATCGTGGGGCAGCGCTCGATGCTCGAGCGGCTGCTGATCGGTCTGCTCGCCGACGGCCATGTCCTGCTCGAGGGTGTGCCTGGGCTGGCCAAAACCCTGGCCGTTCGGACCCTGGCGGCGACCATCGCCGGCGGATTCCACCGCATCCAGTTCACCCCGGACCTGCTTCCGTCGGACCTGATCGGCACCATGGTGTACAATCAGCGCAGCGGCGACTTTACGGTGCAGAAGGGCCCCATCTTCACCAACATCCTGCTGGCCGACGAGATCAACCGGGCACCCGCCAAGGTGCAGAGCGCCCTATTGGAAGCGATGCAGGAGAAGCAAGTGACCATTGGCGGGCAGACCTTCCCGCTGCCGGAGCTGTTCCTGGTCCTCGCCACGCAGAATCCGATCGAGCACGAAGGCACCTATCCGCTTCCCGAGGCGCAGGTCGATCGCTTCATGTTCAAGCTGATCGTGACCTATCCCGACCGGCGAGAAGAACGTGAGGTCCTCGACCGGATGACCGCTGGGCCGGAGCCGAGCGCGCGGCCGGTGCTGGATCCGGAGCGCGTGGCCCTCGCTCGGAAGTTGGTGCACGAGGTGTACGTCGACGGACGGATCAAGGAGTACGTGCTCGATCTCATCGGTGCCACTCGTCACCCTGAGGCCGCTGGACTCGCCGAGCTGACGCCCCTGATCGAGTACGGCGCGTCGCCCAGAGCGGCGATCTATCTCATCCGCGCTGCCAAGGCCCATGCGTTCCTGGCGGGCCGGGCCCATGTGATTCCCGAAGACATCAAGGCTCTCGGCCTGGACGTCCTGCGCCACCGGATCCTGTTGACCTATCGGGCGGACGCGGAGGGTACCGGAGCGGACCAGCTTCTGGGAAGGATCTTCGAGCGCATCCCCGTGCCATGAGCCCGGACGAGGTCATGCGTGAGGTGCGGCGGATCGAGATCACCACCCGCCACCTGGTTCGAGATATCGTGGCCGGAGAGTATTCCAGCGCCTTTCGAGGACGCGGCGTGGAGTTCTCCGAGGTCCGGGAGTACCAGCCGGGTGACGACGTCCGCGCCATCGACTGGAACGTCACCGCGCGTCTCGGCTCGGCCTATGTGAAACGGTACCTCGAGGAGCGCGAGATCACCGTGCTCTTTCTGGTCGACGTGAGTGCTTCAGGCCGGTTCGGAACCCGAGTTCGCACCAAGCAGGCACTGGCGGTCGAAGTCTGCGCCGTCCTCGCGCTCGCGGCCGCGCGGAACCACGACCGGGTCGGCGCGGTGTGGGTCACCGACATGGTGGAGCGGTTCGTGCCCCCTCGCCGCGGTCGCCGGCACGTGCTTAGGATCATCAACGATCTCCTTGCCTTCGAGGCCAAGGGCAGCGCCACCGACCTTGGGGCCGCGCTCCAGTTCGCTGACTCGATCCTGCGCCGGCGCTCGGTCCTGTTTGTGGTCTCCGATTTCCTCACCGCGGGATACCAGCCCGCCCTGGAACGCCTGGCCCGGCGGCACGACGTGATCGCGCTCCAGTTGTACGATCCGCGCGAGCGCGAGCTGCCCAATGTTGGCTTGGTCTCCCTTCAGGAGCCCGAGAGTGGCGCCTGGCGTCTGGTCGACACCAGCCGGCTGGATATCCGTGAACGGTTCCGACGGCGCGCCGAGGAGTTCGATCGCTCCCTGCAGCAGCACATCCGGCAGCACGGAGGAGACCTGGTGCGGCTGGAGACCGGCCGGCCTTACGCCGATCCGTTGATTGCGTTCTTCCGGCGGCGGGAGCGTGCGGGGCGGCGGTGAGAAGATTCCTCGCTACACTGGGAACCACACTTTCGGTGGCTGCACTGGTCAGCTCTCACCCGGCCAAGGCCCAGGTGTCGGGCCAGTCCTTCGAAGTCACTCCGGAGATCACCCAAGCCACTGTCGGCGACTCCGTCACCCTGCGCTTTCGGGTTCGCTTGGACGAGCGCGATCTTCTGTTCGACACCGTCCCCCAACCGATCAACGCGTTAACCGGGGTCCGGCTTCTCTCGGTAGAGAAGCTGCAGCGCACGCCCGACCGGCTCTTCCACGGCCGGGCCCGGGTGGCCTTTTATCGCACCGGACGAATGGCGGTCCCGCAGTTCGGGCTCCCCTTCATGCGGGCGGTCAAGGGAGTGGGGCGAGCAACCCTGACCAGTGACTCGGCCTCCGTGGAAATCGTTTCCCTGCTTCCCGCGGGCAATCCTCCACTCAAGGACATTCGTGAGCTGGAACCGAGCTCTGGGCCGTCGCTGCTGCGGGTAATTGCCGGGGTCTTGGCTGCAACTGGGCTCCTGGGCCTCTATCTCCTCCGGCGAAGGAGACGTCCCTTACCGGCGCCGCCCCCTGCGCCTGCTCCGTTTGTTCCTGTTGTTGCACCCAGCCCACTGGAAGGCGCGCTCGAGCTGCTCGCCCGAATTGAGCGTGAGCGGTGGCCGGCGCAGGGACAGGTTGCTCGCCACTATGAGGCCGTGGTTGATGCCCTTCGAGGATATCTCGAGGCGGCGGAGGATTTGCCCGCCCGGGAGCGGACCACGGAAGAGGTGCTCTGGTCCTTGCCGCCCCACCTCTCGGAGGATGGGCTGCACGACCGGACCGACGCCCTGTTGGGACAAGCCGATCTGGTGAAGTTCGCCCGGCTCCGCCCGACGGGGGCCCGGGCTGCGGAGTTCCTGCTGCAGAGCCGTTCATTGTTGGAAGACTGGCACGCTGCGCGCTCGAGCGGAGAGGTCGCCGATGCGCTTCGCTGATCCCGCCTTCCTGGTCCTGCTGGCGATACCCATCGCACACGCGTTCCAGCGCTGGCGCCACCGCCGTCGGGCTCCTGCCCAGCGAATCGCACTGCCCGCGCTGGACTTCATCGCGGATCTGCCTCTGGCGGGGAGAGCAAGATGGCGCCCAATCCTCTCGGTGCTGCGCACGCTGGGGCTGGCGTTGTTGGCGCTCGCGCTGGCCCGACCCCAAATGGCCAGGGATGTGCGGGAGATCCGGCTTCGTTCCCGTAACATCATGCTGGCCCTCGATATCTCGAGCAGCATGAAAGCGGGAGACTTCCATCCGGGCAATCGCCTTACGGTGGCGCGGCGGGTGGTCGGCGATTTCGTGCAGCGGCGCGAGGGAGATCTTGTCGGGCTGGTGCTGTTCGCCGGACGGGCCTTCCTCCAGGCGCCGCTCACTCCCGATCTGGCGCTGCTCCGGGGAACCCTCGGGCGGGTGGACATCGGCCTGCTGCCCGACGGCACTGCGATCGGCACCGCCCTCGCCTTGAGTCTCAATCAACTCAAGGACCTGCCGGTGAAGGCGAGCACCATCGTCCTCATCACCGACGGAGCCAACAATACCGGCCGGCCGACGCCGCTGGTCGCCGCGGAGGCGGCGAGGACGCTGGGGATCCGGATCCAGGCCATCGGCCTCAGCACCGCCGATACGGCCAGCGTGCCGTTGAACGGAGTCTGGCGAGTGGGCAACACGGCACCGCGGCTCACCAATCGGGATGAGGCCGCGCTCCAGCGAATGGCAGAGCGCACTGGCGGCCGCTACTACCGGGCCAACGACCCGGAATCGCTCAACCGGGTTATGGATCAGATCGATCAGGCCGAGCGGATCGATGTGCGGGTGGGTGAGACCCGGGAGTATCGGGAGCTCTATCCCTACTTCCTGGCTCCGGCTCTCCTGCTTCTCGCGCTGGAGCTGGTCTTCGGCGCAACCTGGCTTCGAACTCTGCCATGAGTGCGCTGAGCTTCGGGTCTCCGGCAATCCTGATTTCCCTACTCCTGCTCCCATTGGCGTGGTGGGCGCTCCAGCGGGAGCGGCGCCGTCGCAGCGCGCAGCTGCAAACCTTTGGAGATGAGTCCTTGCTGGCTGGGTCATCCGCCCTCCCGGTTGCCCGCCGCCGGCTTGGGGGACAAGCCTTGCACCTGGGAGCGCTCGCGCTCGGCGTGGTGGCTCTCGCGCGCCCCCAGCTGGGCGACCGTCCCGCCTCGCTGGCTCAGGCTGGACGCGACCTCCTGGTGCTGCTCGACCTCTCTCGCTCGATGAATGCAGCCCAAGGCCAGCCTGGCGCCGAAGCGGAGACCAGGCTAGCCGTCGCCAAGCGCGCTGTTGCCGCTGTGCTTGCGGCAGCTCCCGGCGACCGGGTCGGGCTGATCGTGTTTGGTGGCAGCGCCTTTCTGCAGCTTCCGCTGACCTCGAGCCACGCCGCATTCCAGCGCTACCTGGATGCCGCCAGCTCCGAAAACCTGGGCGACCCATCTACCAGTCTCGCCAGCGCCTTGACCGCCGCCGCCACCACCTTCGAGCACGACGGGCAGCGGGGCTATCAATCGGTGTTACTGGTGTCGGACGGAGAGACCGGCGCGGACGACCTGGCGCCCTCGCTCACCCGGCTACGGCGAGCCGGCATTCCAGTATTTGCCATCGGCGTGGGCTCTCCAGAGGGAGCGCCGGTGCCGGCGGACAGCGCCGAAGCTCCCGAGAAATGGCACCGAGACCACATCGGTCGGATCGCGGTGTCGCGGCTCGAGGAAGGCGACCTTCGCCGGGCGGCGCGGGAGACGGGCGGCGCCTACGTCCGCTGGTCTGCGGCGGCGGCACAGGGCCTGGGGACCGAGCTGAGCCGGATGGAGAAGCGGACGATCTCATCGCGGGAAGGCACCGAACGGATGGATCGCTTTCAATGGCCTCTCGGCCTCGCGCTCGCCGCGCTGGTATTAGAACCAATGCTCGGCGTGACCGCTCGGAGGAAGCGGCGGTGAGGCGGCAGCTTCCTGTTCTCATGCTCCTGCTGGTCGGGTGCAGCTCGGCTGCGCGGGAAGTTCGCCAGGGTCAGCAGCTGTACGATTCAGGCCGGTACCGGGAGTCCAACCAGGCCTTCCAACGAGCGTTGGCGGCGAGCGGCGATCCGGCCCTGCAGTACGCGGTTGGGATCACCCTGTATCGCCTGCACCGGTACCAGGAGGCGGCCCGGAGCTTTCGCGAGGCTACCAGCATTCCTCGGCTCAAACAGCGAAGCTGGTACAATCTCGGTAACGCCTATGTCCGGGCCGCCGAAGAGGCCGCTGACAAGGAGGTGCCTATCGGGCAGGCGGTTGCCGCATTCGAAGAAGCGCTTCGGCTGGATCCAGCCGATTCGGCGGCCAAGTGGAACCTGGAGCTGGCACTCAGACGAAGGGGTGAGGACCGCGAGTCCGGCGGATCACCTGGCCGAGGTCGGTCGGCGGACTATGGGCGGGGGAGCCAGAATACTCCCGGTTACGAGGGAAATCCCGAGGCAGCAGTCGGCGCCATGGCGGGCGGCGGCTTCGGCTCCGGCGAGGGTGAGTCAGCCGAGGAGCTAAGCGAAACCCAGGCGCGGCAGCTCCTGGAAGCGGTAGAGCGAGAAGAGCTCAGCAGCCACCAGGGCAAGGCGGCGATGGGTGGAGGAGGCGGCGAGAAGGACTGGTAGGCCGACTACGAGGCCCGAGTGGGACGCAGCCGCGCGGGCAGCCAGGCCAACAGGCCGGTGGATGACCAGTCCAGGTTGACCAGCGCTACGCCCAGCAGGATCACCAGGGTGGCAAGGACCGTCCTCACCGTGATTGGCTCGTGCAGGATTGCCCACCCCAGCAGCACGGCAACGATCGGGTTCACGTACGCGTAGGTGCCCGCCTTGGCAATCGAGGTCATCCCCAGCAACCAGATGTACGCGGTGAAGGCCACCAGCGAGCCGAACACCACGAGAAAGAGCCAGGCCGCTGCGGCGCGGCCCGAGACCGCGCTGAGGCTGAAACCGTGGAGCTGACCTGCGAGCACGGCGACGATGAGGATGATGATACCCCCGCTGATCATCTCCATGCTGGTGGCCAGAAATGGTGAGGGAGGGAGGGGAGCGGACTTCGACGTCACTGAGCCCCACGCCCAGGAAGCGGAAGCGAGCACCAGCACCACTGCGCCCAGTAGATCCACCTCGCTGTGGGATCCGGCCTGGGGTGAGACCAGAAGCCCCACTCCGATCACCCCCAGGATGAGCCCGCCGATGACTCGCTTGGCAGGGCGCGATCCGCCTCGCGCCCACTCCATTCCGACCATCCAGATGGGAACCACACCTATCAGCACGGCGGCAAGGCCCGACGGAACCCGCTGTTCAGCCCAGGCTACGCTGGCGTTTCCACCGAGCAAGAGAAAGGCGCCGATCACGGCCGCAGCCCACCACTGCCTGGAGGTAGGACGGGCGGCGCCGCGGTACCGGGCCCAGGCGTACAACACCAACCCGGCAACCAGGAAGCGCCCACCTGCCATCAGGTGCGGTGGGATGTCCACCACCGCCACCCGCATGGCCAGGTAAGTCATGCCCCAGAAGACGTACACGCAGAGGAACGCGATTGCTATCTTCCACTTCATGCCAAGGCGCACAGGATTCCTCGCTGAGTCCGGTCGCTACTCCGAGTGAGCTTAGTAGAACGAAGAATCTAGGGGGACGGTTTCAGACCCATGGACGCTTCCGCCGTCGCAGCCAAAACCAGCGCCGCCTCGCGGCTGCCGGCAGACGCACGCATCGGACGGGTGCGACTCCGGGTGGGCGACCTGGGCCGGGCACTGGAGCTCTATCGAGACGTACTCGGATTGGAGGTCGCGCGCGACGAGGGGGCCCGGGTTACGCTGGCGCCTCGAGGCTCGGCGGGAAAACGAGAGCTGATCGTTCTGGAGGAGCAGCCCGGCATCACCCGCCGTCCGGCGCGGCCAGTATCGACCGGGCTCTATCACGTCGCGCTCCTGGTACCGGGCCGGAGAGATCTGGGACGGTCACTCCTTCGGCTGCACGAATCCGGCTACCCGCTGCGCGGAATGTCGGATCACGCCGTCAGCGAGTCACTCTATCTCGACGATCCCTACGGCAATGGCCTGGAGATCTACGCCGATCGTCCCCGGACGTTATGGCCGATCCAGAACGGCGTAGTTCAGATGACGGTGGACCCCATGGATGTCGAAGCAGTCGTTGCAGCGGGACGCGAACGCCCGGAGCCGTGGAATGGCCTCGCGGCGGACACTGTTGTCGGTCACGTCCATTTCACGGTCTCGCGAATGGACCGGGCGGTCGCGTTCTATCGCGACGTGATCGGTTTCGACGTGATGATGAAAATTCCGTCGCTTACGGCGGTGTCGGCGGGAGGATACCACCACCATCTCAACCTGAACACGTGGGCAGGGGAAGGCGCGCCCCCGGATTCGGATCGGGTCGCCGGATTGCTGGGGTGGGAGCTCGTGGTTCCAGACGCCCAGGCCCGGCGGGCATTGATTGACCGCCTCGGTGCGGCGCGCGCCCTAACTGGCGGCACCACCGCAACCGATCCCGACCGGATTCCGATCGAGCTGGAAGCGGTTCCCTAGCAGCGACCCGGCGCAAAGAACCGCAACGCTCCAGTTTAAGCAGCCTTCAGCGCGCGGCCAACCATGGTCAGCATTTCAGTCAGGGTGAAGGGTTTCTCGATGGTCAGCACGGTGCCCAGCAGCGCCATGTTCCCCAGCAAATCCAGCCGCTTGGTCTGGCCGCCGCCTGACATTGCAATGATCCGGATGCCAGGGCTGTAGGAGAGCAGCTCGATGATGGTCTCGATGCCGTCCTTTTCCGGCATGTGCAGGTCGGTTATGACCAGATCGCCGCCGCGGTCACGCCACAGACGGACCGCCTCCAGCCCATCCCGGGCCTGCATGACCTCGTAGCCTGCCTTGCTCAGGAGAATCTGGAGGGTCCGCCGAATGCTGGCATCGTCATCGACGACCATGATCCGCTGAGCCTGACCTGTGGTCATCTTGCCTCCGAGACGCTGCGTCGTTGCGAGTGAGTCGACTACACCCGAGCAGGTCCCGGGCCAGCCACGCATGTCTATGCGGCGCAGACAGGTAGCCTGCCGCGCGGGGAAGGAGCGGCTCGTGGCCTGCCAATGTCTGGCGGATTTCAGTGGAGGGCGGTCTCCCCGCTCGGCCAACCGTAGAGTTTCTGGTCGCCGCGCGGTGCCCAGTTGCTAGACGAAAGTTCTCCACAGCGTGTGGAGATGTGGCTGGCCGGAGTAAGCCGACTCGTCACAGCCAGATGCCGATCAACATCCGGTCCACATCACCCACACGGGCCCGAAGAGAAATGGGCGCTTGCACCGATCAATCCGAAATGCAGATTGGTGGCACCTCCCCTCTGATCTTCTGTAGTTAATCCCGAGGCACTGCGATGCGGCGTGAAGCTCGACTGCGTCCCGAGTACGCACATCTCTATCCCATGCTCAAGCCCGGGGAGTGGGAATCGGCGGCCGCCACCGCCGACAAAGTGGCGGCGACCCGTCTCCTCCAGCTGGAAGATGCCTACGTGCTGCACGACAGAGTGCTGGCAGAGACCCACTTCGAGTTTCGCGGAGGCTCACCGCGGCGGCAGCTCGACTCCTCTCAGGGAGCTGCGTGACAGCAATCGGGTATGAGTGCGCTCAGTGGCATGTTCCGCTGCCGGTGTCGGTGAAGCTGGTGCCCGCGATGGGCATGAACTCCCAGGTGTAGCTCGTGGCCTTGAGGGTGAGTTTCAACACCCCGAAACCTTTGTAGCGGGCCTGACTATTCGGTTTTGCTGTGCCGAAGTCATAGAGGCCGGCACCGCCACTCCCCGCCACGAACTCTCTGATTCCCCTGGCATCGTTCCTCGTCGCGTCGGCCTGCTGGGGCGCGAACCGTTCATACTGATGGTTGTGCCCGCTGAGGACGATCTCCGCCCCGGCGTCGTAGAGTATGGTGAAGAGCGGAATCATGGCCGTCGCCCCGGCATGCATGGAGCTGCTGGTGAAGAGCGGCCTATGCCAATAGGCGAGCGTGCACGCGGTCGGATGAGTAGCCAGATCCTGCTTGAGCCAGGTTGCCTGCGCGCTGGTCGCGCTCACGTCGATCTCGCTATTGAGGGAGACGATGTGCCAGCCGCCTACATCGTAGCTGTAGTAGCCTCTCCCGGCGGGGCCCGCGTTGGCCCCGTAATAGTCGAAGTAAGGAGTTGCGCCGGCCTGGTGATACTCGTGGTTCCCGGGCGCCGGACGAGTGCGGTCTTTGAACTTGCCCCAGCTGGGCGCGTAGCACTGGCTGTAATCGGTCGCCGTCCCGTCCGGATACGCGTTGTCTCCGACAGTGTAGACCGTGGCGGTCGGGTACTTCGCGATGAGGGCGGCGGTAGCCTCGTCCTTATAGGTGGAGTTGCAGCCTGCGATATCGCCGGCACCGATGAGGATCGCCTCCGTGTTTGCCACGGTGACGGTGACGGGATGGGAGACAGAGCCGCTCGCCCCATCATCGTCGACCACCGTCAGGCTCACCGAGTAGGTGCCGCCGGCAGCGTAGGTATGCGCCGGGCTGACGGCGGTCGAGGTTGAGCCATCTCCGAAGTTCCAGGCGTGGCTGGCAACTATGCCGTCGCCGTCGGTGCTTGCGTCAGTGAACGTGCAGGTGAGCACACTGCAGCTGGACGTGAATGCGGCAGCCGGTGGCGTGTTCGGTGGCGGTGGCGGCGGTGGTGGAGGTGGAGGCGTGGCGCTGACGACGACCTCGTTCGTCGCGGCGTCTTGGGCTCCCGCATCGTCAGTGACGGTCAGGGTTATGCTGTAGGTGCCCTCTGCCGCGTAAGCGTGCGAGGCTACGTCGCTGAGGGAGCTTCCGTCTCCGTAGTCCCACATCCGGCTGACGATGGTGCCATCAGGATCGGTGCTGCCATCGGTGAAGCTGCAGTTGAGCTCGGTGCAACTGGAGGTAAACAAGGCATCGGGTGGGACGTCACTTGCCGGCGGCGTCTGACTCGAGGGGTCGCCGCAATACATCAGCGCAAGTACAAGTCCGGCAAAGGCCACACGTCCCGGTGGCCGAAATTGCTTTCGGGTAGGATTGTCCATCGAATTTTCCGGTGACTTGAGGACGACGGGGGATTCGATGGGAGGGGCAAGGAGGGTGCCAGTAGCTGCGCTGCTCCCTCTTGCCGGTTCAGTAGGACGAAGCTCGGCTTGACTTTAGCGGAAATGGGCCGACCCGGTTCCGGCGTGGCTGATGGCCTGAGCTCTGGCCTGGATCGACGCAAATCACGGGGCGTTGCGCCCTGAGAGTCTCAAGTTAGACTCCACCTGACAGCTTCTCGCCACCACTCTTCCGGCTGAGCTCCGTCACAATGCATCAGTCACGGCCTGCCCGCGGTTTTACCCTGCTGGAGATGCTCGTGGTCCTTCTGCTCATCGGCATGGCGGCCGCCCTGGCCGCTCCGATGCTGTTGCGGACCAACCCGGCCCGGTCCGGCTTCGATGAGTTGATTGCGATTGCCCGCGAGGCTGCGGTCAAGCGAGGTGAGGTGCTGTATCTCCGGGTGAGTACCTCGGGACAGTGGAGCCTCGAAGCTGCCAGCGCACCCACAGCGGACCCGCTCGCCAGCGGACACGTCGGGTCAGTCGGCGGACCGTTCACGCTCATGATCTCGCCCAACGGCAGCTGCATGTTCGACGTCCCAACGGTCGCGCGCGGGACCGCTCTTCAGCTCGACCCGCTCACCTGCGAAGTTCAGCCATCGACGGTCAGGCGTGATAGCCGTGCAGGAGTCTCTTGATCCGGCATCACCTCGGCTGATAAGAATCCGCCCGTTATGGAAGGAAGGCTATGCGGCTCCCCTGGGGGATGATTCTGCCAATTTGTGTCGCGCTCTGGATTGGCGTTCCGGCCCTGGCCGAGGCTCAGTTGAGAGCCCGGAAGACCAGCATATGGAGCAACATGAGCGGGGGACTTCGGGGTGGACGCGACTTTGAGAACCATGCGTGGAGTATGGGAGCCCAGCTCGCTGTGCCGCTGCTCCAGAAAATCGATTTTCGCCCCAGCGGAGATTACTTCTTCGGCGATCAGACCCCGTTTCGTTGGCAGCTTAACGCCGACGGGGTCCTAAGCTTCGGCCCCGGCCGAACGGTGTACGGCGGAGCCGGCGCCGCCTGGACTCTAGTCCGACCGCTCGATGCCGTGAAATCCGGCTACAATCTCTTTTTCGGTCTGGTCTTTGCGCGAGCGCCGGCGCCGAGCCGGCCCTTCCTGGAATTCCGCTGGACCTTCGTGAATCAAACCAGCCCGTTCCGTCTGGTCGCCGGAGTCAACCAGTCCTTCTGAGCCGGCTCACTTCCAGCTGGTAATGTCGGTGTCTTCCCCCTCTCCGCCAGGCTGCCCGTCTTTACCCCACGAGCTGAGATCGCTCCCTCCCGGGTCGTGCTCCCCCGGACTCCGGTACACGTACGGCCGGCCCCAGGGATCCGCCGGTATGGCGCGCTTCAGATAGGGGCCGCGCCAGTTGAGCGGAATCGGCTCTCGAGTGGGTTTCTCCTGCAGAGCCACGAGGCCCTGCTCCGTGCTGGGATATGACCCATTGTCCAATCGGTAATTGTCCAGCGCCACCCCCAGCAGCTCTACCTGCGCCTTGGCCGTCGCGCTCTTGGCTTCCGATACCCGGCCCAGAATGCGGGGACCCACCAGGGCCGCGAGGAGGCCGATGACGGTAATGACGACGAGTATCTCGATGAGAGTGAATCCCAGCCGGCCCCGCCGGCGGCGCTCCAGCATGGTGCACCTAGAAGGCATTGAGGTTGATTCCATAGATGGCTTGCAGCATCGCCAGCGCGACGAAGCCAACCAGAGCTCCAAAGATCAGGATCATTGCGGGCTCGATCAGCGCGACCGTGGTCCGTAACGCCCTGCGCACTTCTCCGTCATAGGTGTCCGCCACCCGCAGACACAGCTCCTCGAGATGGCCGCTCTCCTCCCCCACCGCAATCATCTGTAATGCCAGAGGCGGCAAGGTGCCCGCGAGCGCGGGAGCCAGAGCGCTTCCTTCAGCCACTGTCATCGAAGCCCGGTCAAGGCCCTCTCGCACGACCACGTTTCCGGCCGACGTACGGGCGATGCTGAGCGCGGGGAGCACCGGAAGGCCACTGCGCAGAACCAGTCCCAGAGTGCGGGCAAACTGCGCCGTCATGTACTTCCGCTCCAGATCCCCAATCCAGGGCAGCTCCAGCCTGGTTTCATGCCACCACCGCTTGGTTGCCGGTCGGGCGAGCGCCGCGGGGACGGCGTACACCGCGAGCGCGCCGAGCAACAGCCACGCCCACCAGCCCTGGGTGACCACCTGGCTGGTGGCGATGAGGATTCGGGTGGTCAGCGGCAGGTTGCCGCCGACGTCGGCAAAGATGGTGGCGAACCGTGGTATAACGAATGACAGGAGCACAATGACGCCCAGCCCCCCGACCACAGCCATCAGCGCCGGGTAGAGCAACGCGGACCGCACCTGGGAGCGGAGCTCGGCACCTTCTTCGAGATGCTCGGCCAGGCGCTCAAACACCGTGTCCAGAGCGCCGCTGGATTCTCCCGCCGACACCGTGGCGGTGAACAGCTGATCGAAGTAGCGAGGATGCTGAGCCAGGGCTGTGGCGAGGTCCGCTCCGCCTTGAACGGCGCGGCGGATCTGCTTCAGCGCATCGCTGAGGTCGGGGTGGCCCGAGTGAGACGCGGTGAACCCCAGCGCTTGGTCGAGTGGTAGTCCTGCGCTCAACAGAGTGGCCGTGCTTCGGGTCCAGAGCGCGACCGCGGCGCGGCGGCCCAGACGCCGCGTGGCCGGCGCGGCGCCAGTCGCAGCGATGACCTCGTCGACCGCAACCGGGAAGAGGTGCTGCCGGGCAAGCTCGGCAAGCACGGTCTGGCGTGAAGGGGCCTGGAGCACACCTTCCACCACTCGCCCTCCGGAGTTTGCAGCCCGGTAGCGGAACCGCGCCGTCATGCCGGCGACTCCTCCCGCGTCACCCGCAGCACTTCCGCCAGGGAAGTCAGGCCGGCGCAGGCCTTGGCCCAACCCGCAGCGCGGAGCGGCACCAACCCTCCGGTTTGGGCCAGGCCCCGGATTTCGGACAGTGGCGCGCCGGTGATGATACGGGACCGCATCTCCTCGGTGAGCACCATGAGCTCGTAGATCCCGGTGCGGCCGCGATACCCGGTTCCTCCACAGGCCTCGCATCCTCTTCCCCGGCGAAACCGGGGCGCCGGAATATCCGGGAGCGCTGCATCGAAGTGCTCCATCACCTCAGGCGGAGGATACTCCGGCTCGGCGCAGCTGTCGCACACCAACCGGATCAGTCGTTGCGCCAGAATTCCCGACACGGTGGCCGCCACCAGGTAGGGCTCGACCCCCATGTCGACCATTCGGGTGATTCCGCTGGGAGCGTCGTTGGTGTGCAGGGTCGAGAAGACCAAGTGGCCGGTCAGCGCGGCCTGGATCGCGATCTCGGCGGTCTCCCGGTCCCGCATCTCACCCACCATGATGATGTCGGGATCGTGTCGGAGGATCGATCGCAGCGCCGCCGCGAAGGTGAGTCCGATCTTCGGGCTCACCGGGATCTGGGTGACTCCATCCATCTGGTATTCTACCGGGTCCTCGACCGTCACAATCTTGACCCCGGGTTGGTTCAGGCGGCGGATGGCGCCATAGAGAGTGGTTGTCTTACCGGAGCCGGTGGGGCCAGTGACCAGCAGCACGCCGTGAGGTTGGCGGATGAGGTGATCGAAGGTCTCGCGCACCGCGTCGGAAAGGCCGATCTCGCCCAGATCTCGCACGCCTGCGCCCCGGTCCAGAATCCTGAGCACCACACCCTCGCCGTGAAGCGCCGGAGTGATCGACACCCGGAGATCGAGCTCCCGGTCCGACAGCCGCAGCCGAATCCGTCCGTCTTGTGCCAGGCGACGCTCGGCAATGTTCAGCCCCGCCATGATCTTGATCCGGCTGATGACCGCGGCCTGGAACTGTCGGGGAGGGTGAGAGATCTCCTGCAGCACGCCGTCGGTGCGATAGCGGACCCGCAGGCCGTCGCCGGTGGACTCGAGGTGGATGTCGCTCGCCCGGGCTCGGAGCGCCTCGAGAATCATCACGTTCACCAGCTTGATGACCGGAGCCTGGTTGGCCAACGCCCGGAGATCGTCGAGCGCATCGTCCTCCGGCGCCAGAAGCACCAGGTCGTTGCCTTTGAGATCGGTGGCCTGGACCTCCGTGCCCGTGGCCGACTGCGCCGAAAGGATGGCGGCTTGAATCTCGGCCGCGGGCGCCTCCACCAATCTCACCCGGCGATCGTAGACCCAACACAGCTCATCGATAACCGTCGGGTCCACTGCTTCACCACCCGCCACGGTCAGCTCGGTCTCCGTGGCCATCACCGGTAGCAGGCAATGCTGCTCCCAATATTTAAGGGACAGGCGTTGCGCCAGGGGACTTGCGGCCGCAGCGCGCAGATCGGCCGCCGAGCGAGATCTCTCCGAGGTGGAGGACACCATCGGCGGCTGGGTCTCAGCCGGGACTACCAGTTGGGTGGGAGCCTTCTTGCTCATGGGCATCAGGGCTTTCGCAGCACCGGGGGCGGCAGGCTGTCGAACGGTGGCAGTATGCTGTCGATCGCTGACTTGGCCCCCTGGAATTTGTCGCGTTGGTGCCGCAGGAGCGAGTCGGCCTGCACGTCGTTCAGGACCACGTGCGGAGTCAAGAAGATCGCCAGCTCGGTCCGCTGTCGGCTGTTTCCTTTGGTGCGGAACAACCCGCCCAGTAGCGGGAGATCCTCGAGAATCGGCACGCCGCTCTGGGTTACCTGGTGGGTCTCACCGATCAGGCCGCCGATGATCACGGTGTTGCCGTCTTTGACGATGGCGCTGGTCTCCGCTTCCCGGGTGGTGATGACCGGCGCGTTGAGCGCGGAGGGAATCGTCTGGGACGTGAGGGCACTCGCCTCCTGGAGGACGCGGAAGGTGACATATCCGTCTTTGTTCACTGTGGGGATCACCGTAAGCTGAGTCCCCACTTTCCGAAACTGCACAGTCTGGTCCACAATCACGTCCAGGCCGGTTCGGGTGGACTGATTGAAGGGGACCTCGCTCCCCACCAGAATTCGCGCTTCCTCATTGTTGAGTGCGAGGATGCGCGGCGTGGACAGCACCCGGACCTTGACCCGGGAGGAGAGGGCCTTCACGATGGCCCGCACGTTGACGTTGGCCATGCTCACGACGCGCAAGCCGAAACCTGACCCACTGAGCACCGAGTCGCTGAAGATCTGAGACCCGAAGCCGGCAGTAATGCTGCCGCTGTCGCCCGCTACGAGATCCCGAGTAAAGACCTGCCAGTTGACGCCGTACTGGGTGGCCCGGTCCAGCTCCACTTCGGCAATCAGAACCTCGAGCAGCACCTGCGCCGGCCGGACGTCGAGCTGTTCGATCGTTTCCTGAAGCACCGGAAAATTGGGGGGTGCGGTTCGGATCACCAGCGAGTTGGTGGCTTGATCGGGAATGATCGTGGTCTGGCCCACCAGACCGGCCCCTGTCACGCCGAGCGACTCCGGCCCCGGGGCCGGTGTCGCGGCGGCAGGAGGCGGAGCCATGGTCGGGATGGGATTTTGCCGCCGTTGCTCCAGCGCCTCCAGCTCCCGCCGCCGGAACGACTCGAGGTCCGACGAGAGACTCCGGTTCTCCAGCGCCTGAACCCGGGCGCGCTCGGGCGTCCCCCCACCACCGCCACCGGTGCCGAAAACTTGACTGAGAGTGGAAGCCAGCTCCACTGCACTGGCGTGCTTGAGCGGATACACGTAGGTGCGAAGCCCGGACTCGCCGCCGGTCTTAATGTCAAGCTGGCGCAGCAGATCGAGGTACCGCGCAACGTTGACACCCCGGTCGGTGATCAGCACAGCGTTCGACCGCGGCACCACCTCGATCCGGGCGGCCTTCCCCGCGGTCTGCGTGAGCAGACTGACCGCTTCATCCGCCCGGATGAACTCGAGCGGGACGATCTGGGTGATGATCCCGAGCGGGGGCGGGCTGGGCAATTCCTTTCCCACGCTCACTGGCCCGGTCGACGGACGCTTGGCCTCCGGCAGCACCTGGGCTACGGGCCCGGACTGAACCAGGACCAGGCCTTGGCTCTCCAGAACCGACTCCAGTACTGCCCCGGCCTGCGACGCCGCGACCGCCTCCGGTGTCTGCAACGTGATTCGTTTGCTGGGCACATCGGTGAGGATCACGTTGACTCCCAGCACCGCTGCCAGCGAGCGGATGACATCCCGCAGATCGGCATCCACGTAATTGATCCGCACGGTTCCTGGCTGCTGGGCCCGCACCGGGACCACGGTGAGGCCAAGCAGAGCCAGAGCGAGGACCCATGTCCGGGACCTCATTGGTGGGGCCGCGCGGCTGGGCGGAGCCGGAGCACCAGGGGCCCTCCTGGTCGCCTGATCACCACGGTCGAGTCGGTGATGCGGGTGATCGGCGCCCCCCCGATCCGGTCTCCCAAACGATAGAGCTCGGCACCCGGCACCTTGGGATTGGCCTCAATCAACGCCGTGGCTCCCTTAGCAGTCACGGTAATCCCGTACAAACGGAACACCGGCTGTCGGGGCTTCGTCACCCGGACCACCGAGTCTGCGGAGGCGCGGCCCTCGGGGACGAAGCGGACCTTGGGCGGGGTTCGTGTCTGGGAGAAAACGTCGGTCGCCGCGATGGGAGCGTAGGAGTGCTCCTCGCCGAGAACGCCCTGCGATTGAGAGAGCTGCGTGGCGGCGGGAAGCTCCAGGGGCGGCTCGCCTCCGGGCAGTTGCGCCGGCGCCAGACGCAGACCCAGGCCCGTCAGAGCGAACGCTCCGGCGATACCGTATAACGCCCTGGGGGTGAGCACCCAGCCTTTGGCGATCACGAGGCCTTTCCGGCGGAGGCGTATAGACCGTGCATCGTCATGGACCAGACGATGAAGTCCTGACGCCCACCCTGGGGGATCCCTGCCGTGATCGTCAGGTCGTCTATCACCAGCAGCTTTTCTCCGTGTTGCAGCCGGAACAGGAAATCGACCAACCCATAGATGTCCCCCTGGCCCTGGAGCTGAACCGGAATGGAAACCAGGCCCAGTGAGTCAGCCTTGGCTTCACCGGCCACGAAAATTCGATCGAGCTGGACCACACTCTCCTCGGCATAGCGCTGCACCAGGGCCTGCAGGTTCGACCCGGCCAGAGCCGGCGTGGACCCGGTGGCAAGCAGGCCGACCGAAGCTCGAAGCGCCTGCTGCTGGGCTTCGAGGGCGCCCCGGAGCCGGCTCTCGCTGGCCACCAGCGTCTGGAGCCGGATGTAGCGGTCCCGGCTCGCGGCATAGGTTGATTCCCGAGAGCTCCACCGGTCCCGCAAGGGCAGCAAGGCAAACACCACCAGCAGGGCGGTCGTCGCTACCGCCCCGCCGCCAAGGAGTACCCGCTGCTCCCGCCGGCTAAGGCGTCGGAACGAATCGGAAAGCCAGCGAAAAGCTTTCATAACTCCGCTCGCCAACCTGAACCCGGCTGGTCGCTGATAAAAAGTGAACTCCGCGAAACTCGGGGGCGGCACCGAGGACCTGGATCAACCGGGCCGCTTGTCTGGCGTAACCATCGATTTGCCACTCACCGCCAGAAGTCCGCAACGACCGGATGTAGTCCCCTGCGGGCAGCTGCTGGGCCAACGCGAGGAGGACCGCCAGCGGATCGGCCCGGTCGGTGGCCATCCGGGCAATTCCCCGCGCCTGGCCGTTTAAGGTCACCAGCTGACTTTGCAGGCCCATGGCATCGGTGGCCCTTCCGCTCAGCGCCCGGACCCGGTTTTCGATCTCCGCCGCCGAGCGTCCTTGCCACGCAGTCACGGATGTCAGAGCGAAGACGCCCGCCACTGCGGCAGCCAGCGCTGCCCACCAGAGAGCCCGCCGCGTACGCCGTTTGATGCCGGACCGCAGCTGGTCGGGCATGAGAGCGCCAACAAAAGGGCGATCAGTTCCCAGTGCGGCTCCGTAGGCAGTCAGGAACTGAGGCGGGACGTCCCCGATAGCCGCCAGCGGCTCCAGGGTGGCGGAGGGCAGCCGTGCCGCAAGAGCAGCCGTGCGACCCTCGTCCCACGGGGTGACCACGATCATGCGCGGCGACTCGCCGTTACTACGGAGGGGAACCTCGACCTCAGCCAGCTCCCCGTATAACCGGCGCACGTCGGTCACCCGGCCGGCCCGGATCTCTACCATGCCTACTCCGGTCCGCCGCTCGGATCCATCGAGCAGTACCACGGCATCGTTGACCCGGCTCTCGGCCAATGCCCGGGCCAGCGCCAGCGGGCCGGCCTCCACCCGGTGCACCGGACCCAGCGTCTGAAGCGCGGTCAGCCACGCGGTGAGCGGCACCTCGCGAGCAGCGAAGACCAGATCGTCCTCGTCCCGGACCGAGGCCACCAGGTCTTCCAGCCGGACGGCAAAGAATCGTTGGGGCTCGAGCCGAAGAATGGCCGCCCGGTCGGAGGCCGCAACCGGCGGGAGCTTCACCCGTTTGACCAGCAGCAGCGGCAATCCGATGGCCACCGC
This sequence comes from Gemmatimonadales bacterium, assembly GCA_035997125.1. GTDB lineage: Bacteria > Gemmatimonadota > Gemmatimonadetes > Gemmatimonadales > GWC2-71-9 > CAVVWJ01. The sequence goes on from DASYIX010000107.1 coordinate 52,002, forward strand.
CACATGTGCGGCCGAGCCGAGGCTGTCGCGTATGGACTGCACCGCTTCCTCGGGTTGCTCTGGGTTCCAGGCAGTCTCCGCCACTCGGACCGTGCCCCGGCCACTACCTTGGAGCCGTACCGCCCGGATTACGCCGACATCCAGCTCAATGCCGAGTCTCACAGATCGCGCTCCCACCAGGACAGCAGGACCAACTTCTGGCCGAGAATGGAGTACACCGCCTGGATTTCGTGGGTCAGAGGATGTCCCTCCTGCCAGCCGCGACTGACGAGCAGCAAGCGGGTCGGCAGGGTTACGACATTGGGAATGGGCACCGCTCTTTGGCCGGCCTCAGCCTGGTCCGGGTTACCGGCGGGTCGGCCAGCCGCTGTGTGGAAGGGGTCTGCCGAAGTAAACACCTCTCCTGATTCCCTCCGGCGCACCAGATCCGCCGCAGCGTCCTGGCCGATCTCCGGCAGGGCGGCAAGCACTGACTCCGGCGCGGCATTGATATCCACCAACCCGTCCCCCCAGACGGTCACGTAGGGCGCAACGGCAAAGGCGAGCGACTGGTCCATCCCCGGCAGCCGGGCGAGCTCACCCACCCGGCGAAGCGGCTCCTCTTTCAGACCAGTCAGTGTCGCCTCCATCCCCTCGCGTCCGGTGAACTGGCGAAAGAATTCTGCCAGGACCGGCTCGCTGGCCCGATTCAGGTCAATGCGGGCGTTGAGATTGATGACGGTGACCCGGAACTTGGCCAGGCCGAGGGAGTTATCCCCGGTCCTGGCAAGGTCGGCGTCCAGGTCTCTAAAACCGTTGACGCGATCAACCACCGTGCTGGCCGAGTCCATCACCTGATGGATCCTCACCACGCCGATCACGATTCCGCTTTCCGCCGCGTAACGGCCGACGCTGCGGGCTCGGATGGCCGCCACTCCGGCCGCCTCGGCCCGGACTCCCTGCGCCACCTCGGCAACAAGCACACCGAGGGCGATCAGGAGGTAAAGCACGAAGATCAACGCGATGCCGCGCTCGTTCCGCCTCACGATGGGTCCTCACCAGCCAAGGGGCTGCCCCGCACGATGGGAGGCTCGACTGGGATGAGCCGATCGAGATCGAAGTGTCCGCCACCCGGCAAGGTGACCCTGACCTCAACCGCGATGAGCCCTGGTCGCCACGAGGTAGCCGTGATCTGGCGGTGGAACCCCCCGGGTAGTTCGTCCAGAAGCGGCTGGAGGGGCGCACCCTGAAGCTTGACTCTCTCCATCGCATCTTCCGCGTACCCCACGGCCTGCGACCAACGGCGGGAGTCGCCTATTAGCCGGTGGCTCTGGTGCAGCAGTTCCAGATACCCCAGGCCGACCAGCCCCAGGATGACCAGGGCCAGCATTACCTCGAGCAAGGTCATACCGCCCTTGGGAGATCTGGCAGCCATGTCTAGGGTACCAGCGTGACGAGAAGGGGGTCTCCCACCGGAAGCGAATCGTTCCAGAACCTCATCTCCACAGCTCGAGGCATGACGCGCCCGGCTGGCCACTCCCGCAGCCACCCGAGGGTGTTACCTGGGACCAGTACCCGCACGTCCCACCGGGTGACCTGAGGCAGGCTGAAGCTCACTTCCTGCACCGGCGCATGCCCCAGGGGCTTCGCCACCAAGGCCACTCGATTACCCGCCGGCCCAACTGAGATCAACCAGTCGTAATCCGGATCCAGCGGCGGTGCCCCACCCGCGGCCACGAACGACAGCCGGTCGGCGTGCAGCTCGAAGGGCGGGTCGGTCCGACGCTGGGGTGGCTGCAGGTTTCGCAGGGCGTCTGCCAGCATCTGGCGGGCCGCTCGCTGGCTCTGAAGCGCTCGCCGCTCCCCGTCAAGCCGGCCCTTGGCTTCGAAGCTCACCCGGGCCGCGCCATAGGCCAGCATCACGACCAGGCTCGTGAGGATCAGCGCAACGATGACCTCGAGGAGGGTGAATCCCGCCTCGTTCCCAGTGGATCCGCGCCCCTGGTACCGGACTGTCCGTCGAGGCGCTGGGGTCACGAATCCCACTTTTCGAGGCCAGATTCTGAAACTGCGCTGGATGGCGAAAGCTCCTACACCTTTATGTTGGAGGCCGATGACTCAGTGGTCAAGGAGTGGCTGAGCTAGACTGGACACGCATAAAATTCCAACCCGGTTTTGAGGCGATCACCCGATTCCACCGATCCGGTCCCGAGGTCGGCGTGGACGTCCGTCATCTCTCGACCGGAGATCAGGCAACCGCGCTCCGAGAGGGCAGCGCTGATGTCGCCGCAGTTCTCGCGCTCTCCACACTCCAGATGTTGGGAACCTGATCCTGCGCCAGCCGGATCTCGAGCCGGAGTCATGCCTGGTCGTACGCCTGCTGCAGCTTTCGGGTGTCGATCTTCTTCATCTGCAGCATTGTCTTCATGACATTCTGGGACTTCTTGGCATCCTTGTCCGAGAGCAGCTTGGGCAGCAGCGTAGGAATTATCTGCCAGGACACGCCAAACTTGTCCGTGAGCCACCCGCATTGGTCTTCCCTTCCACCGTCGGAGAGCTTCGTCCACAGATCGTCGACCTCCTGCTGGGTCTCACAGTTCACGACAAACGATATCGCCGGTGTGAAGCGGTAATGGGGTCCGCCGTTGAGCGCGAGGAACTGCTGCCCGAAGAGCTCGAAAGTCGCTGTCATCACCGACCCCTTCCGCCCGGGGCCCGCTTCTCCATAGCGCGTCACGCTCCCGGCCTTTGAATTCTTGAAGACGGAGAGGTAGAAGGTCATAGCCGCTTCGGCCTGCTCGTCGAACCACAGACAGGTCGTGAGCTTTTGTTGAGTCACTTGACCCCTCCAGTCAGGGCCGAGGCCAACAGCTCAGCCAGCTTGTCGTAGCTCTGGGCGACACCGCCCTCCATCGGGGACCTGAGCACTGCGTCACGCACTTCTTTGGACCCATAACGCACCGTGGTCGAGAGCGTGGTCCGGCCGTCGTTCTCCACCAGGGTCGTCGTGTCCAGGGCATCGCCACCCTCGTACCACTTCTCATCAAACGACTCGGTACAAACGATGCGCTCGGGTCGCACGATCTCCCGATAGACTCCGCGCATCCCCATCTCGACTCCGTCCGGGCCGCGCCACAGGTAGCGATACGTGCCGCCCACCTTGAGATCGATCTCGCAGACCTCCAGGGTCCAGCCGCCGAACACTCCCAACCAGCGCTTGACCAGCTCCGGCTTGGTATAGGCGTCGAAGACCAGATCGCGTGGGGCCTTGAAGACCCGGGTCATGGTGATCTCCCGGTCAGACGGCGTGGTGACCTGCAACGTGCCGGGATTCTTCATGGCGTTACTCATCGGGAACTCCTCTTATCTCTTGGTGGGTCCGCGTTTGTTGTGCTTGGTCTTCATCTCTTCGAGCAAGGCGTCCAGGTGCTGGAAGTTGCCCTCCCAAACCTCGCGGTAACCCTCCAGCCATTCGGTGGCTTCCTCCAGTGGTTTGGCCTCCAGCCGCCGGGGACGCCGCTGCGCCTCGCGGCCGCGGGAGATCAGGCCGGCGCGCTCCAGCACCTTGAGGTGCTTGGAGATGGCGGGCTGGCTCATGGCGAATGGCTCGGCCAGCTCGGTCACCGAGGCGTCACCCGACGCCAGCCGAGCGAGGATCGCCCGCCGGGTGGGATCGGCGAGAGCTGCGAACGTGGCGTCCAGGCGATCCGGGGCGAGTTGCCCATAACCACGAGGTTTCATAACTGGTGAGTTATATACAACAGGATGCGCTGGCCGTCAAGCACCTCGATTCTGATAGCAAAACAGCCACCGTACTGGGTGGCTGCGCTACGTCGAATGGCCAGGGAGGGAATTGAACCCCCGACACGCGGATTTTCAGTCCGCTGCTCTACCAACTGAGCTACCTGGCCGTTGGGGCGGGAAATATAGGAAGGGGCGAGGGACATCGCCAAGTGATTGAGGAGCGGGACTATATTCCCCTCCATGCCGCCGCCATCCTTCGCCAATCTTACCGTTCTGTCTCACCCCCTCATTCAACACAAGCTCTCCATCCTGCGCGACAAGCACACCAGCACCCGCGACTTCAAGCAGCTGGTAAGCGAGATTGCGACCCTGATGGCCTACGAAGTGACCAAGGATCTGCCCACCGCCCCGGTGGAGATAGAGACCCCGCTGGAGCGGACCACCGGACGGCAGGTCGCCGGGAAGAAGCTCACCTTGGTGCCGATCCTTCGTGCCGGCCTCGGCATGGTCGATGGCATCACCCAGCTGATCCCCTCCGCCCGGGTAGGGCACATCGGGCTCTACCGGGACCACGACACGCTGCAGCCGGTGGATTACTACTTCAAGATTCCCTCCGACGAAGTCGAGCGGGACTTCTTCGTGCTCGATCCGATGCTGGCCACCGGTGGATCCGCGGTCGCGGCGGTGGGGGCGCTCAAGAAGGCTGGAGCCCGCCGGATCCGCTTCCTGTCGCTGGTGACTGCTCCGGAGGGAGTCCGGCGGATGCTCGAAGCCCATCCCGACGTCCCGGTATACGCCGCGGCGCTCGACCGGCAACTCAACCAGTCGGGTTATATCCTTCCCGGCCTCGGGGACGCGGGGGATAGGTTGTTTGGGACAAGGTAGGGAAGCGCTATTGGCTCTTCGCTATTCGCTTTTGGCTATTCGCAAAGCTCGGCCGAGTAGTCCACGACGAAAACGCTGATTCTGTCAGTCACCGGTAAAGGCCCTGAACCAGTCTGGTGTGCTTGGCCAATAGCCAATAGCGCATAGCCAATAGCCCCGTCATAGAGGAATATGAGCGCAACTCGCCTGACTTTCTGGGGCGCCGCCGGGCAGGTCACCGGCTCGATGCATCTGCTGGAGGCAGCCGGAGCCAGGATATTGCTCGACGCCGGCCTCTTCCAGGGCCACCGGGCCGACACCCACACCTTGAACGCACAACTTCCCTTCGATGCCCGGCGGATCGACGGAGTGGTGTTGAGTCATGCCCACATCGACCACAGCGGCCGGCTTCCGCTCCTCGTGCGTGAAGGATTTCACGGCCCGGTGTACAGCACGCCGGCCACCCGCGATCTCAGCGCCGTCATGCTGGCCGACGCCGCTCACATCCAGGAGAAGGATTACGAGTTCCTGCGGAAGCGGGGGCAGGTGCGTCCCGAGAGCGAGCCCCTGTACGCCTTGCGCGACGCAATCGCCGTGCAGGATCTCATGGTCGGCGTGCCCTACCGCCGGATCCTCCACTTGCGCAAGCACCTCGCGCTGGAGTTTCTCGAAGCGGGCCACATCCTCGGCTCGGCCACGGTCGATCTCCGCGTAACCGAGGGCGGACATCAGCGGCTGGTCTTCTCCGGCGACATCGGGCGAAGCGGCCTCCCGATCGTCCGGAATCCAGAGCCGCCCTCTGGGCCGATCGATACCCTGATCGTCGAATCGACGTATGCCGACCGGCAGCACGAGTCGTTCGATGACGCCGAGTCACGTCTGGGCGCCGCCGTGCGCCGGATCGTGGATCGGGGTGGGAAGGTGCTGATTCCGGCCTTTGCCGTGGGCCGGGCCCAGGAGCTGATCTACAGTCTGCACCGGCTCTATCGCGACGGTCAGATTCCCGAGATCCCGATCTATGTCGACAGCCCGCTCGCTATCGACATCACCACGGTATTCCGCATGCATCCCGAGGTCTTCGACCGCCGGGAGCGAATGATCGAGACCACCAACGACCTCTTCGATTTTCCCCTCATCCGCTATGTCCGAGATGTCACCGACTCCAAGGCGCTCAACACCCATTCGGGACCAGCCGTAATCGTCGCTGCGTCGGGGATGGCGGAGTCGGGACGCATTCTCCACCATCTGGCCCACGGCATCGGCGACCCCAAGAACCTGGTCCTCTTCGTGGGTTTCCAGGCGGAGCACACCCTCGGCCGCCGGATTCAGGCCGGCCAGGAGACCGTCCGGGTCCTGGGGCAGGATCACGAACGGCGGGCCGAAGTCGAGTCGATCACCGGGTATTCAGCGCACGCGGACCGGGACGAGCTGCGATCCTGGGTCCGCCGGCTGGGCGGGCCGGTGCGGCGAGCCTTCGTGGTGCACGGCGAGCCTCCCGCCCTCGAGGCGATGGCGACCATTCTTCGGGAGGAAGGTGTGCGCGACGTGCGCATCCCGAAACACGGGGAGAGTTTCGACTTGTGAGGGTGCGCCGCGTCATCGGCATCCTCGTCCTCGTTGCAGCCATCATTTACACCGTGGCGCTCATTATGGTTCTCATCGTGAGCCAGCAGGATCAGCGTCGCGCGGTCGATGCCATCGTGGTCCTCGGGGCCGCCCAATACAATGGACGTCCGTCACCCGTGCTTCGAGCCCGGCTCGATCATGCCCTGCAGCTGTACTCCGAGGGTCTCGCGCCCCGAATCGTGGTAACCGGTGGCGTGGGCCGGGGTGATACCACCAGCGAGGCCAATGTGGGCCGCCACTATCTCGTGAGCCATAACGTCCCGCCCTCCGCCGTGGTGGTCCAGCCCCAGGGGCGCTCCACCCAGGCCTCGATGACCGCAGTGGCGGAATGGCTCGAGACCGAGCACCTCAAGCGGGTGATTCTGGTGAGCGATCCCTTCCATATGTTCCGGCTTCGGCTGGAGGCTCGCCGCACCGACCTCGAGGCCTACACCTCGCCCACCGAGAGCAGTCCCATCTCGGACAACCCGGCCCTGGAGTTGCGCTATCTGGCGACGGAGGCGCTGAAGATCCCGGTCGCCTGGGCCAGAGCGGTCTCCCCTCTCACCTCTCACCCCACCGTGCCATGACGCTGATCTCATCGCAGCGGCTATATGCCGGCCGGATCATCAATCTCGATCTCGATACGGTGCGTTTTCCCGACGGCTCCACTGGTGAGCTTGAGATGGTGCGCCACCCCGGCGCTTCTGCCGTGGTTCCATTCCTCGACGAGCCCCGGGGCGCTGATCCCAGAATCATTCTGATCCGTCAGTTCCGTCATGCGGCCGACAGCTCCATCTGGGAGATCCCCGCCGGGCGGCTCGACCCAGGTGAGACCCCCGCCACCTGCGCCCATCGGGAGCTGGAGGAGGAGGTTGGCATGACCGCTGACATCCTCGCCCGGCTGACCACGATCTACACAACACCCGGCTTCACTGATGAGCGGATCCATATCTTTATGGCTCATGAGCTGAAGAAGGGCACCCATCGCCGAGAGAAGGACGAGTTCATGGAAGTCGAAACCCGGAAGTGGTCTGACGTGATGAACATGGTGCGCGGAGGCCAGATCGTAGACGCCAAGACCCTGGTAGCCCTGATGTTCATCCAATGCTTCCGCCGCTGAGCCGGCCTGAGCCGCGCTGCCTTACCTGACCCTGTTGCTAGCGATACGTTTCCTGCATGGCCGCACATTCGATGGATTCGCTGTTCCGTTCCCTCAATAAGGGAAGCCTCGCGCCGGTGTACTACTTCCACGGGCCGGAGGATGTCCTGAAGGATGAGGCCGTCCGGGCTATTCTCGACCGGGCCCTCGACCCCTCGGTGCGGGACTTCAATCTCGACCAGCGCTCCGCCGGCCAGCTCGACGCGGAGACCATCCATGCGCTGTGTAATACCTTGCCCATGCTGGCGGAGCGGCGAGTGGTCGTGCTTCGCGAGGTCGAAGCCTGGAAACGGAAGACGGCAGCCCGTTCGGAGTTCCTCCGCTATTTGGAGCATCCGTCCCCGGAGACCGTGGTCATTCTGGTGCAGGGGTCCACGGAGGATGGTGAAGACAAGGAGCTGGCGAAGGGCGCCTACACTGTGCGGTTCGATGCGCTGCCCCCAGAACGCGCCTCTCGGTGGGTGCTGCACCACGCCGGGAAGCTCGGCTTGGCCCTGGAGCCGGACGCCGTCGAGCATCTAGTCCGCTCCGTAGGGGCCGATCTCGGTCCGCTCGCGTCCGAGCTGGCCAAACTGGCTTCGCTGCCGGCAGACCATCCGCTCACGGTCGAGCAGGTGGCCGAGCTGGTGGGCGTACGGTCGGGCGAGACCCAGTGGGACTGGCGAGCCGCAGTGCTGGACGATCAGTCCGGCCGGGCCGTGACCTTGCTGCCGGCACTGCTGAGCCAGCCCGGCGTATCCGGCGTCAAGCTGGTAAGCCTGCTGGGCACCGCGCTGATTGGGGTCGGAATCGCTCGCGGTCTCTACGACAAGGGCATGCGCGGTGGCGCGGTGGAAGAGGCGGTCGTGAAGCTCCTGTTCAAACACCGGCCTCCCGGTCTGCTGGGCTACCGGGAGGAGGCGTCACGCTGGAGTCGCTGGGCTCCGAAATGGCCTGCCGATAGGCTGCGAGCCGCCCTCCGGGCAGCGCTGGAGACCGATCAGGCGCTGAAGACCACCACCGTGTCGGACGAACGGGGACTGCTCACGGAGCTGGTACTGCGCATGGGGGTCAAGGAAGGTGGAGCGGGCAAAGGCGGAAGCAGCGGACAAGGCGGACAGTTGAGCCAGGCCAGCACTGGCCTTGCGCGCCAAATGGCGGGCACGGTGTCGGCTGTCCTCTCCGTCTTCTCGGCCCTCTCCGTCCTGTCCGGCTTTTCCGCCCCTTCCGCCTCCGCGCAGACTGACCCGCGCCTGATTGAAGTCATCCGCGACGCTCAGGAAGGCCAGGGCGACTCGGCCCGGGCCAAGGTGCAGCGGCTGCTGGCGGCCACGTCCCCCGGCGACACGCTGTACCCTCAGATCATCTACACGCAGGCCATGGTCGCCAGCGATGCGGCGGAGATGCGGCGACAGCTCCAGCGAGTCGCGGTCGAGTACTCCTCCTCCAGCTGGGCCGACGATGCCCTGCTTCGACTTGTACAACTGGACTACGCCAGCGGGAACCTGGACGGTGCGGCGAGGAACCTCGAACGGATTCGACGCGACTACCCGGGCAGCGCGCTGCTGCCTCAGGCAGCCTACTGGGCCGCGCGGACCTACTTCGATCAAAAGAAATCCGACCTGGCCTGCCGCTGGATTGCCGAAGGACTGGCCAGTTCGCAGGGCAACGTGGAGCTGCAGAATCAGTTGGGCTATCTGAATCAGCGATGCAGCTCGGTGGTGGCGGCGGGCCCTCGTCCCCCGGCCGATTCGCAGGGCGCCGCCGCGCGCGCTGGTTCGGACACCACAACGCCTCCCCCAACGCGCGTCGACACCACGCAGCATCCCCGGACAGCCACTCCTTCTCCCACACCTGTGCCCACCGCCACACCGGCACCGCCACCCGGACCACCGCCGACGCCTGCTCCAACCGCGGCCCGGCCGGCTCCACGCTTTCGGATCCAGATCACTGCCGTACGCACCGCCGCGGCTGCAGAGTCGATCGCGGCCAAGCTCAAGGCGCGCGGCCTTCGAGCCATGACGGTGGAGGAGGGGGGACTCTACAAGGTGCGGGTCGGTGAGTACGCCAGCAAAGCCGACGCTCTAGCGGCCGTCCCAGAGATCAAAGCCAAAGTGGGGGGCAGCCCATTCGTGGTCGCGGAATCATAAGGACCGCCGCCACCGGCGCGCTCCTGGTCGTTCTGGTTGGTTGCGGCCCGAGGCCGGCACCCCCTTCTCCCGTTACACCTGAAAATCGGGATCAGTGCCTCCTGGCGACGGACCCGTCCAGGCAGGCCGAGACGCTCACCGTGGCGTTGAGTGGCCCGGTTGATCTCGCTCATGCCTCAAATCCGACCAACGACAGCGAACGACTTCTCTTTCGGCAATTCGTCCCTACCCTCGTCCGACTCGACTGTCTCGGCAACGTCCGCCCCAGCCTCGCGGAGTCCTGGCAAAGAAGTGCAGACGGGCAGGAGTGGACCTTTACTCTGCGCGAAGGAGTCCAACTCACGGGAGTGCCTCTGACCGCAGTTCAGGTCGTCGCCACGCTCGTTCTCCCGGATGCGAAGGCACTGGGAATAGACTCCGCGGTATACCTCGATGATCGCCGAGTACGTGTACGCCTCCACAACGCCCGAGATACACTCCCCCGGCTATTTGCCGATCCTGCCTTGGCAGTCACGGGCGGCTTGGCATCCGTCGGCGGCCCGGTCAAACGGCTCCTCATTTCCGGGAGGGAAGGTCGACCGATAATTGATTTCCAGGCCGCTGAGAACGGCGACCTCCGTGACGCGATCGACCGCGCCATCGATCTCGCCGTTACCCGTGATCCGGCAATCGTCGAGTATGTGGCCGGCCGGCCCGAGCTCGAGACGTATCCTTTACCGTGGAGCCGGACCTACATCCTGCTGCAGCCTTCCGGGGCACCACTGCTTCCCAGCGCGAGCGACTCAGTCCGTGGCTCTCTGGCTAGGGACGCAGTCCGCGCTGAAGCTCGTCCGGCAGAGCCGCCGTTCTGGTGGGACAGCCTGCCCGCCTGTTCCGGAGGTCTCGCGTCCCAGGAGCAACACCTCACCGCATCACGCATCGTGTACCCTCGGGGTGAGGAAGTGGCCCGGGGACTCGCGGAGCGACTCGTCGCTCTGGCAGGGACCGCGGCTGCGCTGAGCGCCGCTGCTCTCGAGCCGGCGGACTTCGCCGCCGCGCTGCGCGACCGGACCGAGCGCGCCTACGTGATGGCAGCACCCCGGCAATCGCTGGCTCCCTGCCACGATGCATCCACTTGGCCATCGGGCGCTTCGATTCAGCCCCTGATCGACACCCGGGCGCGCGCCATCGTGCGGCGGGGCTCCCCCGCCTTGACGGTGGACTGGGACGGAACCGTGCGAGTGTTGCCATGAGTTTTCGCACCCGGCTCTTTGTCGCTATCGTCTTCGCGGTCCTCCTGCCGCTCGGGGCCCTGGCCTTCGGCGTTCGCCGGGAGATGGAGCGGCGTCTCACCGCGGAGTACGAAGGCAGAGTGGCATCGATGGCGGCGGTCGTCGAAGCCAACCTGGCTCGCGAGAGTGGGATGGTTGCCGCACGGCTGGGTGCGCTGGGCAGAGATCTGGCCCGCGACAATCGGTTTCGACTGGCAGCCCTGCAGAATCAGGCCGGGGCGCGCGCCTACCTGCTCGACTATGCCGGCGACGCCATGCGCCTCTCGGGGCTGTCCCTGCTCCAGGTGCAGGACAGCGCCGGCCGGATTCTCAGCTCCGGGCACTTCCGCAATGAATTCGATCAGCTCCAACCTGAGCTGCCTCGCCTTCTCGCCGCCACACCGGGAATGACGTTGGTCCGGACCCGGACTGCGGAAGCGCCTTTGCTGGCGCTCGCGCGGGTCGATTCGTTTCGAGTGGGAGGCAGGCGATTCACCCTCGTCGGAGGAGCTGAAGCCAAAGACCAGCTGCTTGGCCGCCCGGCACTCGGTCGCGACCTGGGGATCACGTTGGTCTACCCCGGTGCCGAACCGGTCGAGCCCTCCAATGCCCGAGTGGTGCGCGAGCTCCCGCTGCCCTATCTGGATCTCCTTCGCGGACCAGCGGCAACGCTCGACACCGCCCGGTTCGTGGTCACCCAGTCTCTCGCTACCCTGGATGCGCTCCGGCAAAGCGTCGACCGCTGGTTCCTGCTCGCGCTCGGCCTGACCCTCGGCCTCGCGGTGCTCGTCGCGGCCTGGCTCTCCAGCCGAGTCAGTCGCCCCATCCGAGAGCTGGCCCGGAAGACCGAGGCGATTGATCTGGACCGGCTGGATCAGAGCTTCGACAGCGACCGGGGCGATGAGATCGGCTCCCTCTCTCGCTTGCTCGGCGCCATGACCGAGCGCCTGCGGACCAGCTCCGCCCGCCTGCGGGAGGCGGAGCGACGCGCCGCAGTCGGCGATCTGGCAAGCCAGGTGAATCACGACATCAAGAACGGGCTGGCGCCGATCCGGAACGTGCTGCGCCATCTATCCCAGGTTCTGGGGCAAGACCCCAGCCTCCTCCCCGGCGTGTTCGAGGATCGAAAGAGCACGCTCGAATCGAGTGTCGAGTATCTGGAGACCCTCGCGCGAAACTACGCCCGGCTCTCACCCGGCGTGGAGCGGCAGCCGTGTGATGTGAATGCCATTGTAGGCCAGGTGCTGCGCGGCACCGCCAGCGACGGCACCGGCTTGCAGCTCAGCCTCGGTGAACAACTCCCGGCCGTCCTGGCCGACAGCCTGATGCTCCGCCGTATTCTGGAAAACCTGGTGGGCAACGCGGTGGACAGTGTCACCGGCAGAGCCGGCGGCCTGGTAACCGTCACCACCGAGTTAACGGGAGACAGACGCCGGGCCACCGGGGTACGAATCACCGTGGCGGACACCGGTCCCGGTATGACCCGAACCGAGCTGGACCGCGCCTTCGATGACTTCTACACCACGAAGTCGGGCGGCACCGGGCTGGGCCTTTCCATCGTCCGCCGGCTCATCCTCGACCTGAACGGCACTCTCCGCGTCGAAACCGAGCCGGGTGCCGGGACCCGGGTGGTATTCGAGTTACCCATTGCACCGGGAGGGGATGCTACCGGATGACTCTCGTGCTCGTGGTGGACGATGTGCGGACTCTCGCCGAGCAGTACGCCTACGACCTGAAACGGGTCGGCGGTTATGACGTCATCACCGCCGCCGATGGCCGGCAGGCCCTGGATCTTCTGAAGGGAGCGGCGGTGGACTGCATAATCCTCGACTTGGAGATGCCGGGAATGGACGGCTTCGAGGTGCTGCGCGCGCTGGAGCAGCAGGGCAGCGAGGTGCCGGTGCTCGTCTATACCGGAACCGGGAACTACGAGCGTTGCATCCAGGCCATCGGGCTTGGGGCCTACGGGTTCATCGACAAGGCCGAGCCGATGGAGCGGGTGGTACGGGAAGTGGCAACGGTCCTCGAGCGGAAGCGGCTGCGTTCCGAGGTGGCGGACCTCCGGCGACAGCTCGGGGTGGACAGCTCCCTGATAGGCGCCAGCGCCGCGTTGCGCCGGCTTCAGGAAGCGGTGATCCGAGTGGCGCCGATCAACAGCCCAGTGCTCATCACGGGTGAGAGCGGGTCGGGCAAGGAGCTCGTCGCCCGCGACCTGCACCGGATGGGCCCCGCGCCGGATGGACCGTTCGTCGCCATCAACAGCGCTGCACTTCCGGAGAATCTCGTCGAGAGCGAGCTGTTCGGCCACGAGCGGGGAGCCTTCACCGGCGCGGCGACCACGCGCAAAGGCGCGTTCGAGGCCGCCGAGCGCGGTACGCTTTTTCTTGACGAGATCGGAGATCTGCCCCTCCCGGCTCAGGCCAAGCTGTTGCGGGTGCTGGAGGAGCGCCGGGTCACCCGGATCGGCGGAAATCGTTCCATTCCGGTCGAGGCCAGAGTCGTGGCTGCTACCCATCGGAATCTCGAGTCGGAAGTGACAGCGGGACGTTTCCGCCAGGATCTCTACTACCGGCTCAACGTCCATGTCCTCCAGGTGCCCCCGCTGCGGGACCGGCTCTCGGATGTGCCGGAGCTGGCGGGGCGCTTCATCACCGCCATCTGCGGGCGATTTGGTATCAGGGAGAAGACGCTCTCGGGCGACGCGCTGGCCGTGCTCATGGGATACGACTGGAGCCGCAACAATGTCCGCGAGCTGCGCAACATCATTGAACGGATGATCATCGCCGCCGACGGAGAGGTGTTGCGCCCCGAGCACATCCCCATGGAGATACAGGAGGAGAGCAAGGCGCCGGCTCGATCGCCCGGGGGGCGCAGCTTTCAGGCCCTCCGGACCGAGGCCGAGCGCCAAATCGTGGCCGCGGCTCTGGAGCGGAACGGCTGGCACATCACCCGCACCGCCGAAGAGCTGGGTTTGGCCGACCACGCCAGCCTGTTGAAGATCATGCGCCGGCTCGATCTGCGCCGCGAGTAGGATTCATTCTACGTGTCCATCCGGACACGGCGAGGCTCGAGCGCGCGTGTCCGCTGGAACACATCCCACCCGGCGTCCTCCTGCCCCTCTTCGACTAACTCCTTTCGGATCAACGGAGCTCGCGAGCTTCCTCCCCACTTCGGAGGCTGGCAGCCCGCTTGCCCTTGAGATGGCCGTCCGCTGTCCACTCACGGCGCCTGGCGCCACACCGAAGGAGGAGTACCATGTTCCGCAGCCGCTCAACTTCCTTGTTCGTGCTCTCGGCACTGATCCCCCTTGCGGTGGCATGCCGCTCGGATCGGTCCGAGACCACCTCCGAATCGTCCGGTGCTTCCACCCCCATCGTCTCGGCAGCCACGACCACCGGCTCGAGCGAGACCACCGGCAGCGTTTCACCAGCGGTGCCGGTCACGTACGAGCACGCCGAGTCCGCTTTTGGCGCCAGGCACTACCCCGAAGCCACTCAGCTCTTTACGTCCTACACCGACAGTAACCCCGAGAATCCATGGGGGTACTACATGCTTGGTCTGTCGGCTTGGAGAAGTGGTGATCGCGAGACCGCCGCAGGCGCGTTCGATCGCGCTCTCCAGCTGGACCCGAGTCATCGAAAGAGCCTGTTCAACTCCAGCCGGGTTCTGCTCGAGCTGGGGCAGCCCAAGGAAGCCCTCGAGCGGATCGAGAAGGCGCTCACCCTGGAGCCGATGTCCAGTGAGGGTCTCCGTCTGTTGGGTCGCGCCCGCTACCAGCTCGGCCAGGTGGAGGGGGCGGTCGCAGCCTATCAGCGCGCCCTCGGGCTGGATGATCGGGATGTGTGGTCGATGAACAATCTCGGATTGATTTACATCGAGCAGGACCGGAGCAGCGAGGCACTACCCCCGCTTGCTCTGGCAGTCGAGCTCCGGAGCAACGCCCCGGTGTTCCAGAACAATCTCGGGATGGCGCTGGAGCGGTCGGGCCATCCGGCGGCCGCAGCCAAGGCGTACGAAGCCGCCATTGCCCTGGATAGTACGTACCGGAAGGCCTCGATCAGTCTGGCCCGGATCACCGCCGGAATTCCGGAGTCCGATTCAGTCACAGTGGACCTGACCGCACTCGCCCAGCAGTTCCAGAGTGAGATTGAAGGGTGGCGTGGATCCCGGGACTCGACCACGGTGCCGGGCGATACCGTGACCGATTCGAGCAAGGTGGGAATGGTAGGGCTGAGCGACTCGTCGGTCGCTTCGGTTGAAGCGGTGGCCGACACGTCGGAGGATTGCGAGCAGGAGTAGGGCTGTGGGCTGTGGGCTGTGGGCTGTGGGCTGTGGGCTCTTCCGGCAACGGAGCAGCCAACAGCTCATAGCCAATAGCCCCTAGCCATCTTCCGGAGGCGCGGCCTCGTCCAGTACCCGCCGCAGCTCTCGTTCCTCCTGGCTGGTGAGGGGCGCTGCACCTGGAGCTTGCGATTGCAGTAGGGCGCCGAGAAAGACTCCATAGTCGAGTTTGGCGCAGGCGCTGCACAGGTCTCGGTCGTAGGACTTCTCGCCCACGTACTGGGTCTGAAAAATCTCAGCTTCGCGTTCACCGCACCGTTGGCACAGCATCAGGGCGTACGCGGCCTTCCGAAGATGAAGGACCCATAGCCGAGCATGAGGAACCCGTAGATAGCCACCGTGGACCAGCCCAGGCGGTTCACTACGTCCCAGAACTGCCCCGTGAGCGCGACGACAAAGCCAGCCAGCGAGCCGATGAACGAGCCCATTACCACCCCCCGCTGAGTTCGGGGGTCACCCACATCCCGGATGAGGAACAGCACCAGTCCGATTTGGAGTAGGGCCGCCCCGAAGAACCGGGACATCAGCACGATGGCCGGGTCGGGCGCCACCCCGTAGAGTCGGAGGGTGGCCTGGGGAAAGAGGACGAACGCGAGACCGAATACGAGACCGAGTAAACCGCCAATGAGAAGGAGAGTGCGGAGCCGCATGAGTGTCTCCTTGCCGGTGAGGGCCTTCGGAAGCGTCCTGCCGAGCGGGCGAGATCTGCTACAGTATAAGCCATCGCGGCGTCCCGGCGGAGAGGTTGACTGCCGTCACATCCTCCCCAGCCCTATGGGGCATACCACGGACCCGGGAACTGTCGTCCTGCCCCGATCCTTTGCATAATATCCGCGCAGGCGAACACCACGCGATTGGAACGGAGTAACCCGCTGATGACCACGTCAAAGACGATGTACATCCCCGCCGCTGCCGCTGGCACCATCACATTGGGCGGCGATCTGACCGTCAACCGCATGGGGTTCGGGGCCATGCGGCTCACCGGCCCCGGCATCTGGGGACCACCCCGGGACCGAGCCCAGGCCATTCGGGTGCTGCAACGTGCGGTGGAGCTCGGCGTGAACTTCTTCGACACGGCGGACTCCTACGGCCCCCACGTCGCTGAGGAGCTCATTGCCGAGGCGCTGTATCCCTACCCCGGCCTCGTCATCGCGACCAAAGCGGGGTTGGAGCGGCCCGGCCCGGACCAATGGGTCGAGAACGGCCGCCCCGAATTCCTCCGGCGGCAGCTGGAAGGGAGCCTGCGGCGGCTCAAGTTGGAGCGGATCGATCTCTGGCAGCTGCATCGCATCGATCCCAAGGTGCCGGCACAAGAGCAGTTCGAGGCAGCCCGGGAATTCCAGCGGGAGGGCCTCGTGCGACACGTCGGACTGTCGGAAGTGTCCGTGGACGACGTCGAGCGCGCACGCCGGGTGCTGCCGATCGTCTCGGTGCAGAACCGCTACAATGTGACCGACCGCAAATGGCACCACGAGGTGGACTACTGTGAGCGAGAAGGGATGGCCTTCATCCCCTGGTTCCCCCTCTCGGCCGGCTCATTGGACGCTGCCCCACTGCACCGGATCGCTCAGCGTCACGGCGCTACGGTATTCCAGATTGCGCTGGCGTGGCTTCTGGCCCGCTCGCCTGCCATGCTGGTGATCCCCGGAACATCCTCGGTGGACCATCTGGAGGAGAACGTGGCGGCGGCAGAGATCCAGCTGACGAAGAAAGATCTGGCAGAACTCGATAATCTTGGCACCAGAGGAGCGAAGCGGTAGGTCCTGCCCCCTTCCAACATTCGAGAGCTTTCCAGAACGCGAATGCGAGAAGTCCCAATGCGCGCCCGGTAAAGCCGCGCGCGCTTACGCCTGAGCCCGGGGGGCGACTGTTATATTGCCCCTATGCCTCTCGTCAGCCATGACAATACGCCGACGCCGCCTATGCTCAAGCACTGGCGCGAGGTAAAGGCGCAGCACCGGGACGCCATTCTCTTCTACCGGGTGGGCGACTTCTACGAGATGTTCCACGAGGACGCCCACCTCGCCGCCAAGATTCTCGACATTGCTCTGACCTCCCGCGGGGACGGCGTGCCGCTCGCAGGGGTGCCGGTCAAGGCCGCTGCCGAATATCTCCGCCAGCTCGTGGGCGCCGGTCATCGGGTGGCCATCTGCGAACAGGTGGAAGATCCCAAGGCCGCCCGCGGGTTGGTTCGCCGCGAAGTGGTCGAGACCCTGACTCCTGGCGCCCTGCTGCAGGACGGTTGGGTCGCGGGCAGCAGGAACAATTGGATGGTGGCGTTGCGGCGGGGCAGCGGGGCGGCGGGGCAGCGGGGCGGACCGGCGGGAGGGCAGCCGCCTGACGTCGGAATAGCGTGCGTCGATTTGAGCACTGGAGAGTTCCTTCTCGAGACGGTTCGTGAGGACAGCCTGGACGAGGCCATCTCGCGCCTGAGTCCCGCGGAAGTCGTGCTCTCCAATGAAGACGCCGCCCCGCTGCCCCGCTGCCCCGCTGCCCCGCCGCTCACGACTCGTCGTGAGCCCTGGGAATTCGATCCCGACCTCGCCCGCGAGGAGCTGCCCCGCCGGTTCGGTCTCTCCTCCCTCGACGGGCTCGGCGTGGGACCAGATGACGACTGCGCCATCGGGGCCGCTGGGGCGTTGCTGCGCTACCTGACCGAGCTCCAGCCGGGCGGGCTCCCTCACCTTACCCGTCCCGTGGTCCGCCGAAGCGAGGCCTTCCTCTGGCTCGACGACATGACCCGCCGTAACCTCGAACTGGTCGAGCCACTTCGCTCCGGCGCCCGGGGCTGCACCCTGCTCGAGACCATCGACGCCACCGTGACCCCGATGGGCGCCCGCCTGCTCCGGCAGTGGCTGCTGTCGCCGCTCCGCGATCCTGACGCCATCGATGCGCGGCTCGACGCGGTGGAAGTCGCCGTGCGCGACGGCCGCGGCCGGGATCGATTGCGCGAAGCCCTTGATGGCGTACGCGACATCGAACGGCTCGCCGGCCGCGCAGCGGCGGGCCGGGCCATTCCACGGGAGTTGGCCGCATTGCGCGACTCATTTCAGCGCCTTCCGGACGTCGCCGGCGCGCTGACCGCGCTCGCCGCCTCGACGCTTCCCCATGGCGGAGGAAGCCGTGCGCTGGCGGAGGCCGCCGACGAGCTGGATCTGCTCTCCGATCTTTGTGCTGAGCTAAGCGCCGGGCTGGCCGACCGGCCTCCAGCCACCCTGACCGATGGCGAGGTGATTCGGCCGGGCTACGACTCGGAGCTGGACGAGCTCCGCTCGCTCCGAGACGGGGGCCGCAAATACATCGCCGCGCTGCAGCAGCGGGAGCGGGACCGGACCGGCATCTCCTCACTCAAGGTCGGCTTCAACAAGGTATTCGGCTACTACCTTGAGATCACCCACACCCACACTGCCCGGGTCCCGGCCGATTATGAGCGGCGGCAGACCCTCGCCACCGCGGAGCGATACGTCACTCCCGAGCTCAAGGACTACGAGGCTCGGGTACTCGGCGCCGAGGAGCGGATCGGGGTTCGGGAAGCCGAGCTGTTTGGGGCGCTAAGGGGGATCGTGGGCCAAGCCATCGCACGGATTCAGCGCACGGCAAGAGTGCTGGCCCGATTGGATGTCTGGACCGGCCTGGCCGATTGCGCGGTGGCGGCCCGCTACGTGCGGCCCCAGGTCAGCTCCGGTTTCGACCTGGTGCTCCGGGAAAGCCGGCACCCGGTGATCGAGCGGATGATGCCGCGCGAGTCGTTCATCCCCAACGACGCCCGATTCACCGACGCCGAGCGGGTGGCGCTGGTCACCGGTCCTAACATGGCTGGCAAGTCGACCATTCTGCGCCAGATCGGCCTCTGTGTGGTGCTGGGACAAATGGGATCGTTCGTGCCTGCGGCAGAGGCCTCGATCGGAGCCGTGGACCGGTTGTTCACTCGGGTCGGCGCCAGCGACAATCTCGCCGGAGGGCAGTCGACCTTCATGGTCGAAATGAGCGAAACGAGCGCCATCCTGCACAATGCTACCCCGCAGAGCCTGGTCCTCCTGGATGAGATCGGCCGCGGCACTTCGACCTACGACGGCGTGGCCATCGCCTGGGCGGTGACCGAGCACCTGCACGATCGGGTGGGATGCAAGACGATGTTCGCCACTCACTATCACGAGCTGATGCAGTTGCCCGAGCGGCTCCAGCACGCGCGGAACTACAACGTCGCGGTGCAGGAAGCGGGGGACACGGTCGTCTTTTTGCATCGGCTCGAGCCCGGGGGGACCAATCGATCGTACGGGATCCACGTGGGCCAGCTTGCCGGCCTGCCGGGACCCGTGGTCGCCCGAGCCCGCGAGATCCTGGGCATGCTGGAGGGCGAGCACCGCATGGTGCCGGGCCCGCCGCCGTCGGCGTCCCCCGATCCCGGGCAACTTGCTCTCTTTGGCGACCCCCCGCGGCCGGATCCCATGATGGAGGAGCTGAAGCTGCTCGACGTGAACACGCTGACGCCACTGGAGGCGCTGAACCGGCTGGCCGACTTCCAGCGTCGAGCAGGGGAGCGGAAGTGACGCGACCGTCGCCACTCATAGTCTTGGCACTGCTCGCATGCGGCCGAAAGGACGACGGGACGGTGAGACTGGTAGATCACACCACTGCCGCGCCCCCGCCTCCCGCCGAGGAGCCTCCTGTCGCCATCAACCCGGTCTCTCCGGTGCGCTACCCACCCGCGCTGCTGGCGCAGGGTATTGAGGGCCGGGTTCTGCTACGGCTCTTCGTTGACTCCGCGGGAAACGTGATGCCCGACTCCACCCGGATCGCGGAATCGAGCGGCTACCCCGCGCTCGACTCGGCGGCGCTGGTGGCATCGCCCGAGCTGCGGTTCTCCCCGGCCCTCCACCAGGGCCGGCCCATTGCGGCTCCGTTCCTTCAACCGGTGCACTTTCGCAGTCCTCGCTCCGGGAGCGGAACGCCATGAGATCGCCGCAGCACCTCCAGCCCTATGAGTCAGTGCTCGACACCATCGGATGGACCCCGCTCATCCGGTTGGCCCGAGTGGGCTCCGGCATACGAACCCCCATCTACGGCAAGGCCGAGTACGTGAATCCGGGCGGCTCGGTGAAGGACCGGATCGGCCTGGCGATCATCGAAGACGCGGAACGGCGCGGCGAGCTGCGGCCGGGCGGCACCATCGTAGAGGGGACCAGCGGAAACACCGGGGTGGGGCTCGCGATCGCCGCCGCGCTCAAGGGCTACCGCTGCGTGTTCACCATGCCGGACAAGATGTCGCAGGAGAAGGTCCGGCTGCTCAAGGCCTTTGGGGCGGAGGTCGTGATTACTCCCACCGCGGTTCCCCCCGACCATCCCGACAACTACGTGATGAAGGCCAAGCAGATCGCCAAGGAGACGCCGGGGGCCATCCTCGCCAACCAGTTTTACAACGAGATCAACCCCGACGCCCATTACGCCACCACCGGCCCCGAGATCTGGGAGCAAACCAAGGGAAAGGTGACCCACCTGATTGCCGGGGCCGGCACCGGGGGCACCGTGAGCGGGGCCGGCAAGTACCTGAAGGAAAAGAATCCCAAGATCCGAATCGTGGCCGGCGACCCCATCGGCTCACTGTACACTCACTTCCACCGCAGCCGGACCATGGGCGAAGGTCACCCTTACAAGGTGGAGGGAATCGGTGGCGACAAGATCCCCAGCACGATCTGGTTCGATTGGATCGACGAGTTCCGTCAGGTCTCCGATCGCAATTCGCTGGTGATGGCAAGGCGACTGGCGCGGGAGGAAGGCATCCTCGCCGGCGGCTCAACCGGGTTGAATGTGGCGCTGGCCATCGAGGTGGCCCGGGAGCTCGACGATCCGGCGGCACTGGTGGTCACCATTCTCTGCGACACCGGCGAGCGTTACCTCTCCAAGGTCTTTAACGACGAATGGATGCACGAGAATCAGATGCTGGAGGCCCCGAGGACCACAGTCGCCGAGCTGCTGGAGCGGCGGCATCCCACGGCGCCTCCGCTGGTGAGTGTTGCCCCAGCCGCCGCCGTCCGTCAGGCGCTCAACCTCATGAGCACCTGGGGGGTGAGCCAGATCCCTGTGGTCGAAGAGGGCCGGTCGGTCGGCGGGCTGGTCGAGGGAACCCTGATGACCAAGGCGCTCGCCCAGCCGTCACTGCTCGACCGCCCGGTCCGCGAAGTCATGGAGTCCCCCTTCCCCGAAGTGGACGCCACCTGCTCCACGGACCGCCTCGGCGCCATGCTCACCCGCGAAAGCCCGGCCGCCCTGGTGCGTAAGGACGGTAAGCTGATCGGGATCGTGAGCCGGTACGACGTCCTGCAGCAACTGATTGGAACTCGTTGAGAGTGAGTTGTCACCCCGAACGCAGTGAGGGGGCCAAACCCACGGTCTGGCCCCTTCGCCTCGCTCAGGGTGACATCGCGTGGCAGGCTGCTCTCCTCAAACCGGAACCTGAATGCGCGTAACCGTACTCACCGGCGGGACTTCAGCGGAGCGCGACGTGGCCCTCGCGTCGGCCGTACAGGTGGTCGGGGCACTGCGGTCGAGGGGCCACGAAGTTGCGGTTGTGGACACGGCCCGGGGCTTTATCCCCGAGTCGGATGAGCCCGCTCTGCTTTCCAGCGGCGTCGGCACCGAGCCGCCATCCATCGCCCGTCTCCACCTGCTCGAGCAAGGACTCCTCCTCTCCGGCCTGGCTAACCTTGCGGTGGTCCGCGACGCGGACGTGCTGTTCCTTGCACTGCACGGAGGCCGGGGCGAGGACGGTACCATCCAGACGCTGCTGGAGATGGTCGGTGTCCCCTACACCGGCAGTGGCCGGCTCGGCAGCGCGATGGCTATGGATAAGGACATCTCCAAACGGCTCTTCCGCGCGGCCGGCGTACCAACCGCCGATTGGGTGATGGCCCCCGCAGCGCAGCGCCAGGTCGAGCGCGATTTTGGGTGGCCGGTAGTGGTAAAGCCCTCCAAGCAGGGCTCCACCGTCGGGCTCTCGGTGGTCAAGGGTCCCCGGGAATACGAGCCGGCGATGAGCCTCGCCCGGCAGTACGATGACGAGGTGATGGTCGAGCGTTTCGTGCCGGGACGCGAGCTGACCGTCGGGGTCTTGGAGGGGCAGGCGTTAGCGGTGGGGGAGATCATTCCCCGGCACGAGATTTTCGATTATGAATGCAAGTACACCCCGGGCATGTCGCAGGAGATCTTCCCAGCGGACCTTCCGCCGGCTGTCGCAGCCGATTGCGCCCGTCTCAGCCTGCTGGCTCATGAGGCCCTGAAGCTGGGGGGGTATTCCCGGGTGGATTTTCGCTTGACACCGGCGGGGGAACTCTTCTGTTTAGAGGTAAATACGTTGCCCGGCATGACCGCCACCAGCCTTCTGCCCCAGGCTGCCCGGGCAGTGGGCATCGAGTTCCCCGAGCTCTGCGAACGGATTTGTCGAGTCGCCCGGCGCGGCCGAGTCGAAGAGGCCTAGTAGTTGGGATCTCAGAGTCAAAGGCATTTGTCTGATGAAATCCACTCCTTCGTATCGCATAACCCCTTGGGTGGCCCGCCTCATCATCGCCAACGCGGTGGTGCTGCTGCTGCTCATGACTTTGTTCCCCTCGCGCGACGTCTTCCAGGCACTGCAGTTCTCGCCCCGTACGGCGCTGATCCGGCCATGGACATTCGTCACCTACATGTTCGTCCACGCCAATCTGCTGCACCTGCTGGGCAACATGCTGATGCTGTTCGTGTTCGGCACCGCCGTGGAGAGCCGGATGGGCAGCCGCAATTTTCTGATGTACTACTTCTTCTGCGGCGTCGGGGCCGCGGTCTTTTCCCTCCTGCTGGCCGGGGTCATGCCCGTCGGAGCGTTTGTCGGTGCCTCAGGCGCCGTGTTGGGCGTGGCAGTGGCGTTTGCCTCCTTCTGGCCTGATGCCGAGCTGATCATTTTCCCCCTTCCCATACCGATCAAGGCCCGCACCCTGGTCATTGGGTTGGTGGCGCTCGATTTCATCGGCTCCCGGCTCTGGCC
The DNA here is from genome assembly GCA_035997125.1 of Gemmatimonadales bacterium. Taxonomy (GTDB): domain Bacteria; phylum Gemmatimonadota; class Gemmatimonadetes; order Gemmatimonadales; family GWC2-71-9; genus CAVVWJ01. The sequence goes on from DASYIX010000107.1 coordinate 75,093, forward strand.
TAACGATGGGATCGCGCACATTGCCCACGTCGGGGGCGCGCTGTTCGGCTATATCTTCTTTCGGGTGCAGTCGCTCTCCAGCCGGAGTCCTGCCCCACCGCCTCGCGCGGTCGAGCGGGTCGTGATGGTGCAGTCCGGCTCCTCCGAGCCGGAGCGGCACACCCCGGTGACGCCCATGCGCCCGCGCCGGCGGATCGACTCCGATCCGGTGGCGGTCGAGGTCGATCGGGTGCTCGACAAGATCAGCGAGAAGGGGCTCTCCAGCCTCACTGCCGCCGAACGGCGATTCCTGGATGAGGTGGCCAAGAAAAAGAAGCACGATCACTAGGTCTCTTGCGCCTCCGCACGCGGCTTCGTATCGTCTCGCGTGCTGATAAATCTCCTGCCGGACTTCTTCGCGGTGCTCGAGGCCGCTGATCGGGAGGCCGCCTATCATCAGTACCGCGAAAGTCATCGTCCCATCCTTGACGCCTACTGGCGCAACTACGTCCTCGACCCCGACACCCCCCACGCCGACAGCATAGTTTCCTCCACTCTCAAAGCCGATCGCAGCGACCTCTACGGACTGGCCGCCACGACCGACGTGGTGCAGCTCGCCGAGGAGGCCATCGCGCGCGCCGAGGAGCTGCTCGGCATCGACCGGCCCACGGACACCTACCTCATGGTTGGACTGGGCGGAGCGAACGCAGGGGAGCTGGTCGTCGGCGGGCGTGGCGTCGCGTTCATCTGCCTGGAACACTTTACCGGCCGGGTCAATCCGGATACGTACGGGATGGGCCTTCCGCCCGATCTCATCCCCGTCTGGATCGCCCACGAGCTGGCCCACACCGTTCGGTATACCTCGCCCACCAGTGCCAGCGACATGCGCCGCTTGGTCGCCGACAGCGGCGGCTACTATGACTACTGGGCCACGGGCAGCCGCGCCACGCTGCGGGAGCTGTTAGTGAACGAAGGACTGGCCGTGCACGCGGCTCAGGGCGTGGCTCCAGGGTTCGACCCGGCCGATTATTTCGGTTACCCTCGCCGCCAGTATCACCGACTGCGGGAAATGGAATCGTTCCTCAGACGGGCCATTGAGCCGGACCTGGAACGGAGCGGCCTGGGTCTTCGGCTCCGTTATCTCTCCGGAGGAATGAGCCCCTCTGCCCGCCTTGTGGCTGGACGGGTGATCCCCGAGCGCGCCGGCTACTACCTGGGACATCGCATGACCGAGGCGTTGGTGAGTGAACGTGGACTGGCGGAGGCGCTTCGGGCCGCAGCGGCGGATTTCCAGGCAGCGGAAGACGTGGCGCGAGGGATTCAGACAGCGTAGGCGACTTATTTACCCACGCAGAAACTACGGAACACTCTCTCCAGCACTTCCTCGATATCCACCGTCCCCAAGAGCTCGTCCAGTGCACTGGTAGCTTCACGCACGTGATGGGCGGCCAGCACGGCGTCTCCGTTCCGCCCCAGATGGGGAACGGCAGCCGCTAATGCTTCGTGAGCCCGAGCGAGCGCCGTGCGGTGCCGTTCCCGGGTGAGCGCGGGTTCCAGGTCAGCCAGGTTGATCCGGTCCGCAAATACCTGCTCTGCCGCGGCGCGGCGGAGAATGCCCAGTCCGTGACCGGTGAGCGCTGATACGGGGAACCCCTCGCCCGCCTCCGGAGCCAGATCCGATTTCGTGCGGACCAGCAGTGAAGGACGCGCCGCGGCAATTGCCGCCTCGTCGTCTCCCATCTCCCGCCCCGCCTCCACGCAGAGAAGCACGAGATCGGCGGCCGCCAGGTAGCGCCGGCTCACCTCGACGCCGAGGCGGTCGATTCTGTCCGGCGCGTTCCACAGCCCGGCTGTGTCCGCCAGACGAACCGGCCAGCCCAGAAAGTCGGTATGCGCCTCGATCGCGTCCCGCGTGGTGCCGGGGATCTCGGTGACCAGGGCCCTCTCGCTGCCCAGAAGCGCGTTGAAGAGGGACGACTTTCCCGCGTTGGGGCGCCCAGCGAAGACCATGAGCGCGCCTTCCCGCAAGCGCTCTCCAGAGGGAGCGGTCGCGACCAGGTGTCTGATTTGACTCGACACCGATTCGACCTGGGCTACGATCCGCTCCGGCGGGATCGGTCCCTCGTCCTCCTCGGGGAAGTCGATGCTGTAGCTGAGAAGCGCTTGCACTTCGATCAGCGATTCTCGAAGGGTCCCCAGACGACGAGAGAGTCCGCCTTCCAGTTGGCGCAGGGCCGCGGCGGCCTGGGCCGGCGCCGCCGCGTCGATCAGGTCGCCGATGGCTTCCGCCTGCACCAGATCGAGTTTGCCGTTCAGCACCGCGCGCCGGGTGAACTCGCCGGGCGCTGCGGGCCGCGCGCCGGCCGCCTGGAGAGCCGCAAGGAGGCGGCTGGGTATCAGTAGGCCGCCATGGCAGGAGAGCTCGACCAGATCCTCTCCGGTATAGCTGTGGGGTCCCGGGTACACGGTATACAGGCCCCGGTCTATTGGCTGGCCGTCGGGATCGCGGAAGGTTGCCAGCGTCGCTTGTCGGAGGAGCCGGGTGTGGAATCCGGCTATGACTCGCTGGGCGATGGCAAAGGCGCCGTCGCCGCTGAGGCGAATGACCGCCAACGCGGCGCGGCCAGGAGCGGTTGCGATCGCGGCAATCGGATCGGAGAGCATACCGGAACTAATGCGCTCGGATACCCTTTGAGGCTAGGCCTTCTTGGCCCGTTTGGCCTTGAGCTCCGGCGGCGTCTTGGTCTTTACCTCCACGATGGCCCTGGCGGTCCGCTTCTGCCGCTCGCGGGCCAGCATCCATTGCTGGGGGATGCTGGAAATATTGCTCACCGCGTAATAGAGGTTGAGCCCCGAGGCGAAGTTCAGAAAGAGAAACGTCATCATCACCGGCATGATGTACAGCATCATCTTGGCCTGCGGGTTGGGCGGCATGCCCATCTGGCCGACCTTGCTGAGGCCGAACATCGAGAGTCCCATGATCACCGGGATGATGTAGAGCGGATCCGGCCGGGAAAGGTCCGGCAGCCATGCGAAAGAGGCGCCCCGCAGCTCGATCGTGTTCTGGAACACGAAGAAGAGCGCAAAGAGCACCGGCATGGGCAGCAGCATGGGCCAGCACCCGCCCAGCGGGTTCACCCCATGCTCCTTATAGAGCTTGAACATCTCCTGCTGAACCTTCGTGGGATCGTTCTTGTACTTCTCCTGTATCTCCTTCATCAGCGGCTGGACCGCCTGCAGCTGCATGTTGGCCCGCATCGCCTTTTGATTCAGCGGCCAGAGCAGCAGTCGCACCAGGATTCCGAAGCAGATCAGCACCAGCCCGTATGCCAGGTGGAGGTGCTGGTGCATCCAGACTAGCAGCCAGCGCACCCCGGCCGCCAGCGGCCGAATGACCGTCCGAAAGCCGGGCCAGCCATAGGGGTTCACATCGTCGAACCCGTGGCCGATACGTCTCAAGCGGTCGGATTCCATCGGCCCGGCATAGGCGGAGTACTCGAACCTGCCGCTGGGTGAGAGCGGAAGGCTGAGCTGCACGTCGGCCTGAGACGGCCGCTTACCGGATGGCGGCCGGGCAGTGGCCGTCACTCCGCTGATCCCTCCGCTGGTACTGTCGAAGGCCAGAATCCCGGTCACGAAATACTTCGACTTGACCGCCGCCCACTCCAGGGGACCGCTGACGGTCTTAGGCTCGCCCGGCTTGAGCCCGGCAAAATCCAGCCGCTCCGTATCGTTGTGTTTGGTGACCAGCGCGAGAACACGATGGTTCTCGTTGGAATCGGCCTCGGTGTTCGCGATGGTCGGCCCCATCCCCACGAGGAGGAGTCCGCCATTGGGGCCGACGCCGGTCACGTTACCAGAGACTCCGACCCGGTAGTCGTCAGGGAGGAAGGTGTATGTCAGGTCCACCTTGACGTTGTTCCGGGTCGCGCTCAGATGGAGCGGCGTGGGCCCGTTTACCGCAAGGCTCTCCGCCGACACGGTGAAGGGCCAGTCCTGGAGCGCAATGGTGTCCCGCCCCAAGACCAAGGTCAGGCCAAGCAGCTTGCTGTCCGGTGGAAGGATCTGGGCCGGCCGGCCGCGATCGGCGGGTGCCATCGACCGATAGTGCGGCAGGGTGGCCTCGACCAGCCGGCCGCCCCGCGTACTGATGCCGTAGGTGTAGAGAGGTGACGTAACGTGGATGACATGATCGGCGGGCAGGCGGGGAGGCGGGGAAGCAACTGCCTTGGTGGTGTCTGGACCAGGCTGAACGCCCGAAATGCTATCGCGGCTTCGCGCCGCAGAAACACCAGGGGAGTCGGCTGCAACAACGGTCTCGCCGACCCGCTTCCCCGCTTCCCCACCTCGCGCCGCAGGCGCGACCAGCTTCTTCAGAAAAATCGCAGGGACGATCGCGATGGTCATCATCAGCAAAATCGCCCAGATCGTACGGCGGTCCATGGACTCAGTTCACTGTGGTTAAGGGACGGGGTCGAACCCGCCCGGGTGAAACGGATGGCAGCGAGCGAGGCGGCGGGCGGCGAGCCAGCTCCCCCGCACTGCGCCGTGCCGGCTCACGGCCTCCAGCGCATACTGAGAGCAGGACGGGGTGAACCGGCAGCTCGGCGGGAGCAGGGGAGATATCAGGAGCTGATAGCCTCGAATCAGCGCGCCGACCAGGCGACGAGGCAGGAGCAGAATTCGGGGCACCGCTCACTCGGCTGCCAGCACGGTGTCGCGCCAGGCAAGCAGTTGGGCGCGGAGGGCATCGAAGCTGGCGCTGTAGGCCTCACGACGCGCCTTGATGACCACGTCCCACGCCGGCTGCCGGGCCTGGATCTCTTGCCGCCAGATCTCTCGCAGCCGGCGGCGCAAACGATTGCGGGCCACCGCGGACAAGTGAAACTTGGGGACGACGAGTCCCATCCGTGGTTGGCCCGATTGGTTGTCGATCCAGATCATGTCCAAGTGCTCGAAACGGCGGCGCCGGCCATGAGTGAGGGCGCGGCGAAGGTCGGACGCGCTCGCGAGCCGGTGAGCCCGCGGGAGGCGCGCCGATGCCGTCAGGAGCCTCCGTGCTTCGACGGCAGCGAGACGGTCAGCCGCTTCCGGCCTTTCTTCCGCCGACGGGACAGTACCGCGCGTCCCCAGCGGGTGGCCATCCGCGCCCGGAACCCATGCTTGGTAATCCGGCGCTTGTTCCGTGGCCGATACGACGGCTTCATTCGAGGAACCCTCCCAAGTGAGCCGGGGAAGTTAGTCGATGGAGAGGCGTAGGGTCAAGTTGAAGGAGAGGACGGGAAAGAAGGGAAGGCGGGAAGAAGAAAAATTGTCGCCCAAGCCTGCTTCGTCGCTCACTCGCCCGGGAAATTTTTCTCCTTCCCGCCGTTCCCGACCTTCTCGTCCTTCCCGCGTTGTCAAGCCCCGATTGACTTTTCCACACCCGACCCATAACATCTCTCGCCCTTGAAAAAATCCCTTCCGTTTTCGAGTACCGATGCAGCTGTCAGCCAAAGACGCTTGGAAGCGCATTCTCGACGAGGCGCATCGCGAACTCCCCGACCACACGATTCGAACGTGGCTCGAGCCGACCGAGGCCATCGCCCTCGATGAAGGCCGCCTCATCATCGGCGCGCCCGATCAGTTCGCGGTGGAGTGGAACGAGAGTAAGCATGCGCCGCTGCTCTCCCGTTTAGCCGAGCCGGTCCTGGGTCAGCCGACGTCCATCGTCTTCCGGGTCAACGAAGATCGGCAGAAACGGCCGCAGATGGATTTCTTCGTGGCGCCATCCAGCCCGGCCGCCGTGAACCCGCAGATCAATCCCAGCGCTCAGCCGCTGAACGAGCGGTATACCTTCGATACCTTCGTCATCGGCAAGTCCAACGAGCTGGCTGCCGCCGCGGCCCATGCCGCCGCCGAGTCGCCGGGCAAGACCTACAATCCGCTCTTCATTTACGGGGCCACCGGTCTCGGCAAGACCCACCTGATGCAGGCGATTGCCCACATCGTGTGCGAGCGCCATCCCGAGACCCGGGTGCTCTACGTCGGGGCCGAGCAATTCATCAACGAAGTGATCGAGAGCATCCACAGTCGCACCATGCCGGAGTTTCGCCGCCGGTATCGCATGGACGTCGACCTCTTCCTGGTAGACGACGTCCATTTCCTCGAAGGTAAGGAGATGACCCAGGAGGAGTTCTTTCACACCTTCAATGCGCTCTATGAGGGCAACAAGCAGATCGTGCTGACCTCCGACCGTCCTCCGAAAGAGCTGCCCGGCCTGGAGGCCCGTCTGGTCAGCCGGTTCGAGTGGGGCATGGTGGCCGACATCGGTCAGCCGGATCTGGAGCACCGGATCGCGATCCTGCGGAAGAAGCAGGAGCAGGACCACCTGGAGCTCACCATTCCGGACGACGTGCTCCGGTTCATTGCCGAGCACGTGCGATCGAATGTGCGAGAGCTCGAGGGCTGTATCATTAAGTTGCTGCTGTTTGCGTCGTTGAAGCATAAAGAGGTGTCGATCGAGCTGGCCCGCGAGGCGCTCTCGGACAAGATTCGCCCAGGCGAGGATGGCCTCGCGGCACCCAAGGCGTTGCCCTCGATCAACAAGGTGCAGGAGGTCGTGGCCCGTCGATGGGGAGTCACTCCCGAGGGACTCCGGTCCAAGGCTCGGATCAAGACCCTCACGGTGCCGCGTCAGATCGCGATGTATCTCGCCCGCGAGTTGCTGGAAATGCAGCTGGTGGAGATCGGACAGGCCTTCGGCGGCAGAGATCACTCCACGGTAATTCACAGCGTGGACAAAGTGAGCCGCCAGATGTCGCGCGATCGTGGCTTTCGTGAGCGGGTGGAGCACGCGCGTCAGGAGTTGTGCGCAGAATAATCCCCGCGCTCATACAGCGGCTGTGGGAACTCTGGACAGCGGTGGACAGTGGAGTGATAGTGCTAGGCTCAGTCCCCATTGCACACACGGAGTAGACAGCACGGAGAGGGCGTAAGTGCCGAATGAGCCGACTGGTTGTCGCGCCACTCAACATTTCCAGACCCTCTACTACGGCTACTAAATCTTTTAAATAGAAGAGTAGTAGATGATCATAGCCATTCGGGGAGCGGGATGAAGCTCACGATCACGCGGGAGCAGTTGCAGGAAGGCCTCGTCGCAGTAGCCGCCAGCGTGCCTGCAAAGACGACGCTGCCGATCCTGTCGAATATCCTGCTCGAAGCCACGAAAGAGGGCATTCGTCTCTCTGGCACTGATCTCGACATCGCCGTCAGCACCACCGTCTCGGCATCGGTCGATCAGGAAGGCGCCATCACGCTCCCTGCTCGCAAGCTGGTCGAGATCGTGCGGGAGCTGCCCAGTGCGGCTATCCGCCTCACGGCGTCAGGCGAGCAGCGGGTCACCATCGAGTGCGGCCGCTCACGCTTTCGCCTGTTGGGGCTGCCCCGGGAAGAGTTTCCCGCCTTTCCCAGCGTGAAGTTCGAGGGCGGCTGGCGAACCTCTTCGAAGGAGCTCCAGAAGCTCATCGGGCACGTCGCTTTTGCAGCCAGCACCGAGGAGAGCCGCCCGATCCTCAATGGCGTGCTTTGGGAGCTCCGTCCCGAACGGATGCGGATGGTCGCCACCAACGGCCACCGCCTCGCCCGAATGGACGTGCCGACCGCGGAGACCCAGGGCGCCTCGCAGGCGGACCTGATCGTGCCCCCTAAGGCGCTGGAACAGATCCGCCGGCTCTTTGGCACCGATGAGACCGTGGAGATCGCGCGAAGTGAGAACCACCTTGGCTTCCGCACGAGCTCGACCCAGATCTTCACCCGCCTGATCGAAGGGCCGTACCCCAACTACGAGCAGGTCATTCCCCGGGAGAACGACAAGGTCGCCACCGCTGACAAGGGGGCGCTTACCGCCGCGCTCCGCCGCATGAGCATCGTTGCCAGTGATCAGACCCACCGGATTCGCATGGCCTTCGCCAATGGGTCATGTAAGCTGTCGGTGCAGACTCCTGACCTCGGCGAGGCCCAGGAGGAGCTCAACGTGAGCTACGAGGGCGACCCCCTGGAAATCGGCTTCAACGCCGCCTACCTGCTCGAGATCCTCAAGTACATCCCGACCGACGAGGTCCGGATGACGTTCAAGGCTCCCGAACGCGCCGCCACCTGCGAGCCCGTGGGGTGGGACGATCCGGCTAGTTATCTGGCGCTGGTGATGCCGCTCCGCCTGGTGGATTAGCGGACGCGGGAGCTTTAAGGCAGCAGTCGGAATCTGGAGGAATACAATGGCAGAAGATCATACCCATCTCGAGCTCGAGCCGGCCAACGGAGCCGCTCGCGGCGAGCGTGGCGGGTTCGGCACTCTCGTCGTGCTTGCTGCCGCGCTGGGCGCCGGCGCGGCCATCTTGCTGGCCCCGGAAGAGGGAGCTCGGACCCGGGAGCGAGTCGGGCGCGGACTGCGAAACCTTCGCGGCGAGGCAGCCGACACCATCGCGCAGTTGCAGCGGGAACTCGGCCGGAGGAAGCGGCAGGCTCGGCGGGACAAACAGGTTATCGGGTTGACCGGATTTCTTATCGGGGCGGGGTTGGCGGCGCTGCTCGCGCCGGACAGCGGAGGTGCCACTCGGAGGCGCCTCGGCATCACCCTGAGCCGGATCAAGGTTGGCGCCGTCGAGCGGATCGAACGTCTGCGACAGCGGCAGGCCGATGCCCCAGCTCCCGCGGAAGAGGAAAATCCGGTTCGCAGCGTTCAGGAGCTGGGTCGGGATCCCAATTCCGTCTTCTGAGCCTCAGACCCGGAGGCTAGCGCTTGCCCGGGCGAAGTGAGGTGATCGAGTAGCTTCCCGATTGCTTCACCGGCACCGTCTGGCCCACCGCCGGCACCGTGATGGTCATGTCGCCCGAATCACTTCCGTGAGCCGAGGCCAGAGTGCCATCCGGATTCAGATAGTGAACCGATGTCCGCATGCCTGAAGCGGTCATCTCGAGCTTCTGATCGTACTGAGTCCCCTTCCCGGTTCGCTGATAGGTCCCGCTACTCTCCAGCTTGATGGCTTTCTTGGCGTTGGGGTCGTCGCTGTCCATCGACCGGTAGTTGGTGAGCGACTGTTCGACGGCGTCGAAGGCATCGGCCCGAATAGGGACCTCAGTGCTGTCGGTCCATTCCATGCCGGCGCGGACGCCGCCGGGCGGAAGAGCGGGGAAGAGCGTTCGAAGATTGCTGCCGACCTGATCGCCCATGGTGCTGGATCGGTCGGCCTTGAGCGCCGACAGCTTGCCGTCTGGAGTGAGGGTGGCGGTCCAGCGGGTGCCTCGCGCGGGGAGAATGGAATCGGGAACCGCGGGCACGCCTCCCACCGCCGCCTGTAGCGAGTCCAGCACGATGGTCGCCAGGTACCCAGCCGGATCCCGCACGAGCGTCACCCTCAGATACGCGGTCCGGTCGATGAGCTGCTGCTGGGTAGCGCCCCCGGGGAGCTGCAGGGTGAGGCTATCATGCCGATTCAGTGCGTAGGCCGCGTCGCGCACCGGAACGTAGGTGATTCCACTCGGCGTGGGCCCACCAGGTGTACTTGGGTTCGGCTGGGGAGTGGGCCCACTGGGAGTACCGGTTCCCGAAGTGGACGAGCTGCAGCCCACCACCGCGAGACACGCGAGGGTCGCGAGACTGGATCTCAGGTCCATTCCCGACTCACTTGAGAGTGCTGACCTTGGTCTTCTGAACGATGGTGATCGGAAGCGGTTGGGGGGCGAACGAACCGGAGATCGTGAGCGACGACTGTTGCTGCCAGGATCCCCCCAGGTACCGGCCGTCGCTCCCGACATAATACGCCCCGCTGCCGCTGCCGCTTCCCTCGATTCGGGCGGGCCCATTGGGAGTGGGCTGGGTGCCGGCGACGGAGGAGGTGAAGTCTTCAGTCACCCGCACCGCTTTGCGATTGTCATGGGTTTCGGTCGCCGCCGCTTTGTAGGCGCTGACCCGCCGCACCGTCACACTGTCACTGCCGGTGCCGTTCGTCTTCGCGGTCGTATCGGACCAACTCTCTCCGATCTTGAGCCCCGGCCTGGCCCAGGGATAGAAGTCGCTCAGCAGACCTTGGACCTGGGCTGCCGCCCCGACATTGCCGACCGGCTCCAGTCCGGCGGGCCTGCCTGATTTTTCGACGAAGCCGCGAAATTCCGCTCCCCGGGCGCTGTCCAATACCGCCGGCGGGATGGGCGAGGCACTGTCACCCCGCATCGAGTCCACCACCACTCGCATGACCTTCCCGCCCGCACTATCGGCCAGGGTCACAGTCACGAAGCTGCTGGTGCTGAACGCAATGCGCTGCTTTGCCCCGCCTGCGGCCGTGGCATCGATCTCCTGCGTGAGAGTCTGATCGATACGGTACTTGGTGGTGAATGGCGCACCCAACGATCCCGGTAAGGCCATCCCAGTGGTGGCGGCCAGTGCGGTTAGACCGGCAATACGTAACAGCATCTCGTTCCCCAAGGAAGTTCGAGCCAGATAAGGTAACCGGCTGGCTGCACCAAAACCAACAGCCCCCCGGAAGGTCTCCGGGGGGCTGTCGCTGGTCGAGCCGTAAGCCGAGTTCTGTTTCCCGGGGTTCCCGGGAGATGGTCATCTGTCTGGGATGGCCGTCGCCGGCCACCTCTAGCAGCCTACCCGCGGCTTACCGAAATCGGTCGGTGTGGGTCACACCTCGCCGCCTATTTGGCCTTGCTCCGACTGGGGGTTACCGTGCCACCACTGTTACCAGTGGTGCGGTGGGCTCTTACCCCACCGTTTCACCCTTACCCTTGCCTCCGGTCTTTCGGCCGGATCTCCGGGCGGTCTGTTCTCTGTGGCCCTGTCCGTCGCCTTGCGGCGCCCAGGAGTTACCTGGCAGTCTACCCGATGGAGCTCGGACTTTCCTCGGGCGCCTTGCAGCACCCGCGACCATCGTGCTCGACCAGTGGATGTAAGATAACGAAGTCGGGAGTCGGGAGCTAGGAGTCAGGCGGTGCAAGGCGTGTTAAGACTTGCATTTAAACACAGGTCCCCGGTCAGCTCACCCTGACGCCTGACTCCCGACTCCTGACTCTTACCCAGCATGCCCCACCCTCGCCAGGCCCCGCTGCGCTTGCTGAATGAAGGGCAGCAGCGCGGGGTCGGCGGCCTTCCACTGGGCCAGAACCTGGCGGTATTCCTCTCTCGCCTCGGCTCGCCGGCCCAATCGCTCATACGCTGCCCCCCGTAGCAACCGGACCCGGCCGAGCATGCCCCAGCGCGAGTCGAAGCCACCGGTTTGGAGCGCCGAAGGCTGAAAACCTTCGAGCATGCGGAGGGTCGTCTCATAGTCGCCCAACAGATAGTACGCCTGGGCGACGAAGGGCCGGGTGTAGACCATGTACATGTACTTGCCGAACTCCGACGAATCGGGCTCCGCGAGCGTCCGGCGGGCCCCCGCCGAGTCTCCCCGGCTCACCGCGAGCAGCGCCCGCACGGCCTTCGCGGTGGGCTCTCCCGAGATGGCCTGAAGCTCGTTCAGTGCGGTCGGGTCTGCGGCGAGACCGGTGAAGAGGCCGATTGCCGCGGTAGCCCCGCTGTGCGCGATGTGCTTTCGCTCTTCGGGGGGGGCCATGCGCGCCGCCTCGGCGGTGCCTTGCCAGATCTGGCGGAGCGCGGATGTGGGACCACCCGCCGCAGCGTACAGCTCGCCGAGCACCACGCGGCGCCACGATTCACCCTTGGGGCCAGCCGAGTTCGGGTGATGAATGACTTCCCGGCGGACCTGGTCGGCCAGATCGAGCGCCTTCGCCGCATTGGTGAGGTCGCCCTGGTAGGCAAAGACGTTGGCGGCAGCGGCGATGTCACTGACCACCGTAGGAGTGCCCTGGTAAGGCCGGAAGTCCTTGGGCGCCATCGTGTCGAGCGCGGAGCGGAGCTGAGCCGCGGCCCGGTCGATGTCGCCGGAGGCAAATCGCACCCGAGCTTCGACGAAGGGAAGCTCCGGGTGCACCGGAGTGGCCAGTCGGAACCGCTCCAGCTCCGACAGCGCACCGTTGTAGTTGTGAGCGGATACGTACGCGTCCACCATCGCGCCATGGGCGCGCAGCGTGGTGGGCTGACTCGAGACCCAGGTCCGGGCGGAGATCAGTGCCTCGGAGCGAGCCCGCTGCACGGCGGCTCGTACAGTCGCGCTGTCCACCAGTGGCCGTCCGGTCGGAGTCCGGGTGACAGCGAATGAGTCGGCGGCGAGCAGAGCGTACAGCGGCGGATCCACAGCGGCCAGACTCAGCATGCCCTGCACGTGCTCGTAGGCCAGAGAGTAGTTGGGGTCGAGCGCGAGCGTCCGTTTGAATGCCCGGATTGCCTGCGTCCAGGCCGGGGCCTCGTTGGTGCCGGCGGTGTCGTGGAACCACGCCTCTCCCAGTCCATACCACGCGTCGGCATCTCCGGCATCGCGGGCGATGAGCTGCTGGTAGAGCGCGCGGGCCTCGGGAAACTCCCGCCCGATGAAGGCGCGATACGCATTGATCACCGTGCGTTCGTGCGCCGGTAGATTGCCGGAATAGGCGGTGGCCCGAAGAAGGGCCCGGTCGGAGATGGAATCGTCCATACCCACGATCCATCCGCGGGTGAGCGCGAGCTTATAGTAGGCCAGGCCGAACGTGCTATCCGCGGCAATGGCCCGCTCCAAGTCTCGTTCCGCACCGGCTAAATCCCAGTGATTGAGCTGCTCAACTCCGCTCAGGTAAGATCGGAATGCCTCCAGTGATCCGGTGGTTGCCCAGGCCAGTCCGATCTTGATTTCGTTCGGCGCGCCGGAGAGATCCAGGAGCCTGGCCGCCAGCTGGTCGAACATCGGCCGGACATCGGTTCCAGGCCGCCCATCGGCTCGGGCGACGTCTACCCGCTTGCCGGTTGCCACGTCATACACCCGAGCCACCAGGTGGAGCGAATCCCCTGCCGGGGCGAAGTCGCCCAGCACCACGGTCCAGACTCCCGCTTCCCGGGCCAGGCGGCGGGCCATGTCGAGTCCGATGTCGTCGCCCACCTTGAGCCGGTGTTGCGCCAGCAGGTCGTGCAGCCGTTCATGGTCCACCACCGTCAGGTCGTTCCACTGGGACAGGTTGAGCCCCAGCATGCTGACGCTGCCGTCGCGGAGCCAATCGACTGAGCGGTCTTCCCGCAGGTTGTCGAATGGCAGCACCAGAATGGAATGGCGGGGATTGACGCCCCGGGGTGGCCCCGGGCTTCGCCGCGCCACACCCACGGTCGCGGTGAGGATGGCGAGTGCCACTGCTCCGAGGGCGAGCAGCTGGCGGCGCATCCGGCGATCGCGGCGTGGCGCGGCCCGCTCCCCCGATACCGCCTGGCGAAACTCCTCCCCGGTTTGCCACCGTTCGTCTGGCTGCTTCTCCAGCGACCGCATAATTGCGCCGGCGAGCTCCCTCGGCGTTTCGGGACGGACCCGGTCGATCGGGGTGGGCCGCTCGGCGATGTGCTTGGATACCACCACCCGATGTGGCCCCTGGAAGGGTGGCTGCCCGGCAAGCATCTCGTAGGCCACGACACCCAGGGCGTACAGATCGCTCCGGGTATCGATTTCCTCTCCTGCGGCCTGCTCCGGACTCATGTACACTGGGGTCCCCACCGCCACGCCCTGTCCGGTGCTCGAGCCGCTCGGATCCACCGCCACGGCGCGGGCAATCCCGAAATCGGCCAGCAGCGCCCGTCCACTTCCCTCCTCGAGCAAGACGTTTTCGGGCTTGACGTCGCGATGCACCACCCCCGCGCGGCCGGCCACATCCAGCGCGGCCGCGAGATCGGAGACAATGCGGGCGGTCTCCTCCGGTGAAAGGCGCCGTTCGCGCAGGAGCCGCTGCCGAAGACTCTCGCCAGCGATCTCGTCCATCACATAATAGAGCAAACCGTCCTTGCTGCCGGCGGAATGCACTGCAACGATGTTGGGATGGCGGAGCCGGGCGATGGTCCGAGCCTCGGCCAGGAACCGGCGAGTGATGGATTCGTGGGAGGAGAGCTCGGGATGAACCACCTTTACTGCAACCCGGCGGTCGAGGGTGGTGTCGGTGGCGAGAAAAACCACGCCCATCCCCCCGCGACCAAGCTCCCGCTCGAGCCTATACTGAGGCCCTAGCGCCGCCTGAAGCACGGTGAACAGGTCAACCGCTATATCGCTCACATCCGAGACCGGTAAGGGTGAGTTGAAAATACATCGGCTCGACGCTACGCCATACCGCCGAGCCTTGATTCGACGGGCACCTGGCCTGAAACGTTGCCTCCCAGCCGCCGGCTCCATTCGCGTGCTTTTGAACCCGACGAAATCGAGCTTCGCGCCGTTTCAGATTTAATCTTCTTTGACGTAACGGCCGTACCCTTCTGCACGACCTACCAAGAGGACACAGTGCGGTTCAGCTCAACCGAAGGGTCGCCCACGATCGCCACGGTGCTGCTGCCGGTCGAGCGCTCCAGGGTGGATGCTGCTGGCAGCGGCTGTTTCGCGGTGCTGCACCGGGATTCGATCCCCGATGCTGTCCGGATCGTCCGCGAGCGTCCAGTCGATGCCGTTCTTGTCTCGGTACATCGGTGTGGGCCGGAGCAGGTCGAGGTGCTGGGTCATCTGGTGCGGGAGTTCCCTGGCATTCCTACCGTAGCGCTGGTCTCTCAGCACGACCCGTCAGCCACGGAAATGCTGCTCCGACTGGGGGCATCGGGAGTGCGCCAGGTGGTGGATGTGACTTCGCCAACCGGGTGGAACCGCCTGCGCCAGGTGGTCGGCCAACCAGCCACTCGGGCAGTCGCCCGCATCCAAGGTCCCATTCTCGACGCTCTGTTCGAAGCGCCGGCCGATGCCCGCCTCTTTGTCGAGGCCCTCATCCGCCTGGCCCCCGACACCCCCACTGTAACGACGCTGGCCCAACGGCTATACGTGCGGCCCAGCACGCTGATGTCCCGATTCGCGCGGGCCGGCCTACCCTCGCCCAAGAACTACCTGGCCGCAATCCGCCTGGTGCATGCGGCCTACCTGTTCGAGACCGCCGGCCTCTCGGTAGCCGATGTCTCCTACCGGCTGGAATACTCTTCGCCCCAGAGCTTCGGCCGCCATCTGCGGGCCATGCTGGGTCTTACCGCGCTGGAGTTCAGACACCGGTTCCCGTTCTCGGTGGCGCTCCGGCGCTTCATCGAGCTGATGGTAATTCCCTACCAGAACATCTGGGCGGCCTTTCACCCGGTGGCCGCCGGCAGCTGGGATGCGGGTGGCTCCTAGCGATAAGCTCAGTGGGGTAAGCGGCCGTACTTTCGGAGTACTGTGCGGAGCTGATCGTGGGGAAGAGCGGGGACCCGGAGATCGTCCGCGCCGGTCATCGTCCTTGCCGCAAGAAGCGCATTGATAATGGCTTCTTCGGTGGCTTGCACCGTGGCCTCGTAGATCGGATCGATGTGCTCATCCTGCAGCATCAAAACCGAGCTCACACCCACGCTGTCAGCGGTTCCCGTGGCCGCGGTGGAGAACGCAAGGAATAGATCTCCGGATCCCGATCCCGCTATTCCGCCCATACGGCCGATCCCGAGCGCAGCTCGGCGCGCCACCCGGCGTAGCTGATGAGGAAGCAAGGGCGCATCGGTCGCAACGATCACGATAATCGACCCGTGCTCGCGTGCTCGCGGCCCACCCGCTGGGCACCGCATCGCCGCCTGGTCCGCTGGTAGCGGGCGAGCCGTGTCATAGCAGGACCTCGGCTCGCTGACTTCCTGACCCACTGGCACCCCCGCAATTCGTAACTGTCTCCGGAGGCCAAAATTACACTGGACCAGCACACCCACCGTAAAGCCGCCGTCCTTGCCTTCGATCCTCCTGCTTGCGGTACCGATCCCACCCTTGAACCCGAGGCACTGCATTCCGGTACCCCCGCCGACGTTTCCCTCTGCCACCGGCCCTGCCTTGGCTGCTCTCAGCGCGGCGAGCACATGCTCTTTCTTGACGTGAAACCCATAGATGTCGTTCAGGTCGCCATCCCAGGTCTCGGCCACCGTGGGTAAGCAGCAGTTGAAGACCCCGGGAACCCGAGTTCGTCCCCATTCGATGATCGCATCGCGCACGGTGCCGACGCTATTCGTATTGGTGATGGCGACGGGATAAAGCAGCAGGCCGTAGTCGTCGATCCACGGCGTGCCCGTCATTTCCCCGTTCCCGTTCAAGCTGAACCAGCCGGCAAACACCGGCGCCAGATCGCCGGTGCCTCGGGGGAACACGGCGGTCACCCCGGTCCGTACCGGACCAACTCCTACGTGGAGCGCCCCGGATCCGCTCACAATAGTGGCGTGGCCCACCGCCACCCCCGGCACGTCCGTGATGGCGTCCAGCGAGCCTGGCGTCCCGTCCAGCGGAATACCCAGCTCCCGCGCCCGCTCCGGCTGGACCTGCCCAGCCAGCGGAGAACCGCCAAACCAGTTGGCCACCAGTGCCACCGGCACCAACCATCTGATCACGGCGTTGCCGGCGTGCGAAAGACGAAGTACACCGCGCCTACCAGGCAGAGTGCTGCCCAGAGGTAGTCCAGCTTGATTGGTTGGCGCATGTACAGCACGGCAAAGGGGGCGAACACGATCAGCGCGATCACCTCCTGCAGAATCTTGAGCTGCGAGAGCGACAATGCGGTGTAGCCGATGCGGTTAGCCGGAACCTGGAGCAGGTACTCGAAGAGCGCGATCCCCCAGCTCACGATCGCGGCGAGGTACCATGGGCGATCCCCCAGATTCCGCAGGTGGGCGTACCAGGCAAACGTCATGAAGATGTTGGAGAGCGCCAGAAGACCGGCTGTGCGGAGCAGGATCGGACTGAGGATGGGAGCCTCCGGGTCGGTTGTTATGAGTGGCTGCCGATGCCCGGAGGTCAGTTCCAGCCCATTCGCCTGCGCAGGGAGGTGATGTGAGCGACGTGATGGCGCCCGTGCCAAGCGTACATCGCCAGCACCTCGTCCAGGCCCATGGTCCGTCCATGCTCCGGGTGCCGAAACCGCCGCTTGAGGTCATCCGGCGTCAGCTCCCGAAGGAGCAGCACCCATCGCTGGTGCAGGCTTTCCAGCATGGCGAGGGAGACTTCGACCGGACCGTTCCGGGCATCGGGCAGCTCGGCCCAGCGGGCCTCCTCGTACGGCTTGATGGTAGGCTCGTCCTCGGTAAGCGCGAGCTTGATCCGGGTGTATGCGTTCAGATGGCTGTCGGGCACGTGGTGCACGACCTGGCGAACAGTCCAGCCTTTCTCCCGATAGGGCGTGTCGAGTTGTGCCGGTGCCAGGCCCGCGATAGCCGAGCGGAGGTGGCCCGGGGCGGCGGCGATATCATCGATCCACTGGCCTCGGCGGCTGGGATCCGCCTTTCCGTCAAACAGAAACGGCCCGATCGGGTACCTGGCATCGTCCATGTTACTCATCGTCCCGGTCCGCGGCGCGCGAGGTGCGAGGGATCCTGGGCGCCCCATCGGGCGTCTCCCCCCGAAACTCGAAGTGAGCTTCGTTCAGGATCCGTTCCTGAATGGGGGCCTCCGAGATCTCCAGCAGAAGGAGGCGGGCAAGGACAACCTCCGCTATCCGAGCCGCCGGCTCCCACTGTCCCGGGGTCAGCGTTGGGTAGAGATCTGCGAACTCCGGGCGCAATCGCGCTTCCCGCATGTGAGAGCCGTCCTCCTATTCCTCGATCCTATCCTCTCCCCGCACGGTCCGCCATACCTTGCACGACCATCACCGCGCTGAGCCCCGCCTCTCGGGAGCGAAAGTGGCCAGCGGGCCCCGGGTCTTACGGAGAAGAATCTCGGAATACCCCTCGACGATGTAGTTGGTGAGCTCGCCCACCACCCGGTAGCCCAGGCGTTCGTAGAGTCGTTGGGCGTCATGATTGAAGGAGGATACACACATGAACACGTTGGGCGATTCCTCCAGGATCCGATCCTCTGCAAACTGAACCAGGCGGGAGCCGAGGCCCTGTCCTCGGCGGTCGGATTGAATGCAGATCGTTTGGATGTAGCCCACGAACGCACCGGTCATGCAGAGGATAAGGAATCCGGCCAGCCCGGCGTCGTCGCGGGCCACATAGACCTCCCGGGTCGGATCCTGCACCATCCTGAGCGATGTTTCGTAGGTCCGTCCCAGGGTTATCCAGGGCTCCGAGCTCGCCATGAGGCGAGCGCAAGCCTGGGCTTCCGCTTCGTTCTCCAGTCGCTTGATCAAGCCCGGGGCCGAGGTCATTGCCACTCCTGCCGGACCCGCTCGGCCGCCGCCGCACGGTCCGCTGGACTCGGATTCCGCAGCACCCCGATCTTCCGAAGCAGATTTCGCGCTCGCCGATACACATCGGAGATCACGTGCCCCCGCGGCATATCCGCCGTCCTTGGTAGCAGCAGGAAGTGCGCGTGGCGCAGTCGCTCATTGAAAGAAACGGCATAAATCCGCTCCGCCACGACCGACAGCTCCAGCGCTCGCACCGCCGTCTGAAGAATCGGCCCCAGCGCCCTGGCCTCGGCGGGTGTGAGCTCGGCCAGTGACTCGCAGTGCCGCCGAGTCTTGACGATCAGCTCCCCGGGATCGGTGAAGGGTCCGCTATGGTGGCTGACGAACCAGAGGCCGTCATCCAGAATGACGCCACCGGGGGCGGAGATTTGACCAGCCACCTCGGCGCAGGCGGCACAAGCGAGATGCTCTCCTGGTGAGCTCATGCCTCCAGCGTGATTCTCTCTTTCAAGATCCACACCTTGGTGGCAAAGAAGAGTCGAATCATGGCCACGTGGTCGCGGGCCGGCACCAGTACCACCAGGACCTCGCCGTCGGTCCCCCGGGTGCTCCTGACGTTCTGCTTCTTTCGCATGCGGCCTTTGAGCGCGTCGAACCACGCAGGCAATTCGTTCCGCTGATCGGCCCGCACGATGTCCCGACTCCTCGCACCGGTTGGGTCGGCCAGAGCGACCTGGCAATACCACTTTCCTTTGGCATCGCCCTTGGTCGCCCGGGAGAACGTCAGCGAGCGATCAGTCAGTTCGGCCCACACCTTGACGTTGGGCGTGCTCCGGGGCCGCACCTCCACCCGCTCATCCCGGCCATTGGGAATGCGAACCACGAACTCCCACTCGTTGCGGGAGGAGAAATTTTCATCCCGCACGGCGTAGCTCTGCTCGACGCCGGACATTGTCTTGCCGCCGAAGGTCCACGTGGAGGCACGCTGCTCACCCGGCCACACGATCACCCGGTCCAACCCGTAACGCGTTCGGCGTGTCATGGCGGCCTCCTTAGAGGATGGTGGGCACGAGCGATGTGGTTGTGGCAGGCCAGACGTACGATGAGGGGAACTCGGGGCGGATGCAACAGCCGGCCAGTCGCCGGGTGCCGTCGGGAGACGGCACCGCGACGCTGATCGTTGGGGGCTAGGCTGCGGCGCTGGTGAGCGTCAACTGACTCCGAGCCGGAATTGTCACCCCGGCTTTCAGTAGGGCAGCCACCCGTTTGGGCAGAATCGGATGGGATGAAATGATCTCGGCGCGTCGGACCCAAAAGCCCTTGTCCGTCTCGGCCTGAGCCGCAAATTCGCGCACGTCCACGTGAGCGTGGAGTTGCTTGCCCGCCGCGAGCGCCAGCAGCCCGGAGATGGCACCGTCCGGCTGGCAGAACGCTCCGATACGGTCACAGGTGTACTCGCACGCGCGGGAGTAGGCCGGTCCAAGGTAGGGGAAGAGCCGTCCGGGAGCGGTCAGCCACCGATACTTGAGGTGTCCCCTCCAGATGTGGCCGAGCTCATGGCCGACGATGAAGCCGACTGCTGCCTCACCCTGAGCCAGGGCCAGCTCGAGGACATCGGAATAGATGATGATAAAATCGCGCCCCAGGAAGCGAGTCGCGAAGGCATTCAGGAGGCCTCCGGACTGCATCAGGTAGATGGCCGGCACGTTTTCCATGCCCAGCTTACGGGCATGGGCGGCGGCCAGGCGATGCAGCTGGGGGAACTGCCGTTCCGAGACCCGCACGCTATTGCCGCGGACTCGGCCAAGCGCCAGTCCGTGACCGAACAGGGCCAGCAAAGCGAACACCAGGCCATAGGTGACGATCATTGAAGCAGACTTGGGATCACCGAGACCGACCAGGACCAGCACCCCGTACACGGTCAAACTGACGACCACCAGGAGACCGTACCGCCAGCGCTCGCGAGGGTTGATGAACTGGCCCGGCGAGGTGCCTACGGAACCCTGCGGCGTACGCATGGCGCGACTCCCTGGGTTTGGGATAGCTGGGGGGTCGCGGAAGATCGGCAGTGGTACGTCACTACGTCAATGGTGTGCCAAAACTGGCACTAGTGCGGTTGCATCAGGTGCGTTTCGAGAGTGTGATCTCACCGTCGATTTCGAGCTTGGGGAGGACGCCAGGAATGTCCAGCGTGGCATGCACCGGGAGAACCTCGGTGCCCTTCAGGGCCCCGCTTTTCACCGCGGCGTCCACCGACCTCTCGATTTCACGCTGCGCTGTCACGCCGAATCGCTTGAGGAACTTGCGGACCTCGAGATTGAAGACTTCCTCATCCACGGTAGCCTCCGGTGTCGAACGGTGGTCGGCGGCTTCGGTTTTGATCACTGAGGCAAGCCGCAGCTCTGGGAGATTTGGAGTCGGTGACGGGCAAAGGTGCGGTAGCTCCAGTCGAATAGCTGGCGGATCCCCGGCGCTTCCGACAGAAGGTAAAGTGGGTACGCCCACCAGATTCGCCGCATGACGTGGCGATACACCTCCGGACCGGAGATCAGCGTTCCGTCGCGGCGCAGTAGGCGGATGTCGCTGGTGAGTTGGTCCCCCGCCAGGCCTGTCAGTCTTGCTACCCAGTCGCTCTGCAAGGGGGCGATCTCCCAGCCAAGCCGTCGCAGGGTGGGGCCCCAGAAAGGGACCCAGCGGCTACAGATTCCGCAGGCCCCGTCGAAGAGGACCCAGCCTTCACGCGGTTGCTCCCTCATGACTCAACGGCCAGGGCAGCCCGGGCGCTCTGAAGCCGCTGGACCTCGACCCGTTGGTGCTGCTGGACCGCGCGTTGCTCCAGTCGCGTGTAATCAACGCCCTGGAGTTGAGGTACTCGATCGGCCACCGCCGCCAGCGCTCGCCAGAGTGCCAGCTTGCCCTGAATTCCGAGCGCCAAGGTCTCGAGTGCTTCGAACACTCGCAGCTGTCCGTCTCCCAAATCATCCAGGCGCAGCTTTGCCTGACCCAATTTTTCGGTGAGCCACGCGGCCGCTTTTCGCACCGGGCTTTCTTCCCCACCGACCTGGTCGAGCAGCCGCTGCAGCACCTTCTGGTCCTCCAGCACCTCAGCGTAGAGACCGGTGAATAACTGCTTGCGATCGGGTTCTGGATGGAGATCGGCGAGATGGTCCAGCAGTTCCAGTGCGGCGACGGATCCGGCGAGGTGATCGTTCAGGTAAATACCCAGGGCCTTACTGCTCATTCTTGTCTTCTTTCGATGCCATGCTTGCGTACCGCAAACCACAAACAGAGGAAACCTATCACCAGAGGGGGCCCCACCACGTCCGCCCCGCCCACCACCCACGCGCCCCGTAGGCGAGCCATGAGCGGCATGTGCAGCCTGAGTGCCGAGAGACCCAGCGGCACCATGCTTCCGAGCACAGTGGCGACCCCGATAGCCACCAGGGAGCGTTCGCGAGGCCAGCGCCAAACCAGCGGGGCTGTCACGATCACCGCCACTGCCGCCCCCCATATCATCCAGAACCCGTCGTAGACTCGCAACTCTGGAATCGCCGACTCGCGGGCTGCCCAGAGGGCCAGGCCAATGGCGACCAGTGCGCCAAGCGCCGCGACGATCTGCCCGGTGGTGCGCCGGCTCAGGGTAACTCTCTCAGTCCCAGGTCGCCCGCGCTAGTCAGGGTCACTACCCGTCGCCCGCCCGACTCCAGCGCGACCCGGCCACCCTGTTCCCGATCGACCACGGCGAGCACGCCGAGCACGCTGCCTCCAGCCCGCTCGATGGCGGCAATGGCCCGGGCCGCGGAATCCCCCGAGGTGATCACATCCTCCACCACTACCACCTGGTCTCCCGTCTTGAAGTTACCCTCGATCAGCCGGCCCTGGCCGTGATCCTTGGCCTCCTTGCGCACGCTGAAGGCGTTTACCGGCCGGTCGCCGCCGAAGCTCGCCGCGGCAATGGCATAGGCCACCGGGTCTGCCCCCATGGTGAGGCCTCCCACTCCTGCGGGCCGCCAGCCCGCCTGCCGGATGGTCTCCCAACCCATTCGCCCGATCAGCACCATGCCCTCTGCGGACATGGTGGCGAGACGGCAATCGATGTAATAGGAAGAGTGGCGTCCCGAGGCCAGCACGAAGTCCCCCCGCTGCACCGAGCGCTCCAGCAACAGCCGCCGGAGCGACTCCCGGTCGGTCACTCCCCGGTCTTCCGGAACAGCGCCGTGAGGAAACCGGTCCGCTTGGGCGTCTCCTGTACAGCGGTGCAGAAGGCGCTCGCGAACTCGTCCACCGTCTTACAGCGCTTGGACAGATCCCGTTCCAATCCCCGCATGACGGTTGCTTCCACCGCCGGAGCAAAGCGAAGACCCCGCCGGGCTTCATTAAGGGGGACAGGAGCTTGTGTTAGTAGTTGCTGGAACAACTCTCTCGGACTCTTGCCGGTGAATGGGAGACAGCCAGTAAGCAGGTAATAGGTGATCGTCGCCAGGCTGTAGACGTCCGCCTGTTCCTTGACCAATTCGCCACTCAGCGTCTCGGGGGCCACGTACTGAAGGGTTCCCACGAAGAATCCGGCCCGGGTGAGCCGTTCCTCGGGGTTGAGTTCGGCATCTCGGGCAATGCCGAAGTCCAGCAGCTTGGCCGTCTGCCGTGGCGGATCGTACATGATGTTGGCGGGCTTGAGGTCGCGGTGGATGATGCCCGCCTTGTGGGCGGCGGTCAGCGCCGCTCCGATCTGTTCGACGACCTTCGCCACCAGCTGAGGTGCCAGATGGCCCGACCGGCTGACGAACTCCGCGAGGGGTTCGCCCTCGGCCCACTCCAGTGCCAGGAAATGGAGTCCGTCCGCCTGACCGTAGTCGTAGGTACGGACGATATTGGGATGAATCACCCGGGAGCCGTACTCGGCCTCGCGCAGGAATCGCTTGATGGCGATGGGATCCTGGGCCAGCCTGGAACGAAGGATCTTTACCGCCGCCACCCCGCGCTCCGGGTGTTCGGCGCGATAGACGGTGGCCGTTCCCCCTTCGCCCACATACTTCGTGAGGTGGTAGCCGGCGATGGTCCGCCCGGCTAAGGCGTCAGTGTTCATGGCGTGGCCAAGCTAGTTAATCTCGCCAGAGGCAGCAAGTTGTGCTTGACGCCTCTCATCCGCCGTCACTAACCTTCCGCGACCTGCAATGGCGCAGGTCTGCGGTTGATCGGGAGAATGTCATGCGTCGGCTCGTTACGGTTGTGCTGCTCAGCGCCGCCGGTCTTCATTGCGGCAGCTGGAAGCGGGTCGGCACCCATGATGCGCCGGCTCCTGCGGACCAGCTTACCCAGCTGGTCAACGTCTCCTCTTTCTATCAGAAATTGGGACGCCTGGCGGCTGGAGACCCGTTGCCATTCGTGGGGGCAGTGGCGTTCGCCGCGGGCCCGGGTGACTCGGTCATCACTCTCATCGGACTCTCGCTGGAGAATCGGGCCCTCGCCTTTCAGCGAGAGGGCAATCTGTTCATTGCCCGCTACCGGGTGAGCATCTCGTTCCAGCGTGAAGGCACCCGTCCGGTGGAGCTTACCAGGGACGAGATCGTGCGGGTTCCTACTTTTCAGGAAACCCTCCGCGCTGACGAGAGCGTGCTGTTTCAGCAGATCCTTCGCCTGACCTCTGGACCATATAGTGTCAGTGTCACGGTGCGCGATGCGAGCTCAACCGCCGAGAGTCGCGCCCAAGGGAAATACACTGCCCCGACATTCCCGAAAGGGACCACGTCGGCCCCCATTCTGACCTACCAGGCCACCGGCCGGGGAAGTCGATCCGACCCGCTCTCCGTGGTGCTGAACCCTCGCGGCGCCGTCGGATATGGAGCCGATACCCTGCTGGCCTACATCGAGGGCTATGATTTCCCGGGTCCGGCAACGGTCCCGTTTCACGTTCTCGACGAGCAGCAAGAGGTCATCTATACCGACTCCCTACGATTCCGCGGGGGTCGCCCGGTCGAGAGCCAGGTTATCCGGCTGGCACCCGACAGCATCTCCCTGGGCGAGCTGAAGCTGGTGGTCGGAAGCGGATCTGCCGAGCGTGCGATCTCGGCCCTGGTCTCATTCTCCCAGGCGTGGGTGATCACCAACTTCGAGGAGATGCTCGACCTGCTGCGGTACTTCGGCCAGGATGCCCGGGTAAGCGCTATGCGCAAGGCTCCGCCCTCTGAGCGCTCCCGGCTCTGGCGGGAGTTTTACGCTGAGACCGATCCCAATAAGGCCACCCCCGAGAACGAGGCGCTGAATCAATACTTTGCGCGAGTCAGCGCGGCGAACGGCAAGTTCACCGACGAGGGAGTCCCTGGCTGGCGCACCGATCGGGGCGAGGTCTTCATCGCACTGGGTGCCCCCGACGAGAGCATCGAATCAACCCCGGGTGGAACCGCTGGCCGGGTGGTCCGTTGGTCGTATCTGACCTATCGGCTGAACCTCTTCTTTCAGGATGAGACCGGCTTCGGCCGGCTTCGCCTTACGGCGGGCTCCCGATCCGAATTCGAGCGGACGGCCAATCGGGTGCGGAGGCAGGGGTAACGTTATTTTCCCTGCATGTCCCCCAACCACAGACCTCCACAAATCTTCCTGATCGACGGCTATGCCCTGATCTATCGCGCGTTTTACGCGATGATCGCGCGGCCATTGCGCACGGCCAAGGGCGAAAACACCTCAGCTGCGTGGGGTGTAGTGAACTTCCTCCTGCGCCTGCGGGAAAAATACCGGCCGGATTATGTCGCCTGGATCAACGATGCCGGCACGTCGTTCCGGGAGCAACGATATGCCGACTACAAGTCGACCCGGGAAAAACTCGACCAGGAGCTCCAGGCCGACTTCGATCGGTCGGTGGAGCGTATCTGTCAGCTGCTGGAGGCATTTGGGATCCCCCTGATCGCGATCCCGGGCTATGAGGCGGACGACGTGATAGGAACCCTGGCGGCCGCAGCGGCCGGGCGTGGCTTGCAGGCGGTGATCGTCTCGGGCGACAAGGACTTCTATCAGCTGGTGAGTCCCGGAATCGCGTTGCTGAATCCGGGCCGCGGCGGTCCCGCTGCCGTTGATGAAGTGTGGGTGGATGAGTCGAACGCAACCGACCGGCTGGGAGTGCCACCCCGTCAGGTCGTCGATTTCCTGGCCCTCGTCGGCGATTCCTCCGACAACATCCCGGGTGTGAAAGGCATTGGCGACAAGGGTGCCCAAAAGCTGCTGGCGGAGTACGGCGACCTGGAAACGATGCTGGCCCGCGCCGGCGAGATTACCGCCAAGCGGCCCCGGGAGGCGCTGCTGGGCCAGGCGGAGAACGCCCGACTCTCCCGCGAGTTGGTGACTATCAAGCGGGACGTACCAGTCGAGCTCGATATAGACGGTCTGGTTCTACACGAGCCCGACCGCGAGGCGGTAATCCGGCTTCTGACCGAGCTCGAGTTCTACTCTCTCGCCCGGCGGTTGACTGACGCTGCCGCGCCGGTGGAGATGCCATCCTCTCCGCCGCTGGCTCTCGAAGATGGGGAGTCACCCGAGCTCGACTTGTCGGCCGACTCCTGGTTGAGCCTCTCGGATCTCTCGGGTCCTTCGGCGCCAGAGGTGATCGTCATCGATGATCCGGACGACTTGCCGGGGTTGGTGGAGCGCTTGAGGGCAGCGCCGCTGGTAGGACTGGATGTGGAGACCTCCGTCCATGAGCCACACGATGCGGAGTTGGTAGGGCTCTCCCTGGCGGCAAGCCCGGAGGAGGTGTGGTATCTGCCGTTCGGCCATCGGCCTGGTGGAGGGGAGCTCGCCGCCCCCGCGCCGGTCCGGAATCTTCCTCCACTCACGGACTTCGCCACCGCCTCGGTGTACGCCCTGCTCACCGACCCCGGGGTGCCCAAAGCCGGGCACAACGTCAAGTATGACTGGCAGGTACTGCGGAGAAATGGGATCGAGCTGTCCGGTGTAGCGTATGACTCGATGCTCGCCAGCTTCGTTCTGGATCCGGGCCGGCGATCGCACGCCATCGATACCCTCTGCCTCGAGCACTTGGGCCGAACCTTGCAGACCTATCGCGATCTGGCAGGAAAGGGAAAATCGGAAGTCCCGTTCGCCGAGGTCGCGGTGCCGCTGGCGGCGAACTATTGCGGAACCGACAGCGCCACCGTCCTGGCGCTGCATCAGTTTTTCGCGCCGATGTTGGCTGAGATGGAACTGGAGCCGCTGCTGCGTGAGATCGAGATGCCGTTGTTAGAGGTGTTGGTGGACATGGAGTGGGAAGGGATCGCCATCGATCGAGCGCTGTTTCGAAAGCTGAGCGACGAGCTGGGCGGTGACCTGCGCCGGTTGGAGCAGCAGATCACCCGGGCCGCCGGCACCGATCTCAACTTCAATTCACCCCGGCAGCTCGCCAGCATCCTCTTCGAGAAGCATCAACTTCCGGTGCTGAAAAAGACCAAGACCGGCCCCTCGACCGACGCCGACGTACTGGAGCAGCTCGCGGCCATGGGACACGAGCTGCCCCGGCTCATCCTCGAATATCGCGAGCTGCAGAAGCTCAAGAGCACGTACGTAGATACCCTTCCCGAGCGGATCAATCGTACCACCGGGCGAATTCATACCAGCTTCAATCAGGCCGGCGCGGCTACCGGCCGGCTCAGCTCCGCCGAGCCCAATCTGCAGAACATTCCCGTCCGTACCCCGCGGGGAGAGGCAATCCGGGCCGGCTTTGTGCCTCGCGAAGGCTGGGTCTTTCTGGTGGCCGACTACTCCCAGATCGAGCTTCGGATCATGGCGCATCTGTCGGGCGACGCCGCGTTCATCGAGGCCTTTCATCAAGGGGGAGATATTCACCGGCAGACGGCGGCGCTCATCTTCAACCTGCCGCCGGCTGAGGTCACCGGAGAAATGCGGGCGCGGGCCAAGACCATCAACTTCGCCACCATTTATGGCCAGGGACCGTTTGCCTTGAGCCGGCAGCTCGGGATCTCCCAGGAGGACGCCCGCGGCTTCATCGTTCGGTACTTCGAGCGTTTCTCCGGGGTCCGCGCGTTCCTCGATCGGCAGATCGAGCTGGCTCGGCAGCAGGGCTATGTCGAGACCCTTTTCAAGCGGCGCCGCTATATCCCCGAAATCAAGGAGCGCAATTTCAGCCTCCGGGCCTACGGCGAGCGCAACGCTCAGAACTCTCCCCTCCAGGGTTCAGCGGCCGACCTGATCAAGCTGGCTATGGTCCGGATTCACCGTGCCATTCGCGAGCGAGGTCTGGCCGGGCGCATGCTCCTCCAGGTGCACGACGAACTGGTCTTCGAGGTCCCGCCGGAGGAAGTGGAAACCATGACCCAATTGGTTCGGGAGCATATGGAGACCGTCGTCGAGCTGAAGGTCCCTTTAGTGGTAGACATCGGGGTCGGACCAAACTGGCTCGAAGCCAAGAGATAGCGAGGCTCGCGCAGATCTTGCGTTTGCCGCAACTGGGCTCCAGGCCGGTAGTTGCGAAGCAGGAAGCCGGCCAATCCTCTCAAGTCGATGCGGGATACGGTGCTGGAGCGACCCCATCGGTCAGGCCATGTAGCGGAGATCTATGAAGCCCAGGCTTCTGCCCCTGATCACAATCGGGTTGTTTGCGATGGTCGTGGCGGATCGACTATCGCACGCCCTTGCATCTGCCTCCAGGGAGCCAGCTGTCCAGGGGCCGAACGACACCCGTCCAGCCACGGTCGACCTCCCGACTGCTGGACGACCCGAGGTGCTGGCACCGGCCAAGCCGCCCACTGCGGTTGCTGCGCCAAGTGTATCCAGCACCCCCACCATCGAGCGGCTGGCACGGCTGGCGGCGCGGCAACAGCTCAGCCGTGAGTCGAAGCTGACCTATCTCGACTCCTTGATCATCAGTACCGATTCCGTCGTGCGCCGTTGGCCAGACCGAAGCGGGGTCCCGCTCCGGGTCTCGCTCATCGAAGGTGGCGCGCCGGGCTATCAGCCGCGAATGGCGGGCTTTGTCAGAGAAGCTCTTAATCGCTGGGAGAGTGCCGACATCGGGGTGCGCTTCGCTACTGTGACCGACACTGCCGATGCCGACATTTTGGTCCGCTGGATCGATCACTTCGATTTCGATCGCGCAGGCCAGACCGATCTGACTTGGGATCAGGCCGGCCGAGTGCGGAAGGCCGCCATACTGCTCGCGCTCCGCACCCACACGGGAGTTGTGCTGCCGGACCCTGCCCTCCTTACCGTGGCCGTGCACGAGGCTGGCCACGCCCTGGGTCTGCCCCATTCTCCCGATTCGAACGACGTCATGTTCCCCGCCACCCAGACCGGTATCCTCTCCGATCGCGACCGCCGCACGGCTCAGGTCTTGTATCAGCTACCCACCGGACCGGTGCGGGACAGCGGGGAAACGCCCTGAAGGTGTCCATGCATTCTCTCCGACTGCTTGCCCTCGTCCCCCTCGCGCTTTTTGTCGCATCGCCGGCCTGGCCGCAGTCATTTGACGAGGTCGATGGGTTGGTGGAGCAGGGGGTCCATCGGGGACTCTATCCCGGTGCTGTGGTGGTGATTGGACGCAGAGACTCCTTGTTGTACGCTCGGGGCTACGGCCACTTCACCTGGCAGTCTGGCTCACCAGTCCCCACCCCGGACTCCACTTTCTGGGACATCGCCTCCATCACCAAGGTCATGGGGACCACCAGCGCGATCATGCGCCTGGTGGACACGGGTCGGCTGGATCTGGACGCGCCAGTGCGGCGCTACCTGCCCCGGTTCGCCGGAGGGCTCAAGGATCAGGTGACGGTGCGAATGCTGCTCGACCACACCAGTGGTCTCCGGAGCTACGCTCCGCTCTTCAAGCAGGCGCGCACCCGTGAGGGCGCAATCGAGCTGCTTTATACCGAAAGGCCTAACCGTCGGCCAGGGGACCTGGCGGTGTACAGTGATCTCAATGCCATCTTCCTCGGTCTGATCGTGGAGAGCATCTCCAAGCTGCCGCTGGACCGGTTCGTGACTCGCGAGGTCTTCGAGCCGCTCGGGCTGGAGCACACGACCTACCATCCGGGTCCTGCCGTCCGCCGGCAGACCATGCCGAGCGCACTCTGGCGGGGCCATCCGATCCAAGGACAAGTGAACGATCCCAATGCGGCGATTCTTGGCGGTGCCGCGGGCCATGCGGGGATCTTTGCAACCGGGATGGACCTCGCCCGCTACGCGCAGGTCTGGCTGCGGGATGGCGTGGGGCCCAACGGCCAATGGGTCCGCCCGTCTACGATCAAGCGATTCCTCACCCGCGGGGTAAACAGCGGCCCCCGCCTCCTCGGTTGGGACACGCCGGAGCTCAACAACGACGAGCCGAGCCTTTACGGCACTCTCATCAGCGACGCGGCCTACGGCCACACCGGCTTTACCGGCACCGAGATCTGGATTGATCCTACCCGCGACCTATTCCTGGTCTTCCTGACCAATCGCACCTTCGACCCCCGGGCTCGGGATGCCCATCGCGGACTTCGGTCGTTGAGGACCGAGCTCTCCGACGCCGCGATCCGCCTGGTTCCCCATACTTGCCAGCAGGAGCTGGTGGCCCACTGCTGATGGGCCGAGCCATTATCTTTCCAGCATGCTCGTAGCCAATAGCCAATAGCCGGCGCAGACCCATGCCCACTGCCGACGCCGTCCGAAAAGCCATCCGCGCGGTCAAAGATCCGGAGCTCAACCTCAACATCATCGACATCGGTCTGGTATACGATGTCGAGGTAGACGACGCCGGTCAGGTGAAGGTGCAGATGACGCTCACCTCGCCCGGCTGCCCCGCGGGGGCCGAGATCATCGCGGACGTAAAGCGGGTGGTCGGTGATATGGAGGGAGTCAGCGCCGTCGAGGTCGACCTGGTATGGGAGCCATACTGGACCCCGGAGAAAATGGACCCCCGGGTCCGAACCTTTCTTGGCTTTTAGGCGGTTACGCGGCCGGCTGTTGCACCGCTGCGAGCAGCTTCCCACCGATCTCACGTAACTGCCAGCGACGCAACTCCTTCATATCCGCCATCTGCTCGAGCGTCCCAGGGTTGACCCGGGCAATCGCTTCGAGAACCCCGTTGGGGCAGAGTACTCCTGACGCCAGGTCATATTGCGTGGCCAGGACGTTGCGTGCGGCCTTTAACCGCTCCAGCCTGACCTCGTAGGCGGCATCGGGCTGGCGACGGAGCGGGCGTTCCACCCGCGGAAGCTCCTGATCCGGAATATCCCGCCCCCGCTGCACCGCAGCCAAGATCTCCTTGCCCCGCCGGTCAGCCTGTTCGGGACTTATGCCTTTGATCGCTTTCAAGGCCGCGAGATCCGTCGGCGGAGCCTTGGCCATGAACACCATCGGCTCGTTGTTCAGGATCCGAAAGGCGGCCTTGTCGCTGCGTCGGGCCACTTCCTCGCGCCACTGAAACAGTTCGCGCAAAACGGCCTGCGCTCTTCCGCTGAGCGCCCTTGCTCCCTTGATTCGTAAATAACCGGGTTCGCTTGGCTCCGGTGCCGACCGCCGCACGGCCGTCAGCAGTTCGAACTCCTCCTCAGCCCATTCGAGGCGCCTCAGCTCGCGCAGCCGGTCTCGGAGGAGATCTCGGAGAACGGGGAGGTGGCGGGTGTCGGCCGCGGCGTACGCTAGCATCTCCGACGTCAGTGGCCGGGCGGACCAGTCGGCGCGCTGGTAGCGCTTGTCCAGCCGCACGCCGAGATACTTCTCCAGCAACGCCGCAAGCCCAACGCCTGGCTCGTTGAGGAGCTGAGCGGCAATGCGGGTGTCGAAGAGGTTGGCGCTCCGGAATCCGTACTCCTGCCCGAGCAGCCTGAGATCGTAGTCGGCATCGTGGAACACGATCTCGACGTTCGGGTCGGCGAGCGCCGCACCGAGAGGGGCCAAGCTGCTGACCGCGAGCGGATCAACTACCGCAGTTTCCTGCCTGGACGAAAGCTGAAGGAGGTAGACCCGGTCGCGATAACGATGGAAGCTCGCCGCTTCGGTATCGACCGCCAGCAACGGCTCGGCCCTCAATCGCTGGAACAGGCCCTCCAGCTCGGCCTGGGTCTGAATCAGGCGAACGTTTTCTGGCGGGTTGTCGGGCTGCGTTGCCACGTTCACGCCGAAAGGTGGCTGTGGGCGCGGCCCGGGCGCAACGGCACTCAATCCGGCTTGGCGATGAGCTCGAGCCCAGCGGCAATCTCATCGAATGCCTTAGATAAAGCCTTGAAGAACTCCGCGTCCGGCTGCGGTGTTCCACCCATCGCTCCATCCATCTGAAGCTTGCGAGCGAGCCGGGCGGCGTGGCGGATGTAATCGGTCGGTGGTTTCATCTCAGGGGGGCGGCGGGGCCGCGGGGCAGCAGGGCAGTATGTCGGAATGTCGGCCTTCGGAACCAATAGGCTAAGCAAAGATGGCCGCCCTGGCTACTGCCCCGCGGCCCCGCGGCCCCGCGGCCCCGCGGCCCCGCTATTATTTCGCCATGTCTCTTCCTGAAATTGACCTCGTCGTCTATCCCGACGAGTGCGACGCCTTCGGGCATCTGAATCAGGCGTCGTTTCTCAGTCTGTTTGAGCGAGCTCGCTGGGAGATGCTTCTGCGCGGGCCTGGAATGGACGTGTTTACCCGAGCCGGTGCCTGGCCGGCCCTGCGCAAGACCGTGATCGATTACCGGGCGGCAGCATTTCCGGGCGACGTGCTGCGGTTTCAGCAAGCACTCACCCACCTTGGGCGCACCAGCTTCACTATGCGGCAGGCGGCCCGTCGGGTGCGGGACGACACCCTCATAGCCAGCGCTGAGTTCGTATTCGTCTGTATTCACCGGGATGGTCGGCCGGTGCCGGTTCCTCCCGAGTTCAGCGAATATATGAATGCTCGAGGAGAGACGGCTGGCAATGTACAGCGGGTGATGGTGCACGGAGTCAATCTCGCCGTGGAGGTGCAGGGCAAAGGCCCGGCAATCCTCTTTATCCACGGGTATCCGCTCAACCGCACCATGTGGCGGGATCAGGTTAATGCGCTCGAAGGCCTCCGGCGAATCGTTCCCGATCTTCGCGGGATGGGTCAATCAGATGCTCCGGATCTCGGCTATGGCATGGCTATCTATGCGGCAGATCTGGCTGCTCTGTTGGATACCCTGGGAGTCGACGAGGTCATCCTCTGCGGGCATTCGATGGGTGGTTACATCGCGTTCGAGTTCTTGCGAGCCTGGCGCACCCGGGTACGCGGTCTGGTGCTGGTTGATAGCCGGGCGGAGGCGGATAGCCCGGAGGAGAGGCGGGCTCGCGATGCGGCGGCCGCTGGGGCTCGCGAACGGGGTGCCGCAGCGATCGCTGAGGCTATGCTGCCCAAGATGCTGGCTCCTGCCACCATGAGCCAACGACCTGACGTGGTCGAGCAAGTTCGCGCCCTCATGGCCAGAACGCCGGTGCCTGGCATCGTGGGTGCCCTGGCCGCTATGCGCGATCGCGTAGGAAGTGAGACCTTGCTGTCGACACTGTCCGATGTTCCGACACTGGTGATTGTGGGCGAGGCCGACAGCCTTACCCCGCCCGACCAAGCTCGGGCAATGGCGCAAGCCATCCCGGGAGCGCAGTTTGCGGCCATACCAGGCGCCGGCCATCTACCTTCCGTCGAACAACCCGCGGCAACCACCAAGGTACTGCGCGAATTTCTCGACTCCCTGCGATGAAACCTTTTGCCCGGTTCAGGCGTCCTACTCTATAGCGGCACGAGCCCGTCCACGACGGATCACCGCTGCAAAGATGTATCTCCCACAATTCGGCTCCGGGATCGCGGCCAAGCAGTACGATCCCGGGGCTCCTTTCTTGGGTACTGGCTATTGGCAATCTGGAAAAGCACGCGACCCTCCTCGATCTCTGGGAAGGGTCGTTTGTAGACTAGGCAAATAGCCAACAGCCAATAGCGCTTACCTCTTCGGCCTCCCCGGCGGACTATCGCCGTTGAACACTTCCTTGTTCTTCTCGATGAAGGCGGCGTACTGAGGCGGCACGTCCTCCTCAGGAAAGATTGCTGTCACCGGGCATTCCGGCTCGCAGGCGCCGCAGTCGATGCATTCGTCGGGGTGGATGTAAAGCTGGTCCTCACCCTCGTAGATGCAGTCCACCGGACACACATCCACGCAGGCACGGTCCTTTACCCCGATGCACGTCTCGACGATCACATAAGTCATCCTGCGGCTCCTTCGGCCTATGGGGGCCGTGAGATACGGCATTCCCGCAAAGGTATACGAAGGGTAATCTAGCGGCGCAAGGGGCGCGGGTGCCCTTATTTTGCGGTCCCATGCTCCCTTTCATCCTCCTCTTTGCCGTGCTGGCGGTTGCGCCGGTGCACGCCCAAACCTGCCGGCCGGCGCGTACCGCCCTGGTCCTTTCGGGTGGCGGCGCCAAGGGGCTGGCTCATATCGGCGTACTTCGCGTACTCGACAGCCTCGGCATTCGTCCCGATCTGGTCGTCGGAAGCAGTATGGGAGCCATCGTTGGCGGCATGTACGCCAGCGGCTATAGTGGCAGGGAGATCGATTCGCTCGCCCGTGCCTTACCCATCGCCGATCTCTTCCGAACCTATCAGCCGCAAGCCCCCCGTTCCCTCGGAGTGTTGCAGCCGCTGGTCGTCTGGGAGCAGGGTGATCGCAGGTTCAACCTCCAGAGTGCCGGTGTATCGGAGACCGAGGTCAACGCCCTCGTCAATGCCGCCATGCTGCGAGGGAACCTTCTCGCGCGGGGGAACTTCGACTCGCTGCCTATCCCCTTTCGTGCCGTGGCTGCCGACCTCGCCGATCGCTCCGCGGTCGTCCTGGTGTCGGGTGATCTGGCTCGCGCCGTTCGGGCCAGCTTTGCCATTCCCCTTGTCTTTGCTCCCGAGTCGTTGAACGGACGGATTCTGGCCGATGGTGGTCTCGTAGCCAACATCCCAGTCGCGGTCGCGCGGGCGGCCGGCGCCGAACGAGTGATCGTGTCGGACGCCACCGAGCGGTTGGTCGACTCGACCGATCTCTATTCACCCATCGTCTTGGCCGACCGGCTACTCGGTTTTCTCTTCCAGCAGCCGGCAGACTCACTTCTTGCGGGTGATGTCCTGGTGCGTCCCGCGGTCGAGGGCTTCACCGGACTCAACTTCTCCGCGCCCAACGTGGACGCTCTCATCCGGCGGGGCACCGCCGCGGCCAATACCGTTCTGCCCCGGGCCCACTGCCTTCCCATGGGCCCCCATCCATCCGCGCCGGCGCTGCCGACCCGGATCGGTACAGTCACCATCGCCACCAAAAATCCATCGGAACGGCTCGCGCTCGAACGGCTGCTGGGCCTGGGCCTGAGTGATACCCTCGATCTCAGCTTGCTTCGGAGTCGGGTCCGGCAGCTCGCCCGGGTGGAAGCCTACCGCGCCGTCTGGCTTGCCCCCACGGGATCTGGGGACTCGGTTTCCTTTCATGTGTCGGTCCACCGAAGTCCCCGTCGGGTAGCAGGACTCGGCGTCGCCTACGATAACGAGCTGGGCGGTCGAATGTGGGTCGGCGCAGTCGATCGCCGGTTCCTCGACCTCGCGCTGGAGGCAAGTACCGCTCTCTACCTGGGGGAGTTTCGCAAGGAGCTGTACCTCGGGTTTCGCAGAAATTTTCAATTCGGTCGTCAGCTCATGACTCCGACACTGAGTGCCCGACTGGCAAACGAGTCGGTGCGGCGCTTCAATACCGACGGACACGAACTCGATCCGATTGAGATCCGGGAAGGTCTTGGTTTTCTGGGGATCGAGCGGGCGTTCGACCCGGACTGGCTGGTCGCCGTGGGCGGTCTGGGACACGCGTGGCATGAGCCGGGTCAGGACCGCTCAACCATGGGTGCCACCGCGCGGGTGGAGAAAACCAGTCGTTCCAGAGGACGACTTCTCCAGGCGGACCTGCTTTGGACCGCGCTCTACAGTAGAGCCGGCTTTGATGGGGAAGCCTCGATGAAGATCGGTCCTGTCAGAATAAGGCCTGAACTGCGGCTCGGCTGGGGCGATCGCCTTCCTCCCCAGGCCACCTTTCCTCTCGGCGGAGAAGATGGATTTCCTGGACTTCACATCGGTGAGCGGCGGGGCGACCGCGAGGCACTCCTCCGGCTCTTGTTCACGTATGTCCTTAAGGGACCGTTCGTCGGTAGAATAGAAGTGGCTACCGGCCGCAGTGCTCTGGGAGGGCCGTTTCTGGACTCCGACGGTTGGATTGTGGGTGCCCGGGCAGGTGTCGGAGCGGAGACGCCAGTGGGGCCGGTTCGATTCGAGTATGGAGTTGCCAGTGGCGGCCGGGGTGCAGTGTTCATCCGTCTTGGTCGCTGGTTTTAATCGAGGCAGCCCTCAAAGCTGGGTGGCGTATGAGGCCGTTCTTGGCTCCGGTGGCCCGTAACGTCCACCGGGACCGTGCTGCCGGTGCCACTCCTGCCGGAGACAGAAGGGATCGAGGCCCTGGGGTCGGTCCACGGCGAGGACTCCGTCCAAATGATCGATCTCATGCTGCAGCAACTCCGCCCGATCACCCTCCACCTCTAGCTCGGTCCACTCTCCCTTGAGATCCTGGTAGCGAACTCTGATCCGGTACGCCCGCGACACTCGCACCAACAGGTCGGGAAAGGAGAAACAGTCGTCCCACACCTCGAAGTCCTCGTTTCCTATATCAATGATTTCCGGATTGATCAGCGGCCAGGGTTGCCCCATTTCGACGTAAACCATGCGCACCGGCGCCCCGATTTGCGGAGCCGCGATGGCACGTCCGCTGCCGAAGCGCGATTGCCAGTCGCGCAACGTTTCCCGCATGTCGTCCATGATCACCCGCACGGCCGTCGAACGTGGCCGGGTTATGGCCTCACACCGAGCCCGAAGGATCGGGTCACCCAACAGGCGAATACGGTGTATAGTCATCGAAAGTGGCAACCTCAAGTAAGGACGCAAGTGCCTCTCGGAACCCAATATGTGAAACGAGGTTCAATGGTGCCAGCAGGTTTCCGTAGTAGCTCTCTATACTTCTTCCGGCTGATATATCCACAAAGCCGTTCACCGCTCCAGAGTGGCTTCGACTTATTCTGCTAAGTTGTGTCGGCACTTAGACTAACGGGTTCGCACCAAATCTTGGAGTAAATTGACAATTCCGACTAATTTACTTATGATTAGGCCAATGACCGCACCTTCTTCCCGCCCCCGCCCGCTGAATCGCCCTGCCATCGTGGGTCACAGAGGTATCCGAGGGGCCATCTTGGTTGAGCTAAAGAAGTCGCGCCGCCTGACCGCAAAGGATCTTGCGGCCAAACTGGCCATCTCACTCAATGCAGTCCGGCATCATCTAAAGGAGCTGGAGGCGGAAGCACTCGTCGAGTACGAGCGCCAGCACAGAGGGGTAGGAGCGCCTGCGTTTGCCTACCAGCTGACTTCAGCTGGAGGGGAGCTTTTCCCCCGCCGTTACGAGGCCACTCTATCCGATCTGCTCGATCACGTGGTTGAGCGCGAGGGCAGGGCCGGTGCGGTTGCCGCGCTGGAGGCACGCTACGCCGCTCTCACTCGACGGCTTCAGCAGGAGCTTGCGGGGGCCTCGCCCGCCGAGCGGATGGCCGCTCTGGCACGGCTGCTGACAGACGATGGGTACATGGCGGAAGCAGATGCCTC
Source organism: Gemmatimonadales bacterium (assembly GCA_035997125.1). GTDB lineage: Bacteria > Gemmatimonadota > Gemmatimonadetes > Gemmatimonadales > GWC2-71-9 > CAVVWJ01. The sequence continues at coordinate 111,906 of DASYIX010000107.1, forward strand.
TGCTGGCAGCGGTACTTTGATCGAGCATAACTGCGCGGTCCAGGCAGTGGCTGAGCGTTTCCCTGAAATCTGCGCCGCTGAGGCCAGGTTCCTCTCCGCCGTGCTTGGCGCCGAAGTCCAGCGGCAGGAACACATTCTAAGCGGGTGCAGTGCCTGCGAATACCGGGTGCACTTCAACGCATCAGGGCCGCAGGCTACGTCACCTGCATCTCCATCACAGGGGCAGGCATGAGCTCGTCCGTCGAGAGACTGGTAAACAAGGAGTACAAGTACGGATTCGTGACCGACATCGAGTCCGACGTTGCTCCGAAGGGCCTGAACGAAGACACCATCCGGATGATTTCATCCAAAAAGGGTGAGCCCGCCTGGCTGCTCGATTGGCGCCTCAAAGCCTACCGTGGATGGCTCAAGATGTCCGAGCCACACTGGGCCAACGTGACTTACCCGCCGATCGACTATCAAGCCATTCGATACTACTCGGCTCCCCGGACAGCCAAGCCGCTGGGCAGTTTGGACGAGGTGGACCCCAAGCTTCGGGAGACCTACGAGAAGCTAGGTATCCCGCTGTCGGAACAGAAGCTCCTCGCGGGGGTGGCAGTCGACGCAATTTTCGACTCCGTGTCCGTCGGCACTACCTACAAGGCCAAGCTCGCAGAGCAGGGCATTATTTTCTGCTCCTTTGGCGAGGCGGTCCGGGAACAGCCGGAGCTGGTGCGGAAGTACCTGGGGTCAGTCGTGCCACTAAGCGACAACTTTTTCGCGGCCTTGAACGCTGCAGTCTTCAGTGACGGCTCCTTCGTGTACGTGCCCAAGGGGGTCAAGTGTCCCCTGGAGCTTTCGACGTACTTCCGAATCAACACGGCGGAGACCGGACAGTTCGAGCGTACCCTGATTATCGCCGAGGAAGGTGCCTCGGTCAGCTATCTGGAAGGGTGTACCGCGCCCAAGCGGGACGAGAACCAACTGCATGCCGCCGTCGTGGAGCTGGTGGCGCTTGAGGGAGCAACCATCAAGTACTCGACCGTGCAGAACTGGTATGCCGGCGACGAGCGGGGAGTCGGAGGCGTATTCAACTTCGTGACCAAGCGGGGCAAGTGTGCCGGGGCCAACTCCAAGATCTCCTGGACCCAGGTGGAAACCGGCTCCGCCATCACCTGGAAGTATCCCAGTGTCATCCTCCAGGGGGATAACTCGGTCGGCGAGTTCTACTCAGTGGCGGTCGTCAACGGGAAGCAGCAGGCCGACACCGGCACCAAGATGATCCACATCGGAAAGAACACTCGCTCCACTATCGTGTCGAAGGGGATCAGCGCGGGTGAGGGGCAGGGCAGCTATCGTGGGTTGGTCAAGATCCTGCCCAAAGCCGATCGGGCCAGAAACTACACTCAGTGCGACTCGATGTTGGTGGGGAACCGCTGCGGTGCGCACACCTTCCCCTACATCGACGTGCAGAATTCCACCGCGGCGTTGGAGCACGAAGCCTCGACCTCCAAGATCGGCGAGGATCAGCTCTTCTATCTGAAGCAGCGCGGCCTCAACACCGAGAACGCGATTTCGATGATTGTGAACGGGTTCTGCAAGGAAGTGTTCAAAGAGCTTCCTATGGAGTTTGCTGTGGAAGCCCAGAAGCTGCTCACGGTCAGTCTGGAAGGCAGCGTCGGGTGACCCCAAAACCTCAGAGCCCATCAGGAGATTCAACCTTGCTGGAAGTCAAGGATCTTCACGCCAGCGCCGGTGACAAGGAAATCCTCAAGGGGATCTCGCTCAGCGTGAACCCGGGAGAGATTCACGCCATTATGGGCCCCAACGGGTCGGGGAAGAGCACGCTCGCGCAGGTACTCGCCGGCCATCCCGCGCTCCAGGTGACCAGCGGCCAGGTTTTCTTCCAGGGCCAGGACCTCTTGGACATGCAGCCCGAAGAGCGCGCCCAGGCGGGACTCTTCCTTGCATTTCAATACCCGGTCGAGATACCCGGCGTGAGTAATGCCTACTTCCTTCGGGCGGCCTACAATGAAATGCGGAAGGCAAGGGGGGAGGATGAAGTAGACCCCATGGACTTCCTGGACCTTCTGGAGCAGAAGCTGAAGGTGGTGGACTGGGGTCCTGAGATTATGCAGCGCGCCGTTAATTCCGGCTTCTCAGGGGGAGAGAAGAAGCGAAACGAAATTCTGCAGCTTGCCGTGCTCGAGCCCAAGCTCGCCATCCTGGACGAGACCGACTCGGGCCTGGACATCGATGCGCTCCGGACCGTGGCCGCTGGGGTGAACCAACTCCGCCGGCCAGACAACGCGTTCATCGTGATCACTCACTACCAGCGGCTCCTCAACTACATCGTGCCCGACTTCGTACACGTGCTCTCCAACGGCAAGGTGGTCATGTCGGGAGGCAAAGATCTGGCGCTCGAGCTCGAGGCTAGAGGCTACGAATGGGTGGATGCCCAGGCGGAGGCGTTGGCCCAGTGAGTGGTGCCTACCTCAAGGAATTCGAGAGCTTCGCCGGCGCGGCCACGGTCGAGGGCCCGGAGTGGCTGGAGCCCATTCGTCGTTCCGCCCTGGCTCGCTTTGCCCACACCGGGTTCCCCACCGCTCGGGAGGAGGAGTGGAGGTTTACTCCGGTAACCCCGCTGGCGCAGACGTCTTGGCGCCCCGCTGTGGGCGTAAGCGACGAGATCGCTCGGGCACAGCTTGCGCCCTTCATTTTCGGGCACGAGGAATGGTGCACCCTGGTCTTCGTAAACGGGGAGTACGCCCCGGGTCTCTCGTCTTCCGGGAACCTTCCGGCCGGCGTGGTCGCCACCACCCTGGCCGAGGCGCTCCGCAATGGCGGCGATGTCCTGCAACGGCACCTCGCCAAGTATGCCCGGACTGAAGAGAGCCCCTTCACCGCACTGAATACCGCGTTGTTCCGCGACGGCGGATTCGTACATGTCGCAGCCGGCGTAGATCTGCCCCTCGCGGTTAATCTGGTGTTCGTCAGCACTCCCCAAGCGGCGGGCACCGTTACCCATCCCCGCAACCTGATTGTGGTCGAACGCAACGCGCGGGCATCGGTGGTCGAGAGCTACGTGACCCTCGGTCCGGGAGCCCGATACTGGACCAACCCGGTCACCGAGGTGTGGACCGGGCCAAATAGCTGGGTGGAGCACACGCGGATTCAACGGGAGAGCGAGGCCGCCTATCACGTGGCCACCACCCAGGCCGAGGTCTCCCGGGATAGCCATTACCGCTCCTTCTCCATGGCCATGGGAGCGGCGCTGGCCCGCCACAACTTGAACGCCCGGCTGGCCGACCAGTACGCCGAGGCTCTGCTCTACGGCCTGTACTTAACCCACGGCGACCAGCTGGTCGACAACCATACAGTCCTCTACCACGACCACCCGCACGGTCACAGCTGGGAGGTTTACAAGGGGATACTCGACGACCGCTCGCGTGCGGTGTTCAACGGCAAGGTCATGGTCAAGCGAGAGGCCCAGAAGACCGACGCGAAGCAGACCAACAGGAACCTGATTCTCTCCGACTTCGCCAAGGTCGATACCAAGCCGCAGCTGGAGATTTTCGCGGACGACGTGAAATGCACGCACGGGGCGACGGTCGGACAGCTGGATGAGGTCTCTCTGTTCTACGCCCAGAGCCGTGGATTCCCCTTGGCCGAGGCGCGGCGGATGCTCACTTACGCCTTTGCCGCCGAGGTCATCGAGGAAGTTGCGCTGGAGCCGGTCCGCGCCGAGCTGAACCGGCTTCTGCTCGAGCGATTGAACGAGGGAAGATGAAGGGCGGGGCGGCGGGGCAGCGCGGTGGCAGGGCAGCAAAAGCACACCGGGATCCGACCTTTCCGATCGCCGTTGCCCCGCCGCCGCCACCCGCTTCGCGGGTGACGGGCACCACCGCCCCGCTTGATGTTGACCGCATCCGTGAGGACTTCCCGATCCTCCGCCAGCGCATCCGCGGCAAAAGGCTCGTCTATCTCGACAATGCGGCAACTAGCCAGAAGCCCCAGGCCGTTATCGACGCTATCACTCGGTTCTATACGGCTGAGAACGCCAATATCCACCGCGGCGTCCACTACCTGAGCGAACAGGCCACAGCCGCATATGACCAGGCCCGGGAGAAGACCGCGCGCTTCCTCAATGCCCGATCCTCGGCCGAGATCATCTTCACCCGGGGCACGACTGACGGTATCAACCTGGTCGCTCAGAGCTATGCCCGGACCTTCCTCAAGGCCGGTGACGAGATCCTCATTACCGGGATGGAGCACCACTCCAACATCGTTCCCTGGCAGCTGGTATGCGAGCAGACGGGAGCAGTGTTGCGGGCCGCTCCGATTTCCGACGCCGGCGAGCTGGAGGTCGAAGCCTTCGAACGGCTCCTGAACGACCGCACTCGCTTTGTCTCGGTGGTGCACCTCTCCAATGCGCTCGGCACGATCAATCCCGTCAAGCACCTCATCCAGCTCGCCCATGCCCGCGGCATTCCCGTGCTGGTCGATGGGGCACAATCGGCTCCCCATCTCCAGGTAGATGTGCAAGAGCTCGATTGCGATTTCTTCGCGTTCTCCGGCCACAAGGTCTACGGCCCAACCGGCGTCGGGGTTCTCTACGGTAGAGAAACACTGCTCGATCGCATGCCGCCCTACCAAGGCGGTGGTGACATGATTGCGACGGTAACTCTACAGCGTTCGACGTGGGCCCCACTTCCGGCCAAGTTTGAGGCGGGCACTCCAATGATCGCAGAGGCTATTGGGCTCGGCGCCGCCATCGACTACGTGAGTCGGCTCGGGCTGGATGCCATCGCTACTTGGGAGAAGGATCTTCTGGGCTACGCCACGGAACGCGTGAGCCGGCTGGAGGGGATTCGGCTCATCGGGACCGCGCGGGAAAAGGCGACCGTGCTGGGCTTCGTGCTCGACGGCGTGCACCCCCACGATATAGGGACCGTACTCGATGACGCGGGTGTGGCCATCAGAGCTGGGCATCACTGTGCCCAACCGGTGATGGAACGCTTCGGTGTTCCGGCTACGGCCCGAGCCTCCTTTGCTTTCTATAATACTCGGCCCGAAGTCGACGTCCTGGTTGACGGTCTGGTGACTGTCAGGAAGATGTTCGGTTGATGGCACGACTAAGCGCGCTCTACCAGGACTTGATCCTCGATCATAATCGAGCCCCGCAGAACTACCGGCCCATGGAAAACGCCAACCGCAGGGTGGAAGGGAACAATCCCATCTGTGGTGATCGTTTCACCATTTGGCTCAGGATGGAAGGCGACGTCATAGCAGACGTGACTTTCCAGGGGTTGGGGTGCGCCATCTCTATGGCTTCTGCCTCATTGATGACGAGCGCAGTGAAGGGAAAGACTCGGGCTGAGGCCGAGGCACTCTTCGATCGATTCCTGGGGATGATCACCGGGTCAGCCGAGCACGAGAAGCCGGAGTCGCTCGGGAAGCTCGCGGTATTTTCCGGAGTATCCGAGTTCCCGATCAAGGTAAAGTGCGCCAGCCTCTCCTGGCACGCCATGAAGGCGGCACTGGATCAGCCGAATGCGGTGGTCTCGACCGAGTAGTTTTTCGACCGTCTAAACGAATAAATCGAGGAAAATCACAATGCCGTACAATCCCGCGCTGGTCGCCCCGATGCGAGCTGAAGTCACCCGCTTGGGCGCGAAAGAGCTCATCACGCCGGCTGAGGTTGATGCAGCCTTGGGCGACCAGAGAGGGTCGATGCTGGTGTTCGTCAACTCAGTCTGCGGCTGCGCAGCCGGGAACGCTCGGCCGGCACTCGCCCTGGCACTCAAACATTCGGTGGTACCGCAGCAGGTCGTCACCGTCTTTGCCGGCCAGGACTTGGAGGCCGCAGCTCGGGCTCGCCAATACTTCGGAGAGTATCAGCCCAGTAGCCCATCGATGGCGTTACTCCGGGACGGAGACGTCGTCCACTTCGTTCACCGGCATCAGATCGAGGGACGCACGCCTCAGTCAGTCGCTGCTGACCTAACCGCCGCCTTCGAGAAATTCTGCGGCGCGGCAGTCTAGCGACAATGTCGGGACACGTATTTCACCCAGGGCATGCCGAGCTTCACGGAATCACGGTGGTAGTTGAGACGAGTGGGCCGCGGACATACGTGGGACGGTACGACAGCGAGGACGCCCGAGGGGTGCATCTGCTGGACGTGGGAGTCCACGAGGAAGGTGCCGCCGTATCCCGAGAAGACTATATAAGGAAGAGTGCCAAATTCGGGGTCCGTAGCGAGCACAAGCACCTAGTGGTTCCCGCCACTGAGGTGGCCCGCATCACCCGGCTGGGCGAGATTGGCACTTAGTGCGCATAGAATGACGTCATGGTGCTGCCATGGTGGCAGCGCCACAGACTCCAGTCTTTCGATAGATTCGCCGGCATGCAACGCTTCGACGTCATAGTTATCGGTGGAGGTCACGCCGGGGCAGAAGCTGCCGCGCTGTCAGCTCGTCGCGGTGCAACCACCCTCCTGTTGACCCAGAATCTCGAAACGATCGGACAGATGTCGTGCAATCCCGCAGTGGGCGGAATTGCGAAGGGAACCGTGGTCCGCGAGGTCGACGCACTCGGCGGCATAATGGGCCGCGCCACCGATCTAGCATGCATTCAATTCCGGATGTTGAATCGGTCGAAGGGGCCGGCAGTTCGGTCCCCTCGCGCTCAGTGTGATCGAGGTCTTTACCGCCGGGCGGTGAGAACCCTGCTGGAGCGGCATTCAAGGATAGAATTTGCCCAGGGGACTGTTGCAAACCTGCTGGTGTCAGCTGGCAAGGTGGATGGTGTCAGGACACTGGATGGAAGGAGTTTTGCTGCCCCGACCGTCGTGCTCACCGCAGGCACGTTCCTTCGAGGCCTGATTCACCAAGGATTGAAAACCAAGATCCCGGCTGGTAGAGCCGGGGACCCACCCGCGCTGGATATCGCTCGCCAACTTGAAGAGCTCGGCCTGCAGGTACAGCGATTCAAGACTGGCACTCCGCCACGAATAGACGGTCGCAGCGTCAACCTCGCACAGCTTCAGCGCCAAGATGGCGATGCGGATCCCTTTTGGTTTTCCTTTTATTACAAGGCGGAGCGCCCGGAGCAGAGACCCTGCTTTCTGACCTACACTGGGGATTCCTTACGCCAGATCGTTCAGCGGCATCTCAGGGAGTCTGCCTTGTACGGCGGGGCGATCAGCGGGAGGGGTCCGCGCTATTGCCCTTCCATTGAAGACAAGATCATCAAGTTCCCGGAAGCTGAACGCCACCAGGTCTTTCTCGAACCGGAGGGTCTGGACACCTCGGAGATGTACGTGAATGGGCTTTCGACGTCGCTACCGCCGGAGGTGCAGCTGGAGTTCCTCCGCGCTGTGCCGGGGCTGGAATCGGTGCGGATGACTCGGGCAGGATATGCCATCGAGTATGACTACTACCCGCCGACCCAGCTCAAGCCCACCCTGGAATCAAAGATTGTCGAGGGGCTCTTTCTTGCCGGTCAGGTGAACGGGACCACCGGCTACGAGGAGGCAGCTGGTCAGGGCGCGGTGGCGGGACTGAACGCTGCGGCCTTTGCCACAGGTTCGGAGAGCGTGGCGCTCGGTCGCGATCAGGCATTCATCGGGGTGCTGACGGACGATCTCGTCAGCCGGGGTGTCGACGAGCCGTACAGGCTGTTCACTTCGCGATCCGAATACCGACTATTGGTGCGGCAGGACAATGCCCTTCGTCGTCTATATCCGCTGGCCGAGCGACTCGGCCTGCTCAGCGGTGAGGAGAAGCGGACAGCCGAGAGCCGACTTCGCGCCGAAGAAGGGGTGCGCTCGATCGCGGAATCCACGACGATAAGCCCCGCAATCGCCAATCCCATTCTTCAGCGGTTGCGCTCCTCCCAGCTGACCGCAGCCGTCCGGTTGGCCGATCTCGCGCGCCGCCCTGAGGTACCGCTTTCGGATCTGCTTCTCGGCATCGGCTGCGATGCGAACGCTGACTCCCCTGACTGGGCGGACATTGAGCTCAAGTATGCTGGGTACCTGGCTCGGGAGCAGACAGCGGCCGAGCGTCTTACCCGCATGAATGACTTTCTAATCCCGGATCATCTCGACTATCGAGCTTTGAGGAGCCTTTCCTATGAGGCCCGGGAGAAGCTCGAGGTCATTCGCCCTCGCTCGTTGGGCCAGGCTGGACGTGTTCCGGGAGTATCGCCCAGTGACGTCCAGTCGTTGGTCTTTGAGATCCTCAAGCTCCGAAATCCAGCGTGAACCGTTTCACGTGAAACTGTGAATCCGTTGTCCGACTAGTTTCACGCGAAACAGCCGGCACCCTCTACTACCGCCTCTCCCTCTCACGACACCGTGTCGTCAGACGGTGACACACTCAACTCGTTGCCTATCCTTAGCGGCTCATCGCCTCTGCACTGCATAATTCAAATCAAATCCTCCGATCTAATGCCGCAGGAGATTGCACGTAGCTAGCAAGGGCCTATATTCGGGTGGCCGCTGACGGCTCTCGTCTCCCCCCTACGCGAGTTTGGTGGCAAAAACTCACCCAAGTGGCTGCCGCCTAATATCTTGAGGCAAATTACGCCTATGGCTCATGTCATAGCGATTGCAAACCAGAAGGGCGGCGTGGGCAAGACCACAACCGCCGTGAACCTTGCCGCATCTCTGGCGATCGCCGAGCGGCGGACGCTCCTCCTGGACGCGGATCCGCAGGGGAATGCGACAAGCGGAGTGGGAATCGCGAAGGAAACCGTCGAGCTCTCCCTCTACGAATCGTTGGTCGAGGGGCGGCCACCCGGAGACTCGATTCTTGGCATCTCCGCGCTGCCCTTCCTCTCGGTGCTTCCAGCCACGCAGGACTTGGTCGGTGCCGAGCTCCAATTGGTCGACCGAACTAATCGCGAGGCGCAGTTGCGCCAGGTGCTCACTGGGCTTCAGGAGTCCTACGATTACATCGTAGTCGATTGTCCCCCGTCCCTGGGACTTTTGACGCTCAACGTGCTCGCCGCGGCTAACGCCGTACTTATTCCGATTCAATGTGAGTATTACGGCCTGGAAGGGATTTCGCAGCTTCTCAACACCGTCAGGCTAGTTCAGCAGAACTTCAATCCTGGGCTTGCGATTAATGGGGTCCTGCTGACGATGTACGACTCTCGCCTGAACCTCTGCCGGCAGGTGGCCGAGGATGCCAAGGAATATTTCGGCGCTAAGGTATTCCTCACTCCTATTCCGAGGAACGTGCGCCTGGCGGAAGCGCCCAGCTTTGGCCAGCCGATCCTCTTGTATGACGTGCAGTCGGTGGGGGCCAAGAGCTACCTGGCCGTCGCTCAAGAACTCATGCGCAGGGTGGAGAATCCGACTGCCGCTATCGAGTCGCCGTCGCCGTCGCTTGTTTCCGTCCCCGAAGGCGACACTCCCGCTCTTTCCGAAACAGACTCAAGCCCCGATCCTGACCCCGACCACCTTCCCGAGGTGACCGCCAATGAGTGAGACCAAGCGACTGGGACGAGGCCTCGAGGCTCTACTTGGCTCCGTGTCCCGGGAGCAGGCCCAGGCCTCGGGAGCCCTTCGCGAGCTGCCGGTCGGCAACGTATTGCCCAACCCATTTCAGCCTCGCACGCACATTGATGAAGCCGAGCTGGGCGAGCTTACCGCCTCGATCGAAGCGTCGGGTCTGTTGCAGCCCGTCATCGTGCGGCCACGGAATGGGAAATATGAACTCATTGCCGGTGAGCGCCGGTGGCGGGCGGTCCAGAGTCTGGGCTGGCCCAAGATCCCTGCGGTCGTCAGGGACGTTGACGACCAGACCCTGCTCACCCTGGCCCTGATCGAAAACCTCCAACGGAACGATCTGACGGCCATGGACGAGGCGGCTGGTTACCACCGTCTGGAGGAGGAGTTCAAGCTCCCACACGCGGAGATCGCCCGACTGGTGGGGCGGAACCGGTCCACTGTCGCCAACCTGGTTCGACTTCTCAAACTGCCGGACGAGGTCAAGAGCCTGATCCACGAGAGGAAGCTGTCGGAGGGTCACGCCCGTGCTTTGCTGCCGGTGTCCGACGAGACGGAGATGGTTCGGCTGGCGAATGAGGCTGTTGACAAGGGCTGGTCGGTCCGGGAAATCGAGGCTCGGACTCGGGGGGATGGGCCGCGGCCATCCGCTGCTGTCGCTGACAGTGTTGCGCCAGCGCCAGAACAGCGTGCACGCCCTCAGCCCAAAATGGCGAGCGCAGAGGTCCGCCGAGTCGAGGACGCTCTGCGCAAGCGACTGGGGACGGATGTGCGAGTGACGTCCCGCCGGCGGGGGCGCGGGTTCATCAGCATCAGTTACTACTCGAACGAGGACCTCGCTCGGGTCCTCGAGTTGATGCTGGGTGAGCCGTACGCGGGATGAAGAAGCGGAGGCGGGGCCGCGCGGTCACCATTGTCATTCAGCGCGATGGAACCACAAAAACCCGGAGCTTTCGGATTCCAATCTGGGCGCTCCGGTTAGGCGCATGGACTGGCGCGGTCGCCCTGGTGATTGTGCTCCTGGTCATCGCTCTATACGGCCCGCTCCTCCGGGCAGCTGCCCGCGTCCCGGGCATGGATCGCGAACTGGCGCGGCTTCGAGCGGAGAACACAAGGGTACGGGAACTGTCGGCCGCCCTGGACAGCGCCGAATCGCGGTATGCTCAGGTGCGACAGATGATGGGGGGTGAGATCGTTCGGGACCCGGTTGCGATGTCCTCCTCTCTTCCCGTGGCTCCTCCCATTCGAGCCCGCCTCGCGTCAACCGTCGATCAAACCACTGGCGTGAGCCTGCCGGGACACTGGCCGTTGGATGAACCGGGGTATATCACGCGGGGACAGGTCAAAGCTGGCGGTCGAGATGAAGCTCATCCCGGGATAGACATCGCGGTTCCTGTGGGAAACCTCGTCCGGGCGTCGGGCGGGGCGACGGTGCGGCAGGCCGGTGAGGACCCGGAGTACGGCTTCTTTGTGCTGCTCGAACACCCCGACGAATACCAGACCATGTACGGTCACTTATCGCGCATCTTGGTGACACCAGGAGCGACAGTATCAGCCGGAGAAGTCATTGGGCTCAGCGGCAACAGTGGAAGATCGACCGCTCCCCACCTCCATTTCGAAATCCGTCTGCGGGGGCTGTCTCTCGATCCTTTGACAATGGTGAAGGAGGGGCGTTAATGGGCATCTTCTCCAGCCCTGCGCGGGACGATCAAGGCAACGAGCTCAAGCGGCGGCGCACCGATCAAATCCCTTTCTCGATAATCGCCAGCGATATGACAGTGACAGGAGACTTGGAGACAGAGGGCGTGGTTCGGGTCGAGGGTCGGGTCAAGGGTACCGTGCGGGTGGGATCCCAAGTTTTGGTTTCGGAAGGCGCGGTCATCGAGGGTGACCTCCACACCCAGGAGGCGGTCGTCGCCGGCCAAGTGAGTGGAGCAATTCACGCGCGAGAGCGGGTGGAGCTGCAGGCCACCGCGCTCGTCACCGGAGACATCTTGACGCCTCGGATCTCGATCGTCGAGGGGGCGAGGGTCACGGGGGAGGTAAAGATGGACCAATCACCCAAGGGGGATCCGGTAGGGACTTCCCACAATCGTTGATAATCGCCTTAAGTCTGTGGAAAATAAAACTTTGACGCGCACCATTCGGCCCTGAGCGGTGCAAATTTCCGCAGTTGTCTCAAGTAGAAACCCTATGCTCCTTATGCGGCGCCATACTGTCCTCATACTGGCGCTTGTTTCGTGCTCTCCTACTCAGCCAGCCGGAATGCGAGTCGGCCTGGTAACTCCCGGGTCCATTGCCGATGCTGCGTGGAATTCCGGCGCCTACCAGGGATTGTTACGGATCCACGATTCACTCGGCCTTCAAATCAGCCATGTCGAAGCTCGAACCCCGGTAGAGCAGAGCGAGGCGCTCCGGACCTACGCTGCTCAAGGGTACCGGTTGGTCTTTGCGCATGGCTTCGAGTTCCAGGACGCTGCCGAAGCGGTGTCGGCGGACTACCCGAAAACTGTCTTCATTGTGACATCAGGGCGAAGATCCAGAGGAAACGTCTCCCCGATCATTTTCCGGTTGGAGGAAGCCAGTTATCTGGCTGGCATGGTCGCGGGTCACCTGACCAGAAGTAACGTCCTCGGTTTCGTAGGTGGCATCGAGTTGCCCCCGATCAAGGCGGCGTACCAGGGATGGGTCAACGGGGCAAAGGCGGTGAACCCGAGGATTCGAAGCCGGGAGATTTACCTCAACAGCTTCGATGATGCGGCTGCCGGCCGCGAGGCCGCGCTGGCCTTGATCGGAGCCGGCGCCGACGTGTTCCATCACAACGCGGATGCGGCCGCACTGGGTGTGTTCCAGGCAGCAAAGCAGCACCCTGGCATTTACGTCTTCGGCGCGAACGCCGACCAGTCCAGCCTGGCTCCCGGCCATGTTCCTGGCAGCGCGGTCATAGACCTGCCGCACGCCTTCCTGGTGCTGGCGTCTGCGGTGAAGGCCGACAGCTTCGTGCCCCATGTCCAGAGCTTCGGCTTGGAGAGCGGGGTGGTGAAATACGTGGCCAACCCCAGCCTGGACAGTCTGGTGCCCCCCTCGCTGAAGACGCGAATGAGTGCGGCGGCCGACTCGATGGCGAAAGGCACCCTGGTGGCAGCCCCCCGCCCCAGTAACATGGCGGCAGGCGTAGTGCGGGCCCGACCATGACGGCCGGAGTTCCCCTGGCCGAGGTGTTCGGCTACCTCGATGACTATCTGCGGATCCGGGAGATCCCGGACGAGACCAATGCGGTCAACGGCCTTCAGGTGGAGAACAGCGGCCGGGTGGGTAGCATCGTGGCTGCGGTCGATGCCTCACAGGCTACCATCGACGGCGTCATCGCCACCCTGGAGCCGGGACAAGCTCCCCCGTTGCTGCTCGTCCATCACGGGCTTCTCTGGGACGGGAATGTGCCTTTGACCGGGCGGAGGTACCGCCGGGTGGAGGCGCTGCTCAACCGTGACATTCCCCTCTACTCCGCCCATATACCACTCGACGTGCACCCCGAGGTAGGCAACAACGCCGTCCTGGCGGAACGTCTGGGGATCCAGGTGGAGGGTTGGTTCGGCAACTACCGGGGGATTTCCATGGGGGTGTGGGGCCATACGCCGCACAGTCTCCCGACCCGGGAAGCCCTCGCGCTGGAGCTCGACCGAGTACTTCACACCTTGAAAGGAAGCGCGACCCTCATCGCCGGAGGCCCCGAAAAACCGGAGCGGATTGGGATCATCACGGGCGGTGCTGGTGGTATGATCGCGGCGGCGCGTGACGCCGGACTCGATACCTATATCACCGGAGAGGGTCCGCACCACACCTACTTCGATGCTATGGAGTGGGGTCTCAATGTGGTCTATGCCGGCCACTACGCTACCGAGACGCTAGGCGTACAAGCCATGGCGTCGCATCTGGCGGAGCGGTTCGAGCTGGAGTGGGATTTCCACGACCATCCCACCGGACTCTGAGCAGAGTGACCCCGGTCCTCGAGCTGGCCGGCATATACAAGCGATTCGGCTCCGTGCAGGCACTGCGCGGAGCCGATTTCGTGCTTGCCGAGGGTGAGCTGCAGGCGCTGCTCGGCGAAAATGGCGCGGGCAAGTCCACCTTGATGCATGTGGCCTATGGCTTGGTCCGGCGGGACGCGGGAGAGGTTCGCGTCGATGGTCTGGCTCGCTCGATCGGCTCTCCCAGGGAGGCGCGTCGCGCCGGCATCGGCATGGTGCATCAGCACTTCACCGTGATCCCGGCACTGACCGTGGCGGAGAACGTAGCCCTGGTGGCCGGCTGGACCGTTCGCCCCCGGGAACTCCGTTCCCGCACCCGGGCACTGAGCGAGCGGGTGGGCCTGCCGCTCGACCCTGATCAGCGAGCCGGACGGCTGTCGGTGGCGCTCAAGCAGCGGCTGGAGATCCTGAAGGCGTTAGCGAGCGATGCACGGATTCTACTCCTCGACGAGCCCACGGCGGTGCTCGCCCCAGCGGAAGCCGAGGAGCTGCTCCGGGTGATCAGGAGCTTCACCCTGTCCGGCCGGTCGGCGGTGCTGATCACTCACAAGCTGGACGAGGCTCTGAGGATGGCAGACCGGGTCACCGTACTGCGGCAGGGCCAGGTGACCTATGCCGGAGCGGTTACCGGGCAGACGGTGGAGTCTCTGGCCCACGCCATGATCGGGCCGAGTCCGGATCTGGCCTTTTTATCCGAACCGGCATCGGGGCGGCGCGCCCGACCTCCAACCGGACGGGAGCTGATCCGGTTCGAAGCCCTCGAGGTTTCGCGCGAGAGCGGCTACGGCATCGCGGTTCGACGCGGATCCCTGTCCATTCGGGAAGGTGAGATCGTAGGGGTCGCGGCGGTGGAAGGAAACGGCCAGCGCGAACTCCTCCGTGCAGTGGCGGGGCGCATCATGCCGCTCCGGGGAAGACTCGAGGTCACTCGCCCCATTGGGTTCATTCCAGAGGATCGTACATCCGAGGGGCTGATCTCTGAGCTCAGCCTAACCGAGAATGTCGTGCTGGGGCTGGGTAGTGAGGCGCCCTGGATCCGCAGGGGGAGGATCCGCTGGCGGCAGGCTCGAGACCGCACCGCCGAGCTCTTGAATGAGTTCGGGATCGCAGCGGCGGGACCAGACGCGCGGGCCGGATCGCTCAGCGGAGGGAACCAACAGAAGCTGATCGTGGCACGTGAACTCGCACGCAGGCCGGCGGTGATCGTGGCGGAAAACCCTACGCGCGGCCTCGACGTCGCGGCGGCGGCGGCCGTACACGCCCGGCTCCGTTCGGCGGCGGCCGGGGGAGCGGCAGTTCTCTTTCACTCCAGCGATCTCGATGAGGTTCTCCATCTGGCCGAACGGGTGATCGTGGTGGCCGGTGGAACAATCACTGAGGTGCCGTTCACCGCCTCCCGGGCGGAAATCGGGAACCTGATGTTGGGGACCGAGCGGCAGAGATGAGCCGCCTGGCTTGGGCTGCGGCTGCCGTGGTTCTGGGGCTCATCTTCCTCATGCTGGGCTTGGAGGCAGCAGGGTACGACGCGCTGCCTGCGCTGGCCGCGCTCTGGTCTGGCGCCTTCGGCTCTTGGTACGCCTTTACCTCCGCGACCCTGGTACGCTCGGTGCCCCTGATTCTGATCGGATTGGGAATCACCGTCGCCTTTCGGGCCGGGGTCTTCAACATAGGAGCGGAAGGACAGTTCTACGCCGGGGCGATCGCTGCCACCTGGGTAGGGCTCCATGTGGCCGGCGGGTCCGCCCCGCTATCGGTCGCGATCCTGCTGCTCGCGTCCGCTCTGGCGGGTGCCGCCTGGGTGGCAATACCGGTCTGGCTAAAGCTCCGGTTCGGCGTCATCGAGGTGATCAGTACCCTGCTGCTCAACTTTGTGGCCGACTCGCTGGTGAGCCTCATGGTCCAGGGACCGCTTCAGGAGCGAAGCCATATCTATCCCCAGAGCGATCCGATCGCATCGTCCGCGCGACTTCCCCTGCTGTTCGGGACCCGTCTGCACGCCGGTTTTCTGATCGCGCTGTCCGCCGCGGTGGTCCTCTGGTTTGTGTTTGCCCGAACACTGTGGGGCTTTCGCCTTCGGGCGGTCGGAGTCGGTCCCCGGGCAGCGGAGGTGAGCGGCGGAGTAGACAGCCAGAAGATTGGTGCGGTGGCTCTCTTCCTGTCGGCGGCGATGGCTGGACTAGCCGGCGGGGTCGAGGTTAGCGGAGTATCCGGCGCCTTGTTTCAAAACCTGTCGCCCGGCTACGGCTTCACCGGGATCGCGGTGGCCCTGCTCGGCGGGCTTCATCCGATCGGGGTCGTCTTTGCCGGAATTCTGTTTGGAGGCCTGGAGGCCGGAGCCGGCGCAATGCAGCGCGAGGCCGGCGTGCCCGCCGTGGCGGTGTACGTGGTCGAAGCCGTGATCATCATCGTCGCGCTGCTTGCCACCGCGCCGAAGGGCGGGTGGAGCGGCGTCCGCATCATCCGAAGGACCCGGCCTGCTGCCAACCGGACCGCCGGATGACCGAGGTGCTGACGCTCGCGGCCGCCTTCCTGGCCGCGGCCGTGCGGGTGGCAACGCCGCTGCTCTTTGCCGCCACCGGTGAGACGGTAGCTGAGCGCTCCGGGGTGATCAATCTGGGAATCGAGGGGACCATGCTGGCCGGGGCTCTCGCCGCGGCCATCGGAGCAGTCGCGGGAGGGCCATGGGTTGGGATGGTCTTCGCCGCTCTAGCAGGAATGGCTCTCGCCACGGTGTTCGCTCTGCTGGCTATCGGGGCCCGAGCTGACCAGATCATCACCGGCACGGCAATCACGCTCGCCGCCATCGGCTTGACCGGTACGATTTACCGGCAAGCATTCGGCGCGGGCGGTGCTGGTCTCACGATCCCCACGTTCGGAACGGTAGGGATTCCGGGTCTCTCCCGCATCCCGGTGCTGGGGCCGGCGCTCTTCGAGCAGCCCGCGCCAACTTACCTCGCCATTGCCGCACTGCCTCTGGTCTGGTGGGTACTCTTTCGGACCCGGCTCGGCCTGGCCCTGCGGGCAACCGGTGAAGCGGCCGCGATGGCCCGTGCCGCAGGAGTCAGAACCCGCCTGATTCGGGCCGGAGCAACCATTGTTGGAGGCGGATTCGCCGGGTTAGGTGGCGCGACGCTGGTGTTGGCCCAGGTGGGTACTTTTGCCGAGCGGATGACGGCGGGTCGCGGCTTCCTGGCGATTGCGATCGTGGTCCTGGGGCGCTGGCACCCCGCGGGCGTTGCGCTCGCGGCGCTGCTGTTCGGACTGGCCACCGCGCTGCAGTTTCTGCTGCAGGCCCTGGGCGTGAATGCGCCCTATCAACTGTTCCTCATGCTGCCGTACCTGCTCACCTTGTTGGCGCTGGCCGGCGCGGTGGGACGGGTGCGCGCGCCAGGCGATCTGGGCAGGTGACCGGCGCTTCACCTTCGCGCGGCTGCCATCGCATCCCGGGTTCTGACGATCAGGTCCCGAATCTTTGCCTTGAGCGCGGGCACATCATCCAAGCTCAGCCCGCTGGTTTCCACCGGCTCGAGGACCCGGACCTCCGCCGCTGAGCGGCCGAATATCCAGCCGTGCTTGGGCAGCGCGGTCCTGGTGCCGGACACGGCGAGAGGAAGAATGGGGACGCCTGCCTCGATCGCCAGGCGGAATGCGCCGTCCTTGAACGGCAGCAACTCGGCGGTCCTGGACCGGGTGCCCTCGGGGAAAATCATCACCGAGACCCGGTTTCGCAGTACCTGACGACATCGCTCCATGGCCTCGACCGCACTGGGGCCGAAGCCGCGCTTGACCGGAACGTCGCCCGCCAACCACATCATCCAGCCCATGACCGGTATCCGGAACAGCTCGGACTTGGAAAGCCATTTCATTTCCCACGGCAGATGGCTGATGAGCAGAATGTCGGCAAAGGATTCGTGATTGGAGACCACCACGAACGGCTTTCTGGGGTCGTCCGGCATCTTTCCGGAGTAGCGGAAGCGCCAGAGCGGGTTGAGGCTGGCCATCGCCGGGCCGATGCGCCGAAAGAGATATCCGGTGACGTAGTTGCCGCGATCGAATGGCGCGGTGAACAGGCGCACGACGAGGAGCAGTGGGAACCAGCACAGAATGCAGAGGACGAGGACCAGCCAGGCCCACAGCGAAAGGATTGATTGCCAGAGGCGTGACATGCTGCTCTATTCCGGGCTGAAGGAAAGCCGGCGCACAGACATTCGTGCCTGGCCGGCTAACCTTACTGCCGGCCCGGACGAAGGGACAGGGGCCCTAGGCTGGGAGGAACAGCGTGTCGATAGGTACCGACTCGAGTGCGGGTGAGCTTGTCGAACACCCCGACCTCGGCAAGACCGAGGCAGCGCTGCGCGAGCGGATCGGGATCCGGTCGCTCGCCATCACGGGCCTCTTCATTCTGGCCCTGTTCTACACCCTCTACTTTGCCCAGGCGTTCTTCCTGCCGATCGTGCTGGCCACTCTTCTCAATCTCCTGCTCAGCCCGCTCATTCGTACGCTCAAACGAGGCGGCATACCCGAGCCGCTCGGAGCCGCGCTGGTCATCCTGGCACTCCTGGGAGCTGCTGGCGGATCGGTTTACGGGCTTACTGGCCCCGCCAAGGAGTGGGTCGCCAAATTGCCCGGGAGCGTGCGGGAGGCGCAAAACCGGCTGGCCAAGCTGCGCAAACCGGTGGAGCAGGTCAGCAAGACCGCCGAGCAGGTAGAGCAGGCCACCAAGGTGAATGACTCCAAGGCTCAGGAGGTAGTGGTGAAAGGGCCGAGCCTGAGCGAGCGGTTCTTCGGCACGACGCAAACCGTGATCACCGGACTCCTCGAGGTCATCATCCTGCTCTACTTCCTGCTCGCCGCCGGAGATCTGTTTCTCCAGAAGCTGATCAAAGTGCTGCCCCAGCTGGGCGACAAGAAGAAGGCAGTGGCGATTGCCCGGGAGACCGAGTCCTCGATCTCCACCTACCTGGCCACGGTGACGCTGGTCAATCTCGGATTGGGGCTCGCCGTTGCCGGGGTAATGCTTCTCTTGAAGATGCCGAATCCGCTCCTGTGGGGCGCGCTCGCTGCCTTAGCGGAGTTCGTCCCCTACCTGGGGGCAACCGCATTAGTGGCGGTGCTGGGGCTGGCCGGGCTGGTGACGTTCGAGCAGGTGGGCCACGCCCTGCTGGTCCCGGCCAGTTACCTGACCGTAAACCTCCTGCAGTCGCAGTTGGTCACTCCGCTGGTTCTGGGCCGCCGGCTCACCCTCAATCCGGTAGCAATTTTCATTGGCCTGGTTTTCTGGTGGTGGATCTGGGGGGTGCCGGGCGCCTTCGTCGCGGTGCCACTGATCGCTACGTTCAAGATCTTCTGCGATCATATCGAGGCGTTGGCGCCAATCGGAGAGTTTCTCGGTACGTAGAACAACCAACCCACCACGAAAACACGAAAAAATTCTCATTTCCGATTTCGTGGTTTCGATTTCTTTCGGGCTTTCGTGATTGCTTTTGTTTGCCCGAATCGAATATGCCAGCTGAACTTCTGACCCCGAGCGAATGCTCTGAGCTGGGCACGCTTGCTAGCGCCTTGGATTGCCGGCGGGTGCGCCTGTATCGCAGTGGCACTCCCGGTGCCGCAGGCCTGCTCCGCCAAGTGGTCCTCTGGCTCAGCGGCAACCGGGCCGTTGCGCTCGGCAACCGCGTGTTTCTCCCGCGGGGTTGCGACCGCGATTTACCGGTGCTGGCCCATGAGCTGACTCACTGCGCCCAGTATCAGGCGTGGGGAGCCGTGGCCTACTTCACCAAAGGCGTCGCCGCCCAAGCGCGAGAGCTACTCCACCGCAAGGCAGGGATCGGACCCAGCCCCTATCGCTACACCGCCGATCCGGACAAGCCGTTCACCGCATATGGAATGGAGCAGCAGGGGCAGATCGTGGAGGATTGCTTCCGGGGTCATCCGCCGGCGCGAGCCATCTCGCCGTTCCAGCCCGGCCAGGCGCGCGGGAATCAGGCGGTTCCGTCGGCCTGATCCATCGGACGGTGGTCCTCCGCTTCGGGCACCTTGTCTTCCCAGAGCGCGAGCATGTTTCCATCCGGGTCGGCGACCATCGCCATGATGCCCCAGGATTGCTGCGTCGGCTCGGTGATGAAGCGAACCCCACGGTCATGCAGCACTCCGCAGACGTGGAGCAGGTCGGGGACCAATAGCGTGATACCGGTGTGCCGCCCCACCAGCGACTTGGCCTCGGGATGGATCGCCGGATGTACCCCTAAGTGGGTCTCTCCCTCCAGAAACTCGGCCCCGAACGAACCCTGCTTGGTCAGAGGAAGACCGAGGGTATCCCGGTAAAACTCAATTGCTCGCCCGATGTCGTTGACGAAGATGGCGACGCTGTACAGCGAAGGGCTCATAACACCGGCTTTCATTTCGCCGACTCCAGAAGGAAATGTCCCAGAACGACTCCGAGCGCGATAACGCCGGCAAACAGTATCAGCAGGCCGAGCCCCAGGAGGAAGAGCAGCTGCCGGCTCGCTGCTTTGGCAGCCACCGGCCGGTCGAGGTGCTGTTCCAGCAGCGCGATATTCCGGGTGTTGGATTTCCACCCGAAGTCGAACAGATCCCCGAGCAGGGGAATCTCCCCGACCAGGGTATCCACGCCGACATTGGCCAGCATCCTGACCAGAGTAGCCCGGGGAGCCCCCAGCCGAGCCGCCTGATAGATGATGAACGTCGAGAAGATTGCGCCGATGATGTCGCCGATCCCGGGCACCAGTCCAATGATGGGATCCAGTCCAATGCGGTACCGGGTTCCGGGGAGCTGGACGGCGCTGTCGAGCAGGCGGGCCAGACGCCGGAGCCGCTCCAACTGGCGGGTTCCGTGAGTGCCCATGAGGGGGCCTGAGGTACGGCCCAGAGCCTGATCGGTCATCGGTGAATGGCGACTAGAAGAGTCGATTGATGAGATACATGATGAGGCTTAGCACTACCGAGACCAGGAACATGGAGACCAGTGGGATGTAAACATGCACTGTCTCCCGTTCAATTCGGATATCTCCCGGCAGTCGCCCGAACCAGCTGAGTCCGCCGGACCATACCAGCAATCCGATCAGGGCAATTCCGAGTCCGACGACGATCAACAGGGGCCCCGCCGACGGAGAAGTCATTCGACCAGGCCCTGCCGCACGGCGTGGATATAGTCGGTGTACGCCGGTGTCTGCCCCGCAGCCCGGACATCGGCGGCGATCTGCCCCCGGTGGTAGGCGGAGTGGATGACCACGTGAGTCAGAATCTCCTCGACCGTACTGGTCCAGCTCTCTCCCTTGGAGTTGGTGTAGGATATCGGCTCGCTGAGCCGTTTGGGTCCCGCCTTGACCGGGCCCTCCAGGAGTTGATGAGACAGTTCTCCCAGACGTCTGCCGCAGTCCTTGAGTGACAGATCCGGCCACACCGGCAATTCACTCGTCCCACCCTCCAGCCGCGCCAGCCACAAGAACTCGGCTCCGATGATATGGCCCATCCACTTCAGGCTCCGCGGCGGCGGAATGGCCTGGCCCAGGGATTTCAACGTCTCCCGGTTGGCCCAGAGGTCGTAACGTAGTAGCCGCTCCAGCTGTGAGGTCATCGGGGACCCGCCGCCGGAGAGGAGGCGAACGCGGCGCGAAAGTTCCTCCGCATGCCTTCCAGCCCGGGGCGCTCCAGGGGCGTCTCGCCGAAGCGGCCGGCGAACTCCTCCTCCGTCATGTTCTCGAAGAAGTCGGCATCCGTGGTGCCAGGCCACCGTCGCGACCGGAACTCGGGGATGCCCGTGGGCTGGGCAAAGCGCTGGTTCCAGGGGCACACATCGTTGCAGATGTCGCAGCCAAAGGCGTAGCCCTCGAACCGCGCCGCCAGCTCCTCCGGAATAGGACCCCGCTGCTCGATGGTGAGATAGGAGATGCACCGGGTGGCGTCCAGCTCCCGCGGCTCCACCAACGCCTCAGTGGGACAGGCATCCAGACACCGGGTGCAGCTGCCGCAGCGGTCGAGATCGAAGGGCGAGTCGAGATCCAGATCGAGATCGGTGAACACCGAGCCGATGAAGAAGAAGGATCCGGCCTCCGGGCTGATCAGCATGGTGTTCTTGCCGATCCAGCCCAGGCCGGCGCGCTGAGCCAGCTCGCGCTCGGGCACCGGGCCGGCGTCGGCATAGGTACGGCTCAGCCGGGCGCCGTGGGTCCGGAGAAAATCCGCCAGTTCGGCCAGCCGCCGTTGGGTCACCCGGTGGTAGTCCTCTCCCCGGGCATACTTCGCGATTCGAGGCGGCCTGAGGTCGGACTCTTCATCCGGGGTGTAGTAGTTGTCGAGCACCACCACCACGGCGCGCGCATCGGGAGCGATCAATGCCGGGTTCTTCCGCCGCCTGGCCTGGCGGTGGAGATATCGCATGGTGCCGGCGTAGCCCCGGGCGAGCCACCGATCGAGCCGGTCGGCGTGCGCAGTCGGGCCAGGATGGGTGACGCCGCACGCAATGAACCCCAACTCTGCCGCGCGATCCTTGACTGCAGCGGTGAGACTCATGGGGACGCCGCCGGAACCGTGACGGGCGGAATCGGAGGCATGCACGGCGTCTCGCTGGTGATGAGCCGGGCGCCCCGGCCGTAGGTCAGGTACGACCAGGCCCACTGCAGCATGACCATGACCCGATTGCGGAATCCGATGAGAAAGAAGATGTGGACGAAGGTCCAGATCAGCCACGCGAGCAGCCCGCCGAAGTGCAGCTTCCAGATGTCGGCGACTGCCCGGCCCCGGCCGATCACGGCGAGCTGTCCCTTGTCCCAGTAGTGAAAGGCCCGCCGCGGCTCCCCCGCGAGGTCGCCCTGGATGGTGCGCGCGGTGTACTCACCCATCTGGATGGCCACCGGGCTGACGCCGGGCAGAGGGCCGCCCTCCTGATGAGTGAACAACGCCGCATCGCCCAGCACGAATACCTCGGGACGATGAGGAATGGTGCAATCCGGCTCGACGATGGCACGGCCAATCTTATCGAGGGGCGTATCGAGCGATCGCAGAATCGGGCTGGCCACGTTGCCCGCTGCCCAGATGACCGTCTGGGAGGGAATGGTCCAGCCCGCGGCGACCACCAGGCCGGGACGGATGTCGGTGACCATCGTCTCGGTCCGCACTTCCACCCCGAGCCGGCGAAGGTCGAGCTTGGCCTTGTCGCTCAGGCTCGGGGGATAGGAGGGGAGCAGCCGGGGACCGCCCTCCAGGAGCATGACGGTGGCCTCACCCGGATCGATACGGCGGAAGTCGCGGCGGAGCGCGTAGCGGCGGAGCTCCGCGACCGCTCCGGCCATTTCCACTCCGGTGGGTCCCCCGCCCACCACCACGAAGGTCAGGTACGCATGCCGGCGCACCGGATCCGGCTCCCGCTCGGCCAGCTCGAAGGCCAGTAGCACCCGCTGCCGGATCTCGACCGCATCTTCGAGACTCTTGAGCCCCGGGGCGAGCGGCTCCCAGTTGTCGTGCCCGAAATAGGAGTGCCTGGCCCCGGTGGCGACGACGAGATAATCGTAGGTGATATCCGACCCGTCGGTAAACGCCACCCGACGGTTTCTGGTGTCGATGCTCGACACTTCAGCGAGCAGCACCTCGGTGTTCTTTTGCTTTCGAAGTACCGACCGGATGGGGGCGGCGATGTCGCTGGGGTTGAGTGCCGCGGTAGCGACCTGATACAGCATCGGCTGGAAGAGGTGGTGGTTCCGGCGGTCCACCAGGGTGACGTGCACCGCCGCGCGCGCCAGACCGCGGGCGGCGTAGAGTCCGCCGAACCCACCTCCGATGATCACGACTTGGGGAGTCGTCCCTCCCTGGCGCCCATTTTTCACGGCAAACGCCTCACAGGCCCATGGTCTGACGGCGCCACCGGGCAAAACGGACTACGTCTTCTACCGGAGGGACGGCGTTCTCGTCCGCGTAGGCGGTATACATCCGCCAACGGAGGTAGGGTCGATCCGGCAGCGGCAGATACGGGGCGCGGGCCCACCAGCGCCGGCCCCGGAATGCCCAGGCGGTCCGGATTAGATCGAGTCCGAGCCGTGGGTTGAGCAGCCCCCGCCATGCAAGCCTGCCGGTCAGCGCCATCCAGGAGCGGGACATTAGCGAATTATAATTGGTATATTCCGCTCCCTATGACCAACAGTCCCTACCGCACAATGGACGACAACAAGCGTCCGACCGAGGACGAGACCCTCCTTGAAGGTCCCCAGCCGCGGGAGCGGCACGACAAGGAGCAGATCCTCGTTTCGGATCCCTGGCGTGTGCTCCGCATCATGGGGGAATTCGTCTGGGGGTTCGACAATCTGTCCGATGTTCGGGACGGCGTCTCGATCTTCGGCTCCGCCCGGACACCTCCGACCGATCCCCATTACCTAGCGGCGGTGGAGACCGCGCGGCTTCTGGCCGGCTCCGGCATTCCGGTCATCACCGGCGGGGGTCCCGGGATCATGGAGGCGGCCAATAAGGGGGCTCTGGAAGGAAAGGGACTGTCGATCGGCTGCAATATCGAGCTGCCGTTCGAGCAAGGCGCCAATCGATTTCTCAGCCGGAGCCTCAACTTCAAGTTCTTCTTCGTGCGCAAGACGATGTTCGTGAAATATGCCACCGCGTTCATCGTCTTCCCCGGCGGCTACGGCACCATGGACGAGCTGTTCGAGGCGCTCACCCTGATTCAGACCGGAAAGGTCAAAGACTTCCCGGTGATCCTGTTCGGCAAGGAGTATTGGTCCGGCCTGGTGGAATGGCTCACGAAGACGGTAGCCGCCGAGCGGAAGGTCGATGTAAAGGATTTGAAACTGTTCCGCGTCACCGACGACCCGGCGGAGGCCACCCGGCTGGTGATAGAAGCACGGAACAAAGGCTTGGCCGCAAATGAACGCTAGACCGTCAGCCCCATACCTGCGGGGCCAGCGGATCGATCCCAAGGCGACCACCGGGAAAGAATCGGTGGCCGAGTTGATCGACAACGCATTCCTGGCCTACAACGCGGGCCGCCTGCGCGAGGGCTGCCAGCTCTTCACCCAACGGATGCTGGAGTCTGACGTCACGGTGGGTATGACCCTGACGGGGGCCATGACGCCGGCCGGCCTGGGGATGAGCTGCCTCATCCCGCTGATGGAAGCGGGTTTTGTCGACTGGGTGATCTCGACCGGGGCCAATCTGTATCACGACGCGCACTTTGCCCTGGGCCTGGCGATGCACCGGGGCACCCCGAACGCCGATGACGTCGTGCTGCGCGACAAGGGCGTCGTCCGCATCTACGACATCTTCTTCGATTACAGCGTCCTGCTCTCGACCGATGCCTTCATTCGCGAAGTCTCGGCTGGGAAGGAATTCCAGCGGCCCATGAGCACCGCGGAATACCACTACCTGCTCGGCGGATACGTCGCCGAGCGGGAGCGGGCGCTGGGACTGTCTCGCCGGTCGGTCCTTGCGGCTGCCCACGAGCTGGAGGTGCCGATCTACACCAGCTCTCCGGGAGACAGCTCGATCGGGATGAACGTCGCCGAACAGGCGCTCGCGGGCAGCAAGCTGCGGTTCGATGTGAGCGCGGACGTCAATGAGACGGCCAGCATCGTCCTCGAGGCCAAGCGTGGTGGTGGCAAGAGCGGGGTGCTGATCGTCGGGGGCGGCAGCCCCAAGAACTTCATGTTGCAGACCGAGCCCCAGATCCAGGAAGTGTTGGGGATCGACGAGCGGGGACACGACTACTTCCTCCAGATGACCGATGCGCGTCCCGATACCGGAGGCCTCTCCGGCGCCACGCCCGCGGAAGCGGTGAGCTGGGGCAAGATCGATCCTGACCAGTTGCCCGGCACGGTCGTGATCTACAGCGACAGCTCAATCGCCCTTCCCCTACTGACCGCTTATGCCATGGAGCGGCGCCAATCACGACCCCTCAAGCGGCTCTTTTCCCGCCGGGCAGCCATGATGGACCGCCTGGTCTCGGAGTATCGGGCCGCGCTCGGATCCCGGGACCAGCGGGCCGAAGAGTCTCTCACCCATATTCACCCCGGCGCGGGTGGAGCGGAGACGGTCACGCGCAGGTGAGCGTTCTCCCGCCCGCTCCAGTCGCACCACCAGCCGCGCCGGACGCCTCTTCAGGGGCGCAACGGCTTGGCCGCTACAGCCTCTATGCGCTGGGGCTGCTCGCGCTCACCAACCTGCTCAGCTTCGTCAATCGCAATGTAATCTTTGCCCTGTTCGAGCCGATCAAGCGGGACCTCGCCATCAGCGACGCGCAGCTCGGCTGGCTGGCCTCGGCCTACGTGCTGGTGTTCTCGCTGGCCGCGCTTCCCTTCGGCATCCTCAGCGATCTGAGGTCCCGCCGGGCGGTCATCACCACCGGTGTGGTGCTCTGGAGTGCATTCACCCTGGCGAGCGGGTTTGCCACCAGCTTCAGCCAGCTACTGGTCTGCCGCGCGCTGGTGGGCATGGGGGCTGCGGCGTTCAGCGGGGCGGCGCAGTCGCTCACGGCGGACTACTTCCCGCTCCGGGGACGCGCCGTTGCGCTGGGCATCCTCGCGGCCGGCATTACCCTGGGAGGGGTGATCGGGATCTGGCTGGGGGGACGGCTGGAAGCGGTGTACGACTGGCGGACTGCCTTCATTGCGGTGAGCCTGCCCGGGTTGGTGCTCTCGGCGTTCACCGCCCGACTCCGCGATCCGCAGCGGACCGCAAGCTCCCTTTCGCTCCGCGCGGGATTCAGGGAGCTGGGTGTCGGCATAAGTGCGCTGGCCCGGCAGTTTCTTCCCCTGCTGGCGAGTGTTGCGATCGGCGGCGTGCTCGCCTTCTACCTCGACCGCGCCTATGGCGCCGACTCGAGGGCCGACGCCGCGGCGTTCGCCGCAGCGGTGGCAATCGGATTGACGCTGAACATCCGTACCTGGGCCAGACGGGTCGCGACCGTGCCACCCACCCGAATCACCGCGTTGGCGCGGGTGTTTGGCGAGCGAGCGATTTCGCTCGCGGTCGTCCTCCGCACCCCTACCCTGGTCTACATCTTCCTGGGCGGGGCGTTGATCTCCTTCGGCATGAACGGTCTGGTGGGGTGGGCCCCGACGTTTGTGTCGCGGGAGCTGAATCTCACCGTGGCGAGGGCGGCCACCCTCCTGGGCGGCTGGGGATTGATATCGGGAATCGCCGGATCGCTGGTCGGCGGGATTGTGGCCGACTGGCTGAGACGCTATACCATCACCGGCCGGGTGTGGACGATCTGTCTCGGTCTCTTGATCGGCGGGCCTTTGGCGGTCTGGCTGCTCACCCTGCGGGACCTGAGGCTGTTCGTCCCGGTGTTCTCCGCGGCCTTCTTCTTTCTATCCTGGTTCAACGGACCCATAGCGGCGGTGATCTTCGACGTGGTCCCGGCAAAAATCAGCGCGACCGTCGCGGGGGCTTACTTGCTCTTCATTCACCTGGTAGGCGACGCGGTGGCGTTCCCGCTGATCGGCGCGCTGTCCGACCGGTTCGGGCTCCACCGGGCGGTGCTGGTGCTTCCGTCGGTCTCCATCATTGGTGGATTGGTGATCCTGGGTGCGACCCGGACGGTGGGCAGGGACATCGAGAGGGTGAGGATGACAGGCTCGCCCGACTCCAACGCACTTCTCATCTAGCATTCTTGTACATCAGCTCCATCAGCTCGTCGTACATCACGTCGGCCTGCTCCTGGTCGTGGCTACGGATCGCCTCGGCGACGCAGTACTTCAGATGATTGTGCAACAGGCCCCGCCCCACCCCTCGGAGCGCCTCCTGCACCGAGGAGAGCTGCATCAGCACGTCCGCACAGTAGCGTTCCTCCTCCACCATCTTCTGCAGTCCGCGCACCTGACCCTCGATTCGCCGGAGGCGAGTGCTGATCGAGTGCTTGACCTCGGGGTCTACCGCGGTCGAGTGAGCCCCTTCGCCCGAGCGGGCGCCGCAGGCGCAGGGGACGCTACTTTCGATTGCCATGTGCTGCTCCATTTGGACTTTTGAACTTCCTCAGCCGCAGACTATTCGACACCACACTCACCGAGCTCGCCGCCATCGCCGCGGCCGCTATGGCCGGCGTGAGCAGGATGCCGAGCCCGGGATACAGTACCCCGGCCGCGATGGGAATGCCGATCACGTTGTAGACGAAGGCCCAGAACAAATTCTGCTTGATGATCTGCATGCTCCGGCGCGACAGCCCAATGCCGTCCACCACTCCCAGAAGGTCGTTGCGCAGGAGCGTGATGGCGCCTGCCTCCAACGCCACGTCGGTCCCGGTGCCCATGGCGATTCCCACGTCCGCCTGGGCCAGAGCCGGCGCGTCGTTCAAGCCATCGCCGACCATGGCGACGATCTTCCCCTGGTCCTGCATTCGCCGGATCTCTTCCAGCTTCTTGCCCGGTGACAGCTCGGCCAGAACCCGATCGATCCCCACGGCCCTCGCCACCGACTCGGCGGTGCGGCGGTCGTCGCCGGTGAGCATGACCAGCTCGAACCCGAGCCGGTGGAGTCGCGCCACCGCATCCTGACTGGTCGGCTTGATCGGGTCGGCAATGGCCAGCAGCGCCGCGACCCGGCCATCCAGCGCCACATACACCGGCGTCTTCCCCTCGGCTCCGGCCTGGTCGGCCGCCGCGCGGAGCGGCGCCGGGTCGAGCCCGAGCTCGCGCATGAAGGAAAGATTCCCCACCGCAACCGGATGACCCTCTACCTTGCCGGCCACGCCCCTCCCGGTACGCGACTCGAACTCTCTCGCCGGAAGGAGTGGAACACCCGCCCGCTCGGCCGCGAGCACGATCGCCTCGGCGAGCGGATGCTCGCTCAGCCGCTCCACCGATGCCGCCAGCTGGAGCAGCCGGCCCTGCTCGAGATCGTCCGTCGCAAGGCGGACCGACTCCACCGCGGGCCGTCCCTCCGTCACCGTCCCAGTCTTGTCGAACACCACGACGTCGGTCTGTCCGGCCCGCTCCAGCGCCTCGCCGCCCTTGATGAGCACGCCGAGCTCCGCGCCTCTCCCGGTGGCCACCATGACCGCGGTGGGCACCGCCAGGCCCATGGCGCAGGGACAGGCGATGATCAAAACGGTGACCGCCGCAACCAGACCGTGGAGATACGACGGCTGCGGTCCGAGAACGAGCCAGAGCACGAAGGTCGCCATCGCGAGCAAGAGGACCACCGGAACGAACACCGCCGCAATCCGGTCGGCCAGTCGCTGGATGGCCGGCTTGGATTCCTGAGCTTGCTGCACCAGACGGATGATGTGGGAGAGCACCGTGTCCGGCCCCACCCGAGTCACCCGAAAACGAAGCGTCCCATTTCGATTGAGCGTGGCTCCGGTGACCGGCTTGCCGGGTCCCTTGAAAACCGGCACCGGCTCGCCGGTGAGCATCGACTCGTCCACGTGACTGGTGCCGTCCACCACCACGCCATCCGCGGCGATGGTCTCGCCCGGCCGCACGATGACCTCATCGCCGACCCGGAGCTGGTCGAGAGAGATTTCTTCCTCCAGCCCACGCCGTATCACCCGGGCGGTTGCAGGGCGGAGAGCGATCAACCGGCGGAGCGCCTCCCAGGTGCGAGCCTTGGCCCGAGCCTCCAACAGGTTGCCGAGCAGAATCAGGGCGATGATCCAGACCACCGCCTCGTAGTAGACCTGGGGGACAACGCCGTGGGCGAGGAACCAATCGTCGAAGAGAGTGACTGCAAGGCTGAAGAGGAACGCCGCGCCGGTGCCCACCGCGATCAATGTGTTCATGTCGGCGCTGCGGTGGCGGAAGGCGGCCCAGGCCCGGCTGTAGAAATGCCGGCCGGCCCAACCCATCACCGGCAGCGTCAGGCCGAGCAGCAGGTAACGCCAGCCGTCGGCGGAGAGCGAGGGCACAGCGCGCTGAACGTCCTCCATGCTGAAGAGCATGACCAGGAGCGAGACGGCCAAGCTGAACCAGACCTTGCGCCGAAGATCGGCGATGTCAGCGGAGTGGGCCTCGTCCCGGGCGTCCAGCATCTGCTCGGCCGACTCGGCCTCGCGCGGAAGCTCGGCACCGTAGCCGGTCTCCCGAATGGTCTCGACCAGCAATTCCGCCGTGATGGTGAGCGGGTCGTACTCGACCGTGGCCGAGCCGGTCATGAGGTTCACGTTGGCCGCGGCGACACCGGGCGCATGCTCGAGCGTGCGCTGCACCCGGGCGCTGCAGCCGGCGCAGTGCATGCCCGATACGGGAATTGTGAGGGTCTCGATCGTCGAGCTTGGGTTCACGCGGCCATCTTGCCAGAGGAAGTTGCTGGACTGAATCTAATAGGGGCCGGGGGTATGTCAAACTACGGAGTCTCTTGGGCATAGCAGGCAGCGACCTGCAAGAGACGCGGCAGGACGCCATCCATATAAGGAAAGGGCGGCCGCGGAAAGAGCTGAGCTCCGTCGCCAACCCATATCGTCGCAGCGACTTGCGACAGCTTCCCGATCGGCATACGTCATGCCTGTCAGCGGCGCATGAGCTCCGAGCTGCACGACGAGCTGGCGGACGATCCACTCTCCTCGGCGGGGAGTGAGCCGCTCGTTCCCATTCTCCGAGCGGATGACGGGCAGGTGGATCCGGTGGCGCTCGCCACCTGGCACGAGGCGTTGTCGAACACCCTGGCTATCGAGGTCCCCCACGACCTCATGGGACTCTGGCTCTACCCCGCGCAGGGTGGTGTGGTCCTGCTGGGCCCGGCCGAGCTGGCGGAAGACGAGCTGGTGGTTCCCCTACCCTCACCATTCCTGAAGCCGGAGCAGCTCTCGCTGGTCGAGGAGATCGTGCACGATGCCGGCTATGGCTCGGTCACCTGTCTCCCGATTCGCTTCGGCAAACGCGACGTGGCGCTGCTCCTGGTGGCGAATCTCGAGCGCGACCGGTACGGTGCGGTGGAGCGGGTGGTGCTGCAGTGCGTGGCGCAACGGGTGGGGCCCATGCTGGGGAGAATCGCCCGGCAGTGGAAGCCGGCGGAGGGAACGGCTTCCCGGCAGCACGAACGGATAGCCGGATTGCTGGAGACGGTGTCGCGGGCGAATGGCGATGTGGCCGGACCGCAGCGGTTCGTGGCCGCCATCGCTCGCGGTCTCGCGCCGCTCCTGCCGCACGACCACGTTGAGCTGCTGGTCCCCGATGCATCCGGCACGGAGTACTTCCGCCTGGGCGAGCATTCCGGCGGCGTCCTGTGGAGCGATCCCTCATTGGTGATTAGCGCAGAGCATCTCGATATCAGCGGTATCTTCGGCTCGCGGAGCCAGCTGCTGGTGCCCGATACCTATGCGGATGAGCGGTGGCCGCGGGGGTTTCTCACCGCCGGCGAGTCCGGCGGCGCCGACCTGAGGTCGGTGGTCGGCACCCGCATCAGCCTTCGAGGCAGCGCAGCGGCTTACCTGCTGGTGGGGAGCATCGGGCCGGAGCTCTACAGCGAGGAGGACGTCGAGCTCCTGGTGCTCCTGGCTGGACTGATCACCCCGCAGATCGGCGGGTTCCTGCGCACCGACCAGCCACCCGCGCCCGTGGTCGCGCCCGCACCCTTACCCGCGCCCTTACCCGCACCCGTTCTCCGCCCGCCGGAGCGCGATCCCAACGCCGATCTGCTGTTCCGTATTGCCGGCCTGCTGGCGACCACCTCGGATCCGGCGGTGGCCACCCAGCTCATTGCAACCGAAGCCAAGACCGTGCTGCCGTTCGACCGGCTGACCTTTGCGTTGCGGGTGACTCAGAACGACCGGGTGGTGCTGCTGGAGCCGGGGGAGCGTCGCCCGCTTCCAAGTCTGCCTCTGATTTCAGTGGCGGGAACCGCTCTGGCCCGCGTGCTCCACGGCGAGCTGCCCTGCGCCATGGGCCAGAGCAACGGCGAGTTCAAGCTGGTCGTGCCGCTCAGGGTGGCGGGCCGGGTTCACGGCGCATTGCTCTTCAGCGCCGCGCCGCCGTCCGGGCTTACCGAGCGTCACGTGCTGCAGGCCCAGCACCTGGCCGACATCGTGGCTGCGCACCTCGAGCTGCTACGCCGGGTAGCGATGCAGCCCCATCCCTCGGTGCCGCACTGGAAACAGGCAGGTAACCAGTAAAAGTCCGGCCGCAGGCACTGGACTGAGTCCCTGAGGCTGAGCGCAAGGGGCAGGGTGGGGGGAAGTCTGGCGCTTGAAGCCGAAGGGAACCGCCTCACCCTTCCCCTGGGAGCCTGCCGTCAAACCACGCCGTGTCGGCTGCTCCGCTCCACCCCGATGTGCGGCGAGAACTTGTTCCGCAGTCCCAGTACCCGCCTCAGGCAGTAGGCGCCCAAGAGCACCAGCCCAAACATGCATACGACGACCGGCCCGGTGGGCAAATCGTAATGGAAGGACACCAAGAGTCCCCCGGCCGAGGCGAGCGCTCCCGCCAGCCAGGAGATGACGGCCAGCGCGCCCTGGCGGCGGGTGAATTGAAACGCGATGGCCGCCGGGACCACCAGGAATGAGAACACCAGCAGCACGCCCGCGATCGGAACCGAGAAGGTGATCACGATCCCGAACGAGAGATAGAACAGGAAGTCCCACCACCGGATGCGCCACCCGCGCGCGAGCGCGGTCGAAGGATCGAACGAGATCGTGAGAAACCGCCGCCGCAGAATCCAGTGGAACAGTCCGATAGCCGCGTAGACCGCGGCGAGCCGGATGATCGTGGGCCAGGTGACCCAGAGCAGGCTGCCGACCAGAATGTCCTTAATCGCCTCCCCTCCCCGGGGTGTGCGGTCGGCCACTAGAATCGCGGCCGCGGATGCCATCACGTACACGATACCGATGATGGCCTCCTGTGGTACCAGCCCCTTTTTCTCGGTCCGGGTGAGCGCGAAGACCGCGGCGCCGAGAGTCGTAAAGCCCAGCGCGTAGAGAAATGCGCTCGAGGAATCCGGCTGGCTGCCGGCAAGGATCGCCACCGCCGAGCCGAGCGCCGCCATCTGGGCCAGGGAGAGGTCGACGAAGATCACCTCCCGGGCAATGACGTGCAGACCCAGATAGGAATGGATGGCCACGATGACCAGGCAGGCCACCAGCGGCGGAAGAAAGAGGCTCAGGTCCATCACCGGGCTCCAGTGTTGAGCGCGACGTCGTGGAAGGCCGTCGCCAGACTTCCCACCCACGCGTTGACGAGGTCAAAGTACGTGTTCACTCCGGGCGCGCCCTGGGTGTTCTCCGGGACGATCACCGCCTTGGCTCCGGTCCGCTGCGCCACCTGCTCGATCTGCTTGCGATCGAAATAGTTGGACGCGAACAGGACCGGAATCTTCCGCTCCTTCATCAACTGGATGACTTCCTGCACGTGTCCCGGCGTCGGCGGGATGCCTGGCTTGGCCTCGATGTAAGTCACGCAGTCGATCTTGAAGCGCCGGCTGAAGTAGGCCCACTCCTTGTGATAGCACGCCATCTCCTTGCCCCGAAGCACCTCGCCCTGTTTGAGCCAGCCGCCGAGCTGATCGAGTAACGGCTTGCCCTGATACTTCTGCTGGCCGAGAAAGTCGTAGAGCTTGTCGGTGCGCAGCAGGTCATACGCGGTGCCGGCCGTCAGCACCGTCACCAGCTTCGGCCCAATGGTGGCCTCGAGCACTCGCGTCTCGAAGTCTTTCTCCCGATCGGCGAAATAGGCCGAGTTGGCGGGCGAGACCCGCTGGAGGCCGGCCAGGATGTTCCGGGCGATGATGATCCCGTTCAGCGGATCGGTGTGGATGTGAGGGTTGCCGTCCACGTGGATGTCGCCCCCTGCTCGGCTCAGCGAGGTGGGCACCTCCATCAGATCGATGCCGCGAAAGGCAGCCACGTAGCCGGGGGAGCCTTCGGTGATTTTCCGGTTGCCGGCCCGGTCGAGCAGCGCGGGCACCCAGAGCTCGAGGTCCATGCCGGTGGTGACGAAGAGGTCGGCATCGCGCAGGACGGCCACGAAGCTGGGTTTCGGTTGCACGAAGTGGGGATCTTCGTCGCCCTGTGCGATCGAGGTGGCGGTGCCCTTGTCGCCCACGATCTCCTTGGCAATGGAGCCATAAGTCGTGAGGCTGGTGACGACCTTAACAGGCGGGGCGGTGGGTTGTCCCATCAGACCCGCAAGAATAAGCAGTGATGTAAACGTCATGAGTTAATTCCTTCAATCGTTCGGTTGAGTATCGTTATTTGCTGCCCCGCTGCCCCGCTGCCCCGCTGCCCCGCTGCCCCGCCTTAGTACGTCTCGTGCTTGTGCGGGCCCATTGCCCATACGACCTGAAACGAAACCATGTTCCGGCTTCCCTCCAGGTCGGTGTGACGGTGCTCCCCCTCCAGCCGGAGGAACACAAACTCGCTCTCCGTCCAGGTGATGTTGGGAGTGATGCGCCACTCGGTGTTGGCGACGCCCCTCGGCGCCTCGACCCAATCATATCGGCCGCCGAAGGCCCAGCGTTGGCTGGTGCGCGCCTGGAGGTCCAAGAAGGTGCCGTAGCGGTTGGTCGTCGTCCCCACCTCGGTCGCGTGCATCCGGTACCCCTCGGCCCGGAAGGTGATGTCCTTTCGGGTTCCCGCCTGGGGAGGGCGATACGTCAGCCGGAAATCGAGGCCGGCCACCCGGCTGCTGAGTCCCGCGCTGTCGTTGTTGCCGCCCAATCCGGTTATGCCGACCTGGGCGTAGGTGCTGCGGTTGAGCTGCCAGAAATTCTGCAGCCGGCCGAGCAGGACGGGTTGGTGGCCGGACGCCAACATTGGGCCGCTCTCGGCGGTGGTGCCCTGAAGCCAGACCTCGTGGGTCGCGCCAGCGAGCGAGAACGGCAGCGCGGTATAGAGCGAGGCCCCGATTCCTACCAGCCCCTCCTCGGCGAAGAAGCGCTGGTACACCAGCGGATACTCGGTCTCCGGCAGCGCGTGCAGGTGCCAGCGGTTCAGGTCGCCCAGCTGCTGGCGGAACTTGCCCACGTCGAGCCGGATCTGGCCGGGCAGGCCGGTCCAGTAGATGTAGCCCTCCTCAATGCCCACCGCCTCCTGCTCAAACGTCATGAAGATCTTGGTATTGGAGTAGGGATCGAGGGCCGACTGAAAGGCGAACTCGAATTCGCGGGCCACCGCACTGTTGTCCTGCTCGCCGTCCCGGGCAATCAGCCGGATGTCGCCGGTGGCGCTGATCTCGGGGTTCATCAGATTGGCCCCCCGCGGACCGCCCGCCTGCTGCGCGGCCGGCTGAGCTCGGGTCGTATCAGCACCCGATGGCGACGGGCCCTGGCCGGCAGCCACGGCTGCGGCCCGGCGGATGGCGGCCAGATCGTCGGTGGTATCTGCGGCCGCAGGGACTGCGGCGCCGGCGGCGCAGCGGGTTTTCTGCAGCGCCGCGAGCCGACGGTCCAGCCGCTGCACGGTGGCAGCGAGACTGTCGGTGCGGCGATCGCCGGTGGGACGAGGCACCGCCAACGGCCGCTCGGAGGGGCAGAGGCCGGCCTCGAGCGAATCGATCCGGGCAGATAAGGCTGTGAGATCGCGGGAGAGCGAATCCAGCCGGGCTGGATTCTGTCCCCAGGCTTGCGACGCGCTTCCCAGCCAGCAGATGGCCACCCAAGTGACCGTGCGAGCACGGAAGTGCATGTGATCCTCCGATCGTAAGAGGTTCGCGCCTTAGTGGCGCCGACTCAGACGTTCGGAAGGGCTGGTGGGCCTCTGGACCGGGGTGGGCGCGCCGAGGCGGCGCTGATGACCTGATGAGTCTGGGAGAGAGTTTCCCGACGCTCGGGTCCGAGGGCCAGGACCGGAGCCGCGGCATTGCCGGGGTTGTGCGGAGCAAAGGCGGCCGCCTGGCAGAAGGCGCAGGTGGCCTCGTCGTGCACCGGGATTGGTAGTGACTGGCGGGGAGCGCTGATGAGAGACTGCTGATCTACCGAGGAGCCGGCTGGGGCGGGTGCGGCCGCACCCATCATCGGGTGCAACCCGATCAGGGTGACCCAGAGCAGGAGAAAGACCGATCGAGCCAGCCGTCGCGCTTCCATCACCTACAAGGCTAGCAGGTTGGCCTCTCGAATCAAAACGTCCGCTTCCCCCCTCCCAGCGCAGCCGGCACTGGCATGGCCCTCCGGCAGGCTCCGCGACAACCGCTCCGCCCTTCCCCTGGGAGCCTGCCATCGAACCATGCCGTGCCGTCTGCTCCTCTCCCCGCTTACAGGAGCTCCGTCTCGTGCCCAGCCGCAGGCGCGGGATTGAGTCCCTGAGGCTGAGCGCAAGGGGTGGGGTGTGGGGAAGTCAGGCGCTTGAAGCCGAAGGGACTCAGTCCCGCCGCCGTAGGCTGGGCAACAGCACAGTAGCCCTCAGATGGTCCGCCGAAGCGGCCCCTCGGCCGGGAGCAGGAACCAGAACGCCGCGCCCTTCCCGTACACCGAGTCGGCGCCGATGGTGCCGCCGTGCATCTCCACAAACTTCTTGCAGAGCGCCAGGCCAAGCCCGGTGCCCTGGGCTCGCCGGCTGGAGGAGCTGTCCACCTGGCTGAACTCCTGGAACAGCTTGGGCATGTCCTCCCGCTTGATGCCGACCCCCTCATCCGTCACTGAGATCCAGACCACCTCCTGCGACGTCAGCCGGGCGCGGTCTCCCGACCGGTCGGCGGGCTGGCGCAGCGGCGCGCGGGTGCGAACGGCGGCCAGCCGGATCTTGCCGCCCTCGGGGGTGAACTTGGACGCGTTGGAGAGGAGGTTGTAGAGAATCTGGCGGACGCGCACGCCGTCGGCGACTACGGTGAGCGACGCCGCATCCAGCTCGACCGCGCATTCCTGCTGCTTGGCGGTGCGGAGGCTGGCGGTGTCGGTGACCGCGCCGAGGATGGCCTCGCGGACGTCGGTCAGCGCCAGGGAAAGCGTCATCCGGCCCGCTTCCACCTTGGAGAGATCGAGCACGCTGTTGATCAGCGTGAGCAGATGCTTGCCGTTGCGGAGCACCGACTCGATGAACTCGCGCTGCGGTGGGGTGACCTCGCCGGCGCCGCCCTCCAGTAGGAGATCGGAGAACCCGATGATGGCGTTGAGCGGGGTCCGCAGCTCGTGCGACATGTTGGTGAGGAATTCGCTCTTGAGCTGGGTGACCCGCTGCAGCTCGACGTTCTTGGCTCGCAGGGCGACTTCATTCCGCTTGCTGTCTGCCAACACCGAGGCGCGATCCAGACCCACCACTACCTGGTCGCCCAGGATCTGTAGCATGCGCAGGTCGTTCTCGCTGAACGGCTGTCCGTCCCGCCGATTGTACACGCTCACCGTACCGACTACGAACCCGGCCGAGCGCAGCGGGATGATGGCCGAAGTCTTGAGGTTCACCGCGATGCCGGGCGCCTTGAAGTTCCGGGGATCGGCATCCATGTCGTCCGACACCAGCGAACTGTCCTGCGTCACCACCCAGCCCAGGAGCGACTGCTCCACCGGAATAAGCATCCCGGTGGCCTGCTCCAGCGGCCCGGTGGCCGCCTTCACCCTCAAGAAACGCCCCTCCTCTACCATCAGGGTCACGGCACCGCTCTCGGCCTCGAGCAGGTCGGCGGCCGCCTTGGCGACCTCTCTCATCAGTCCATCGAGGTCCGCGCCCGCCAGCAGGGTACCGGCCAGGTGGCGGAGGCGCTCCAGCTCGCGATTGCGGCGATCGGCCCGGGACAGGGCGGTGCGCAGCGATTCCTTCTGCGCCTCGGAGAGCTCGCCCATATGGCGAAAGGTCACCAGGGTCAGGAGCGTAGCCACTGAGGCGAGCAGCAGCCCGACTGAATCGTCCCGGCGGATGAGCCAGAGCCCGAGCCAGGAGATGATGACCGCCACGCCGGTGATGGAGCCGGTGTAGGACAGGCGGCGCCAGTGGCGCTCGAGGCGAGCGGTGACCCGGCGGATCGAGAACCCCTCTTCCAGGCTGCTCAGAAGCTATCCGGGGGCAGGAGCTCGTAGAACTCGGTTTCTCCGGTGGCCAACATCTGGCGTAAGTAGGGGCGACAGAGGCCGCATTGTCCGCCGCAGCCGGTCTCCCGGATCAGGTCGGCCAGATCCCATCCCGCGGCGCGTGCGCGAGGCAGCAGGGTACCGAAGGGCATGTCGCGGCAGATGCAGCGGGCCACCAGCACGGTTCCGGAGCGGCTGGTCATCGTAGGGCGGTAGGCCGGTAAGGCGGTACGGCGGTAGTTGAGGCGCTCATGGGTTCGTTGGTCTCAGGTCCAGCTCGCTGACCAAGGCCCGGACCGGGAGTTGAATGGCGTGCAGGATGCTCTCGGCCACGTCTTCCGGTTGCAGGACCTTGGTGGGATCGGCCT